>JBGTSF010000031.1:0-59583 GCA_041940425.1 Pyrinomonadaceae bacterium
CAACGAACGCGGGCGCAACGGCATTGCGCGGTATAACCCGGACGGAACGCTCGATACGACTTTTAATCCGCCGGTCTTCGGTCACCCGCAGTCGTTTCTCATCAAAACCATCAAACTTCTGCCCGACGGAAAAATTTATGTCGGCGGCGGTTTCAGCTATGTGGACGGTTTTTATCGCGGCGGGCTGGTCAGATTAAACCCGGACGGCTCGCCTGACCATTCGTTTACGATCATTCGCATGTTTGGAACCGAGATGTTCTTTAGCGTTTTGGATATTGACGTTTTTCCCGACGGCAAAGTGATGGCGGTCGGTGATTTCAGTTATTCATCTGCGCCCCACACATACAACCGGCGAATTAAATTTAATTCTGACGGCTCGATTGACACGACCTACCAGCAGAGTTCGGCAAATGAGACCATCCACTCGGTTGCCATTCAGCCGGACGGAAAAATTTTACTCGGCTCGCGCTATCTGAGAAGGCTTAACGCGGACGGAACGGTTGACACGACTTTCAGCGTTCCCGATTTTGTCAACGGCGAAGCCATTAAAGAGATCGTAGTTCTGCCCGACGGTCAGATAATGGTCGGCGGTTCGTTCGCCACGATCAACGGTTTTTCCGGTTTTAATAATCTGGCGCGTTTCAATGCAGACGGAACGATTGATCCGTCATTTAACAATAGTAAGAATGGTCCGAATAACGCTGTCTTTTCGCTTGTCAGATTGCCGGACGGCAGATTTTTGATCGGCGGCGTATTTACGACCTACAACACGGTTTCCAAACATCGCGCGGCATTGATCGGCGAAGATGGAGAATTGGACACTTCGTTTGATCCGCCGCAGGGCATTTTCAATTCCGTAAACTCGGTCGCACGGCAAGCGGACGGGAAAATTCTGCTCGCCGGTTGGAATTCAAATCCGACCGGGCGTTTGCTGATGCGCCTGAATGCCGACGGCTCGCTCGATAACACATTTTTAACCAGTATCGGAATGCACAGCCGCGCATTTAAAATACTTGTTCAGCCGGACGGTAAAATTCTCGTCGGCGGCAACTATAAGCAGGCAAACGGCGTGATAAAAAATTCTCTGGCGCGGTTTAATGCGGACGGAACGCTCGATACGAGCTTTAATCAAACCATCTTCGGCGAATTGCAGATAATTGACGGACTCGATCTGCAAGCCGATGGAAAGATCATCGTCGCCACCCAATCGGGCGGACAGGCGGGCGGAACACACCGTCTGAATGCGGACGGAAGCTGGGAATTGAGATTTCCAAATTCGGACGTGAGCTTCGATACGAAGGTTTTGCCGGACGGCAAAATTCTGATCGCGTCGGGCAGTGCGTTACGAAGATATAACACGAACGGAACTTTGGATGCGACGTTGGCGACCGCCAATGATTCGATCTATAACATCGAATTACAGCCGGACGGAAAGATTCTGGTCAGCGGCGTTTTTAATTCGATCAACAGCGTCAATCGCGGAAGAATAGCGCGGCTCAACGCCAACGGCACGGTTGATACTTCATTCAATCCGCCGGGCGGCGCCAACGCCAATATCAATGACATTGATCTGCAAACGGACGGAAAAATTCTGATCGCCGGAGATTTTACCGGCGTAAATTTCACCGAGCGTTTTTACATTGCGCGTCTTAATGCCGACGGCTCGCTCGATAATTCGTTCAATGCCGGAACAAATTCGCCGCTCTTAACGGTCAAGCAGCAGCCCGACGGAAAAATTCTGATCGGCGGTTCGTTCGACCGCGTTAACGGTGAGATTCGGCGCGGCTATGCGCGGCTTACCGCGAACGGCGCGATTGATTCCGTTTTCAATCAAGGCTACGGCGCGAACAACGCCGTCCGCGACATCGAACTCGATCAGAACAACAAAATTCTGCTCGGCGGCGATTTCTTTAATATCAACGGTGTCGGCGTTTTGGGTTTGGCGCGGCTCGACAATTCGCTGGCGGTTGCGCGGACGCGATTCGATTTTGACGGCGACGGTCGCGCCGACATCGGCGTGTTCCGCCCATCGAGTTCCGTCTGGTATCAACTGCTCGGTGTGAATTATCAATTCGCCGCGACGAATTTCGGAACGGGCGGCGACATCATCACACCGGCTGATTTTGACGGCGACGGTCGAGCCGATCTCGGAATTTTCCGACCTTCGACCGGCACGTTCTGGTATGCGGCGAGTTCGGCTGGCGGAGCGTTCCGCGCCGTTCAATGGGGCGCAAACGGCGACATTCCACTGCCTTCGGATTTCAACGGCGACGGCAAAGACGATTTCGTCGTCTTCCGCCCGTCAAATTCGACGTGGTATCGTTTGACCGATGCGGGCGTTTCCTCCCAACTGACTTTTGGAACAGCCGGAGACAAACCGCTCGTCGGAGATTTTGACGGTGACGGCAAAGCCGATTACGCGGTCTTCCGACCTTCGACCGGAACATTCTGGTATGCGGCGAGTTCCGCCGGAAACGAGTTCCGCGCGACGCAGTGGGGAATCTCTGAAGACGTTCCCGTTCCGGCAGATTATGACGGCGACGGCAAAACCGACTTTGCGGTTTTCCGACCGTCAAACGGAGTCTGGTATATCCTGAACAGCGGAAACGGTTCGGCAACGATCATCCAATTCGGACTCAGTGCCGACAAGCCGGTCGCGGCGGATTACGACGGCGACGGCAAAGCGGACATCGCCGTTTATCGTTCGTCAACGGGCGAGTGGTATATGCTCAGGACTACCGCCGGATTTTTCGGTTTGCAGTTCGGCATTAATGAGGACGTTCCGATTCCGAATGCGTTTGTTCCTTAAACTGGTTTGTATAAAATTGAAAAGCCGGAATATTCTTTAAAAATATTCCGGCTGTTGTTTTAAATTAATTGGACAAAACCGATTTCATAAAATACAATCGCAGATATGAATCGGTCAGGAAAACAAAACAATCTCGTCCTTAGATAGCCACCCGTTCGATCAAATTCGGGCGCGAGTGGCGCACTCCAATCGCAAAAATCATACAAATTAGAACGGCTTTTATTGGATAGATTTTTATTTATCCGCTAAACTTACTCTTTTTGAGTTTGGAGAGTTTGGAGAGTTGTGAGTTCCAAGAGTTTTTTACTCTCAAAACTCCCCAAACTCTCCGAACTCACAACTAAATTATATGGACGAGAAATATTTTGCACAGAAAATAGAACGGAAATGGCAGAAAATCTGGGCTGAGAAGGGCAGCTTTCAGGCTGAAACGGGCGGCGAAAAACCGAAATTTTATCAATTGGAAATGCTGCCGTATCCTTCGGGCAATCTGCATATGGGGCATGTCCGCAATTATGCGGCGGGCGATGCGCTTGCCTGGTATAAACGCTTAAAAGGTTTTAATGTTCTGCACCCGATCGGCTGGGATTCATTCGGTCAACCGGCGGAAGACGCGGCGATCAAGCGCGGCGTAAATCCGCGCGATTGGACGGAAGAAAATATCGTTTCGATGCGCGGGCAGTTACAGCGTTTGGGATTAAGCTACGATTGGCGGCGCGAAATAGCGGCGCATCGTCCCGAATACTACAAGTTCGATCAATGGTTTTTCCTCAAAATGTATGAGATGGGTTTGGCATATAAAAAAATGACGCAGGTCAATTGGTGCGAAACCGATCAGGCGACGCTTTCCAATGAGCAGGCTTCCGGCGGTTTGTGCTGGCGTTGCGGAAATCCGGTAACGAAAAAAGATTTGGAACAGTGGTTTTTAAAAACGACCGCTTACGCCGACCAGCTGCTCGACGATATGGAAGAGATCGAAGCGGACTGGGCGGAAAAAGTTTTGAAACGCCAGCGCGATTGGATTGGACGTTCGACGGGCGCGTTTATTGATTTCAAAATTCAAAATTCGGATGAACCGGTTCGTGTTTTTACGACGCGCATTGACACGATCTACGGCGCGAACGCCGTTGTCGTCGCGGCTGAACATCCGATCATCGAGGCGAATTTCGATAATTTTTCCGAAGAAATAAAGAAAAAGATCGAAGAGATCAAAGCCGAAAAATTGAAAGTTACCGACTACGATGCGGAAATAGAAAAGGATGGCGTTGATACCGGACTGAAAGCGGTCAATCCGTTTTCCGGCGAAGAACTGCCTGTCTGGGTCGGCAATTACGTGATGATGGAATACGGCACGGGCGCGGTAATGTCTGTTCCGGCGCATGACGAGCGCGACTTTGAATTTGCTAAAAAATTCGATCTGCCGATCGTCAGAGTCATTGAAGGGACGAGTGATGAGGGACGAGCGACGAGCGACGGAAATAACGACCAATCGCAAATCGAAGCGGCTTTCACCGGTTATGGAGTGATGATAAATTCCGGCGAATGGAACGGAATGACTACCGAAGAAGCCAAAATGAAAATGGCGGAATTTGCCGAGGAAAATAATTTCGGCGAAGCGGCAACAACATATCGCCTGCGCGATTGGGGCATTTCGCGCCAGCGTTTCTGGGGTTCGCCGATCCCGATCGTTTACTGCGAATCGTGCGGCACGGTTCCTGAAAAATATGAAAATCTGCCGGTTGAACTGCCGGAAAATATCGAACTGACGGGAACGGGCGAATCGCCACTGGCGAAAGTTTCGGAGTTTGTTTATACCGTTTGCCCGAACTGCAATCAACCGGCGCGGCGCGAAACCGATACAATGGACACATTTGTTGATTCGTCGTGGTATTTTTTCCGCTACACCGATCCAAATAATTCCGAGTTGCCGTTTGATCCCGACATCGCTTCGTATTGGACACCGGTTGATCAATACATCGGCGGCGACGATCACGCCGTGATGCATCTGATCTACACGCGGTTCTGGACAAAAGTGATGCGCGACATCGGTCTGGTCAAATTCGACGAGCCGGTCAAGAGACTTCTGACACAAGGAATGGTCGTCGGCGAGACGTTTTTTGATGTCATTCCGAACGAGGACGATCCCGAATCGAAAGGCAAGCGTGTTTATTTTCCGCCCACAAAGGTTTCGGTCGAGCGCGATGCTAAAGGGAAAATAATTTCGGCAAAATCCGAAGACGGAAAAGAACTACAGACGGCGATCGAACGGATGTCGAAATCGAAAGGCAACGGCGTTGACCCGGACGAAATGGTCGAAATTTACGGCGCGGACGCGGCGCGTTTGTTTATTTTGTTCGCCGCGCCCATCGAGAACGAACTCGTCTGGAACGAAGCCGGAATCGAAGGCGGTATCAGATTTTTACAGCGTATCTGGAGATTTGTTTTCAAATGGCAGGACAAGATTTCAAATTTCAAATTACAAATTTCAAACGAAGAATTTTCTTCCGAAGCGCGAAAATTGCGGCAAAAAACGCATCAGACGATCCGGCGCGTCGAACAGAATTTTGAATCTTTGCAGTTCAACACGCCGGTCGCCGCTTTGATGGAACTGCTGAACGCGGTTTACGATTTTGATGCCGACCCGGAAACGGCAAGTAAGGCGGATGTTTTTGTAATTCGTGAAGCAGTCGAAAGTTTGACCCTGATGCTCGCGCCGTTTGCGCCGCATACAGCCGAAGAAATTTATTCCGTTTTGGTCGGAAACGACGAAGGCATTCTGGCAAACGGCGGAGTGTTTCCAGAATTTAGCAAAGAACTTGCCAAAGCCGACGAGGTCGAAATCCCGATTCAGGTCAACGGTAAATTGCGTTCAAGAATTCTGGTTTCTCCCGACGCTTCAAACGAGGAATTGGAAACGGCGGCAATGGCAGACGAGAAGATTCTCGAATATACTAACGGTAAGGAAATCGTCAAAATTATCGTCGTTCCGAAACGGTTGGTCAATGTCGTGATTAAAGGCTGAATTTTGCAAAACAACTCTCAAAATCGCGTCAAAATTTCGGTTTTTTTGAATAAAAAAGGCGTAAAACGGATTTCTCCCGTTTTTGCGCCTTTTATGTTTTACCTTGATTGACAAACGTAAACCAACTAAAATTAAAAGCGCGTTTGAAACAAGCAAATTAAAATTCACGTTTATTCGATTGAGACAAAATTCCCCTGAATCAAGATGAAAGAGTGCCAGATTTGTAAAAAATGTTACACGGATGAAGTCAATGCCTGCCCGGATGACGGAATGCCGACTATTCACACCCTGAGCGGCGAACCCGTTCTGGAAGGCAAGTATCATCTTGACCGGCGGCTCGGACAGGGCGGAATGGGCGTGGTTTACTGCGCCAGACACGCTTATCTCAAAACCCAGCACGCGATAAAAGTAATTCTTCCCGATCTGGTCGGAAACGATCCGCAGCTCGTTACGCGCTTTCGTCAGGAAGCTCTCGCCGCCGCCGCGATCAGGCATCATAACGTCGTCCAGGTTACGGATTACGGCGTCGCGCAGGGCAAACTGCCGTTTCTCGTGATGGAATACGTCGAAGGCGAATCGCTTCACGAACTGCTTGCCAGAGAAGGACGGCTTGCGCCCGAAAAAGCTCTGGAGTTAATGTCAGCGATCTGCGCGGGAATCGGCGCGGCGCACAAACAGGGAATCGTTCACCGAGATCTGAAACCGCTTAATATCATGATCCTCAACGACAAAAGTTCGATGCAGGATGCGGTTAAAATTCTGGATTTCGGACTGGCGAAGATCAAATCCGGCGAACTGCTCGGTTCGTTCATTCAGGCGCAAACGACGGGATTGATGGGATCGCCTTATTATATGGCTCCCGAACAATGGTCGGACGAAGAGCCGGACGGACGCTCGGATATATATTCGCTGGCGGTTATGCTCTTTCAGATGTTAAGCGGCGACGTCCCTTTTAAAGGTTCTTCGATCCCAGCGATTATGAAAAAGCATCTGACCGACCCGCCCACGACATTTGCCGAACTCGGCGTTGATCTGCCGCCTGAAATTGAAAAGGTCGTTCGCCACGCTCTGGAAAAAGACCCGGAAAAAAGAACGCCGACGGTCGAACAATTTGTCGAAGAATTACGAAGCGCGATCGGTGTTGCTTCGGATAATGTCGGAATGGTTTCCGCTGCGCGGCATCCGGTTTCGAGTTTGAGAATTCTTACAAATCCGCCGCAATCGAAAGTTTTTATTGACAATGTCGCCATCGGAGAAAGCCAATCCGACGGATGGCTTCTGCTTGACGGTCTGCAAAGCGGCAGTCATCATCTGACTGTTCGCCACGCGGGTTATAAAGATTGGGAAGACAATGTGATTTGCGACGGAACTTCACAACAGGTCGTCGCAAAGTTGGAAAAAAGCGAGGAGGGTTTTGACAGCTCAGCCCCGGATTCCAGCCCGATTCCGAAACCGCCGGTGCCGACATTAGCCGGAGTCGGCGTCAGCACTCCGGCGGAGAGTTTTAAAGAAACGCGGATCGAGGACAGCTCGTTTCAACAAACGAACAGACAAAATTGGGAGACCGGGAAACAAAATATCGCCGTCGAATCGAAACCGAAAAGCGGATTTTTTTCGCCGTTGGTCTTTGCGATTATTGGAATCGCCGCTTTATTCCTACTTACTACAGTTGGAATCGGCGCGGCATATATGCTCGGTTTATTTGGCGGCAGCGGAACAAATGGAACTGTCAGCAATGTCGCAACTCCGACGCCGAGCGCGACACAGGAACTTCCCGGTTCGGCGGCACCCGAATTGGTGCAGATACCGGGCGGGACTTTTCGGATGGGCAGAAATGACGGCGAAATACTTGAAAAACCGGAAAATGAGGTAACAGTCGGCGATTTTTATTTAGCTAAAACCGAAGTTTCGAACGGCGAGTATTACGAATTTGTAAAGGAAACGAATTATCAGCCCATTCCGCTTAATTGGGAAAAAGACAAACCGCTCGAGAGCGAGATGGATTTGCCGGTCAGATATGTCAACATCAAGGATGCCGAGGCATTTATCAAATGGCGTTCGGATAAAGACAAATTAAATTATCGCCTGCCGACCGAAGAAGAATGGGAATACGCCGCCCGAAACGGTTCAAAAAACAATCTTTATCCGTGGGGCGATACCTGGAACAAGGAACTGGCAAATGTGAATTTAGACTTTAATTTTTCAAAAGTCGGATCAAAACCCCAAGGACAAAACCAATGGCAGGTTCAGGATCTGATCGGCAATGTCTGGGAATGGACGAGCAGTAAAGCGTCGAGTTACAAGGGAAGCGACCCGCAGATCGCCGAACAGATCGAAAAACTTTACGGGAAAACCGCGAATGTCGTGCGCGGCGGTTTTGATGTAAAAAAAGGTGTCAACACGGCGACTTCGACCTTTAGAGGTTTTGCGCCGGAAATTCAGCGGGATAAGGTTATCGGTTTCAGATTGGCAAGGTCTGAATAAAGTGATCTCAAAAAAATTATGATTTGGAACTTTAGAATTTACTTGAGCGGAATGGTTCTGCTATTTGCTTTTTCAATTTCTGTTTTGGCACAGGATTTGGGAAGCACGAACGGTTTATTCCGCGCATCGAATCCGAAATCAAAAAAAACGACTACCGAGAAGAAGACGAATCCGAAACCGAAAACGACAAAACCCGCTCCGAAAAAAACTACCGTCAGAAAAAATAATTCAAGCAGAAACAGAAGCGAAAACACACAGGCGAAAAAAACCGAGCCGGTCAAAAAACAGACGACTGCTAAAAAAACTCAGCCGCCAAATAATATCGTCATTACGGTCGGTAAACAGACGAGCGGAAGTTTTAACCAGCTTTACGAAGAGGCGATTGAAGAAGGAAACATCGCCAGAGATTCGCGCGAATATGCAAAAGCGGAAACCGCTTACCGGCGAGCGCGAAGTTTAAGCCCGACCGATTCCCGCGCCGTTTACGGTTTGGGAAACCTCTACAGCGACCAGCAGCGTTGGGAAGAAGCCGAGACTTATTATCGGGAAGCCATCAAACTCGAACCCGAAAATCCCGATCCGTATATCGCCATCAGCTTTGTCTTAACCCAGCCGATTATCGGAAAGGAACTTTCGGGCAGATATATCGAAGCCGAAAAATCCGTTCGCAAGGCGATCGAACTTGATCCAGAAAATCCGTTTGCATACGATCAACTCGGTGTCGCGCTGGAATTAAACGGAAAGATCGGAAACGAAACGCGCGGCGCATATTTGAAAGCGATTCAGATCGAGCCGAAATTTGCGCTGGCTTACGCTCATCTCGGTCGCCTACTGCGGCGTGTCGGAAAAATCGAAGAATCAAACGCCGCTTATTCGAAAGCGATTTCATTTTCAGGCGATGTTCCGACAATGATTTTGGTCGCCGACGTTTTACAGTCGCAGCAGCGTTACGCCGATTCGGAACAGCTTTTACGCCGCGCTCTGCGTGAAGACCCAAAGAATCCGACCGCGCTTTATTTGCTGGGTCGCGCTTTGACGACGCGCGGAGCGTATGCCGAAGCCGAAAGCATTTTGAAAAAATCGGTGGAGATCAGCCCTAACAGTTTTGTGTCTTATGTGCTGCTCGGTTCGCTCTATTCGAGAAGCGGCGATTTCGGATTTGCGGAAAAAACTTTGAACGATGCTCTGAAAGTGATTTCGGAAAATGAAAAGAAAAATCTGGCTCACGCATTTGAAACGGTCGGCGACGGTTATCTGAAAAATGGAAAGCGAACGGACGCGCTCCGCGCCTATCGGCAGGCAATTGCGCTTGACAATCAAAAAGAATCGTTAATTAAAAAACTCGCTCGTGTGCAAATGTAGTTTCAATAAATCGGCGGTGATTCAGATTTTTAAGCGGAACAATTAATTTCGGAAAAGATGAAAAATCGCAGTTGATACCCGGTTGATTTTATCTCACATCTGTTTTTTTTCTGCGATCGTCTGTTCGGATGAAAGCATCCTCTACATAAATTTTGAAACATTGTCTGTAAATTTAACTATTACTGAAATTCACGCCCGATTAGGCGTATTTCACGATTGAGGATTTTATTGCAGCGAAAAAATTTCAGTAAATAGTTTATTATGCGAAATTTAACCACCTTAAAAGTAATGATTTGTCCGAAATGTCAGCAAAAATACGAGGACGCGGCGCAGAGATTTTGCGTCAACGACGGCGCGCGTCTTCACCCGTCAATAAATTCGGAAAATTCGGCAGAACCTGCCGGTGTTTTTTCGGGCATTTTGAAAAAAAACGCTGATTTTCTTGAAAAAACCGAAATCAAACCCGCACCGCCGAAACTCATTAATAAACAGTTTGTCAAAAAAAACGAATTAAAGGATAAAAGTAAGAAAATCAAGAAACCGGCACCGCCGGGAACATTTACAAAACTTATCAGACCGGATGAAATATTGAGCGGGCAAGCGCAGCTTGGCGACCGGCGTGTAAATCCGGTCGGGCGTTTCGCGCTTTCGGCGGAAAATCCGAATATTCTGCTCGGTCAGACGATTAAAGGCAGATATTTTATCAAGTCGAGATTGAGCCAGACGGCGCGCAGCATAAAATATCTGGCAACCGATAATCTGAATTCCGATAAAAAAGTCATTGTCCGTATCTATACCGCAAAACTCGACGAAAGCGATTTTTCAGCCCGGGTTTTTGCCGAAGAAAGAGTCGCTCTATCGCATATCAATCATCCGAATATCGCAAAGGTCATTGATTCTGGGGAACTGCCGGAAGGAAACCCGTTTATCGTCAGCGATCACGTCAAGGGAAGTTCGCTGAAAGAGAGTTTTTTGCGAGGTCTTTTTTTCGACCGAAAGAAAACGGCACGGATTATCAGACAGGCGGCTGACGCATTGAGCGAAGCCCATCAAAACGGCGTTTTGCACAGAAATCTGAATCCCGAAAATATAATAATAAGCCCGACCGTTGCCGGTTCCGAACTGGTCAAAGTTACCGATTTCAATATTTTTTCAGAAATAACAAGAGGCGATTTCAATTATTTCGCGCCGGAACGAATCGCTGCCAAACCGGCAAACTTTTCAGGGGATATTTATTCGCTGGCGGTTATCGCCTATCAATTGTTGACCGGAAAAACGCCGTTCCAAGTTTTGACTTCAAAGGATTTGTACAAGGCGCAAAAAAATGTAATACAAATATTTGACGAAGCCGCGAACCTGCCGCCGCAAACGAAGGCAGTTTTACAAAAAGCCCTGGCGTTCGATCCCACGGAACGATTTCAAAAAGTCCGCGATTTCGGCGATGCCCTTTATAATTCTCTGATCCCGGAAAACGAAAATTTGAACGAGCCGGATAATTTGCCGGATCAATATTCTACACCCGAAACCGACGAATTTACCGTTTCGCTCGATTCGGTTTTAGATGAATTTTCAAATGGTTTATCTGCCGGTAATCAAATTCTTAAAACGCACGAATCGCCGGTAGAAATGTCCGGCGAAGTTTCCACAGTGAAGTTTCAAACTGATAAAAATGCCGATCCGGCGGGAGTTGAAATTGAAAAGCCGACGGGGTCAATAAAATTTCACAATGTCGGAATCGGAAAAAACGAATTTTCTGCCGCGCCGGACAAAAAAACCGAAGCTCCCTGGGAACGACGTTCGATCGAACCTCCCGTCGAAGGCGGACAAAATTGGACTTTTGTTGCCATATTAGGAATCGGTGTGCTGTTTTTTTTATCGGCGGCAATCTTTTACTATTTTGTCAATCGTCCGGCTGATACTGAATTTGTGAAAACTCAAACGCAGAATCAAATTCCCGAAAATGCTGAAAAGCAAACCGGCGTGGACAACAATCAGGACATCAACGAAATTCCGCCGCCGCCGCGTAAAATCGTCCAGCCCGAGAACACTAAGTTTTTTGAAAATTCCAAAGAAAATCTGAGTAAGGAATTGCTAAAATATTATCGCAATTTTACGCTTTATTACCCGGAAACCTGGAAGAGAAATAAATTTGATAAAGAAAGAAATAAAGTTGACGACAAATTTATTGACATTTCTAAAAACGGTGCAGACGGGATTCCGTTGGAAATGTTTATGGTCAGCTATTATGAGAGCAACGGAACTTTCGAACTGGATAAAGATATGTTTCCCGAAATTGTAAACAAGGCAAGCGAAGATATAAAAAGTTCGCCTTTGCCGAACTTTGAACTCATCGGGCAGGGAATGGTGAACCTTAATAAAACCGAAGATTACGAAGGCTGGAAAGCCTACGAGATGAAATTCCAGGGCGAAGGGACGGCATTGAACGGCGATAAAATAAAACTCTGGGGCAGGCATTTTTACATTCCTCCCGCGCGTCCGAATGTGAAAAACGGTTTGGTCGTTACGCTTCTGGCGACATCGCTTTCGAAAGACGTAAAGAGCGCGGACGATCTCGGGATAAAAGGAGATTTAAAGACGATTCTTTACACTTTCGAGCCGGATCAGAATTTTTAAATTTCTTAACAATCCGACAAAAAAGCGTGAAGCACGAAGTTTCACGCTTTTTATTTTTAAAGACATTAAGTTAAAATCAACAAAAAATTTTCTTTTCGAAAACGTAAACCCGACAATTATTTTTTAAAATGAAAATCATTCTTGCCGAAGAATACAGCGGACACGAAAGAATATTCGATCAACCGGTAATCAAAATCGGACGCGAACCGAATATCTGCCAGATAGTTTTCGATAACGCGCAATTTCCGATGGTTTCCCGCCAGCATGCCGAACTACGCCAATCGGAGGGAAAATGGATTTTGACCGATCTGAATTCGAGTTACGGAACATTTGTTGACGGTCAAAAAATATCCGGGTCGCATGCGGTTTCGGTCGGAAACCGCTTGCAGTTCGGTCTTCAGGGTCCGGTTTTGCGCGTCGTCCGGTTTGAAGATTCTGCGGGTTCGGAAAGCATTTCGGAAAAACCGCGAAATCAGGAAAGTAAATACGATCAGCCGCCAACCGTCAATCCGCCGGTTCAACAGCCAGCGAAACAATCTCCGCAAATTTTTCAAACCGAAATACCGAGTCTCGAATTTGTGAACGCGGGCGGGCGACCCGCCTTTCAATTTGCTAAACCGAGCGTTTGGCTCGGACGCGAACCGAATTGCGACATCGTGTTTGACGCAGATGCCGTGATGGTTTCGCGCCGCCACGCCGAGATCAGACGCGAGAACGGAAATTTCTTTATCGAGGATAACGGGAGTTTTAACGGCACGCTGGTCAATGAACAAAGAATTTCAAATCCGACACCGATTTATCACAAGGACGAGATACAACTCGGGATGGGCGGTCCGGTTTTGCGTTTTAACGCTCCGTCGCGCGTCGCGCCCGCCGGAGCGAATATCGCCGGACAGCGTTCGATAGCTATCGGGCAGTTGGGCAATGTTCCAATAGATTTAGGCGAACAACCCGGTTCAAAAACGATGGTCGCCAATTTAGGCAGTATTTCGCAGAAAATTGATCAATCGGCTAAACCTCAGCTTTTGATGTCGCTCGTCTTTGGCGGAAAAACCGAACTCGTCATCGGTCGCGCGGACTCTTCCGATATAAAACTCGACGGTCTGCAAATCTCGAATCGCCACGCGCGGATTTTGCAGACAAATTCGGGCGTGGTCATCGAGGATCTAGGTTCGACCAACGGCGTTTTCGTCAACGAAAATAAAATCACAAAACAAACTATCTCACCGCAGGATTCGGTCTATATTGGCTCGTTTTTAATTAAAATTGACGGCACTGGAAACATAAGCGTTTACGATACGCGGTCGAAAACGCGAATTGATTCGGTCAATATCACGAAGGACGTAAAAAACCGCGCGGGCGGCGGAATGATCCGGCTTCTGGATAATATTTCGCTTTCCATAAAGCCGAATGAATTTGTCGGTTTGCTCGGACCGTCGGGCGCGGGAAAATCCACCTTTATGGACGCGCTCAACGGGATGCGTCCGGCTTCGGGCGGAAGCGTGCTGATAAATAATCTCGACCTTTACGAGCATCTCGATTCTATAAAACAATCTATCGGTTATGTTCCGCAGGACGACATCATTCACCGCGAACTGACGGTTTACCGAACGCTTTATTATGTTGGCAAACTCCGTCTGTCGCGCGATGTTTCCCGAAAAGAGATCAATCAGATCATCGAGGAAGTGATGGACGTTACCGGCTTGTCCGAACGCCGTCACGTGCCGATCAATCAGCTTTCAGGCGGACAGCGCAAACGGGTTTCCATCGCGGTCGAACTTATTACAAAACCCTCGGTGATTTTTCTCGACGAGCCGACATCGGGACTCGATCCCGCGACGGAAGAGAAAATTATGAAACTCTTCCGGCAGATCGCCGAATCGGGCAGAACCGTCATCCTGACAACGCACGCGATGGAAAATGTCAAGCTTTTTGACAAGATAGTTTTGCTGATGCGCGGAAAATTGGCGTTTTACGGGCGACCGGATGAAGCTTTAAAACATCTGGGAGCGGAAAGTTTTAAGGATTTATATGACAAATTAGAAGAACCGATCGAGCAAAAACTCCGGCACAACGGCAACGCCAACCGTCAGGAAATTACCGAAAGAGTTTCCGAAGATTGGAAACAAAAATTCACGCAAACGCCGCAGTATAAGAAAAACGTCTATGAACCGTTAAAAGAACTCGGCAAAGTTCAATCGAGCGGCGTGCAAAAAAAAAGCCGGCTTGGACTTTTCGGTTCGATCCGCCAATGGCTGACGCTTTCGCGCCGTTATTTCGAAGTTTTAATGCGCGATAAATTCACGCTTTTCATTTTATTTATCCAGGCGCCGATCATCGCTCTGATGACCTATTTCGTAATGGGCGAAAATCAGCCGCGCGATTTCGCGTATTTCGTTTTATCGCTGGTTGCCGTCTGGTTCGGAACTTCGATCGCCGCCCGCGAGATCATCCGCGAACGCGCCGTCTATAAACGCGAAAGGATGGTCAATCTCGGTTTGATGCCGTATCTATTTTCCAAACTTTTCGTATTGGGAATAATTGTCAGCATCCAATGTATTTTATTATTTCTGCCGCTGAAGTTTTTTGACATCACGGGTTTGATGCCTCTGCCCGGACAATTTCTGGGAATTCCGCAGTTTTTCGTGATGCTTCTGACCGCCGGTGTCGGCATCGCACTCGGACTTTTGATTTCGGCTCTCGTCAAAACTTCCGAGATGGCGACCTCCCTCGTGCCGCTGATCTTGATTCCGCAAATTTTATTTTCGGGATTAGTCGGCGTGCCGTCGGGTATTAATAAAGTAGTCGGTTTGGTAATGCCCGCCACCTGGTCGTTCGATACGATGAAGCGTTATTCGACGCTCGATACTTTGGAAGAAGAAGGCGCAGTCAACGGGCGCGGGCTTTACAAAAATATCGAAGCCGAAAACGATAGAATAATAGCCGACGCGAAAAACGATCTTAACGAATATAAGGAGGACGCGGACAAAAAACTGGACGATTTTGAAAAGGATTTAAGTAAAGGAAAAAACGTTTCCGCCCCGCAGTTGGACGATCCTCCAAAGATTGCCGATGCGAAGAAAATTCCCGAAAACCTGAGCGGTTATGTAAGTTTCCTGCATCCCTGGATGCACGAGATTGTCAACCAATTTGTTTTAATGCTAATGTTTTTTATGCTGGTCATCGCAACGCTTATAGTTTTACGCTTGCAGGACACGGCTTAGAGGATTTATGAATAATTTATTAAAAATTTGTTTCTTATTTTTAATTTTTGCCGGCGTTTTTTCCGGCTTAACTGCCTGCACAGGTTCGCAAAGCGCGGGAAATAATCCCGCTAATGAAGTTAACCAAACTGAGAATTCGACCGCTCAATCGAACGAATCGGCAAAGAAACCCAATAGTGAATACCCGCCGATTCCCGCCGCTTTGGCACAAACGGAAATTAAAAAAATTGACGACAGCACCTTCAAACTCGAAGACAAAAAAGGAAACGTCTTGCTTTTAAATCTCTGGGCGACGTGGTGCGGACCGTGCCGCGGCGAGATGCCGCATCTGGTCGAAATGGAAGAAAAATACAAGGCTAAAAATTTCGAAGTCATCGGTCTGAACACCGACAACGAGAGCGTCGAGGACATTAATGACTTTGCCAAAGAAATGAAGCTCAATTACTTGATGGCATATGCCGACCAGGCGATGTATCGGGAACTTCTTTCGATCAGCAAATTTCAGGGCATTCCGCAAAGTTTTCTGATTGACCGCGAGGGCAGACTGCGCGGCGTTTTCCTCGGCGGCGGTCCGAAGGTCATCGGCACGATGAAGGAAACGGTCGAAAAGGTCGTTAATGAGTAAGTCAGAACAGAGAGCGGTAGCGACCTGCTTAAATTTTGCAAATCCAAAACGTAGAGAATTTATAATCGCACAAATTTTTAGTGTTAAGCAGGTCGCTACCGCTCTCTGTTCTGACCTTTCGGTTCGACCATAATCGTTTTAAAACTTGCCAGATTGACCAAGCCCGCCGCCGCGCCTTTCGGTTTGTGGACAAATTTTTTCAAAGTAAAATGAACCGCGACTTTTGATTCATCCCTCGCCTGACTGTAGAAAGCCGCCAATTGCGCGGCTTCGATAAGTGTCTTCTGCGGTATCTCCTGACGATTCTTGCTTCGGACGACGACGTGCGAGCCGGGATAATCCGCCGCGTGAAGCCACAGGTCGTTTGATCTAGCAATGCGAAACGTCAGATGGTCGTTATCCTTCGCGCCCTTTCCGACAAGAATTTCAAAGCCTTCGGAAGAAAGAAAAGCTCTCGCTTTCGATTTTGACTCAACCGTTTTCGCGCCCGTTTTTTTTGTTTGTTCTGTGGCGGACTCCGCTTCAACTCCAAAAAACCCCTCGTCTTTTTCCTCGATCGCGCGTTCGATATCAGACATTTTTTTAAGAAGATTTTCCCGCTCGAATTTTAAAATCTCAAGCCTTTTTGAAATTTCTTCTCTGGCGTTTCGCGCTTTCGTATAGCGTTTGAAAAACCGTTCGGATGCTTCGGTCAATGAAATATTTTCTTCGGCTGCGATCTCGATTTTCGGCAGATTTTCGTCAAAATAATCAGTGACGATGATTTTATCGCCGCGCCGTTCAGCCGTTGCCAGATTCGCCAGGATCAGATCGCCGAAGCGTTTCCATTTGTCCGCGTCGCCGTGGTTTTCCAAATCCAGTTTTAATTTTTTTTCGAGTTTTTCCGTCCGCTTGATTTCCTGCTTGATCTTCGCTTCGGCTGATTTGGCTTTCGTCTGAAAAATTTTGTCGGCTTCGAGATTTTTGTAATAATCGTCCAAAGCTTCGGATAGAGTTTCAAAATCGTTTTGCGGAAAAATCACTTCTTCGGTTTGTTTTATTTGAGCCGATTCGGGACGAGCTGGCGGCGCGTAAACATCGGCGATCTCCTGCCCTTCGCCAAAATTTCCCCTTAGCGAATCGAGTATTATCTTGTTTTCGTCGAGCAGAAAAAGATTTGCCGAGCGTCCGGTTAACTGAATGACCAGAAAATAATTTTCAATCTGCCCGAGTTCGTTTTGAGCGGTCAAAGCAAGACGCAAAATCCTCTCGTTCGGAACTTTTTCGACACTTTTGACGACCGAATTTGAGAGTCTTTTTCGCAGGAATAAAACAAACGGCGTCGGATTTTGCGACTGTTTCTCAATCTCTCTTAATTTTCGCCTGATAAAATAAACGCGCGGCGCGCCCGGTTCGAGACTGAAAAACAAAAATTTCGAATCGTGAAGCCGGAAATCAACCGCGAACTGTAATTTTTTAAGCGGAAAAATTTTGCCGAATTTTTTTCCGGTCAGTTCGGTTTTTAATTCCGGTGTGATTTTTTCGAGTGTGGCGTAATTCATAGACCGAAAAGATTATCGCAAAAAAAAGCGCGTATTCGAATTACGCGCTATCGGGTAAACGGAAAAAAAACTTAAAATACTATGCCGACTCTTCTTGAAATTCTCTGACGATCAGCGTTCCCGAAACGATGTCGTGAACCGCGCGTTTTTCGTCCGTGAACAGAACAGTTAAAAATCCGCTGCCGCCGATCGCGAGCGAGAAGAGATATACCGCCGCGCTGACCGCCGCTTGGTGAAATGTCGGGTAATCGTTTTCTTCGATGTCAATGATTTCAAGCGAAAATATTCTCATCCCGAAAGTTTTCCCGAACAGCCCGACGGCGGTCGTCATATAGATAAACATCACGATCGCACTGGTCGCCAGAAATGCGAGCAGACCGGCGGTTGTAAACCAATCGCCGCCCAGAAGTACAAACGGCGCAAGTAGAACCAAACTGGCGAATCCGCCGATGATCAGATCGAAAAGTCCGGCATTGAACCGCATCGCAAACGGCGCAAGATCCTCAATCTCTTCAGTTAAAATCTCATTTTCCTCGACAAATTCGTCGGTTTTTTGGGGTGAAATTTTAATTTCGGGAAGCATTGAAATTTTTTCGGCTTGAGAATTTGTTTCCTCGATTTTCTCATCTCTGTTTGTTTCGGTTGAACGGTCGAAACTCGTCGAAAGCTTTGCTGGTTTCGGTAAAGGCGGCAGTTTATTCGTATCACGCTTGAAATTTTCTGCCGGTATTGACGAAACGAGTTTCGGTTTTGCAACCGTGTAAACCGGTTTTTTGTTGTCGGTTTTCGGCGCGCTGATTTCGTTCGAGCGCGCCGCGATGTAATAGGGAAAATCTTTTTTCGGTTCGGTTGGAGGTATTTTCTCAACGACGACTTCTGCAGTTGCGAGAAATTTTTGACGCGATTGTTCGATCCGCAATAGTGCGTTTTGAACGGTCGGGTTTTCGTGAAGAATTGGTTGTTCCTCAACTTCTTCGACATATTCGGGCTTTAGAGCCGTTGACCCGATCGTCCGGTTTATTACGCGCGGCGCAGGAAAAAGATCAGCATCGCCCGTTTGCTGATCGCTGCGCAATCTTTGTTGGACGGCATTTTTTAACTCAAGACGCCATTCGGGAAGGACGGTTTCTTTACTTTGAAATTCCATCAGAGTCGGGCTGGTCGGTTTTACTTTTAACTTTGCGGTTAAAGTTGTTTTTGTCCCTCGTTTATCCTGTATCAAATTTTTGTTTTCCGTAGCCGGTTTAATTTCCATTGCCGGTTTCGAACGTATTTCAGGAGGTTTATGAGCCGGGAAAAAAATAGGTTTTTCGGAAATCGAAGTTATTCCGGGTGATTGATTTTTTTCCGGTTTGATGAGCGGAGCTCGCTTGAGAATCAGTTCTTCACGAACCGAATCATCCGTCATTGTTCCGCACGCCGGACAGACTGATAAACTAACAACAAATTTTCGATTGCAAACTGAACAAATCATAACTTTAAAAGAATTAAAAACTCGGAATAGATAACTTGAGTTAGATTTGGGAAACCCTTTGAAATGAATCAACTGAGGGGATAGTATCAGAATTTACTTTAAGTAGTCAATAGTAAATTTAACAAAACTGTTAAAAAAAATAAAAAAAATGTTGGAAAATTTTTGTTTGTTCCTGCATTCAAAATGATAATTTTTTGACAAATCTAAATGTTTAATCTTGACCAATTGAAAACTTTTCAATAAGTTAAATCAAGTTCTACGAAATATTTCAAATCAAGAATTCAATGACAGATCGCATACACCGCGAAATCATCGGCGGGCATTTGCTCGTTATCGGCGGCGCGGAAGACAAATACAACGAACGACGAATTTTAAGAAAATTTTTATCACTTGCCGGGGGCGACAAGGCGGAAGTTTTGATCGTGCCGGTCGCATCGGATTTTCCCGAATTTGCGTCGGACGTCTATGTTCAGGCTTTCAGGAATCTCGGCGTGGCAAACCCGCGCGTTTTACGGGCGACTTCGCGGCAGGACGTGTTTCAGGCTGACCCGGACGCTTTACTCGACGGAATCACGGGCGTATTTATCACCGGCGGAGATCAGATGCGGCTCGTTTCGATCTTAGGCGGAACACAATTTTCGCAAAAATTACGAAAAAAAGTTGCGGAAACCGACATCGTGGTTGCCGGAACGAGCGCGGGCGCCGCCGGGATGTCAACCTCGATGATCGTGCGCGGCGAATCAACGCCGCATCCGCATAAAAATTCCGTCCGGCTTTCGCCCGGACTCGGATTTCTGAAAAACATCATTATTGATCAGCATTTTACCGAACGCGGTCGGATCAGCCGTCTGATTACGGCTGTTTCATACAACCCCTATAATCTGGGGATCGGTGTTGATGAAAACACGGCGATCATCCTCGACAACGAAGGTGTTCTCGAAGTTTTCGGTCAAGGCGCGGTAACGATTGTTGACGGCTCGCAAATCACATACAATGAGATTGCCGAAGTTGACGATTTCGAATCTTTCAGTGTGTGTGGCGTGCAGATGCATATCTTGGGCGACGGATTGCTCTATGATTATTTTGCCCGCAAACCGCTTCAACCGCCGAGCGAATTTTTATTGCCGGACATCGAGTAGTGAATGCAGGCAGTTGGCAGCGGCAGTAGGCAGTAAGTTTTTCTGGTTAGCGCGATTTATTCATTAAAAAAATTAAGGAGTTGCAAAAGCGGCATAACTGCCTACTGCCGCTGACAACTGCCTACTTAAGAATATGGACATTCTCGAAATCAGAACCCTGCGCGGGGCGAATTACTGGAGCGGTTATTGGAAAAAGCTGATCATAATGCGGCTCGATATCGGCGATTATGAACAGAAACCCTCGAACAAGATCGAAGATTTTTACGCACGAATGAAGGAAGTTATGCCTTCGCTCGTTACGCACGGCTGTAGTTACGGCGAGGAGGGCGGATTTCTGCGCCGCGTCCGCGAAGGCACCTGGGCGGGTCATATCATCGAGCATTTCGCGCTCGAACTCCAGACGCTTGCCGGGATGGATGTCGGTTACGGCAGAACGCGCGAAACGAGCGAATCGGGAATTTACAATATCGTTTTCGCATATTTTGAAGAAGAATGCGGACGTTATGCCGCCCGCGCCGCTGTCCGGCTTTTTCTCGATCTGGCGGAAGGAAAACCGCTTGATGAGATTCAAGCCGATCTCGAAAAGGAAATTCAGGAACTCAGGGAAATCCGTGAAGACGTGCGGTTCGGACCTTCGACCGGAGCAATTGTCGAAGAAGCCGAATCGCGCGGGATTCCGTATATTCGACTGAATGAGCGTTCGCTCGTCCAGCTCGGTTACGGCATCAACCAGCAGAGAATCCAGGCGACGACGACCGCTAAAACGAATATGATCGCGGTTGACATTGCGGCGGATAAAAGCGCGACGAAAAAACTTCTGGGTGAAATGGGCGTTCCCGTTCCGAAAGGAGTTTATATTCGAAACGAGGAGGATTTAGCGAAGACGGTCGAGGCGGTCGGTTTTCCGCTCGTCATCAAACCGCTGGACGGCAATCACGGAAAAGGCGCGACTATCGGCATCGAAACGCTGGAAGAAGCGTTTATCGCTTTTCAAAAAGCCAAAGAATATTCCCGTTATGTGATGGTCGAAAAACTTCTCGTCGGAAAAGATTTTCGTGCGCTCGTCGTCAATAATCGTTTAATTGCCGTTGCAGAGAGAACACCGGCGCACATTGTTGGAAACGGAAAAAATACGATCAAAGAATTGGTTGACGATGTAAACAAAGACCCGCGACGCGGTTACGGACATGAAAATGTTTTGACGCAGATTGATATTGATCAACAGAGCGAGCGGCTGATCGCCGCCAGAGGCTACACGCTCGAAACCGTTCTGCCCGAAGGCGAAATTCTGCATCTGAAAACGACGGCGAATATTTCGACCGGCGGAACGGCGATTGACCGCACCGACGAAGTGCATCCCGAAAACGCATTTATGTTCGAGCGGATTGCGAAGATCGTCGGTCTGGACGTTGCAGGAGTTGACATCATCGCGCCGAACGTCAGCGAGCCTTTAAGCGAGAACGGCGGCGGGATTATCGAAGTCAATGCCGCTCCGGGTTTTCGTATGCATCTCGCGCCGAGCGAAGGCATCGGCAAAAACGTCGCCGAGCATGTCGTTGATATGCTGTTTCCGCCCGGAACGCCGTTTCGCATTCCGATCTTCGCCATTACCGGAACAAACGGCAAAACGACGACGACAAGATTGATCGCGCATATTCTAAAGGGAAGCGGTTTGACCGTCGGGTTTACGACAACCGACGGAACTTATATTCAAAACGTCCAGATTCTCGAAGGCGACAATACCGGACCTGTTTCGGCGCAACTCGTGCTAAAAGATCCGTCCGTGCAGGTCGCGGTTCTGGAAACGGCGCGCGGCGGAATAATACGTTCGGGTTTGGGTTACGATCACAGCGACATTGCAATTGTTACAAACATCGCCGCCGATCATCTTGGCTTAAAAGACATCAACACGCTCGAAGATCTGGCGCGCGTCAAATCGGTCGTTCCGCGCTCGGTTTCCAAACGCGGTTATGCCGTTCTGAATGCCGAAGACGAACATGTTTACCGTATGAGAAAACTTGTTGACGGCAAAGTTGTGCTTTTTTCGATGAACGAAAATAATGAAAATATTCAGCGCAACGCCCATCGCGGCGGGATTTCCTGCATATATGAAAACGGTTACGTTACGCTTTTGAAAGGCAAATGGAAGGTGCGTGTTGAAAAAGCGATAAATATACCTCTGACTTACGGCGGACGCGCCGAGTTTATGATTCAGAATGTGTTGGCGGCGACGCTGGCGTGCTTTGTTCACGGCGTATCTCTGGAAGACATCCGCGTCGGTTTGACGACCTTTAACGCCGGTGTCGCGCAAACACCCGGACGCTTGAATTTTGTCGAAATTGACGATTTCACCGTATTGATGGATTTCGCGCACAATCCGGCAGGTTTACAAGGTTTGGGTAAATTTATTAATAAACTTAACTATTCGAAAGTTACGGGTATTTTAACCGGAGTCGGCGACCGGCGCGATGAAGATCTGCGCGAGATGGGCAGGCTTTCGGCTGAGATTTTCGATAAATTGATTATCCGCGAAGGAAATTATCTCAGAGGTCGGAAAGCGGAAGATGTTTTCAGCCTTTTGGAAGATGGCTACAGGGAAAGCGAAAGAGATATCGAATTTAAAATTATTCCCCAATCTGAAAAAGCCATCTTCAGCACTTTTGACGAAGCCGAAAAAGGCGAGCTCGTCGTCATTTTAGCCGACACGGTCAGCAAAGATATCGCCTATGTCAACAAATACCGCGATCAAAAACTAGCGGCGGCGCAGAAAGCGTAAACAGTAGGCAGAGGGCAGCGGCAGTAGGCAGTTTTTTTACAAAAATTAAAACCGCTTACTGTCGCTGCCCTCTGCCTTCTAAAAATTGTCTTTGCCCAAATCCTCGCACTTCAATATAATTTTCCTTTTACTAAACTTATGAAAATCGCTGAATTTAACGACATTATCGAAACGAACGATCAGACCGAAGCGCGGCACGAGCATCTCGAAAAAATTAGGGAAATCGTCGGCAACGCCTATCCGAACAAATTTGACCGCACGAAAATTTCCGGCGAAGAAGATACGATCTCGAATATTGTAAATTTCGAGCCGGTTGTCGAATTAGTTAAAGAATTAAAAGATAACACGCCCGAAGGAGCGAAGCCGGATCAGGAATTAAAAGGAAAATTAAACGAGAAGTTAAAAGCGATGGGCAATGTCCGCGTTTCCGGTCGCCTCGCCGTGCCGCCGCGCGTGATGGGCAAAGCGGCGTTTGTTCATTTGAGCGACGGCAAAAATCGTTTGCAGATTTATGTTCGCAAAGACGATGCGAAAGCGATTGATAATTTCAATCAAAAGCCGATAAACGAAGAAGGCAAAGCTTGGGAACTATTCGGATATCTCGATCACGGCGATTTTGTCGGTGTCGAAGGATTTTTGTTTTTGACGAACACGGGCGAACTTTCGGTTCACGTTGAAACTTTGCAGTTTTTGTCGAAAGCGCTTTTGCCGATGCCCGACAAGATGCACGGTATTGCCGATCCCGAACTGCGGCGGCGTTATCGTTACGCGGATTTGATCGCCGACAGTTTAAAGATCGAACACGAAGAAAACGAATTGACGACGCGCGAAGTTTTTGAACGGCGGGCGAAACTAATCAGCGGAATGAGAAATTATCTCGACGCGCACGGCTACATCGAGGTCGAAACGCCGATGCTCACGCCGAAAGCGACGGGCGCGGCGGCGCGCGCTTTTGAAACGCATCACAACGCGCTCGACCTGACGCTCTACGCGCGCATCGCGCCGGAACTTTATCTCAAACGCCTGACCGTCGGCGGTTTTGAAAAGGTTTACGAACTCAACCGCAATTTCCGCAACGAAGGCTTGTCGCACAAACACAATCCCGAATTCACGATGCTCGAATTTTACTGCGCTTATATGGACGTTAACGGGATGATGGATTTCTGCGAGGAAATGATCAAAGACGCGGTGCGGAAAGCTAATAACGGAAGTTTGATTGTGAATTTTGAAAAGAATGAGATTGATTTTTCAAAGTTTGAAAGACTTTCGATGAAAGACGCAATTGTAAAATATTGGAATGAATCATTAAAAAAAGTTCCTCAATGGTGGTATGGAAGACCCAAAGATGCTTATGACATGACAAAGGGTAAATTTGAAAGATGGTGGTTAGATGACATTCATCATTTAGTATATTTAGCCGCAATGAGTAGTGCATTGCATACAATTATTTATTTTTTCAATGGAGAGCCAATTTCAACACCAGTTCATATAAATGATTATGTTGGAACTGACAGAGTAAGAATCGCAGAGGAATTTACTAACATTTATAAAGAGGATTTCGATACGGAAATTGAGAATATAAAAGAAGAAGAGAAAGAAAAGTTAGTAGTTGAAATATTTGAAGCTTTAACTGAGCCTGTATTGATCCAACCGACCTTCATCATTGATTACCCGAAATCAATTTCGCCTTTGTCGAAAGCGTCGCCGGAGAATCCGCAGATTGCCGAGCGGTTCGAGCTTTTTATCAACGGGATGGAATGCGCCAACGGGTTTTCGGAACTCAACGATCCGGTCGAGCAATACGAGCGTTTTGTTGACCAGATGCGCGAACGCGAATCGGGCGATGCGGAAGCGATGGTTTTGGACGAAGATTACATCCGCGCGCTCGCTTACGGAATGCCGCCCGCCGCCGGCATCGGCATCGGCATTGACCGCCTCGTGATGCTTCTGACCAACCGCCATTCGATCCGCGATGTGATCCTTTTCCCGCATATGCGTCCCGTGACGAAGGAAGAAGAGAAAGCGAGCGAAGAAGAAGCGGAAAAAGACAACCAAATTGATGGCTGAAAGTTTTGCTGAAAAAGTTAAACGTATAAACGACAGGCATTTCGTCAATCCGAAAAGACTGCCGAAATGGATGGCGAAAAGCGCACTGCGGATATTTATCAGCGGACTGGTATTTATCGGCATCGTTCTCTTTTTTTCAGTGAAAATAGTTCAAGATGGGAACGCGGCGGTTGTTTTCGTCGGTCTGCTTGCCATGTTTTATTTTTTGCTGATCGGCTTTTCCGCGCTTTATGCCGCTTACCGGGTTAAGAATCGAATGTAACTCCTTCATCAAAAAAAACCGCAAACATAAATCGTCAACCGCACAGTGATATTTAAAATCCGCATTGGTAAAATCGAAAACTATAATTCGTAA
Source organism: Pyrinomonadaceae bacterium (assembly GCA_041940425.1). GTDB lineage: Bacteria > Acidobacteriota > Blastocatellia > Pyrinomonadales > Pyrinomonadaceae > DATHTS01. The sequence goes on from JBGTSF010000031.1 coordinate 25,513, forward strand.
ATAGATTTCCGCATTTTAAAATGCCCGAAGTCTTATGCGCGATAGATTTTGAAAATTAAATTATCAAGGAGGAAACCAGGAATGGAACAGGAAAAAGACGAAGTTTATAACGACGGCGAAAAAAACACGACGGCAACCGGTACAGAACTGCCGAATGCGGACGGCAGCGTTTCGGATGAGGACGTGCAGGCGATAACGGAAGAAAATCAAGACCGCCCGACCGGACAGGATCATTCGACCGAAGATATTGCAAACCGGGAACCGACCGAAGGCGTCGGCGCAATTCAGGACAATTCGCTCATCAGAGATGATGTCGCCGACATCGAGGAATAATTGATGTTTTTTGCAGAAGCCCGCACGCTGTAAGCTTCTGCAAATCGAAAAAGGGGAAGAATAGATATGTTTAAAAATACGGAATCACAGATCGAACTTATCAAAGAAATTTTTGAAGAAGCCGAGCGCGAAGAAGGCTGGAATCTCGATGACGAGATGCTTTTCAGCTACTATTTTATTGATAAATCGGTCGAAAAACTGGAAAAGCTCGGTCTTCATCTCGAAAAACAGGGCTATGATTTTATAAACGTTTTCGAACTCGGCGAAGAGGAAACGAACGAACCGACCGGCGAATATCTTCTGCATATTGACAAGACCGAAAAACACACGCCCGAATCGCTGGCGGAAAGAAACGCCGAATTTCAGAAACTTGCCGACGAATACGGGATCGAAACCTATGACGGCTGGGAATTCGGCGAGGAAGATTTTGAAGAAGATACGGACGGCGTTCAGGATGAGGAATAAGTTTTCTTAAACCGGTTTGCAGTTCGGTTAAGGTTCACGCAGACCGCTTTGCACGGCGTGCAAAGCGGTCTGCGGTGCTTGCGGATTGCATCGTAGGTTATGCAGATTGCGTTTTTGATTGCAAAAATTACATTTCTAGTTGCGATTATTTTATAAAAGACGGCGATAATTGCACTGCACATTGCGGCAGCTGCATATATCTAAGCGATTATTGAAATAATCATTGTGATAGTTGCAGATTGCGAAGTAACAGTTTTATATTGCATTACGATAATTGCATATTTTTCGGTGATAATTACAAAAAACATTACGAATATTGCATATTACGGAAGTCCGCATTACTTCGAAGCCGCAACTGGTAAATTCGTTATATGAAAGCTTTTTTTTATACGGGATTTGCTCTGACGTCATTTGCGTTCAATTCGATCCTGTGCCGTTTCGCGCTCGGTTTGAATTTGATTGACGCGGCGAGTTTTACGACCGTCAGACTCGTTTCAGGAGCGGTTGCTTTACTGATAATTTTTGCGATCTTCGGAAAACGAAAAGCGGCAAGCCGGAAGGGAAATTGGCTCTCCGCTTTTTTTTTGTTCGCCTACGCGGTCTGTTTTTCGTTCGCCTATAACGAACTGACGACCGGAATGGGCGCTCTGATCCTGTTCGGATGCGTGCAGGCGACGATGATTATTTTCGCGCTCTTCAAAGGCGAAAGACCGGGTTTACTGGAATGGCTAGGCTTGTTTGTCGCCGTCGGCGGACTCGTCTATCTGGTTTCGCCGGGTTTGACCGCGCCGCCGATTTTCAGTTCGATTTTGATGGCTCTTGCCGGAATCGCCTGGGGATTTTACACGCTTCGCGGCAAAGGAAGCCTTGATCCGCTTGCCGACACGACCGGAAATTTTATTCGCGCCGTGCCGTTTGTTATGATTTCGGTCTTGCCGTTTTTAGGTGAAGTTCATTTTTCACGCCAAGGCATTTTATTTGCGGTTTTGTCCGGCGCGATCGCTTCGGGCATCGGCTACGCCGTCTGGTATGCCGCGCTTCGTTTTCACACGGCGACCCGCGCCGCCGTATTACAGCTTTCCGTTCCCGTTCTGGCGGCAATCGGCGGTGTTCTGCTTGTGTCGGAAACCGTTCCGATGCGGTTGTTCATTTCGGCAGTTTTGATTATAGGCGGAATCGGCGCGGCGATTTTGGGAAGAAAAAAAGAAGCCCGTGCGTAAGCAAGGGCGGAATAGATACTTTGAATATCCAGCCCTTGCTTACTCGCGGGCTTCAGCCTTTTTAAATTCGGCGATAAATGAATAACTCTTAAAAACAGGTTTGACGGAAAGTTTTCCTTGTTTTTTGTTTTCCAATTCCTTCAAAAAAGGAATCAACTCTTCCGGGTATTTGACGTGAAATTGTCTGAGCCAGCTTTGTAAAATTTTCCTAATCCAAACGGGCAGATTATTCTGATCGAAAAAATCCACGATGTAAAGCGACTTTCCGCTTTCGAGATTTCCGAGCGCGTTTTCGATTGATTCCCGAAATGCCGGAATCATCGAAATCGAAAATGAAAAAAATATCGCGTCGAATCGTTTGTCCAAACAGAATGTTTTATCAAAAGAAAAATCATCGGCGAGCGCGGTTTTAAGAGTAATATTCGAAAGATTTTTTGAATTGATTTTTTTCTGAGCCGTTTTCAGCATTTCCGCCGAAGCGTCCAAACCGTAAAAATTTGCGCGCGGATATTTATTAGCCAAAATCGCCAGGTTTCTGCCCGTCCCGCAGCCGATCTCCAAAACATTTTCACCGTCGGAAATCTTGATTTCCTTTAACAGACGGTCGCGCCCGAGCAGATAATATTTCCGCGTCAGATCATAGAAATACCGCTGTCGGCGATACATCTTGTCCATTTTTTCAAAGGCTGTGTTCATAGTTTGCAGATAATTTTCAGGAAGTTGCAGATAGTTGCAGATAGTTTTTTTACTTTCTGTAAACTACCCGCAAACTTTCTGTCAACTTTCTGCTAACTTGTATAAATGGAATCCGCCGTAGATCGAAGCACGGTCTTGTTTGAAAAGCTCGCTGGAAAATTCTTTTTCGTAGATAAATTTTTTATGTAAGTTTTCCGGCAGATTTTTTTCGATTGGCGAATTAGCTCCGGCGGTTCTGAAAATAATTCTCGCGCCCGGTTCGCATTTTTCGGCAATCGCCTGCCAGAGTTCGGTTATCATTTCGGCGTTCATCCAATCCTGCGCGTCGAGAAAAACGAATCGGTCGAACATTCCTTTTTCATTCACTTTTATTTCATCCGTTACCGAGCCGATTTTTGTTTCGATTCGTCCGGCGTTTGCTTTTAATTTTTCGTAATTTTCTTCTTTTAAATAGTCCGGCAGAGCCACTCGGTTTTCGGTGTCGTATTTTCTAGCAAACGCCTGCCAGGCGAAATAATTTTCGTAGATCGGGTATTCGACCGCGAGTTTTTTTGTTCGGTTTTTGTAAATCTCGATAATATTTCCGCCGTCGGTCAAATCGTTTTTCAGTTCGTTAAACTGCTGCGGCGGAATCCCCAGACCGAACATCGTAACCGGCATTTTGCCGATCGTTTTGATGACGAACGAATCGAAAAACGGAGCGATATGTTTTTCAAAAAGTTTTTCCTGCTCTTTCGGCGTTTTTGCTTTTAAAATTTCTTCGGGTTTGCACCCGAACAGGCGCGCGAATTTATGAAAAAAACGCAAAAAATAAGCGTTGCGCGAATGCTCGTAAAGTCCGCCTTTGCGAAAAAAATCAATGCGTTTTAAATTCCTGATTTTACCCGTCAGTGAGCGAGATTCCCAAAACCTTTTAGTCTCGACATCGAGTTTCGGCGCGATAAAGTTTTGATAATTTTCGATGTTTTTTTCGCTTTTCCCGTAACCGAAAAACGCAAAAAAATCTTCGTATTCGGGAAGAAATTTGAGCGCGGCGATCTTTAAATTCAGTAAAAAAATATGATTGCGATTCAGGTCAACAGCCGTAACGCTTTCGGGATCGGCAAGCAGATAATTCAAAGCGTTGCATCCGCCGGAGGAGATAGTCAAGACGCGCGAATTTTTATCTATCGCCAATGCCTTTAGGTCAACGTGCGGGTCTTCCCAAATCTGATTGTAAACAAAAGCGTCAAACCAGACGGCGAAAAGTTTCTGTAATATTTTTTGCTTTGCAGGCGACTTTTCATTTTTGACGGCTTTTAAAACGAGACGATCGGTTTTTGTCCGGTTCATAATTCCGTTTGAATTATAATTGATTATTTAACTTTGTTGGAATGCCGGAATAGAGTTTAAACTTTTCGGTAATCATAGACGCGATTGCGAAAATAAAAGCAAAAAAGGCATAATTAAATTCAAAATAATTTTTTTTGAGGTTTGAAAATGAGAAAAATTGAAATCATACTCGCCGTTATCTGCATCATCGCCGCTTTTTACAATTTTGATCTGCACAATGTCAACCAATGCATCGTGTCGGTTTTACTGTTTATCACGGGCGTTTTAACGCTTTCCAAAAATGAAAAACTGAATAAATATTTGCGCTGGTCGGCAGTCGGTTTGGCGATTCTTTTGATAATCAGAATTTTGCTCTACGGCAATTAAAAATCGAAAATCGAAAACCGCAAATCAAAAATCGAAAATTTCCTCATTCCGTCGCCATCACTTCGACCGGATCGATCACGGACGCCCGCCACGCCGGATAGAGCGCGCCGAGGAGACTGCCGCCGATGGCGATGGCAAAGGCTGTCAAAATCCATTCCCAGCTAAATTCGAACTGCAGATCGAAAAACGCCTCGATGACGAACGAAGCCAAAACCGCTATTACAGAACCGGCAACAATTCCGAAAACGCCGATCATAAAAGCCTCGCCTTCGATCGTTTGAATTATAAAAGATTTCGACGCGCCGAGTGATTTTAAGATGCCGATCTCCTTTCTTCGTTCGGTAATCGTCGTATACATCGAAAGCAAAACGAAAATCGTCGAAACAAACGCCCCGAGACCGACCAGCACGCGCAGAAATGTTTTTAAAGCCGGAATCCGGTCTTGCGCGTCAATGATCAGATCGCTCGTCAGATTGATTTTATTTCCGGGAAGAGCCTGATCAATTCTCGCCGCGACCTCTTCGGGACGATAGCCATCTTTTATCTTGACGAGAATAAAAGTGCTTTTGTTTTCGACCTGTAATGCATTCTGCATGGCGGCGAGCGACATTTTTGTCCGCGCACCTGACGGCGGCGAAAAAACGCCGACGATCTTGTATTGTTTTCCGCCGAAAAGTTCGGTCGTATCGCCGACTTTGAGATTGTCGGTTTTGGTTTTTCGCTCGTCAATTATCACTTCGTCATTTGCCTGCGGAGCGCGTCCGGCGGTCAATTCCATTCCGTTCATCGCGGCGAACGGCTCCCACTCGACGCCTTCGATGCTTTGCAGTCCCCAGGTTCCTTCCGTCGTCGGCGAAATATATCGAATGACCGGAACGGTCGCCTGAACGCCTTCGATCTCCAAAAGTTTCGTCGCGTAGGTCGTCGAAACCGAAGCATTCGAACTCGTCATTTCCATCGCGCCGGGTCGCGTGAAAACGATCTCCGCTTTCCAGTTTGCCGAGCGTTTCGACATATCTTCCGCCATTCCGCGCGCCAAACCGGTAAATAAAATTACGAGAATTACGCCGATTGCGACACCGATGACACTTATCAATGTGCGAAAGGGGCGAACTTTTAAATTGGCTAAAACTAATTCAAACATTCCGTTTTTCAAAAGTAGAAATTATATCCGATGAAAAAACAAAAAGCACGGCGACATTTTTACAGTCGCCGCGCTTTAAGTTGGAAAATACCGGAAAAATTAGAAAACCAATCTTCCGCCTAAGATGATCCGGCGGTTACCGCCGTTTGTCGCCCATTGATTGAGGAAGTTTGCGCCCGCGTTAATCGCCGCATTCGGAATACCGAAATTTCGGTGATTGATAGCGTTAAACATATCAACGCGAATCTGGAAGCGAACGCTTTCAGTTATTCTCGTATTTTTGATGATTCCGAAATCAATCAGCTCGATGTCGTCAGCCCGCAGAATGTTACGTCCGGCATTTCCTACTCTCTGCGCCGCTGTAATCGGGCTGAAAAGATTGGGACAGGCGTTTCCCGTTATGCGCCCTCCGCATTGTGCTAAAATCTGCGGAATCGTCATACTCGAAATATTCACTGTAGAAACAAGGTTCGGACGAATAGCGTTGCCGACCAAACCGGAAATTCCGCTTAAAGCTCCTGCCGGGTCTGAACCATTAAGGACAGTAAACGGCGCACCGCTTTGGAATGTGAAAAACGAATTCAACTGCCAGCCACCGAGAACTCTGCCGATAAATCCATTCTGACTTTTGTAAAACGGAAGCTGATAAACAAAGTTACCCGTAAAACGGTGCGGACGGTCATAACTCGAACGCGCCCTATCGGCGGCACGATTAAATGAATCCTGCGCCACTGCCACCTCTCCGGTTGACGGATTGAAAATTTCGGATGCCGTGTCTATGAAAGAACTCCAGGTATAGTGAAATCCGGCACTGAAATTGTTGCTGAGACGCTTGTCAAGACTGACCTGCATCGAGTGATAGATCGAACTTCCGGCATTCGCGCGAAGTCGAATCGTCCCTCTCGTCGGGTCAACGCGCGGGCAGGGATTAGTTGACGTTCCGGTCGGGCAGATCGAAGTCGGATTTCCGTCAATCGTTTGGAATAATCCCGTCCCTTTCGTTCCGACATAGCCGATTTTTAGAACGGTATCCCGATTTAATTCACGCTGAACTTCAAGTGAAAATTGATCGGAAGCGGGCGCACGGAAATCATCGGCAACAATTGTCCGAACGATAAAATTCGGATTTGCAACATTTGGAGAACCGAAATTCTGCATCGAAGTAAAAGCTCCGGTGCGCGATGGTTGTCCGGGATCGCCGAAATTGATTGCCGCCACAAACGGGAAAGAGCTGGCAACATTCAGATTTATATTGACAAAATTCGCGTCATACGTTCTGGCGTATCCGCCGCGTATCACGGTTTTATCGCCGCCCGTAAAAAATCCGATGATGCCCGAATCCGTTGTTTGCAAATTCCAGCTAAATCCGATCCTCGGCATAAAATTATTCTTATCGGCTTCCGGTTGAGGTGTGAACGTAAACCTCGGATCATTCCCGTTAGCTTGTAAAATCCTTTGATTCAGATCTTTAAGATAAGTAAATGAATCTCCCGGATGCTCGTATCTTAATCCGTAACTTAATGTAAAATTGGGACTAATTTTCCATTGGTCTTGTCCGAAGAAATAAAATTCCTGCCATTTATAAAAGCCGATAATATCTCCGCCGGCAAGCGGACGATTAATGGCGGCAGCTACATTGGCTACGTCATCAACGAAATTCTGTAATGTTGAATAAGCGAGTCGTCCGCGAACAGTCGGGAAAAAGAAGCTTTTGACTTCAAGTTTTCTCCAATCAACCCCGAATTTCATTGAGTGATTTCCTTTAATTAATGCGAGACTGTCCTGAATTTGATAGGTGTTGTTAATGCGGAACTGCGGTAAATTTACGGCTAAACCGATCGCCGTGCGGCTGGCGGCGGCATTAAAACCAAGCAAACCGAGTTGACTGATTTCGATCGAAGGTATCGTTTCCGATGCCGGATCAACCGCGTTGGTGTTTGAATCATAGCGCGCATATGAAAGACGAAGTTCATTCGTCATACTGCTGCTGATGACATTGTTCCAAACAAAGGTTGCCGCTTGAGAAAGAAGTTTACTGGAAGTTGTTAATCCGGGCGGCGTAACCTGACCAGTTCCCGATTGTAATTGATCCGCAAAACGATAACGACCATAAATTAAATTTTTGTCATTAATTTTGTGATCTACCCTCACTGAACCTTGTTTATCTTCAAATTCCAGAGAAGACGATCCGGTAAGATTTCCCAGCGGAACTGTATAAGTTTGCCCGTTAGCCATGAAACTGGCGGTCGTGCCGTTTGAAGCTCCTGCCGGAACGAATCGCAAAAGAGCCTGTATTTGAGGAAGATTACCGACCGCTTGCTGAAGAATCGCTCGTCCGGCTTCGGTCGGTGCACCGTTGAGCGTTGTGCCGGAACCCAATTCGCTGTTGGTCCATTTCTGGAAATCTCCGAAAAAGAAAGTACGATCTTTGGCGTTATACCAGGTCGGTCCGCCCTCGCCGAAGCGCAGAAAATGAAGCGGTCCGCCGATCGTAAAACCATATTGATTTTCTTTTCTTAAAGGGGCGATTTTTTTAGCCGAATCGGTCGCGTTCTGATTACAAAACCCCGCACTTTTATCGAGATTACTGCAGGCATTCAATCTTTCGTTATTGTGAAACCAAAAAAGTGAACCGTGAAATTCATTCGTTCCCGATTTTCCGATAAAATTGACGACCGAACCGGAATTTCGTCCGAATTCCGGCAAGAATTGATTTGTTACGATGCGCACTTCCTGAATCGCATCCGGATTGTTTAAGGCAAGCTGTCCGCCCGCGACGCTCGGATCGTTAATGTCCTGCCCGTCAATCATAAAGTTGTTCGAGCGAACCCGACCGCCATTTGACGAAAAACTGATCCCGTTGGCAAACCCCGTCTGACCGCTGCCGAGCTGACTGACGCCTGGAACCGATAGCAAAACATTAAAAACGTTGCGGTTTGTGGCAATCGGAAGTTCGGACAGACGCCGTTCGTCAAACCGGGTGCTGACTTCCGGTGTCGTCGTATTTAAGAGCGATGCGTTTTCCGTGACCGTAACCGTTTCTGCCACGCCGCCGGGTTTCAAAACCGCGTCAACGACAGCGTTTTGATTGACGACCAGCGTGATGCCCGTTTGGACATATTTGCCGAAATCAGCCGCTTCGACCGTTACTTCATACGAACCGAGCGGTAAATTGACAAATTGATAACGACCTTCGCTGTTTGTCGTCCCGGTGCGGGAAAAGCCGGTCGAAGTGTTGCGAACCGTAACGGTCGCGCCGGGAATAACTGATTGCTGTTCGTCCGAAACCGTGCCAGAAATTGACGCGGTAGTTGATTGAGCAAATAAATTATTCAAACCAAAAGAAAACAGTAATCCGAATAGGATCAAAAACACATACATTTTCTTTCTCATAAAAAAATCTCCTGTTTTTAACGAAAGTGTTTGTTTAAAGCCCTTATTATGGAAAGTAAAAAATTGTATTGGATATGAATTCGGAAAACTGCCTGAAGCGATTGCAAAAAATATGCCTAATTATTTGAAACAGTAAGGTGAAATCAATCAATAACTTAATTTTTGACAAACTAAAAAATTGTATAAAAAAACGTAGAATATACAAAAAAATGGATTAGCACGAATCATATTTTTTGTTTTTTTTGATGCTATGCCTTTGTCAGACCGACTAATGTATTTAGCGAAAGTAATGGAAAAGTTTAAGTTTAAATGAAGTATTATCTATCGCTGACGGAGTTCGTGTATAGTTCGTTTCTCCGTTGGAATTCATCGAACATTTTATCGTAGGCGGCGATCAAACGGTCGGTCGAAACCGTCCAAGTATTGTTTCCGGCGGTTTCCAGCGCGTTTTTAATTTTTTGTTCTGTTTTTTCGGGATTTTCGATGATTTCACGAATCGCGTCGGCAAAATTTTCGCCGGTCGGTTCGCGCATCCAGATATTTTCGTCCGTCGCATAAGACAGAATTCCGCCCGAATTCGGCGCGACGACCGGAACGCCCGATGCCATCGCTTCGAGCGGCGCGATGCCGAACGGCTCTTTCGGATTCGGATGCACAAATACGTCTGCGTTGGCGTAATAATCCGCCAAAAATTCTTTATCGAGATGACCGAGCAAAATTATTTTGTCTTTCAAATCGCCTTTGATCTGTTCTTTCAGCCATGCTTCGGTCGGACCCGCTCCGGCGATCAATAGACGATAATCGTTTTTCTCATCACGCGCCAGAATTTTCATAAAATTTACGAGCAGCGGAATGTTTTTTTCCGGCGAGATTCTTCCGGCGTAAAGCAATAGAATCGAATCCTCCGGTAATCCGGCTCGTCCGCGCATTTCTCTTTTAACTTCAACGGATTTTTTTTCGGGCGAAAACATTTCGATATTTACGCCGCGCGGACAGACGAAAATTCTTTCTTTTAATTCGACTTTCGGGGCTTTAAATTTTTTCCAGGTCCATTTTTTAAAACGGCTTTTTTTTGTTTCGTCGTCAGCTTTATAAAATTCCTCCGCCGTGTAGGGCGAATTGGCGATATGAAAATCGAAGGTCGGCAAGGTGTATTTTCCGACTATATTTCGCGCCAACCATTTTCCGAATCTGCCTTTGTTTATAAAAGACGCGATGTTGTCGTCCATTCTTTCGCACGAAAAATGCACGAGCATCGGTCGGTTTAATTGTTTGAATTTTCCGATTCGAATCATCGCGCCGAGCATACTCAGAGTGTATTTATCCGTAACTTCGATCATATCGGGCATTTCTTTGAGCAAAATTTTACGGATGAGCGTCTCGTTCGGCATATACTGCCACGGCAGGATTATGCGGTAGCGTTTATCGAATACCGGAGAATATTTGGCGGGAACGTAATATATTTTGGCAAAATCGTTGACTTCTTCGACCGATTCTGTTTCGCCCGGAACGATCAGACGGATCTCGCGCCGGTGGCGGGCGGCGGCGGCGAGAAGATTGTTGTAACTCGTGCTGATGCCGCCCGAGTTTTTATGATAATAATTTGTCAAATGAACCGATTTCATTAAAATAAATGTTGTTTTTATAAATAGTTACAAAAAAATTAAAAAAAATAGATTGACAGCGATTATAAGAAATTATTAAAATTTTCCATCTTTATACAGATAGAAAAGTTGTATGTTGCTCAATTTCCCGAAACTCGCACTTTTAAGAACTGTCTCTCGTAAAATCAAGAGCAATTTAGTGTCGTTTTTTTGGAGAAATAACAGTAATTGTAATAAATCGTTTAGCAAACAAGCCTTGTAGTCAATGCTCTGACTCAAGGCTTGTTTGTTTAGTGCTTCTGCCGTGTTAGACAACAGATACGACTAATACAAAAAATATCTTAACGCAAAACACGATAGATGCTCAACCATCAAAATAGAGAAACAGAGTGATAAGCGTTTTGTTGTCATTTCGATCTGACTTCTCTTGCAAAAAATTTCTTAGGAGGAAATATGAATAATTATAAGGTGAAGTTGATGACATTTATTTCGTTGTTTCTTGTTTGAAGTTTTTCATCGGTTTATGCCCAAACTACCAATGAAGAATGGGAAAGTATTTATTCTCAGGCAAACGCTACTGCCATTTTCAATAATGGACAAATTGTTTCTATTGAACAAACAATACCTGGTGTTGGGGACAAGACATTCACGTTTACTCACAGCGTTGATAATAAACCTCTAACAATAACTGATGAAAATGACATAAGTTTAGGTATTACTTTTTATAAAGATGGAAGAATCCAATCTGTCGAGATGCCGAACGGCGAAAGAATGTCAGTTGTTTGGAACGAAAGTACTAATGGTTGGATTGCTGAAGACATAATCTGTGATAACGATTTGGTTCAGGCACCGCGGCAAAGTAATCCTTGTCGTGATGCAGTTGCTGCAAGCGCGATCGCACTTGGAATGTGTACATTATCTCCCGGAAGTGCTGCTTGCTGGGCAGCAACAGCCAATGCCGCATATCACACATACAGATGTTATGAAGCTACCCGTTTAGCATTCAACTCGAAAAAGTTACAAAATGTGAAAATTTACGCTTTAACTCCCAAATCTGAAAGAAATGTGAGAAAGGAAAATAAAATTTTCAGAAAATCGAAAGTTAATATCGGTTAATTAGTATCAACCACACGGGCAGATTCTTAAATCTGCCCTTTTGAGGTAATAAAATGAAAATAAGTATTTGGTTGGGATTGTTTCTAATTTTTGTTGCTATCTGGCAAATTGATTGGAATGATTCTAATAAAATAATAATCGCTATTTTACTCATTTTAGGAGGACTAATAAACATTTTGTCAGAAATGAGATCAAAAACCGCACAAAAAATACGTAGCTTGTTATCTTATTTTGCAATTTTTATTAGCATTTTAATTATTTTTAAAGTGTGGTTTTACGGATGAGTTTTAATAGAGCTACAAAAGAATCTGTAAAAGCTAAAAATCAGTATTTTAAATTTATCAGTTCATTAATAAACTGAATTAAATGGATTTTAGAACTTTGATTTATGAACCGTAAGATTAAAAATTCTGATGGCGAGAGCAACCAGAATAGTCCAGACCAGTAAAATAACCCATGCGCCAATTGCGGTCGTCCACGCCCAGGACCATTTACCGCGAAAAATTCCCAAGATCGAGCCGACCACAAAACCGAAGGAAAAGAAGATCAGAAATGCAGAGATAAAATTTTTCCGTCCGAGAAAATTGATGATCTTGAACGGCAGATAAGTCATAAATTCCAAAACTAAATATGGAATTTGTTTCAGATCGCCCCAGAGAGTTTTTGTTTCCTCTCCCGCGCCGACCAGCAAAACGCCGTGGCGCATCATAAATAAATTAAACAGTGCCGACAGGACAGAAAATAAAACCGAGATTGCAAAAGCCTTCTGCCGCGAATTGTTTTCCGACGCGGCAAAGATGGTGTAGAAATATTTCTCCTGCGCGTAATGCGAGAAAAATTCGACCGTGTGGCTGAAAACCGGAAGCGAGATCGAAATCATTAATGTCGCCAGCCAAACCGGACGGGCGCGACGAAATGATTGGACAAGCGCGCCGCTGATTCCCGAAGTAAAAAATCGAAAACTGAGTTCGACTAAAACGGCGGTCAAAGTTACGATCCAATTTTCCTTACTTGCAGTAAAAACAACAAAGTAAAACGATGCGCGAAGAATCGCGCCGAGCAGGGCGGCTTTCCAATTCCAACGAAAAATGATCTGCGCCGGATGACGGACGAGGCTGACAAAGACATCCGGGACGCTGATTATCTCATCTTCGCGGACTTCTTCCAGATCGTCGGCATCAATTACCGATTGGTGAATCTCTTCGATTTCTGTCATTAAAAAATTACTAATAAAATTTCTAAATTACACTGCCCTTGCTCAAATTATTTATCCCGGCTGATTTCTTTGCGCGTTTTCTTTCCCGCAATTCTTTTGCTTCCAGATAAGCGTCATACACGCCGTCGAAAACCGCATCCCAGGAACGCGACAGCGCGAATTCGCGGGATGCTTTTTTCATTTTCGATAATTTTTCGGGATTGTCTAACAACGCGATTGCGTATGCGGCAAATTCGTCCGCGTTCTTTGCAATAAACCCGGTTTCGTTTTCCCGAATGATAAATTTGGGACCGCCCTGATCGGTTACGATGCAGGGAACACCCGAAGCATTTGCTTCCTGGACGACATTGCCGAAAGTTTCTGTTTCAGAAGGAAAAACGAAAACGTCAATATTCGCGTAAGCCTCAGCCAGTTTATTGCCTTCGAGAAATCCGGTGAGTTCCGCCGTCCGCATATTTTTTTCGAGCCATTCGCGTTCATCGCCTTCGCCGACGATCAGAAATTTAAAGTTTTTCTTGCCCGCATCAAGTAGTTTTTTTTCAATCTCGGCTAAAAGACGGACGTTTTTTTCCGCCTGGAGTCTGCCGACATAGCCGAAACGAAAAACATCATCGTCAACGCTTTTTTTTTTCGGCGAAAATTTTTCCGTATCAACGCCGCGAATCATCAGATGCGACGTTCTGCCCGTTCCCGTTTCGAGCATTTCGCATAATTCTTCGTTCGGCGCGAGCAAGATTTGCGGCATCTTATAATAAAGCTTCGCGCCGTCGAGAATTTTTTTTTCGATGAATTCGGTAAACTTCCATTTTTGTTTTTCGGGCAGAAAACCGAATTTTTTTCTCAATCTTCTCGCGGCATATTCGTGCAGATTCGTGTGCCAAGAGCCGATCATCGGCGTATCCATTTTCCACGCCAGGAAAGCTCCGATAATACTGACATCGTTTAAACCCGTAATATGAAAAACATCGGGTTTAAATTCTTCCAAAGTTTTTCTAACGAGCGAAACGTGCCTCTGAAAAAGCGGGTCGTATTTCAACCCTTCATCCATCGCTATCGAAACGGGCGAGCGTTTCAGCGAAATATAGATCAGGTTTTCATCGCGCGAAACTTCGGTTTTTTTTCCGGCATAAATGCATACAAACGGCAAACCGCGCCGTTTGACATAACCGATAAATTTTTTGCTCGTCATCGCCACACCGTTGACTTCCAAAAGCGAATCGGCAAAATAAGCGATGCGTAAATTTTCTTTCACGATAAAAAATTCTTATAAATGTTCAAAGGGCGGTCAAAAACCGCCGCTTTTATTTATGATTATTATTGAAAATTGAATAAATATATTTTCTATGCAGCGTCTGAGGAAAAATCATTGGTTGAAATTTCTTCTGCTGCAGAAACTCCCGCAATTGATTGACCGACATTTTTCGGAACCCGATCTTGTTTGCTTCTGAATAATGAGAAGATCGGTCGCATAAACGGGCTTCCCAAAAATCCGAGAACTCTGTTGCTCGCTCTGAGCCACGGCGGTCCGGCTTTGTCCCAGTGAACCGAGAGCGGCTGCAATCCTTTTCCATCGGCTATATCGAAATAAACACGGTCAAACCATCGTTGACGATTTACCGGAAAATGATTGTAGGTCGAAAGAATTTCGGCAAACGAATTCAATTGACGCGATTTTAACGGATATTTATATTCCGGCATAAAAACGATTTCGCTTCGTTTATCCACGCGGACTTCCTCGACAAATTCGGCAAAGGTTTTCGTGTTTGAAAGATTAATGACCGTATTCGGTTTACAGCCGTGACGGTCGCCGCCGGTAACGACCGGAATATTCATCGTTTCAGCCATCTCCATGACCGCGAGATTTTCCGACCATTTGCGAAAACCGTTGACCTCGAAAGCGTGAAACCATTTTCCGAACTCTTTTAAGAAATTATCGAGCAGGACATAATGGCGTTCTTTGCCGACCATTTCGATGTCCCAGAGCGGATGATTCAGAACCACCAAAACTTCCGGCAGATCGTTGAGAATCGAGAAAAGTTCGTGCAGTCGAGTCTTTTCGGGATTTTCGGAAAAGGAAAAATCTATCAAAGTTTTTGAAAGTTCGAGCGCGCTGTCTTTCGGTAAATTATGAACGCCGACATGGAAAAAACCGTATTCGTAAGGAACCGTCCATTCAAGGGAGATCGGCGCGATCTGGTTGGCGATTTCCTCGTTGAGTTTGACGTTGCCGTCAATACAATCATGATCGGTCAGTGATATAACCGCTTCGAGTCCCGCATCATTTATTTGTTTTTTCTCGATCGCGTAAACTTCTTTTGACGGTAAAGGCGGCGACCAGAAAGCGGTCGAAAAATCAATCGCTTTGCCGTAGCGGGCGATATATTTATCTCTTTCCTTTTTCCAAAAATAAGAAACGATCGGGATTTTTTCGGCATAGACCGGGATAAAATCCATCATTTCTTTTGAATGTTCGGTGTGACAATGGAGAGAAACGCCGGTTTTCGCCTTGCGGCTCAAGTCCGTTTTTTCGTGCAAAATTTGCAGTCGCGTTCGTTTTAGATTCATCGAAAATTCTCCTCAATACTGCCTGAATCAAACTCGTAAATTTATCAAATTAGGCAGACAAAGTAAATTCGTCAGATGGTAAACCGTAATTCCAAGTTGTTTAAGTAATTTTGAGGATAAACCGAAATGCCGTTCGATTGTCGGTGATTTTATCATATAATTCGGATTTTAGTCCGAACAAATGAACATAAAACTAAATTTTTGAAAAAAAATTGTCACAAATTTTCCGAACGCGGTGTTTACCCATTAGAAACGGGAAACTGTTATATTCTTTTTTGTTAAAACATTCAGGAGAAGCATTTATATGTCTTGGTTAATATCATTACTGCTGGTTAGCTCTATTTTTACGACTGATAACGGCGCAAGTTACAGAGTCAGTCAAAACTATAATCAAACGGAAGGAAAAAAAGTGATCGTGCTGGACGAGACCGAACGCTTTGAGCAGTCTTATCCGCTCAACCCGAACGGAAAAGTAACCGTTTCAAACATCAACGGTTCGATCACGGTCGAGGCTTGGGACCGCAGCGAGGTCAAACTCGAAGTTACCAAAGTTGCAACCACCCGGGAAGCCTTGTCCGATGTCGAGATCAGGATTGATTCAAAGGCTGAATATTTCGAGGTCGAAACCGATTACACCAATTGGAATCGCGGCGGAAATAAAAAATGGGACGGTAGAAGTAAGTTAGAAGTGAATTTCAGATTGAGCGTCCCGCGCACGGCTTTTCTCGATGAGATCGAAACGGTCAACGGTTCGGTAACGGTTTCAAATTTTACGAATTACACGAAAATCTCCGCCGTCAACGGTTCGGTCAAAGCAACCAATCTGCGCGGAACGGCGAAACTTTCGACCGTCAACGGTTCGACCAATGCCGATTTCGACCGTCTCCAGCCAACGGATAAGATCAATCTCAGCACCGTCAACGGCAGCGTCAATCTGACAATTCCGTCCGATTCAAATGCGACGGTCAAAGCCGACACCGTCAACGGAAACATCAAAAACGATTTCGGTCTTCCGGTCAGAAAAGGAAAATACGTCGGGCGCGACCTCTTCGGCAGAATCGGAAACGGCGAAACCGAGATCAAGCTCAACAGTGTCAACGGCGGTCTTTCTATTCTTCGCAAAAACGACGGACGAAATCCGAATCCGGTGATCAATCTTTTACCGCAGAAAAGCGAGGACGACGACGATGATTGGGATGACGACGGCGTTGTAGTTTCACAAACCCAAAAAATGAACCGCGACATTGCCCGCGAAGTCAGAAAGTCGAACGCCGAAGTACAAAAGGCGACGGCGGAAGCCAAAAAGGCGGCGAATGAAGCCGTCAAAGACGCGATGGTCGTTCCGCCGGTCATTAGCGATGTCGTCATAGATTCGATCAATGAATCAACCAGAGCCGTAACGGTTGTAATTGACGAGGAAACGCAGGCGAAATTAAAAGAAAAGATCAAGCTCAATCAAGAAAGACTGGCGCGGCTTCGCAATGTTAATTTCAATTTCGGCAGTCCGGTGATCGAAACCAAAAGCGATTCAGTAAGCGTAAAGGGAAAACCGAAGGTCAGAATCGAAGCCGAAAATTGCGATATAACGGTGCGCGGATGGGATTCGCCGGAAGTAAAATACGAGTTTACACATATTTCGAAAAGTCGAACACCGCATCCGGTCGAGGTTCAATCCCAAAAGAACGATTCCGAAGTTTTTATAAAAGTTAATTCATCTGACAAAGACGGTTTCTCAACGGGAAACCGTCTTTTGAAGTTGGAGGTATTTGTCCCAAAAAAGTCGGATTTGAAGATTGTTACTAAAGGCGAGATTCGTCTCGAAAATGTAACCGGCGAGATTGATCTTTCGGGCGGAGAAAATTCGATCAATGTCCGCGATTCCGACGGTAAGATCGTTCTTAATTCCACCGAAGGTCAAATCCGTCTGATCGGATTTAAAGGCGATGTTCAGGTGAAAACCCTCGAAGGCGACGTTTATCTTGAAGGGATTTTTGACAAAATTTCGGTAAATTCGTGCGAAGGAAACGTATTTTTGACTCTGCCCGATAACGCTAACGCTACGCTACAGACAAACGGTGAGATTAATTTCGAGGATTTTCAATCAATAAAACAAGACGATGATTCCTGGCGAATCGGAAACGGCGGCGGAAAATTCGTATTCGAAACGACCGAAGGTTCTCTGACCGTTAGAAAATCAAATTCCGCAATTTACACAAGATAAATTAAAAAAATCCGAAAACGTAAATTATTTACATTTTTCGGGAAAATATGAAACTCTTTGACCAAAAATTCGTTTTAGTCATTGAGTATTTTATTCAATTTATTCATAAATAAAATAAATAAAATTCATAAAGAGGTGCAATCATGAATAAATTATGCGTCGTGGCGGCAATTTTACTATTTGCCGTTTGCATAACGGCACAAACCGTAAAATCTCCCGACGGCAATAATTCCGATTCAAAAGAAAAGCCGAAACCCGAAAAAACAGTTGCTCCAATAAATTCAGTCGAAGTAAAGACCGTTGAATCAAAAAAAACAAAAATCGTCCTTCCGCCAGAAAAGGCAAATCCCGTTACTATACCCAAGATCGAAAGCGCGTTAAAAATAGACGGAAATCCCGATGAGGAAATCTGGAAAACGGCGGCGGTTTTCAAAGATTTTTACCAGACGTTTCCCGGCGATAACATCGAGCCGTCCAGACCGACCGAAGTCATGATGATGTATGACGAAAAACATCTCTATATGGCTTTCAAATGCTGGGACGAAAAGGATAAAATCCGCGCGACGGTTGCCAAACGCGACGGCGTTTTCGGCGAAGATAACGTGCGTGTCTGGCTCGACACTTACAACGATCAGCGGCGGGCTTACATTCTCGGATTTAATCCGTTGGGAATTCAGCAGGACGGTATATACACTGAGGGACAAGGCGCGGATTTTTCGGTGGACATCGTGATGGAATCCAAAGGAATGATTCATGAATGGGGTTGGTCGGTCGAAGTAAAAATACCATTCAAATCGCTCAGATACACCGCCGGAAAAGGCAAAATGTGGGGATTTAACGCCGCCCGAAATATTGACCGTTTTAATGACGAGTTCGATCAGTGGATGCCCGACGACCGCGATATTTCGGGGTTTTTGATAAAAAGCGGAAAAATTACCGGAATTGACGAAATCAAATATGAACGAACACTGGAGATCGTTCCGAGCATAACGGTCTCCGAAACCGGCAGCCGCAAAAGAACTCTGCCGATCTCGGTTGCCAACAGAAACGGATTCGATCCGATCTTTTTCCCGATCGGCGTTACCGATCCGGGAAGATTCGTCAACGACCCGATCAAAGCCGATCTCGGCGTAACTCTGAAATATACTATCTCGCCGAATATTACGCTCGACGCGGCGATAAACCCGGATTTTGCCGAGATCGAAGCCGACGCGCCGGTCGTTACGGCAAATCAAAGATTTCCGATTTTCTTTACGGAAAAACGTCCGTTCTTCCTCGAAGGAAAAGAAATATTCGATTCGCCGCTTTCTCCTTTTTATTCGAGAACCATCGTTGACCCGGATGTGGCGGCGAAACTGACCGGAAAAATCGGAAGAAATTCATTCGGATTTCTGGTCGCTTCGGACAATGCGCCGGGAAATTATTCCGACGACGAAATATTAGATCCGGTAATCGGTCCGCGAATTTCCGAATTTGTTGACAAAAACGCCTTATTCGGCGTTCTGCGTTTAAAACGCGATATTGGTAAAGAAAATACTCTCGGATTTTTTGCGACGGCGCGCGTTTTTCCGAAAAACCGGAATTTTACGGGCGGTTTTGACGGAAAATTTAAGTTAAACCCGCGAACCATTATGACGTTTCAGGCACTCGGAACGCATTCGAGAAAAAATTTCTACGACCCGTATGATGACGAGGTTGATTACCGAAACGGCAACGGCATCGGTTATTACTGGAGTTTGGATTATACGACCGATACTCACGGCTGGTTTGCCGAAGCTATCGGACGGTCAAAGGACTACCGCGCCGATGCCGGGTTCACGCGCCGGACAAACACAAACCGTATTTTCTTTGCGAATCGTTTCAGCACGAAATCGAAACCGAAAGCGAGCATCATCCGCGCCAACTGGAATCAATTCGGTCGTTTTGATTACGATTGGAAAGGCAGAGTTCAGGGCGGGCTTATCGGAAACAATATAAATCTGAGTTTGCAGGGCAATCTGTTTATTTATTCCGAGGGCGGCGTGTTATTCGAGAAAATTTACGAGGACGAATTCGGCGCGTTCCGCGATCCCGACAGAAATATCATCGGCGCGTTTGAAGGCGAGCCGACACGCTCAGCGGCACAGCCTTATTTCAGTATCAGTGTTGATAAAAACGTCAACAAGAAACTTTTTTTGTATGGTTTCGTCGGTTCGATATTCAATGCCTTCGACTATGATTTCGGTGCGGGACAACGTTTTCCGCGTTCGAGTCCGGCATTTTTAGAATATCTCTCAAGTTTCGAATATCAGGAATATATAAGGCAATTGTTTTTACATCAGGCAAATCCCGGCACGGTGCCTTTTCCCGCTTTCCCACGACCGCCGCAGCTTGATCCGGGGACGGGTTGGCAATTCGATGCGAATATCGGCGCGGAATACAAGCCGATTGATCCGTTCAGAATCTCGCTCGATTATACAAAAAGCCGTCTGAAAAGAAGCGATTCGGGCAAGGTCGCTTTTGATACGAACATTTTCTCGTTGCGCTCGACCTATCAATTTACAAGATTTCTTTTCACAAGACTCCGGCTCGATTACGATACCTTGAATGCGAACACCAGCGGGCAATTCCTTTTCGGCTGGAATCCGAATCCCGGAACGGCGTTCTATGTCGGTTATAACGACAACTTTAATTACAAGGGCTACAGCCCCTTTACGAACCAGTACGAACCGGGATTCGAGCGCAACAGCCGGACGTTCTTTATCCGCGCAACGTATCTTTTCCGTAAGAGTTTTTGAGATAGCTCCTCTTATATTTTTGCGGAAAATCAAAAGACGGTCGGAAAATTTCGACCGTCTTTTCTTACAGCGCAAAAAAATTCAAAATCTATTGAAACACATTTTCGACCGGAGTGACCGTGATGTCCGCCGCTTTGACGGGAATCGGAAAGGTCGAAATAATCTTGTCTTCGTCAAGAACTTCCTGAGGTTTGGGCGAAGCGTAAGAAATTTTCCCGGGCTGATTTTCGACGATTTCCTTTTTCAAACCTTCCGCGTCTCTGGTTATCATTACAACGCGCATTTTGTCCGATGTCAGATGTTTTTTGATCGCGCGGTTGACGTCTTCCAAAGTCAGTTTAGAAAGATTCGTTTTCATAAACTGATTGAATTCGGGAATGCCGTAATAACGGCTGTCGAGAGCGTAGCCGAGTTCCTGATTTTTGGTCTGCGTCAAAATATTGACGTATTTCATCAAAAACTGTTTGGTCTCCTCGAAATCAGTTTTAGAAAGCCCGTTTTTTATTAATTTATCGTATTCGAAAAGCGCGGCGCGAAGCGTAAAATTGGCATTGTTCGGTTCGACCGGACGAATCCAGATTTGAAAAATCTGCTGACTGCGGGCGAGATTCGGCGAAGGTTCGAACTGAAACATACCGCGCGGAAAATATTCGATATAAGCATAATCACCGTAATTCAGACCGCGCAGTTCGCGCAAACGACCGTAAAGATAACTGTTTGATGAGCGGTGCTGACCGAAATAAGATGCGACAAGCGCGAGCGCGGCATAATCGGGATGAGCGCGATTGACTTCGATCGGAAAACCGAGCGAGATGGCGGTCGCACGGGTTTCGCGCTGAACGATGTCAATTTTCATTCCCCTGGATAGCTTCGGAGCGGGAAATTTACGCGGCGATTTGATTCCGCCGGGCAGTTTGGCAAAATCCTTTTCCAACCTGTTTGAAAATTCAGTATCGAATCCACCGGAAAGTCCCAGAACGAGATTCGCCCGCGTGTAATTTTGTTTGTAAAAATCCTTTACGTTCTGCAAAGTGATTTTTTCTAAACTGCTGACCGTTCCAACCGAATGGTGTTCGTAAGGATGACCGGCATAAATGATGTTGTAAAGCCGCTCTTTGCCGAGTTCCTCGTCGTTGGTCTGGCGAAGATAGACTTTGAGAAAATTGACCGCTTCATCTTTGAGGCGTTTGAAGTCATCTTCGCGAAATCCGGGATCAAGAAGCATCTGAGAAATCAAACCGTAATATTTTTCAAGATTGTCGGCATGAGTTTGTCCGATAAAGGTCGTCATTTCCTTGTCAACCTGCCAACCGAAATCGGTCGCCATCGGATAAAAATCGGCAACGATCTGATCATAGGTCATCGCTTTGCTTCCGGCTTCAGCGATCATCGCGGCGGTCAATGAAGCGAGACCTGCTTTGCCTTTCGGATCATCAACCGAGCCGGTCAAAAATTGAATCCGCATCGAGATAAGAGGGGATTCGCTCGGCAAAAAGACATGCGGGGTTTTTGATTTGACGAATTTTTTTGTTCTTTCCCTTTCCTGTGCGAACGCCGCCGCCGTTAGAACAAAAATTACAAATACCGAAATTAAGTTTTTCATTTTCAATTTTTTCATTATTCCGCGCCTCCGTTTTTTGTTTTTAGAGTCACGACCGTTTTATTGGTTTCCTTAAAATATTTTTCCGCAAAACGGCGGATGTCATCGGGTTTGACCGAATCGTAAAGCGCGAATAATTTATTGATCGTATCGGGCGAACGCGTCAGACTGATGAATCTCGCCAGAGTTCCGGCGATGGCGTTGTTGCTGTTCATTCCCATCGAAAAACCGTAACGCAAACGTGAGCGCGTTTCGTCCAATTTTTTTTGCGGAATCAGTTCATTGGTAAATCGCTGAAAAGTTTTTGTGATTTCGTCCCTGACATACTGCAAATCATTTTCGTCCTTGACCTGCGCGTAAACTGCAAAGAGTTCGGGATCAACTTGATTTCCGAAATCAGCATCAATCCACACGGCTTTTTGCTCATCCAGAACGAGCTTTTTATAAAGATCGGAGTTATCGCCGAAAGCGACCGCTTCGAGCAGATCGAGCGCGGCTTTGTCTTTTTCGGTTTCGGAAAACGCCGGACCGCGATAAGCGACCACTACATGCGGGAGAGTTTTTGCGTCCCAGTCAATATTTTTATATTTAGCTTCGGTTTGCGCCGGTTCTGCCGGAATTTCCTGTTCGTATTCGCCGCGTTTCCAATCGCCGTAATATTTTTTTATTTTTTCGATAACTTCTCCTTCATTAATATCACCGACAACGACGATCGTTGTGTATTCGGGACGATAAAAACGATTAAAAAATTGCCAGGCGTAATCGTATTGATTCGGATAATCTTTGATGTCTGCGAGATAACCCATCGTCGTATGACTATAGGTGTGTTTGTTAAAAGCGGTTTCGCGGAGAACTTCGAACATTTTGAAAGTCGGCGACGCGCTGTTTTTGTTGTATTCGCCGAGAACCGCACCGGCTTCGGTTTTATACTGCTCTTCGGTAAACTTAAGATTTTTGAAACGATCGGCTTCGAGCCTCATCACTTCGTCCAAATCTTCCTTGGCAAAGGTTTCGTGATAGACGGTTTGATCGTTAGAGGTATAGGCGTTTGACGAAGCTCCGGCTTTTTTCATAATTTCGTCAAATTTTCCCGGCGGGTAATTTTCACTGCCGCGAAACATCAGATGCTCGAAAAAATGAGCATAACCGCTTTTGTTCGGCTCGATCTCATTACGCGAACCCGCCTGTACGACCGTGTAATACGAAACGAGATTTTTATAATCGGTCGGAACGGTTACGATCCGCAGACCATTAGACAGATCCGTAACTTTATATTCATATGGAAAAACTTTGTCTGCCTGACCGCTCACGGCGACAACCGAAACGAGCGTAAGCAGCATCGTAAACATTAATAAAAATTTCATAATTTTTGTTGCTCTCTCCAGTAAGAAAATCCATTTATTTAGATAAAATATCAGGAAAATGGTTGCTAAGTTTCAACTTTCAGATTAGCAGAAAACCATTTGCTTTCAAAAAGTTGCGTAAAAAAACACAGGCGATGTAAAAATTCTTCTTGTAATTTCTTAACTAATAGTGTATAAATCTAAGCAGAAAAACCATTTCTTGATATTTGATATAGGAGGTCAAATGAAGCAAGCCAGAAGTTTTGTGAGCTTTTTCATAAGCTATACCCTAATTTTTTCTTTCCTAAGTTTCGCCGTCCCAGGCGTTTCCGCTCAAGATTCAAAAATTGCATTACAACGTGGATTCAGAACCGGTTATTCTGACGGATATATGTCCGGCTACCGCGACGCGATTGATAATGCCATAAAAAGTTATCAGCGTCATAAAGAATATAAAGACGCGAACCGTGCCTTTAACAAGGATTACGGCACGATCGAAGATTATTCCGACGGCTATCGTCAGGGATTTGAAGCGGGCTATGATACCGGATTTGAAAAACGCAGTTTCGACGCGACGATCCCGGCAAATCTGAGCCGCCGGGGTCCGGTCAGGCTCGAACCGAATGTCGCCGAAACAACGACCACGTCAGCGATTGAGCCGGCTGTTGACACGACAGCCCAGACAGACACGGCGGTAAAAACAGACACTCCGACAAAACCTATTGAGGAAGATGTTACATTTTCCGATCCGCAGACCGTCGCGGATTCAATCCTAAATAATTCCGATTCGACAACAACGGCGAACACCCAAAAGGTCAACTATACGACCGGAAACAATGACGCGATCATTGTTATACCGGCTGATACCGAATTGATCGTCGAGCTTTTAGACGCGATTGATACCGAAAAAAGCAGTGAAGGCGACGCCTTTAAAGCCCGCGTCGTTTCACCGTATGAGATCAACGGCGCGATCATCGAAGGCAGAGTTTCCAAGATACAGAAACCCGGCAGGATCAAACGCCGCGCCGAAGTTCTTCTGACCTTTGACCGCATCGTTTTAAATGACGACCGGTGGAGCAATTACGCGGCGATTTTGACCGAAGTTCTGCCGATCAAGGGCGATAACGTAAAGCGTGTTGACACGGAAGGAACGGTTGAAGGAAAAAGTTCGGTCAAGGACGATTCGATAAAAATCGGCGCGACGACCGGAACGGGTCTCGTGATCGGCGCGATTGCCGGCGGTCCGGTCGGCGCGGCGGTCGGTGCGGGTGTCGGAGCGGCTTTTGGTGTGGGCGCGGTCGTCATCGAACGCGGCAAACACATCCATCTCAAAAAAGAACAGCAGCTCCGAATCAAAACTTCATACAACACGCAGATCAGATAAGATCGGTTTTTGAGATTTGATTTTTCAGTTCTTACACTGACGCGATGATTGCCGAGGTCACGTAATTTGTAAGCCCGCTTAAAAACAGGCAAAGTTTTTTTCTCCTTTTTGACTTTGCCGGAATTTGCGGGCTATTTTTTTATTCTATGACGATTGCGCTTTTAACCGATTTCGGAACGAAGGATTATTTTGTCGGGGCGATGAAGGGCGTAATTTTGCAAATCAATGAAAATGCGAAAATCATTGACATCACACACGAAATCGAGCCGCAAAATATCAGATCGGCAAATTTTATACTCCGCGCTTGTTATAGATCATTTCCGAGAAAAACGATTTTCGTCGCGGTCGTTGACCCCGGAGTCGGTTCTAACAGACGGGCGATCTTGGTCGTGGCGGAAGATTATTTTTTCATCGCTCCCGATAACGGTTTACTGAGTTTTATTTTTAATGAAGCGGGAAATCTTCGGGTTTTTGAAATTAGCAATACGGATTATTTCAATCATCCGGTCAGTAAAACCTTTCACGGACGCGACGTTTTCGCGCCCTGCGCCGCGCATTTGTCGAGAGCGGTTTCACCTGAAAATTTTGGAAATGAAATTTCGGATTATAATGAATTCAAGGAAAATAAACCGCAAAGACTTTCGGAAAATACGGTCGTAGCCGAAATCATTTACGCGGATCATTTTGGAAATTTAATTACCAATTTGACCCGATCCGATCTGCCTGAAAAATTCTACCTGGAGTTCAAAAATCAAAAAATCGAAAAAATTCAAGATTTTTTTGCCGAAGCTGAAAATGAAGAGGTTTTTATGATTTTCGGAAGCTCGGGGTTTTTGGAAATCGCCGTTTTTCAAAATTCAGCAAAAAAAATTTTAAATGCTGAAATCGGTGATAAAATAAAGGTGTTTTCTAATAATTGAAAAACAAATCCAACTTGTCAGTTGGTAGTGGTTTTGATAAATTTTAATTAAGAAAATTTAATAAAATAAAGGAAAAAACAATGGATACAGCAAAACAATCAACCGCCGCCGCCGCCGGACTGCGAGGCATCGTTGCCGCGCAAAGCACGATCGGAGACGTGGACGGCGAGCAGGGAATTCTTATTTATCAGGGATATAATATTCACGATTTAGCAGAAAATTCTACATTTGAAGAAGTCGTCTATCTGATTTGGAACGGAAAGCTTCCGGCGAAAGCCGAACTTGAAAAACTGAGATCCGACTTTCGGTCAAATTACGCCGTTCCCGAACCGCTTATCGAGATGCTCAAATCTTTTCCGACGGATGCCGATCCGATGGACGTTCTGCGAACGGCGGTTTCCGCGCTCGATTTTTACGACAAAGCCGGACACGGAACAGACCGTCAAAACGCGACCGACGCGGCAACCAAATTGACCGCGCAGATGCCGACTATCGTAGCCGCATGGGATCGCATCAGAAACGGTAAAGATGTGATTTCGCCGGACAGTTCTTTAAGCATCGCGGAAAATTTTCTCTATATGCTGCGCGGTGAAAAGCCGGAAGAGGACGAAGCGCGGATGTTTGATATTTGTCTGATTCTGCACGCCGATCATGAACTTAATGCTTCGACATTTACGACCCGCGTGGTTTCGGGAACACTGGCTGATGTTTACGGCGCGGTAACCGCCGGCATCGCCGCCCTCGCCGGACCGCTTCACGGCGGCGCGAATACAAAAGTAATGGAATCGCTTTTGGAAATCAGCAGCGTCGAAAATGTCGAACCCTGGCTCGATAAAAAACTCGAAAACAAGGAAAAGGTAATGGGCATCGGTCACGCCGTCTATAAAACGGAAGACCCGCGCGCGACCTGGCTTCGCAAATTTTCTAAAACATTGGGCGAGAAAAAGGGCGAAACAAAATGGTATGAAATGAGCGAACGGCTCGAAAAGCTGATGAACGAGAAAAAAGGAATGTATCCGAATGTTGATTTTTATTCTGCTTCGACATATTACCTGATGGGTATTCCGCTCGATCTCTACACACCGATCTTTGCGATCTCGCGCATTTCCGGCTGGACGGGACATATTCTCGAACAATACGCCGACAATAAACTGATCCGCCCGCGTGCCGAATACGTCGGTCCGCGCGACCTGAAATATACTCCAATTGAAGAAAGATAATTAGCGTTAAATTTGATACAAAAAAAGCAAGAAGAAATTTCTTCTTGCTTTTTTATTTAGAATGAAAAAAGAAATAGTTCACAATTTTGTATAAAAAATGAATTACAAATTACAAACTTGAAACCCATTCATAATTTGTCAAGAGCGATAAATAATTCGAGTGTTCGTAATTTGTCATTTGTAATTCGTTATTCAATTTTTACGGAATATTCTATCTTGAGTCGTTCTTGAAGACAGGATTTCAAATCTGAATTTTACTGCTCATTTTCATCGTCTTTTTCAGCTATCTCATCATCATCCGAATTATTATCACTCAGCGAGATGCCGAAAATTTTCGGATCGTTGATAAATTCGGCAAGTTTTTCGGGATTGAATTTGGCGCGAATGACGGCGGCTTGGTTGTTTTCGATTGTTACGAGCATCATACGGACATTGTTTCCGGCTTCGCGCATATACATATAAACCTGCTGACCCTCGCGCGACCGGACGCGGATGATCGGAATCCATTCTGCACCGAGTGACGCGCGCATCGCTTTTTGCATTTCCATATCAAGCGTTTCTTTGGAAAATTTTAAATTCTCGTAAAGCGTAACATTGAAACTTTTTACGCCTGCCGGACGCACGACGCTGACGGCAAATTTAGCCAGCCACATAAACGGGATTTTTACTTTTTTTGCCTTGTATTTTGTCTTTAGATGTTTTTTGATCGCTTTGGCTTCATCGTTTTTCGCATTGATTTCGACTGCCGAAAATGAAAAAACGAAAAACGCGAGCGCGACTGCGATAATGATTTTTTTTCGTTTCAGCATTTTCTTTTACTCCTGATCTTTTTCGATCTCGATATTCGGAATATTGAGTTTTCCGCCGAGTTCGGCGAGCAGGTCAATATCTATCGGTCCGATAACGTTGACGACGGCGACGGATTTCGATTCGGAAATGACGACTGCCAGACCGCTCATCGTATCGCCTGTAAACATCGTGTAAACGTCAAGTTTTTGATTGTTTTTCTTGCTTCGCACATTGGCGAGTTTTTCCCAGCCCGGCGTTTGAAGCTGGGCGCGGAGCATTTCGACATCGGCGATGTTGTATTCATTTTCCTTTTCGAAATTGAACACGCGAACGTATATTCCTTGCAGACCGTTGATCGCCTGACCGACCTTTTTCGCGTCCTGATTTTTGACCTTAACCAAAACTCGTTTGGCGAGTTCCAGAACTTTTCCGTCAATATTTATCTCGACGACATCGCGCGCTTTTTGTTCAAGTAATTCGAGATTTTCGAATCTCAGCCGCGCGTCCTGAGCGTTTGCGGCGGCGGCTGAAAAAAGGAACAGCGATAAAAGACAGATTTTTGCGAATTGTTTTGTAATTATTTTCATTTTTTCCTCTTATCAATTTCAATATTTATTGCGGTTTGTCCGTCAAGGTTTTGAATCTTGTCTTTAACGATCTTCAGTTTCGAACTCGTGATCGAAAGCGCGAGCATCAATTTTTCAAAGGCTTCTTTTTCCTCTTCGGTTAATTTTATGACCGAATTTTTATCATGAATTATTTGCGGTTTAATTTTTGGATTGGAAACCGATTTTCGGGCTTCGATATTTTGTTTTTGGAAATTCGTTTTGACGATCTCTTTATTTTTTAAGAATTTTTTGTCCTTTGGTTGAGGATGAATACCGGAGTTTTCCGGTTCGGCATTTTTCGGATTTTCATTTTGGAGCGGAAAATCTTCAATCTGAATGCTGGCAAATTCATTTTCAGGATCAGACTGAACAAACCAAATTCCGGCTGAGATAAATGCGATGATGAAAGATGCGGCGAGAAACCGGAACACCGGAAAAACTTTTCGCGTGGAATTTTGTTTGAAGTTTAAAATAGTCGCCTGAATTTGCGGCGGCTCGTTTTCTTCAAATCGAAATACCCGCAGAGCGTTTTCCAATTTTTCTATTTCCAGATCGTTTCCGGTCTTGTTCCAAAGATAATCATCTTTCATATTATTTAACCTCGATTCCGAGTTTTTGCCGCAAAAGTTTCATTCCGCGATGCAGGTTGACACGCACCGAATCCGGCGTGAGACCAGTTTTTTCCGCAATTTCCGGACCGGTCATTCCTTCGACAAGGCGTAAAATAAGGGTTTCCGAATAAGTTTCGGGCAAACTGCGGATCGTGTCTAAAATCTCTTTCGCCTCAGCCTGCGGATTTATCTTTTCGGACAAATTTTCCGACAATTCTTCGGTCGGTTTTTCGCGCCGGTAAAATTCGTTGGCGCGGTTTCGAGCGATCATCGCCAGCCACGCGCCGACGGCTTTCGGGTCGCGTAAATTGTGCAGATTTTTATAAGCGGAAATAAAAACTTCCTGCACAATGTCCGCCGACTCGTCAAACGGAACGCGCGCGAGGACGATGCCGTGTATCATCGGCGAAAATTTATTATAAAATTCGCCGAACGCTTCCTTGTCGCCCGCGCAGATTTTTTCAACCAGGTGTTCTTCCTCGCCGATTGTTTGGGAAACAGGCGAAAGCGGCTCGCTTTTTTGAAAAAAGAAAAGATTGCCAGTGATTTCGCGTTCCGACATTTTTTTGAAATTTTGAGCGGCGAAAGTATGAATCGAAAAAAATTAAAACCGGCACGCCGCCCTTTATTATTTGAATTTAGCTAAAATCAGTTTGCCGTTATTATAGACGGAAATGAAACGAAAATTGTTAACAAGTTAAAAATAAACTTGCAGTTTTTTTCTTATACCACGGTTTTTACGACTTTTATTGATAAATGTTTTGAAAATAAAAGTTATAACGGGTTGATGTCCGGTTCGGATTTTGTTAATTCAAAACAAAAAGTTAAAATTATCCGTAAAAGATGACAAATCTATCCCGTAATCAAAAATATAAAAGGAGTATCGGCATAAGATGAAGGAAGAAATATTGATTTTATGTTTCGCATTTATAATCATCGTGATCGGCAACACAGTGATCGTTGCCCAGACAGATATGAAACCGCCAGTTGCAAAAAAAGAACCGAAAGTGTTGAAAATTCACGGCTACGAAGTTACGGACAATTACGCATGGCTTCGTGACCGCAACGACAAAAAAAATCCCGAAATAATCGAATACCTGAAAGCCGAAAACGCTTATACCGATTCGTTTATGAATCCGCAGAAGGGTTTGGTGGACAAACTTTATAAGGAAATGCTCGGACGCATCAAACAGGATGATACGTCCGTCCCTTATCGAAAAGGCGAATACTGGTATTACAACAAGACGTTTGAAGGAAAACAGTATCCGGTTTATTTACGGAGCAAAACCCGCGACGGGAAAAATTCCGAAGTCCTTTTAGATCAGAACGAGATGGCGAAAGGTTTCGAATATTTTTCCATCGGGGAATTTGACGTTTCCGAAGACGGAAATATTCTGGCTTTTTCGACCGACACGACCGGCTACCGGCAATACACTCTGCAATTTAAAGATTTGCGGACGGGAAAGCTTCTGCCCGATAAAATCGAGCGCGTTACGAGCATGGCTTGGACGAACGACGGTAAATATGTCTTTTTTGTTCAGGAAGACCCGGTTTCAAAGCGTTCGGACAAACTCTGGCGGCATGAGGTCGGAACGGATAAAAACGACCTGCTCTATGATGAAAAAAATCCGCTCTTTAATATCGGTGTCGGCAAAACGCGCGATAATAAAATGATAATGCTCGCCGCCTACGCCAAAACTTCGCGCGAATACCGCTACATTCCGGCGGATGAGGCGACGGCTGAATGGAAGATCGTTTTGCCGAGAAAAGAAGGACACGAATATTCGGTTGATCATTACGACGGCGAGTTTTATATTTTGACAAACAAAAATGCCGAAAACTTCCGTGTCGTCCGCGCTCCGGTTGACGATCCGTCGGAAAAAAATTGGAAGGATTTTATTCCGCATAATCCGGCGATAAAAATCGAAGATATTAATTTTTTTAAAGAACATGCGGTCGTTTCCGAACTTGAAAACGGTTTGGAATATCTGAAAGTTTTGGATTTGAAAACGCGGCGCTCGCCCGTTCGGATCGAAACGCCGGAAAGCGTCTATTCGATGGGTATGGCGACTAATCCCGAATTCGATACGGATGCGATTCGTTATAATTATTCTTCGATGATCACACCCGTTTCGACTTACGAATACAATTTCAAAACCCGCAAAAGCGAACTCATCAAACAACAGGAAATTCCGTCGGGACACGATAAAACAAAATACGAAACCGAGCGCGTCTGGGCAATCGCCCGAGACGGCACGAAAGTTCCGGTTTCGATCGTGATGAAAAAAGGCACGAAACTCGACGGCTCTGCGCCGATGCTGCTATACGCTTACGGCTCTTACGGATATTCGATGACACCGAATTTTTCGACGGCGCGCCTTAGTCTGGTTGACCGCGGAATGATCTACGCCATCGCGCATATTCGAGGCGGTTCGGAACTCGGCGAGCGTTGGCGGCAGGACGGGCGGATGTTTAAAAAGCTGAATACGTTTTACGATTTTATTGATTCGGCAAAATGGCTGATCGAAAATAAATACACATCGGCTGACCGGCTCGTTATTCAAGGAGGAAGCGCGGGCGGAATGTTGATGGGCGGGGTTGTCAATATGTCGCCGCAAACTTTTAAAGCGGCGATCATCCAGGTTCCGTTCGTTGACGTCTTAAACACGATGCTCGATGAAACTCTGCCTCTGACGACCGAAGAATGGATCGAATGGGGAAATCCGAACGAGAAGGAAGCCTTCGATTATATGGCGAAATACTCGCCGTATGACAATATCAAAGCGCAGGATTATCCGAATATGCTGATCGAAGTTTCCCTCAACGATTCGCAGGTTCCGTATTGGGAGGGGGCAAAATTCGCCGCGAAAGTCAGGGAAATGAAAACCGATGACAACATCGTGCTGCTCAAAACCAATATGGGCGCGGGACACGGCGGCTCGAGCGGAAGATACGACCGCTTGAAAGAAATCGCCTTCGAATACGCCTACGCGCTCGGTCAGGTCGGAATAAAAAATTAAATTTTTTGTTTTATAATCCAGTTTTAAAGAGTGACGGTTAAAAAGCCGTCGCTTTTTTTTTCGGTCAAATTGAATGGCTACTGATTCATAATGATTGAATATCAAATGGTTCAATGAAAACTGAAATTTAATATATGCCCGTAATATAAGGCTTTAATCTCAAAATCGCTTTTGGAACGGCTATTGCCAATTAAAGGGCGATTTCCCAATTTTTCGATAATTTTTGGAAGTGGAAAAAATATGAAAAATCACCGATTCACAAAAATTTCTACAACTCTAGTCATATTGTCATTGTTGTTTACGACTTCGATCTTTGCGCAAACCGATAAAGTTCGAATTTCGGAAAACGATAAAAGTTCGATCACGAGTCTGAATGACCACGAATTGAAATTTGTACAGGACATTACACGGCTTGCTCAAGACGGCTTGATCTTCGAAACCGAAGGATTAAAAACCGACACCGAAAAAGTTTTTAAAGTTCTGAATTTAAAATCAAAAAATAATCCGGTGATCGTTGACGAATTCAACGGAAAAGGCGGATTGATTCTCAATGACATAGCGGTCAGGATTCTGAAAGAAAAATCTTTTCAAAATTTAAAGAATAAACGGGTCCTCAGGATAGATACGAGCGCGTTGTTGGCTGATGCCGGCAGTCAAAGTCAGGCTGAACCGCGTTTAGAAAACATTTTCAACCGGATCAAAGCGGCGGACGAACAATATATTATATATTTCGATGATCTGACCATTATCGCCAAAGAAAATCCGGCGTTTGGTGAAAAATTATCGAAAGATTTGCGGCAGTTGGTCGAAACCGGAAAAGTACAAGTACTATCAATCGCAACAAATGAAAGTTTTGAATTGCATATTTCGTCCGACAAAATTTTAAGCAAGCGATTTCAAAAAGTTCAGCTTCTTGAGAACGCCGATGAAGACGGTTTTGTCGGCGACAAACTCTCCCCTGATCTGAGAAATCTGGTAACATACAGCGATCCCAATCATAAAGTTAAGGTCATTTTACAATCTGATGATATAAAAAATCCCGAACTGCAAAGTATTTTGCAGAGAAATAATGTCGCAATCGAAAACCGCGCGGAAAATTTGGATATGCTCATCATTGAGCTTCCGGTCGGGGCGGCTGAACAGGTTGCGGCATTTCGAGGCACAAAACATCTTTCACTTGATAAAGAAATGGCTTCATTCGGTCATCTTGATACCACGACCGGATATACCGCAATGCGTTCCGTCTATGGAAATAGCGGGCTGGACGGAAGAGGTATCGGGATTGCGGTGGTAGATTCCGGTGTGTTTCGGTCGCACGCTTCTTTTTTATATGATGAAGATACGGTGCGAATTTCGGCTAATGTTGATTTCAGCGGCGAGGGCGTTTCTTCATATGATCGGTTTGGACATGGAACCCACGTTTCCGGTATCGCTGTCGGCGGTTCCGGCGACGAGGGCGAAATGTCAAATTATAAAGGCGTTGCGCCGAGAGCGAATATTATCAATGTCCGTGTTCTCGGTTCGCAGGGAACGGGAAGCACCGCCAACTTGATAAACGCGATTGACTGGATCTTTTCCAACCGGACGAGATATAACATCAAAGTCGTTAATATGAGTTTGGGTACTCCCGCAATCGAAACTTGGCGAAACGACCCATTGTGCAGAGCAGTCAGAAAATTAACGGCTGCCGGTGTGGTCGTCGTTGCCGCCGCCGGAAATAACGGTAGTAATAGCTCGGGCAATAAAATCTACGGGGCGATACATTCGCCAGGAAACGACCCGTCGGTCATCACGGTCGGGGCATCCAATACCTTCGGTACGGATTCTCGAAATGATGATGCGATTACGACTTTCAGTTCGCGCGGACCGACACGCTCTTTCTATACGGATGCCGATGGCATCAAGCAGTATGATCATCTGATCAAACCCGATCTCGTCGCGCCGGGAAATAGAATTATTTCCTCGGCTGACCGCTACAGTTTACTTTACTCGACATATCCGAGCTTAAGAGCCGGAGGATCGAGCGATACGGCTAAGATGTATCTGTCCGGGACTTCGATGGCAACGCCGGTAGTTTCCGGGACGGCGGCATTGATGCTGCAAGCGAATCCAAAGCTGACGCCGAATC
>JBGTSF010000032.1:0-23891 GCA_041940425.1 Pyrinomonadaceae bacterium
GAAGCGTAGGTCGTTACGGTAATCGCGCCGATCTCGTAAAAGCCGCCGCCGATCAAACCGATCTCGGCATTGAATGTCGAAAGCAGAAGTTCATACCATTGATTCATCAGATCTAGCGTCGGCACGACGACGAGCGTTTGCCGTTTGCAAATTTCTATCGCCATTGTTGCAACGTGAGTTTTGCCCGCGCCGGTCGGCAGAACGATCACGCCGTTTTTTTTATTTTGTTTCCACGCTTCGATCGAAGCGGTTTGATAAGGTCTCGGTTTTAGATTGAATTTCTGCCGGAAATCGAATTCGGAATAATTTTTCGCTTCGTCCTGAAATTCGGTTTTATTGCGGACAAAATCCGTTATCACTTCGCGGTATTTATACGCCGGTGCGCGAAAATGTTTCGTCCGTTCGTCCCAGACAAAAGCCGTCGGAACGGCATTTTTTTTATCCGCGTTTTCTAAAATCAAAGTTCCCGATTCAAATTTTAAAATCTGCATTTCCAAAATTTTAACAAAATAAATTTACGCCTGCCGTTTTTTTAGAATTTCCATAACTTCCTTTCGCATCTCGGAAATTTCCGTCCGCACTTCAGCAAGCGTCGGCTGTTCGGACAGTTTTTCTTCCTCGCGTTTGACGGCATCGCGCTCGACGAAAAACGTCGCCAGAGCCGCCGTGATGTAGCCGAAGGAAACGAATGCATAAAGCGCGAGAATAAAATTGAGGATGCGACCTTCGGCGGTTTGCGGCACATACGCGCCGCCCAAAGTCGTCATCAGCATCGCCGTCCACCAGAGCGCGTCGCCGTAAGTCTGAAAACCGCCTTTGATGTCCTGCGCCGATTCGAGCGCGAACATTCCCGCCGCGCCGCCGAACATCACGACGAGCGTGACGAACAAAACGTATTTAAAACCGCGCCGCCGGAAGCTCTCGCCGAGCGCGTTCATCCCGATATTCAAAGAACCGAGCAGGCGAACGAGCCGCAAACCGCGAGCCGCCCGCGTCGCCTGCAAAACGCGAAACACGCGAAAAATGCGAAACACGCGCAAGGCGGGAACCACGAGCGAAATACCGAGCAGCCAGTTGTTTTTCAGATACTCGATCTTTTTCGGCGCGAGAAAAAATTTCAGCGCGAATTCCAGAATGAAAATTCCCCAGATGATAATCCCGACCGCTTCGAGAAACGGATTCAAATCGCGGAGAAGTTCAATGACAAACAGCGCAAGCCAGATCAGACTCAAAACGAGCATCGGCGTTTCGAGCCAGTCTTCGAGCTGCTTTAAAATTCCCTCGCGCTCGACTTTTATTTTTTTTCGGACTTCTTCCTTTTCCAAATCTTCCACGTGAAATCTCCTTTTTCGGCAAATTTGTTTTAAGAATTATCGCATACTGAAAAAGCGCGGAAAAATTTTTCAATAGCGCCCCGGTTTATTTGTAGAATTTTCCGCATAAAGTTACCATAAAAACTTGTTTGAAACCGCGCGTGAATTATTGTAAATTCCGTAACTTCGGCGGAGAAATTTTATGAATAAATTAGAAGTCAGTTTCAACTCGCCGCAATGCGGCTGGATGTCAATCGGTTTTGACGACGGCGCGAACGAGTTTCACACGACGACAGCGCACGCGCCGCACGAAAACGCGCTTTCGCAGCTTTTACGAATATTAAGCGATTTGCTCGACGGCGATTCGGCAAACAATGAATACGTTTTGAAATGGAACCGCGACCCGGAAGAATTCGATTTCCGCTTTGCAAAATCGGGCGACGATGTTCTTTTGGAAATTTATCAATATCCGAGCGAGAGCCGCGAAACCCGCGAAAAGGTCTTCGCGCACGAAGGAAAAGTTTTAGACGTTTGCCGGACGTTTGCCGAAACCTTCAATCAACTTTATGAAGACCGCGACACGGATGAGTTTGAATTCAACTGGCGGCAGCCGTTTCCATTTGCGGAATACGAAGAATTTAAGAAAAAATGTCCGACTGATAAACGCGAACTTGATGATTGACTATTAGAATTGTTTCTTATGAATCGAGCTGATTACAGATTAGCAACTCAATCCGGCGGAAGAGGTTTATTTGCAAGAGTTATTTTATCGGCGGCTCTGACAAATGAACAAAAAGGATTAAATATAATCTATGAAAATACGGAAGGAACAATCTGGAATTCCGCTGTCGGTTTCGGAGTTAATTACGCTTATGAACAAATTTTTTTTGACACGAGTTCATTCAGCGGTTTGACCGTAAAGATAAATGAGATAATCGGAACAATCGTTGATACAAAAGAAATAGCAATGGTTTATGTTTCGGCAATGGCGGTTTGGAAAGCGTTAAATATTTATCCGAAAGAATTACCAATTTTTGATAATGAAAAGAGAATTTTTATCTTTCCAGAATAAATGTTTCCATTAAAAAAATTTAAAATTTTAGCGAGAAAATAAAAAATTATGGACAATAAAATTCGCTGTCAAAGCTGCGGAATGCCGCTCTCGAAAGAGTTCGGAAATCTCGGCACGAACGCCGACGGTTCAAATACGGAAGAATTTTGTTCGATCTGTTTTGCGAACGGCGATTTTACAAACCCGAATCAGACATTGGAAGAAATGATTGCAAGTTCTATTGACAATATGACAAACGATCTGAATATGCCGCCCGAACACGCGAGCGAGTTGGCAAATTCATTTATACCGACGCTTCGCCGCTGGCAAAAATAATTTATAATTGTAATCAGAAGCTGAAATGAACCAGACCGAATTATTACAGATCGAACAAACTATTATGCGGCTTTCGACCGATGAACAGCTTTTACTCATCTCCCGTGTCGCGGAAAAACTGCGAAAGAAAGCGGCGGCGGATTTTGAATTTGAAAGTAAACTGGCGGAAATGGCGGACGATGCCGATATTCGGCGCGAGCTGAAGAATATTGAAGAAGATTTTCGCTATACGGAACTCGACGGCTTCACGCAATGATCAAGCGCGGTGAAATTTATTTTGTTGATTTGAATCCGACAAAAGGACGCGAACAGTCAGGTCGCCGACCAGTTTTGATTTTGTCCGTTGATGCGATAAATAAATTGCCGTTAGTCGTAACGGTCGTTGTTGGCACAAAAGGCGAAAATATTGCGAGGGATTTTCCGACCAATTTTTCGCGTTTCCGCCGAAGAAAGTGGTTTGCCGGTGGAAACCGTTTTTTTGTGTTTTCAGATTCGTTCGATTGATCCGAACCGTTTTTCCGAAAAACCGGCGGGAAAAATTTCCGGTGAAACTTTAGAAAAAATTGAAAATGCCGTCAGGCATTGTCTTGGATTGTGAAAGAAAAACTTTTAGATTTACTGGCTTGCCCGTGCTGTGGCGGCGATATTTTGCTGGCGTATGCGAGCAAGTATATAAATAAAGAAATTATCGAAGCGGTTTTGACCTGCAAAAAATGTGACCGCGAATATAAAGTTACGCGCGGCATTCCGCGCTTTGCCGCGCTCGACAAGATCGAACAGGACAAGGCGGAAACCGCGGAAAATTTCGGCTGGCAATGGACGCATTTCACGCAGGAAGACGAGAAATACGCCGAACAATTCTTGGGTTGGCTTCAGCCCGTCAAACCCGAATTTTTTGAAGGAAAAACCGTCCTCGAAGGCGGCTGCGGCAAAGGTCGGCATACGACGCTCGCCGCTAATTGGGGCGCGAAAGAAGTTGTCGGCATTGATCTGAGCGCGGCGGTCGAAACGGCGTATCAGGCGACAAAAGATTTACCGAATGTCCATATCGTCCAAGCCGATATTTTTAAATTGCCGTTTAAGAAAGCGTTCGATTATGCCTTTTCGGTCGGCGTTCTGCATCACACGCCCGATCCGAAAAAAGCGTTTCTGTCGCTCGCCGGAAAAGTAAAAAAAGGCGGCTCGATTTCCGCGTGGATTTACGGCGAGGAAAATAACGATTGGATCATTAATTACGTCAATCCGATTCGTGAAGGTTTTACTTCCAGAATAAATCAGCCGACGCTTTATCAATTGTCAAAACTCCCGACGCTCGGCGTTTTTCTCGCGTCGAAACTCGTCTATAAACCGCTCAACAAATCTATTAAACCGCTTGCCCGAAGACTTTTCTACAACGATTATCTCAATCATCTCGGCACATTCGGCTGGCGCGAACAGCACAACATCGTCTTCGATCACCTCGTCGCGCCGACCGCGTTTTATATTCCGAAAGAAGAATTTGAAAAATGGTGGAAAGAGATCGGCGCGAAAGATGTCGAGATCATCTGGCATAATCAAAATTCGTGGTGCGGTTTCGGAAAAATATAAAAAAACATGAATGAAATAATTGATGATTTTTCTCAAATAGCAATGGAGTTAGATTCAGTAGTATCAGAATCTAATTTTGCTGAAGTTACACAGCCTATTGATTCACTTGAACGAGTTGCAGAAAGAGTTGGAAAATCTTGGAGTGGTTCTTATTTAGGTTATCAATCTAGGGTTTATTACGAAGATTTTCAAATTCCACCTGCTGGAGCTAACTTTAGCTCAGAATGGGGATTACACAACTATTTTGCTCGTGAAACTAAAGGTAATTGGAAAGAATATAATTATGACGATGTTCGTTCAGCAATATTTGAGGCGGCGCAAAACCCAAACCTAGATAAAGTTAAAGCACTTGCTCAAAAAGCTCGTAATTTAGTTGAAACTAAAAAAGTAGAAATCAATTCACTTTTAATAACTCTCCTTGAAAGCCAAACCGATGCTTTTTTAGAAAAATTACAACTTGAAGTTGAAGGAGTTACAATTTTATACGCTAGAGATTATTTAGAATCTTTATTTCCAAAAGGACAGTGGATGACTAGAGATAATTTGGCAGCGAGCCAAGGTTTAATGACTCCACCTCACTTATCAGTGAAAGCCGAGATTATTGGTTATAGACTTGCGTTTCAAGCCTGTGAGAATTTATCGAAAAAAGTAAAACAAATAACCAATCATCTTTTACGAAAAGATCGCTATTCTGGGAGAAATTCAAAAGTGGATAAGAAAAGAGTATTCATTGGACACGGACGTTCAACAGTTTGGAAAGATTTAAAAGAATTTATTCAAGATAGACTTAAATTAGATTGGGATGAATTTAATCGTGTGCCTATTGCTGGTATTACAAACATCACTCGTTTGTCACAAATGCTAGATGAAGCTGGAATCGCTTTTCTTGTATTGACAGCCGAAGACGAATTAAATGATGGAAAAATGCAAGCACGAATGAATGTCATTCACGAAGCAGGTTTATTTCAGGGCAGACTTGGTTTTACAAAAGCAATTATTCTTCTTGAAGAAGGATGTGAAGAATTTTCAAATATACAAGGACTAGGTCAAATACGTTTTCCAAAAGGCAAAATTAAAGAAATTTTTGAAGATATTAGGCAAGTCTTAGAAAGAGAAGGAATTTTAGAATCTTAACTTACTTCTTTCCGTTTCTTCGGTGAAAAAATTGTTATGAAATTTGCCGACGACGTTCAAACAAAATACCGCGATGCCATCGAGGAAGCCGCTCAGACGATTCTCGAAAAGGGCAACAAACAGCAGAAAAATGTTGCGCGGACGGCTTTGGAAACGGATTTGCTGATTCGGTTTGTGCCGCTTGCGGAGATAAATTGTTCGGGCGTAACGGGCGTGATTGACAACCGTAAAACCAACCGGCGAATCGGGCGCGAAAATCTTTCGGTCGAAGAAACGATGGGCGAAGTTCACATTACTTTTTCCGATTGGTGTTGGGACGTTGCCGGTCAGCGCGGCTGTCAGGGAACGCTGGTTCACGAAGGTCTACACGCTTTCGATTTTGCGCGGATGATCTCGGAATTTTCCAGAATCGAAGCGGGCGAAGAAAATATTTACGATCTGACGCTTTATGAATTGGAAAAACGCGCCGCGCAGATTTCCGCCGATTACCTCGTGCGGATCGGCAAGCCGGATTTTATTGACGACGGTTTGAAACTCAATCTCGTCTGCATGGACGCGGAAGGAAAACCGTGCGTTGACAAAAACGGCATCGAACTTCGGATGCAAAACGGTTACGGTCTTGACGAATCGAATCAAGGCGCGCGCATTAGTGATATACTCGGAATCAAGCCGAAGAGCGAAGGTTTCAGCCTCAGAAAGTTTTTAGGAATTTAATTTTTTTATTTATGAACGCAACGCTTTCCAAAGAAATGCAGCAGCATACATACGAGATCATGAATCGCGTCGAAGACAAACACTGGTGGTTTGTCGGTCGCCGCGCGATTCTGGAAAGTTTTCTCGAACAGATTCACTCGGCACTCAGCACTCAGCACTCAGCACTCAGAATTTTAGACGTTGGCTGCGGAACAGGTGCGAATCTCGAAATGCTCCAGAAATTCGGCGAATCGGAAGGCGTTGACGTTTCCGACGACGCGCTCGAATTTTGCCGTCAGAAAGGTTTGAAAGTTCACAAAGGTCTGGCGGAAAGTTTGCCGTTTGAAGACGAAAGTTTCGATCTCGTAACCGCGCTCGATGTCGTCGAACATCTGGACGACGACGTTGCCGGATTAAAAGAAATGAACCGCGTGATGAAACGGTCGGGACGCGCGCTCGTTTTCGTTCCGGCGTTTATGTGGCTCTGGGGCGTGCAGGACGATGTTTCAAATCACCGGATTCGCTATACGAAAAAACAAATTGTCGAAAGATTAAAACGCGCGGGTTTCGAGATCGAACGCGCGACTTTTGCCAATTGGACATTTTTCGCGCCGATCCTCGCAGGCAGAACTTTGATGAAGCTGACCGGCATCAAACCCGAATCGGAAAACAACGTCAATGTTTCCGCTCTCAACGGAATCTTCGGAAAAATTTTCAGCGCGGAAAGATTCTGGCTCAGAAACTTCGATTTCCCGTTCGGCGTTTCGATTGTGATCGTTGCTAAAAAATCGGATTAATATGTTTTCCGGTTAAGGTATTTTCACCGCAGAGACGCAGAGAAAAAAAAGCAGAAGTAATAAGTGTAATTTTCTCCTAAATTTTTAAAGAATCTCTGCGCCTCTGCGTCTCTGCGGTTCAAAATTTCCTATCTTCAATTGACGTTGATTAATAAATCTCCGGCTCGCCTTCCGGTCGCGTTTTCCAGCGTTTGTGAATCCAGAACCATTGTTCGGGATTTCGGCGGATGACGTTTTCGATTTCCTTTGTAAATCGCGCTGTGAAATCAATCATGCTTTGCTTGCGGTCGCCGTTTTTTTCAAATTCGAGTCCCGCGTCAACCGTGATGACATATTTTTTTTTCTTTTCGTCCCAAGCCGCGCTCAATAAACCGACCGGCGAATTCGTCCGCATTGCCAGTGCGGCGACTCCGGCGGTCGTGCAGGCATCTTTGCCGAAAAACGGAACGAAAACGCCTTCGTGCCGCTGGGTGTTCAAATCCGGCAGAATTCCCA
Source organism: Pyrinomonadaceae bacterium (assembly GCA_041940425.1). Lineage (GTDB taxonomy): Bacteria > Acidobacteriota > Blastocatellia > Pyrinomonadales > Pyrinomonadaceae > DATHTS01. Next base: position 7,407 of record JBGTSF010000032.1, read on the forward strand.
GATTTCCGCCCGATCTCAATAATTCCAGAGCCGTCAAAATTCCCGTGCTTTTATCCAGCGGCTGATTGCCGAATTTTCCGCGCATCGCGGCGAGCATTTTTTCCAAACGCGGATTGTCCAATTTTCTGACCAGATAGCTCTGCGGTCCGAGAAACATAAACGAGACGAACGCCAAAATTTCCCAGCCGCCGAAATGCGGTGTCATCATAATTACTCCGCGTCCCTTGTTTTTTTCCGCTCTGTAACGCTCCCAAATCTCTTCGCTGGCTGAAACTTCGATGATCTTTTCCAGACTTTCCCGCGTTGCTTTCGGAAACTGACTGAGTTCGCCAAGCTGTCTGCCGAGATTTTGAAAACAGCCGCGCACGATTTTTTTGCGCTCTTTTTCGCTTTTTTCGGGAAAGGCGATTTCGGTATTTTTCAGCGCGACTCGTTTCAAACCTCCAAGTAAAAGATAAGCCAGATCGCCGAGCCGGACGCAGAGAAAGACGGCGAGTTTTCGCGGCAAGATGCCGAGAAAACTCAAGATCGTCCACGCGGTATAGTATTCGAGATTTATCTGAAAACTGCTTTTTTTAGCCATCCGTGCGTTTGAAGGCGAGCGTCGCGTTGAGACCGCCGAAGGCGAAGGAATTGGAGAGCGCGGCTTCGACCTGTTGTTCGCGGGCTTCGTTTTGTATCACATCGAGATCGCATTCGGGATCGGGTTCGGTGAAATTCGCGGTCGGCGGCAGAACGCCGTGTTTGAGAGCTAAGACAGTTGCGATTGCTTCTATCGCGCCCGCCGCGCCGAGCGTGTGACCGTGCATTGATTTAGTCGAACTGACGGCGATTTTATCGGTGTGTTCGCCGAAAGTTTTTTTAATCGCCTGAGTTTCCATCGGGTCGTTGGCAAATGTCGCCGTGCCGTGCGCGTTAATATAGCCGATCTTTTCCGGCTCTAATCCGGCATCTTTCAGAGCGTTTTTCATTGCCCGCGATGCGCCTTCGGGCGACGGCTGGGTGATGTGATGCGCGTCTGCCGACATTCCGAATCCGGCGATCTCGGCGTAAATTTCCGCGCCGCGTTTTTTTGCCGATTCCAGAGTTTCCAGAATAAAAACCGCACCGCCTTCGCCAAGAACCATTCCGCTCCGGTCTTTTGAAAAAGGTCGGCACGTATCGGGCGAGACGACGCGCATTGATTCCCAAACTTTCAGATTTGAAAACGAAAGCGGCGTTTCGCTTCCGCCCGCGATGGCGCGGTCAACCATTCCGCTTTTCACATAATGAAACGCCTGACCGATAGAATGATTCGATGACGAACAGGCACTCGTGATCGTAAAGGTCGGACCGTAAATGCCGTATTTCATCGAGAGTTGACTCGCCGGAGCGTTCCCCATCGAGCGCGGCACGAGCGTCGGCGGACAGCGTTCTTTTTTATGGACGAACAGATCTTCGTAATATTTATCCTGATTCATCTGACCGCCCGCGCCCGTGCCGGTAATGATCGCCGTGCGTTCGCGTTCTTCGTCGGTGTTCCATTCGATTCCCGCATCCGCGACGGCTTCGCTCGCCGCCACCAGAATAAACTGCGAAAAGCGTTCGAGAAGCATCAGTTCGCTTTTGCTGAAATAGTCTTCCTCGTTAAAGCCGCGAACCTGACCGCCTTTTTGAAATTTCATTCCCGAAACGTCAACCAGATCAATCTGGTCAATGCCCGAATTTCCCGCAAAAAGATTTTTGCGAAATTCTTCCGCGTTCAGACCCAACGCTGAAACAACGCCGATGCCCGTTATAACTACTCGCCGTGAATCCATAAATCTTTATTTTCCTTCCGCCGCCGCTTCTTCCGTTTCCGTTTCGGCGGGCGTTTCGACATCATCCGTCGTTACAACAACATCGTCGGCTGTTTTTACGTCTTCGGAGGTTACAACGTCATCCGATGTTTCGACCGTTTCGTCCGCAATTACGTCATCCGAGGTTTTTACATCTTCCGCTGTTTCCGCTTTTTCGTTAGCTTTCGCTGTTGCGGCTTTTCCGCTTTCTCTGACTTTGACGGCGGCGCGGAACATTTCCATATCTTCTTCCGAAACATCTTCGAGCGATTCGCCCGAACGGATCAGATCAATTCCGGCGACCATCTCGCCGATGGTTTTCATTTGCAGAGCCTTGTCGTCGGGAATCATTATGTCGAATTCTTCTTCGAGTTCGAAGATCAGATTCAGCCCGTCGAGCGAATCCATTTTCAATTCTTCGAGCGATGTTTCGAGCGTGATCTGATCTTCGGGAATCTCCCGGAATTTTGCGATCACGGCAATAGTTCTCTCTGCGGTATCTGTGTTCATAAATTCTCCAATTTTATTATTTTGATTTTTTGATAAACGTCTTCGCAATTATATTTATAAAATGCCTTTTTTGACAATCGAGAACAATTATACTTTGAAGCATTTTTATTCGTCTGCCGTTAATGGTAACATTCAAGGTTTTCATAACGCTATTCGATACGGCGTTAAAATTGTAAATCGTAAAAATTTGTCGTAAATGACAAGGCTTTTGCAAAAAGCTAAAATTTTAATGTTTCGACAAAAAACGCTTCACAGAACATTTCTGAAAATATGAGTCAGGCAAAACTGAAAATTGATTCCGAAAAAGAAAATCCCGCGCCCGAACTGTCGCTTTTTCTGCCCGTTCTGAACGAGGAAGAAAATCTGCGCCCGATGCACGCGAAGATTCGTGAAGCGTTAAGCGAACTCGGCAAAACGGCGGAAGTCATCTATGTTGACGACGGCTCGACCGATTCGAGTCTGAAAATTTTAAGAGAGATCGCGGCGGAAGACGCGCGCGTTCGCGTGATTTCCCTGCGAAGAAATTACGGACAGACGGCGGCTATGAGCGCCGGCATTCACGCCGCAAAAGGCGAGATTCTGATTCCGATGGATGCCGATCTGCAAAACGATCCGAAAGATATTGCCAGACTTCTCGATAAATTAAACGAAGGCTACGATGTCGTTTCCGGCTGGCGCAAAAACCGACAGGACAAAATGCTCTCGCGCAAACTGCCTTCAAAGATCGCCAATAAAATCATCTCGTGGATCGGCGGCGTTCCGCTTCACGATTACGGTTGTTCCTTAAAAGCGTATCGCCGCGACGTGCTTCAAGACGTAAAACTTTACGGCGAGATGCACCGCTTTATTCCGATCTACGCGAGTTGGGCGGGCGCGAGAGTAACGGAAATCCCCGTTGACCATCACGCGCGGACAATGGGAAAATCGAAATACGGAATTTCGCGCACGGTCAAAGTCGTTTTCGATCTGATGACGATCAAATTCATGGCTTCGTATCAGACGAAACCGATCTACGTTTTCGGCACATTCGGTCTGATCGCGTTTCTGCTTTCGATCATTGCCGGACTCTGGGCATTCTATCTGAAATTCATTGGCGGCGTGTCGTTTATCCTAACGCCTCTGCCGATCATCGCAATAGTTTTGCTGGCAATCTCGGTGCAGTTTTTTCTGATGGGCTTACTCGCCGAAATGCTCGTGCGGACGTATCACGAATCGCAGGACAAAACGATCTACGCCGTGCGCGAAAAAATCGGATTTGAAAATGAATGAGATTCTTTACAGTTTTAGAGAAACTTCTTTGTTTACCAAAAGAGTTTTAGAACTTCTCACCGATGAAGAATATAGTAAACTGCAATGGCGTTTGATCGAATTTCCCGAAGCGGGCGACGTTATCAAAGGAAGCGGCGGCATCCGAAAAATCAGACAGACGGCAAAGGGAAAAGGCAAACGCGGCGGTGCGCGGGTGATATACTATTTTGCGGCGAAAAACCAAGAGATTTATATGCTCGACATTTACGCCAAAAACGAACAAACTGATCTAAGCCGCGAACAAATACGCGAATTAAAAAGTTTGGTCGAGGAATGGTCAAAGCGATGAAAAATGAAAGGTTCGAACAATTAAAAGCCAGCGTTATCGAAGCCGGTTTGATTTTGCAGGGAAAGCAAAAACCTTCGCGTGAATTTAAATTTAAGGTCGTCGAACAGCCGAAAAATCTCGAAGAAATTTGGGCGATCTGTCTTGAATCCGAAGACGCGAGGTTGTTGATTCCGCGAAAATTGTATCTCGTCAAATTCGGCGAAAACGGCGTTTGGGTGCGCGATGAAGCGGGCGACATGACAGTTTGCGATAAAGAAGATTTTTTGCCGCTCGCTTTTACGCCGGAAGTAGAGGAACTACTGGCAATCGCGGCTTAATTAATCTCAAAAGATCAAACAATAAATGTGCGGAATAGCAGGTTGGATAAATTTAGAAAATAAAACTTCGCAAAATGGTGAAGCCGTTCTTCATCGGATGTGCGAGCGGATGAAGCATCGCGGTCCCGACTCGGAAGGTTTGTGGCTTGACGAACAGGTCGCGCTCGGAATGCGGCGGCTTTCGATCATTGATCTGCACACGGGCGAACAGCCGGTTTATTCAGAAGACAAATCGGTCGTCGTCGTGATGAACGGCGAGCTTTATAATTTCAAGGAAGTCAGAAAAGAACTCGAACAGCGCGGGCATAAATTTGAAACAAAGAGCGACACGGAAATTTTGCCGCATCTTTACGAAGAACACGGCGACGCTCTGCTCGAACATCTCAACGGAATGTTCGCCTTCGCCTTGTGGGACAAACGAAAGAAAAAACTTCTCATCGCGCGTGATCGGTTCGGCGAAAAGCCGCTTTATTACGGCGTGTTTGACGGGAAATTGATCTTTGCTTCGGAACTCAAAGTCCTGCTCGCCAATCCGTCGGTCAAAACCGGGATCAATACTGACGCTCTGCGCCGTTATCTGTCGTTCGATTACGTTCCCGCGCCGTTTTCGATCTACGAAAATATTTACAAACTTCCCGCCGCGCATTTTTTATCGGTGGAAAACGGCGAAGTGAAAACGCGCCGTTACTGGAATCTGACGTTTCATAAAAACGGCAGCACGCCGACTTTTAAAAAAGCGGCGGAAGATTTGCGCGAACTGCTCGGCGATGCCGTGAAAATGCGCCTGGTTTCCGATGTTCCGCTCGGCATTTTGCTTTCCGGCGGTGTTGATTCTTCGACCGTCGCGGCTTTTGCGGCTCGTGAGGCGAGCGAAAAAATCAAAACTTTTTCCATCGGTTTCGAGGAAGATTCTTTTGACGAATCGAAACACGCGCGGCGCGTGGCTAAACATCTCGACACCGAACACTACGAGGAAAAACTGAGCGTCGAAAAAGCGGCTGATCTGATTTCGGAGATCGGCTCATGGCTTGACGAACCGCTTTCGGACGGCTCTCTATTGCCGACCTTTATGCTCTCGCGGTTTGTCCGCAAGCACGTAACGGTCGCGCTCGGCGGCGACGGCGGCGATGAGATTTTCGCCGGTTACCCGATGTATTACGGGCATAAAGTGGCGAGTATGTATGGAAAAGTCCCGCAATTTTTACGCAGCGGGCTGATCGAACCGCTCGTTAAAAATCTTCCCGTTTCGACAAAAAATCTTTCGTTCGATTACAAAGCAAAGCGTTTTGTCGCGGCTTCGAAATACGATACTGTCACGCGCCATCACACATGGTTCGGTTCGTTTTCGATTGACGAGCAAAATTATCTTTTATCCGATGAAGTTCTCGCCAAATCATGCGGCGACATTTACAAAGGCGCGAAGGATTTACTGAAAATTTGCGACGCGGCGAACGAGATCGAGCAGATGCAGTTTCTCGATATGAATTTTTATATGGCGGAAGACATCCTCACGAAAGTTGACCGCGCTTCGATGGCGGTTTCACTCGAAGTCCGCGCGCCTTTCTTAGATCCGCGCATCGCGCAGTTTGCCGCTTCGCTTCCTCTGGATTACAAACTCAAAGGCAACAAGGGAAAATATATTTTAAAAAAGGCGGTCGAACCGCTTCTGCCGAAACAGATTCTCGAACGCCCGAAAAAAGGTTTCGGTATTCCGATTGCTAAGTGGCTCAAAGGTCGGCTCAATCCTCTGATGCACGATCTGCTCGCGCCGAAAAGATTAAAAGAACAAGGACTTTTTAACGAAACATTCGTTCAGAGACTCATCAAAGAACACGAAAAAAATACCGCTTCGCATCATAAACAGCTTTGGACTCTGCTCGTTTTTCAGCTCTGGTATGAAAACTTCAGTCAGAACGGGGAGCGGTAGCGATCTGTTTTAACGACAAAGGAGCAGGTCGCTACCGCTCCCCGTTCTGACCTTTTATCGAATAAACGGAAAATCTTCCCTGTTCGTCGTGTTCGTAATGAGAAAATCTCATTCCGGCTTTTTCAGCCGTCTTGATCGAAGCCGAATTTTCGTCGTCAATCGTGGCGAAAACTTCGGTCAGTTTCAAATCCTCAAAACCGAATTTAACCAGTCTTCGGGCGATCTCCGTCGCAAAGCCTTTGCCCCATTCTTCTTTTCGCAGAATATAGCCGATTTCCCAATCTTCCGTTTTATCGGGACGCGGGCGGATCGAAGCGTGTCCGATGTAACTTTCGCCCGTTTTGGCAAAAACCGCGTAGATCGTATTTTTGCCTTTCGGATAAAAATCTTCGATAAGTTTTTGCCACAAGGCTTCGGCTTTTTCAACCGTTAATACGCCGGTATCAACGTGCCGCATCACATCTTCGTCCGAGAAAAGTTCGATTAATAGATGCTTTTCCTGCTCGTTGTATAATCTCAAAATCAGTCTTTCTGTTTCCATTGAAAAGATTAAAGCCGATGCTTTCGGAAAACATCGGCTTTTCGAGTTAAATAATATTCGGCAAATTATTTCGTGATCGTAAATTTTGCCGAGGGAGTTAAAGTTTGAACTTTACCCTCCGCGTTCGGAACTTTGTCCACGATCTTGATCTTGATCTCATATTCGCCCGGCTGCATTCCGGCAGTCGGCAGAAGTCTCGCCAAAGTCAGACGCTGACCGGAATCGCTTAAGCCGTCCCACGTTTCCGGCTGGTTGAGAAGCTCTTTCCCGTCCTTCGTCAGAATATAGTTGACCTCGACCGCCGGACGAAGCGTCGTCTGGTCAATACCGGAATTGTAAACCTGCAAATAAATGCCGACTTCCTGACCTTGCTGATAGGTGCTGGAAAGATTCGGAATGACCTTCGCGTCGCCGATGACGAACATTGCGCCGATGTCCTGTTCGGTCGTCTGACGGAGCTTGGTGGCGAGAATCAGCGTCGAGGTCGCCAGTTTCGAATCTTCGTATTTCGGAACTTCGAAACCGATCGTCCGAATGCCTTTACTGCCCGTTTCGACATCGCGGACAACGACATCAACTTTGTATCTGCCCGGTGTCAGCGCGACCGCCTTCTGGTAAACCGATTTTCGATTTCTCGTGTCAGCCAGTTCTTCGGCGGTGGCGTTTGTCGTTACCGAATCTTCGAAAATTCCCGACCGTTTGCCCGACACCGCTACGATGCGCCCGAAAATATTCATTCTCGCCGTCGGAAGCCCGCCGATGTCTTTAAAGGAAAGTTCGCTGTTCTCGGCTTGGACGGTAAAGGCTGTAACGACGCGATCGTCAGATTGACGGAAGAAATCAACCCGCAGTTCAAATTCGAGCGGATTATTGTCAACCACCGGCGAATCGGTCAGAGATGCCTGTAGATCGCTGTATTTGACCTGCGGCGGCGTGCTGAGAGCTTGAATTATCTCCATTCGGCGAAACGGCATATCTTGCTCACGCATATAACTGTTCGTGCCGTTGTAACCGCTTAGTAAACGATCCGCCTTGCTCGACAAACCGAGTTGTTCGTTAAGCGTCAACCCCGCGCCCGGCACCATCGCCAGCGCGTCCTTTTCATACGGGCTGCGGGCAATCCGGTATTCGCCCGTTCCGGTCGGATCAACAAATTCGATCTCGATTCCCGTGCCGACTCCTTCGAGATGCCGGTAAAACCACACTTCAAACGGATAGGTCGTCGTCGAACCGCCGCCCTCATAGACGGGTCGGTCATATGCGCCGCCCGACGGGTGCGATTCGACCGAATCAGGTTTGCCCCATGTAATATAGATCCTGCCGCGGTCGGTTTTCCAACCCGGAATGCCCGAAGCGAAATGTTCGTTGGCATAGGCGATGCGCTCGTAAAACTCTTCACGAAATTCGTTTTCTTCCGTGTCGGGATTCGGGTCGCGCCGGAGCCAGAAGTTAGCGATAAAATTTTCGCGCTCCTCGTCGGTTTTTAATTTTTCAAACGCTTTTTTCTCTTCTTTCGTGATGATATAGGCGACATCCTTGTTCACCCAATCTTTATAAATTTTATCAATCTCTTCTCTGACCTTTCGCGGTTTTGTCAAAGGGTCTTGACTCGGTGTTTCTTCCTGCGCAAATGCGGGCAACACGCCGATTGAAAATACGGAAACTAAAATTGCAATTTTGCCAAACAGTTCCTTTTTAAACATAACTCTAGAACTCCTTAAATATTTAACTCGTTTTCAGGCTTAACGGTCGTCTAAGATTTTAGACACAAATCTGTAATTATTCAAGATGCTTTCGGCACTTGAAGTGGTTGCTTTTATTGATTTATATATTTTCCGCCGGTTCTCCAACCTTGCGTTTTTTACCGAAAAACCACGCGATAAAAATCGAGAAGATGTATAACACGATCATCGGCACGGCAAACAGCATCAGATTCGGAATATCGGCGGTCGGCGAAACAAAAGCCGCGACGATCAAAATTATGATCAATGCAATCTTCCAATTGCTTATCAAAAATTGCGCTGAAACGATCCCGATTCTTGATAAAACGTAGGTTATGGCGGGCATCTGAAAAATGATTCCCATTGCCAGCATAATCAAGGTTATAAAGTCGAAATAATCGGTCGCTCTTAAAAGCAGCCGAAAATCCTCGCCGAGTCCGAGCAGATACCTGACCGCCGGCGGGAACAACACATAATAAGCGAACGCCGCGCCGCCGACGAACGAGATCGAGGATAACAAGATAAACGGTGTTACATATTTTCTTTCATGTTTGTATAAAGCCGGCGAGATAAATCCCCAAACCTGCCATAACAAAAGCGGAATCGAAAAAGCGATTGCCGCATATAGCGAAACCGTTACATATAACGTAAACGGTTCGGTCGCCGTCGTGACGATCAAACTTTCATCCGCGCTGGGTTCGCTCAAATCTCCAATTTCAACATCTACCGGCAGCCGAACGCCCTGCGGGATAATCGCGTTGCTCGTGGTGATCGGTTCGTCCGTAAATAAGCCGACTTTTCCCTGTGTGTCTTTGGCAACAACCGCCTGAACCGAAGTTCCCGGCGAGAGAACGCTGACGCCGATCTTTGTCGCTTTGTCGAAAACGTATTTAACCTTTTCCCCTTCTTTCAACTCCGTTAACGGAAGTATTTTTTCATTTCCCGTTAAGCCCTCCTGAATCGGAACTTCTCTTCTCTGTGCTTCGGACAAAGCCCGTCGAACCGGAACGGAAAGAAAATCGTAAATTTTATCCGACACAAACCAGCAGGCGACAAATGCCAGCAGAATTATGATGACGGAATTAACCAGCCGCTTGCGTAGTTCGTCAAGATGCTCTAAAAAAGACATCTCCCCGCCTAATCTTTCCGTTTCACGTTCCGTATTCTCTACCATTTTTTTCCGTCAATCGTGAGCTTACTCTCTACAGCCAACTTCGTTTATCATTTTCTTCTTTTTTTTCCAACTGAGGTTTTTGTTCTTTTATTTTCTCCTGCGATGCCAGTATTTTTTCCGCTTCTGACGAGCTTATTTCCTTGATCTCGGGCGTAACTATAGAATTGTTGTCGGCGAGTTGTTTGTTTTCCGTTTCGACGGAACTTTCTATCGGTATCGTTTCGCTGTTGACGTTTTTCGGTCGTGATTCGGTCTCTTCAAAATTTACTTCCTTTTCCCAGGTTGACCTGAATTCGTAAGTCGTTCTTCTAAAATCAGCCATCGTCTTTCCGATAGTTCTCGCCATCTGCGGCAATTTTCTCGGACCGAAAATGATCAACGCCACGATCCCGATCAAGATCAGCTCCGATGTTCCGATTGATTCAAGTATAAACAAATACATCTTCTATATTCTATTCCACTTCGATTAAAAATCCCGAATACTCTTCGACTTTTCCGATGACTTTCGCCCCCTCGATCTCGTTTAGATAATCCGGCACTTTTTCTTCTTTGACGCTGATCAACAATCCCCCCGCGGTCTGCGGATCGAACAGTGCGCTCTGCATTTCTTTCGATACTCTTTCGGAAATTTTAACCGTTTCCCCGACATACACGCGGTTGTTCTTATCGCCCCTCGTCAGCATTTTTTCACCGATCAATTCCAATACATCCGGCAAGAGCGGAACTTCTTTTGATTCGATCCGCATCGTGATATTACTCGCTTTCGCCATTTCAAACACATGACCGAGCAAACCGAATCCGGTTATGTCCGTGCAGGCGTTCGCACCGTGTTTCCGCATTATATTCGATGCTTCGCGCGCCGAGATAGTCATTGTTTTTTGCGCCGCTTCTATTGCCGCCTCGCTTGCTTTTTCGAACTTTATGCCCGTGCTTATGACACCCGTCCCGATTGGTTTTGTCAAAATTAAAACATCATCTTTTTCCGCTCCCGAATTCGTAATAACCCTTTTCGGGTCAACAATTCCGGTTACCGCGTAACCGAATTTTATCTCCTGATCATCCACTGAATGTCCCCCCAACACGACCACATTTTCTCTATTTAACGCTGTTTGTCCGCCCTTCAGTATTTCCCCTAAAACTTCCCAGTCGCCTTTTTGCGGATAACAAACTATCGAAAGCGCGGTCAACGGCGTTCCGCCCATCGCATAGATGTCGTTAAGTGAATTTATCGCTGCGATCTGCCCGTAAATTTTCGGTTCATCCGCCACCGGTGTAAAAAAATCGAGCGTTTGAACAAGAGCCGTGTTTTCATTCAGACGGAACACACCCGCATCGTCAGCCGTTTCAAATCCGACGATTATATTCTCATTATTCTGTTGCGGAAGTTTACTCAAAACTTGAGCAAGGTCGCCCGGGGCGAGCTTTGCCACTCAGCCCGCGCAGGAAACCATCTCCGTTAATCGTTTTTTCTCCATAAAATATAAATCCAAAATTATTTTGCTTTCTCCCTCAATTGAAAGCAAATCAATTTTGGATTGTTTCTCTTCCCTTTTATTTTTTAAGAATTATTTTGTAAATTCGGTCGAGATCGGTTTCGCCGTAGTATTCGATATGAATTTTCCCGCCCGTCCCGTTTCCGTCCGGGATTATCGTAACATTCGTTCCCAGATGTCTTTTCAATTTTGTTTCTGCCGCTTTGGTATTCGCGTCAATTTTTGGTTTTTGCTTATCCTTTTCAATGGCTTTCCCGCCGCCGCGTTTAACCCTCTTCACCGCCTTTTCCGCCTCCCTTACCGATAACGACATTTCGACTATCATATTCGCTATCCGCTTCTGATCTTCTGGATCATCGGTCATCAGCAGCGCTCTTCCGTGTCCGGCAGAAATTTTTTCCTCTTCGATCAATTTCTGTATTTCCCGCGGCAACTTCAAAAGTCTCAGATAGGTTGTAACAACTGTCCTGTTTTTTCCGACTCTTTCGGCAATCATTTCCTGTGTAAGCCCAATTGTATCAACGAGTTTGCGGTATGCTTTAGCTTCTTCGACAGCATTTAACTCCTGCCGCTGAATGTTTTCAATAAGCGCTAATTCGAGAAGTTTATCATCAGATACATTTTTTACGACAACCGGAACTTTTTGCAATCCCGCCCTTTGTGCGGCGCGCCAACGTCTTTCACCCGCAACAATCTCATATCTATTATTATTTCCCCTGACAATTATCGGTTGGATTATCCCGTTATTTTTTATTGACTGTGCCAGTTCATTCAGATTTTCTTCGGGAAATCTCGTGCGCGGTTGTTCGGGGTTCGGGTCAATCAAATCTACATCAATTTCTGTAATATTCTCTTTTTCGGTTCCTGTATCTTGTGCAATCAAAGCACTTAAGCCTTTTCCTAAAGCTTTTCTACTCATGACTTAATATCTCCTTTGCTAGTTGCATATAGCTTTCTGCCCCTCTTGATCTTATATCGTATAGAATTATGGGTTTTCCATAACTTGGAGCTTCAGCCAAACGAACATTTCTCGGAATTACTGTCTTTAATACCTGTGTCCCATAAAAATCTCTCAAATCCTGGGCAACCGCTGCCGATAAGTTTGTTCTTTCATCATACATTGTCAGCAATAATCCCTCGATTGCAAGTTGCGGATTTAATCCTCTTCTTAATCTTGCGAGTGTGTCAAAAAGTTCGGTTACTCCTTCCAAGGCAAAATACTCACATTGTATAGGAACTAACAGCGAATCCGCCGCGGTTAAACCGTTAATTGTCAGTAGTCCGAGCGAGGGCGGGCAGTCAATAATTATGTAATCATAGTCCTTCTTTATATTATTTAATAAAGTCTTTAAAATGAATTCTCTTTTATGAACATCAACCAATTCGATTTCCGCACCCGCAAGATTTTTGTCGGATGGGATTACAAAAAACAGAGGTAATTCGGTTGTCAATATAATACTATCTACCGCTTCGTTTCCCACAATTGCATTATACAGTGTTTTTCTCGACATCATTCTCGGAATTCCCGATCCCGATGTTGCATTTCCCTGCGGGTCGGCATCCACAAGTAAAACTTTTTTTTCTTCGATTGCCAGACCTGCCGCCAGGTTTACCGCGGTTGTGGTTTTTCCGACGCCGCCTTTTTGATTGGCTACAGCTATTATTTTTCCCATTTTTTTTATATTTGAAGTAAATTGAAATTAACATTTTTTTTGTTATTTATCAATCACTTTCAGATTAGGAAACTTTTTTGTAAAAATTTTTTGTGGTATGTGCCACAATGAGCTTAAGTTTGAACTTTTTTAACCGTGCTCAGACTTACCAGGACGGTTGAGATTGCCGCGGGCGTCAAACCTGGAATTTTTCTAACTTGTTCAAATGTTTGCGGTTTAGCACGTTCAAGTCTTTCGACCATTTCGTTTGAAAGCCCGCTTATATTCGTGTATTTGAAATCTATGGGTATTTTTAACGAATCATTCCGGTTAACTCTTTCGTTTGCCGCTTTTTGTGATTCGATATATCCGCTATATAACGAATCAGCCAGTGCTGTTTTTATATCCGAAAGCGTTATTTCGTGTTTAATACTTTCGGGAATAAATTTATATATAATCTCAGGCGTAATACCTTGTCGCATCGAAAGCTGGGAAAGGGAAAATGAATCTCCAAGTTCAAAACCCGTTAATTGCGAGATAATATTATATTCTTTGGTTGAACGCTTAAATCTTTCATTATCCAGATAATTTCTGAGCTTTGCAGTTTTATCGCGTTTTTGATTAAATTTTTGCCATTCCGTATCAGAAAGTAAACCTATTTTATATCCTTTTGGCGAAAGTCTTCTATCAGCGGTATCGTGTCTTAGGCTTAGACGGGATTCGGCACGCGATGTGAACAATCTATATGGCTCATCCACCCCGTGATGAATGAGGTCATTTATTAATACTCCGATATAGGCTTCATCTCTGCCAAGAATTAAAGGCTGATGATGTAGCACGTGGCACAAAACGGCATTAATTCCCGCCATTAATCCCTGACAAGCGGCTTCCTCGTAGCCGGTCGTCCCATTAATTTGTCCGGCAAAAAACAGCCCTTTAACCCGTGTGGTTTCCAAAGTCGGATATAATTCGCGCGGATCAACAAAATCATATTCGATAGCATATCCCGGACGAATAATTTTTACATTTTCAAACCCTCGAATCATCCGTAACAGTTCGGCTTGCAAGTTAGACGGAAGCGATGTCGAAAAACCGTTTAGATAGATTTCATTAGTATTATGTCCTTCCGGCTCCAAAAAAAGTTGATGACGGTTTTTATCCGAAAATTTTACGACTTTATCCTCAATAGATGGGCAATAACGAGGTCCCACACCTTTGATTTTGCCGGAATAAAGTGGTGACTGATCTAAATTATTTCTGATAAAATCGTGAAGTTTTTCATTCGTGTATCCAATATGGCAATTAAGCTGAGGCTGTGTTATTTCAGTAGTTGAAAACGAGAAGGCAACTGGTTCATCATCGGGCAGTTGGGGTTCGAAAGCATCCCAATCAATGGTTCTGCCATCCAGACGCGGCGGAGTTCCGGTTTTTAATCGTCCGACAGGGAAGCCGAGTAATTTTAAAGATTCGGCAAGTTCGATCGAAGCCGGTTCTCCGGCTCGACCAGCCGAATAAGTTTGGCGACCGGAATGTATAATTCCATTTAAAAATGTACCGGCAGCAACTATAACGGCTTTCGCCTGAATTCTTCTCGAATCCTGTAGCTCAACACCGATAACTCGTTTATTCTTAACAATTAGCTTGATAACCACACCTTGTCTGAGATGCAAATTCGGAGTAGCTTCAAGAACTTTTCGCATTTCGATTCGATAAAAACCACGATCAGCCTGCGCTCTGGGTGATTGAACCGCCGGACCGCGCGAACGGTTTAAAAGACGAAATTGAATGCCCGTGCGGTCAATAACACGCCCCATAATTCCGCCCAACGCATCTATTTCCCGAACGACATGCCCTTTTGCTATTCCGCCGATTGCCGGGTTGCATGACATTTGACCGATCAGATCGAGGTTGATCGTTACCAGAGCTGTTTCTGCCCCGAGTCTGGCTGAGGCAGAGGCGGCTTCACATCCGGCATGTCCCGCACCGATCACGATTACATCAAACTTTTCATCGAAAATCATAGTCTTTATACTCTCCAAACTCAGTTATTTACCAATACAAAATGTCGAAAAAATTTGCGTCAACATATCTTCGGTCGTTGTTTCGCCGGTTATACTTCCAAGATAATTTAAAGCGTTGTGAAGACCGATCAAAGTTATTTCTTCACTTACACTTTGATAAAGAAGAGAAATCGAATTATCTACTTCCAACTTCGCTCTTAAAAGCAAATCATAATGTCTGGCATCGGAAATGAGAAAACCGGAATTGTCGTCACCGGAATTCATAAAAGGTTCGATCATAGAATTCTGTAAATCTTCAAGACCTTCACCGGTCTTAGCTGAAATTCTAACGACTCGAGAACCGTCTAAATCAAGAAACACTTGTTTTAAATCGCTCTTATTTATTGCAATTATATGACTTAACCCGTCAACATCATTAATAAGAGCTAAATCTTCCGCTGTCATTTTTTGAGAACCGTCGAGCAAAACAATGATAAAATCGGCATCAGCCATCGAACGTTTCGCCCGTTCGACTCCGATGCTTTCAACAACATCAAAAGTTTCCCTCAAACCGGCGGTGTCAATCAGCGATACGGGAATCCCGTTAATGGAAATTTTTTCGTGAATCTGGTCTCGCGTCGTGCCGGCAATATCGGTTACGATGGCTCTTTCCTGACCGAGCAGCGCGTTAAAAAGGCTGGATTTTCCGACATTCGGGCGACCGACGATGGCGACGGAAAGACCTTCGCGTAAAAGTTTTCCGGCTTGATAGGTCGAAGCGAATTTAGAAATCGAGGAGGAAACAAATTCGAGTTTTTTTATAATATTTTCAAATTGAAAATCAGGCAGATCGTCCTCGACAAATTCCAGAGCCGATTCGAGAATCACGATAACTTCGAGTAGATCGTCTTTAATAGGCTGAAGCCGGTTGGAAACTTCGCCCTGCATTTGTCTGACGGATTGTTTGACGGCGGAAATGGTTTGAGAATCAATCAGATCGCGGATCGCTTCGGCTTGCGCCAGATTGATTCGACCGTTCGCCAAGGCGCGAAGCGAAAATTCTCCCGGTTCGGCAAGCCGCGCGTCGAGTTTCAGGCAAAAATCAATTAACCGTCTTAAAACGACGGGCGAACCGTGACAGCTTATTTCGACGACGTCATCGCCCGTAAACGAGTGCGGCGACTGGAAATAAAGTATGATAACCTCATCGAGAATCTCGCCGGTTTCGATATCATAGATTTTTTTCAGATGAGCATAGCGCGGTTCGGGATCGAAATCACTTTGAGAGATAAGCCGCCGAACGATCGCAAGTGAATTTTTTCCGCTGAGTCTGATGACACCAATACCACTGCGCCCCGTTGGAGTTGCTAATGCGACGATCGTATCGGACATATAAAATTCACTAAAAATAAAAGGCTGAAAAGATAAAAATCAAAATCTTTTCGGATTTTAATTTTTGAAACTAATCAACCTGAAAAGATTTTTCTATTTATGAATGACCTGCAAACGCCGGTCTCTGCCGACACCGATTGATTCGGTTTGCAGATCTTCTTCCGACTGCAATGCGAGATGGATGACGCGGCGTTCGGTCGAATTTAGAACGCCAAAGGTAAACGGTCGCCCGGTTTTTCTTACGTTCTGCGCGGCAAAACGCGCCATCGCCACGAGTTCGGATTTGCGCGTCTGGCGAAAACCGTCGGCATCGCAGATAAAACGATGCTCGCGGTCGAGTTCGC
>JBGTSF010000032.1:23990-58704 GCA_041940425.1 Pyrinomonadaceae bacterium
CGTCTGGCGAAAACCGTCGGCATCGCAGATAAAACGATGCTCGCGGTCGAGTTCGCGCCCGTAAACCTGAAACAGAATCGTTTCCAGAGCGTCGAGCATCTCGCCGTTCTCGCTCAAAGCGAGCGAAGCGTCGTCGCCGCTTAGATTAAGATGACAGCCTTCATCATTCCATTCGGACGAGATATTCAAATTAAAATTCATTTCGGAAAAAAGTTCCGATAAAAAAGTTTCGGCTTTTTGACAAACTTCATTCATAGTTAATTAAATTTTTTCAAAATCTAAGATGTCGAAAGCTTCGGTTTTGTTTTAACCTTTTTCGCATTTTTCGGAATGCTTTCGACTACTTCTTCGGTCGGCGGTTCATCGGTTTTATTGATCCGGTTAATAATAAGCTGCTGACCGAACATAATAATATTTCCCGTAAACCAGTAAAGCAAAAGACCGGCAGGCGCGCTCCACATAATCCAGAGCATCATGACAGGCATGAGATACGTCATCATCTTTTGCTGCATCTGCTGTTCCGGCGTAATGGCGGCGGTCGTCGGCATAAACTTCATCGAAAGAATCATCGAGATGGCAAAAGCGAATTCCAAAATATGATACGGGTCGCCCGCCGACAGATCGGGAAGCCATAAAAACGAAGCCTGCCGGATCGCCAGAGAAACCGTTACCGCCGTGTAAAACGCGATGAGCAAAGGGAATTGCAAAAGCATCGGCAGACAGCCGCCGAGCGGGACCGCGCCTTTCATCATCCGCAATTGTTCCATCTGAACTTCGCGCATCCGCGGATCGTCCATCGGAACGCCCTGCTTCTGAAGCTCCTTCATGCGGTCTTGAATCTCTTTCATTTTCGGCGCGTTCTTCTGCGCTTTCTTAAATGATTTTGACTGCGACCAGCGAAGCGGGAACAAAAGGGAATAAAAAAGCAATGTGAAAAGGATGATCGAAACGCCGTAATTATGTGTGAAAGTATTGAAAAAATGCAGCGCAGAAAGAATCGGCGTGGTAAGCGGTTTAACAAACCAGCGAACCGCCGAGTAATTACTGAAATTAATCAAATCTTCGATGACGATCGTTCTTCCGACGGCTTGAGTCAGATCATCGTTAAGTTGTGAAAGCAAAAAGTAATCTTTCGGTCCGGTAAAAATTTTCGTCGTCGAACCGTCTGCCGGAACGGGAAGATAAGCCGTTACGAGATGGCGAGTTTCCTTTGTTTCGGGACTTCGCGTGATCCATTGAAAGATGCTGTAAAAAAACGGTTCGGTTTGAACTTCGTATTTCGAGGCGCGATATTCGAGACCTTGAACCTGTGTCGAAGGAATCGCCGCCATCGCAAAATAAGCGTCGGCAACCGCCGCCCAATCTACATTGCCGTTAACCGCTAAAGTGCTGTTCTTATTCGCGTCGTATTCAAACGAGTAATAACCCTGATGACGCTCGATGTCGCCGTTTACCGAAGCGACCGCTTCGGATTCGATATGATAAAAAGTATGATAATTGATCGCGTGGTCGCCGATGCTCGCGCCGATCAAAAGTTTGGTGTTCGGCACGGGCTGACCGTTTCTGGTTACTTTCAGATTCAGATCCGAAATGTAGCTGTCGCCGCGAAAAGTAAATGATTTGACGGCTTCGATGCCGCTCGCTTCGTCGCGTAAAACGAATTCGATTTTCTTCTCTTCGCCTTCGTTTAGACTGATGTTTTCTTCATTGACCGAGACCTGATAATTACGCTGGTTGAGAAAGCTATCCAGATTCGGATCGCCGGTCGAAAGCCGGAAAGGAATTTCGCGCGGGCTGCGGTTTAGGGCTTCCTGCGAAATAAGCTGAAGCGGAATTTGATTTTCTCCGTTCGAACCGTCGGCATAGAGCGGAGTTTCGCCCTTCGGAGATTTATTTTTTAACAAAATCCAGCTTGTCGCCAAAGCGCCCTTCGAATCGAATTTTACTTCGTAAAGCGGCGATTTAACCGTAATTGTTTTGTTCGGATTTGTGTCGGGAACATTTGCCGTTTCCGCCGTCTGATTCGGCGCGGTTTGTGCTGTTTGCTGAGTTGGTTGGTTTGCGGCAGTTTGCGGCGCGTTCGCATTCTGCGTCTGCGCCGTATTAGCATTGTCGGCGGTTGGCGGCGGTGGAGGCGGCGCGAAAAAATACGACCAGCCGAAAAGCACCATCATCGAAAGTGCCGCCGCGAGAAAGAATCTCAGTTGATTTGATTGATTAGAATTTTCCATTATTTACATTTGCGATTTTAGATTTGCGATTTGCGATTTAAGAAAAGTTTCAAAACTTTAATGTTTTGACCAATCGAAAATCGGCAATCGCAAATTGCAAATCACTTGACCGGATCGTATCCGCCTTTGCTGAAAGGCTGACAGCGTACGATGCGCTTTACGCCGAGCCAACTGCCCCTGATCGCGCCGTATTTTTCGACCGCTTGTTTTGCATATTCAGAACAGGTCGGTTCGAAACGGCAGGCGGGCGGCAAAAAAGGCGATATAAACGCCTTGTAAAGTTCGATCAAGCCTAAAACCGCATACTTCATTATAACTAAACCTTACGAGAGTTTATTCGCCTTTGTTTGTAAAACTTTTGTCAGCCTTTATTTTCTCTATAATTTGCCGAAATTCCGCGAGCGGTTTATCCAATTTGACCGAAAGCAAAGCCCGGCGCGCATTTAAAACCCAATCGAATTTTATATCTAGTTCGCTAAGTTTCGCTTTACTTAAACGAAAGGCTTCCCGCAAAAGCCGCTTGGCGCGATTGCGCTGAACCGCGTTGCCGATCGCCTTGCGCGAAGCCGTGATTCCCAAACGCTGAAACGGCGTTTCAGACGGCGTGATAAAAACCGTCATAAAACGCCCTTCAAATCGTTTTCCGTTCGTATAGACGCGGCGGAATTCGGCGGGTTTTCGCAAACGCCCGGCTTTCGGCAAGCAAAAACTTAGTAATGCAGAACCGTCAGTCTCTTGCGTCCTTTCGCCCGGCGGCGTTTTAATATTGCGCGTCCGTTCTTGGTCGCCATCCGTGCGCGAAACCCGTGTTTCTTTGCGCGGCGGCGGTTGTTCGGTTGATATGTTCTCTTTGGCATATTTATTCATCCTCCACTACAAAAGTGAAACTCTAGAGTTTAATGAAAAAGGGCGTTTCTGTCAAAGCGATTCAGGGATTTTGTAAATAAACGCGCCTTCCGGCAATTTTATAATTTCCTTTGACGATTCGTTTCAGGGCTTCAATATAAAGCGCGTGTTCGTGTTCCAAAATCTTCGCCGAAAGAGTTTCCGCCGTGTCCGTGTCTGCAACTTCGACCGCTTTTTGCAGAATGATCGCGCCGTGATCGAGATGCTCGTCAACGAAATGAACCGTGCAGCCCGAAATTTTAACGCCGTAATCAATGGCTTGCGCCTGCGCGTCGAGTCCGGGAAAAGAGGGAAGCAGACTCGGATGAATATTTATAATTTTATCGGGAAAAGCGCGGATAAAATCCTTTGACAAAAGCCGCATATAACCGGCGAGACAGACGAGTTCGACATTTCGCTTTTTTAATTCAGCGATTATCTCCGCGTCGTGCTGTTCGCGCGCGCGCCCGTTTCGCGCGATGACAAGCGTTTCTATTCCGCGCTCTTTCGCCCGTTCCAAGCCCTGTGCGCTTCGTTTATCGCTGATGACGACCACGACTTCGGAATCGGGAATCGCGCCGCTCTGAACGGCACGGGCGATCGCCGTCATATTCGAGCCGCGTCCTGAAATTAAAATGCCGAGTTTCATTTAGATTTTTGAAAGTATTATTGACAATGTAAATAATCTAATTTCTCTGGAGGTCGAAAACCAATGCCTTCTACTTTTCCTTTTCGGTCAACACTAAAATGAAATCCTGTTTTGTCGTTTTCATAAATAAAAGCTCCAGGCACGTCACTAACTTCATAAGAATGAAAGTCTGTAAGTTTTAAATTTAATATTTTTATGAATTTGTTTAATTTTATCCTTTTGGTAGGGCTAAAATACAAACTACTTACAGTATATGCGGGAACCTTCCAACCAATAGGCTTTCCATTACTATAGTCTGTAATGACACATTCTCCTGATTCAAAAATAGCATCAACTCTTCCTTCTTTGACATTAAAATCCTCTATTAATTCTCTTTCGGAAGTTCCATCAACTGGTATTCCAAAGATTTTTATTACATCTTCATAAGTATCAGAAAGCAGATTCACTTTCCGCATCTTTTCTAACCATTCTAATTTCTGTGAAAAGGTACTATTTACGAATAAAAATAAAAGAAACATTGTCAGAATAATTTTCATCCTCATACTCCATGCTAGTGAAAATAATCTAAATAATTTTGACTTCTTTATTTCCTTCAATGATTTTCCCGATCTCAAAACACTCCGCCAAATTTTCTTTTAAAGATTCTTTATCTTCCTCCGCGCAAATGACAATCATTCCGATTCCCATATTGAATGTACGGAACATTTCTTTGTCGGAAACATTTCCCAATTTCTGCATCAAGCTGAAAACGGGAAGTTCGTTCCACGTTCCGCGTTTTATTTCGACCGCAGTATTTTCCGGCAGAATGCGCGGAATGTTTTCCAAAAATCCGCCGCCGGTGATGTGCGCTAAGCCTTTTATTTTTCCCGTATCCAGAAAATCATCAAGAGGTTTTAAGAAACTCGTGTGTTTTTCCAAAAGTGCTTCTCCGGCGGTCGTGCCGATTTCTTCGATGAACGAATCGGTTTTGTAGCCGCCGACTTCAAAAAATAGTTTTCGCGCCAGAGAATAACCGTTCGTCTGCAAACCGTTTGAAGGCAAACCTAAAACAACGTCGCCCGCCTTGATATTTTTGCCGTCAATGACCTTCGATTTATCAACCACGCCGACGATAAAACCGGCGAGATCATATTCGCCGTCGGCATAAAATCCGGGCATTTCCGCCGTTTCGCCGCCGAGCAGAACACAGCCGTTTTCCTTGCAGGCGATAGAAATTCCTTCGACGACCGAAGCCGTTACATCGGGCGAAAGTTTTCCGGTCGCGAAATAGTCGAGAAAAAAAAGCGGTCGCGCGCCTTGGACGAGAATGTCGTTGACGCAGTGATTAACGAGGTCTTGACCGATCGTGTTATGAATTCCCGTGTCGAACGCGATCTTTAATTTCGTCCCAACGCCGTCTGCCGAGGCGACGAGGATCGGCTCGCTCATTTCGGGAAAAGCGGCGGAAAACATCCCGCCGAAACTTCCGATCTCGGTCAAAGCCCGTTCGTTAAATGTTGATTTAGCAAAAGTTTTGATCTTCTCGACCGCCGCGTTCGCATTGTCAATCGAAACGCCCGCATCCGAATATGAAATTGGTTTTGTCATAGCTTTTTGAAATACGGATTATAGACTTTTTGAGAATTTAACCACAAATCAATTATGAATTTCGTCAAAAATAAGGTCTCTATTTCGCCTCATTTTTTTTTCGCCCAATGTTTTTTCAATTTCGCCCTTTAATGTCTCATGGTTTACCTTTCCCTGCCGGATATAAGTTATCTCGCCCTTTTCGTTGTAAAGAATCGTGAACGGCAAAGCGCCGCTCCATTCTTTGGCAATCGAGGAGATGAGAGTGTTTTCATCCGCGCTGACGAGCAGATAGGTCGGCATTTCGGCTTTCATTTCGCTCAAAAACTTAGGCACCGCCGCGTCTATCTCTTCGATAAAATCGAGCGAAACGGTAAAAAAATCGATTTTTCCGCGATATTCGTTGTCAATTTTAACGAGATCGGGAAATTCTTCGCGGCACGGACCGCACCACGTCGCCCAGAAATTAACGAGCAGAGGCTTGCCGTTCGGTTTGAGAAGCTGTTTGATTTTCGCGTCGTCAATCTGCGTAACGCCCGGCGGATCGGCTGCCGGCGGTTTTGTCTCGGCAGGCGATTGTTGCGCGGGATTTTCGGTCTGTGTGCAGGAGTTTGCAAGGGAGAAAAATGCAAACAGACTTATGAAAAATACGGCGCGGAAAAATTTATTCTCCGCGCCGCGTCCGAACTGTTTTATTAAACCTAGAATTCTCATGATTTAGCCTCTGCGCGCTTGATCGTGCAGCCGAAAGCATTTACTTTGCTCGTTTTGATCGGCTGTTTATTCAATGCCGAATCAAAAGCGTCGCGCAGATAATTGATCGTTACGTTTTTTCCCGAACGGTCATTGTCGAGCGCGCCGTGATAAAGCAAGACGTTTTCCTGATCGAAATAATAAAATTCCGGCGTAACGCTCGCTTCGAGTTTGTCCGCCAGAACGTTTCCTTTATCTATCAAAACGGGGAATTGATAACCGACTTCCGACACATTTGATTTAACATAATCAAGCGATTCGGTCGCATTTGAATTGATGCCGATCAAATTGATGCCTTTGGCTTTTAATTCATCGGCTACACGGTTGATCCTTTCGTTGTAAGATTTAACGACCGGACACTGCGCCGAAACCCAAACCAAAACCGCACCGTTTTCGCCTTTTAATTTGTCAAAAGACTGCTCGACGCCGTGAACATCCGGCAAAGTAAAATTTTCCAGCTTTGTACCGACGGCAAAATTACCTTTCGGCACGAATTCGGGTTGGCTGCTGCACGCCAATGAAACAAATGCCAGCAGAGCGAGAATAACAACCGGAAAAATGCGTTTTCGTCTCATAAAATACTGCTCCTTTTTATCAGTAAAAATTACGAATCAGTTCATCGCTAATATCTGGTGTTACGCAGTTTGTTTTAACAATGTTTCCGCGCGTGTAAATTTATTCCCGAATATTAGATGCTTGAAATAAAATTTTTCTTATCGTTAATTAGTCCTGATTATGTTGAACTCACGAAAAAGTATTCCGTTAAAATCATCTTCGGAATTTATTTCCGTCTCGCGTTTTTCGCCGCCCGCGGTTTCGATAAATTTCTTATCGGTCAAGGTTTTGCGCCCTGTTTGGGTCATCAGCGAACAGACTTTACCGCGCGTAAAGTGCGATTCGGGCGATGTCTGATGAAACCCGCACATTCCCGCAAACTCCGATAAATCACGACTCAGATTCTTAAAAATATACTCGCTGCTCCACGTTTCGCCTTCTTTTTTGACGACCTCGAAATATTCTTCGTCGCGTTTTCTGATCTTAAAAATGCCGTTTGCGTCCTCTTGTTCTTCGTCCAAAACAAACTGCAAAGGTTCCGCCGTAAAATCGCCGAAACCAACATCAGCAAGAAATTCTTCGCCGCCGATTTGCGTCAAGATCGCCAGGTGATCGTATTCCGCGCCGAAATCTTCGCCGTTAAAGACACGCGCCGAAATTATTTTTGTTTGATAGCCGATCTCTTTTAAAAGTTCATTAAAAAGCCCGTTCAGTTCATAGCAAAAACCGCCGCGTTTTTCACCGATTATCTTTTGAAAAAATTTACCAGCGTCCAATAAAATCGGGCGTTTCCAGTGAATATCGAGATTCTCGAACGGCACCTTCAAAAGATGCTGTCTTTGCAGCTTTTTCAGATTTTCAAGCGTCGGTTCGATCTCGTTTTCCTCGATTCCGATGCGACGCAGATACTCGTTTTTGTTCATAACTTTTATAAAAATTATGGTGGTGTCTCAAATTTTATGATGTTTGAATTTTGAAGGTTTTTAATTCGGAATAAGTTAAAGGTGAAAAGTCATAAGTGATAGGTTTTATCAAGGTTTCAGCTATCAGCTATCACATTTCACTTATCACTTATTCCGAATTTGTTTCTTTCATTATAAATTCTGCGACACCACCAAAATTATAACTCTTAAAAATTTATCAAGCTAAACTTTATTGACGAAAAACCTCTCCGGCGTTTAGCATTTTCTTGGGAGAAAATTATGAGTTTTACTTTGTTGGACAGCGGCGCGGAAGGTTTCGAATTTCGCGCCAACGTGTGGAATTGGCGCACCGCGCTCGAAATCATCAAGAGTTTCGACATTATGAGCGACGGCAAAATCCGCCAGATGGAATACAACGCGACCGGCGTAAAATTGGACAAAGACGAGGCGCATCTCATCGGCGAAAAGATCCGCGACGAGATTTTGCCGAAACTTGAACCCGATAAGCGCATCTTCGCCGACCTCAGCATCACCGATGCGAAAGACGACGGCACGCTCTACAAGGACGAAGACGAGCAGTGGAAAAATTACAGCGCGGATTACGAATGGCTGAAAGATTTTTCCGAATTTTGCCTGCGGTCGAAAGGATTTCAGGTTTTTTGATATTTAGATTTTAATTTTACTGCCGTTTTTTTATGGAAATTTCGCAAGCGGTCTTTAATTTTTTCGATAACCTCTGGGTGCAGGTCGGTCTGCTCGTTTTCGTCGCCGCGGCGCACGGATACGGCGCGGCGTGGCTCGCCGTCAGGATGCTTTTTCGCCCGCGCCGTCCGGTCAAGGTTTTAGGTTTGACCGTTTTCCCGCAGGGAATGGTGCCTCGCAATCGTGAACGTCTGGCAACGGCGATCGGCAAAGCCGTCGGCGAAGAACTCGTTTCGCAGGACACGATTCTCGAAGAGCTTTTTGAAAAAGATTTTCTGCGCCGCAAAATTGACGACCTCGTTCAATCTTTCGCCGGCGAACTGCTTTCGCAAAATTACCCGTCGCTTGTCGAAGCATTGCCCGACAATCTCCGCGAACCTGTTCTGGAAGCCATCGCTTCGCTTCAATTAAAAATTGCCGAACATATCGAAGACGTTTTGCAACGCGAGGAAACTTTTGAAACCGTTTACGCATTTGTCGAACGCCGCGTTGACGAAGTTCTTTCGCAGAGAGTTTCCGAAGTCGTGACGGATGAGAATTTTCATCAAATTCTCGACTTTCTCGAAACACGGATTCGTTCCGCTATAAATGAACCCGGCTTTGAAGATAAAATTATGGATTTTATCAGCCGGAGAGTTGACGATTTCGCCAATACCGAAACGCCGCTCAACCGGATGTTCACCGATGACGCGATCTTGCTTCTCAAGGAAAAAGCCGCCGGACAGATCGAGCCGATCGTTCATCAATTAGCCGAACTCGCAACGGCAGAACGCACGCGCAATCAAATTTCCGCCATCATCAAACACGAGGTCAACGATTTTTACGAAGAGCTTCCGTTTTTCAAAAAAATTTTCGTTTCGCGCGACAATCTTTTGAAAGAAGTTGACGATCTCGTCAATGAAAGTCTTCCGAAACGCATCGAGGAAACGTTGAAAGGCGATTACTTCGCTGTCGAAGCGCAGCAGTTTATCAATACGGCGATTGACAACGCGCTCGCGCGTCCCGTGCCGGAACTTATCGGAAAGATCGAACCGGAACAGCTAGCCGGACTGAAACTGCAAATCACGAACGGCGTTCTCTCGCTCCTGCAGGGCGAAGAAATGATGCGCTCGGTGTCGGCGTATCTGACCGACACGCTCGAAAAACTTCGCCCGCATTCGATTGACGCTATCCTCCAGACGCTTCACGCGGATTCGGAAGACAAACTCAAAAAAATGCTGTCCAATGGTTTGATCTCGATTCTCGAACGCGAAGAAACTTCAAACATCATCAATTCCGTTCTCGCCAAACAAATAGACGGATTCTTGTCCGCGCCGATCGGCAAACTTTCCGATCACATATCCGAAGAAAAAGTCCGCGCCGCCGGCGATTCGCTGACCGAAACGATCGTTGCCGCCGCACGGGAAAAACTGCCCGAAGCGATCAAAGAATTCGATGTCGGCAACGTCGTGCGCGAAAAAATTATGAATTATCCGGTCGAAAAACTCGAAGATTTAATCATGTCCGTCGCCAAGGAACATCTGCGGACGATCGAATTTTTCGGATTCTTTTTCGGTCTTTTGATCGGCATCGTGCAGGGATTTCTGCACTGGTATTTTGCCAGAGGTCATTAAATTTCCGTCTTTTTTTAAATTCCCGTGAACTTTTCTCCGAAATAAACCGTTTTTGTTTGCGGTTATACTTTTCAACAATCGGAGGAATCATGAAAAAACTTGGAATTTTAATTTTTATAATCGCGCTTTTTATCGGTGTAAGTCTTGCGGGAATTTTTTCATTCGGGAAAATAACGGGCAAGATTTTTAATTTTTCGGCGTGTTTCGGCGAAAAAGGTTCGGGAAATGTTCAAAGCGAAAAACGCAATGTTTCTGATTTTAAAGCCGTTGATGTGAGCGGCGCATTCGTCGTCGAGATCACGGCGCAGAAAGACTACAGCGTCGAGGTCGAAGCGGACGACAATCTTTTGCAATTCATCAAAACCGAATCAAACGGCGAAACCCTAAAAATCGAAACGGAAGGAAGAATATCTACTTCAAATACGATGAAGATCAGAATTTCCGCACCCGACATCGAAAATCTGCATATTTCGGGAGCATCGAAAATTTCCATTGTAAACTTAGACAATGAATCTTTAAACATTGATTCGAGCGGCGCGTCGAAAATCTCGTGCGAAGGTAAAACGATTGATCTGACGGTAAATATGAGCGGCGCGAGCAAATTTGACGGCGAAAAACTCTCTGCCGAAAAAGTTTCGGTGGACGCGAGCGGCGCGAGCCGCGCGTCAGTTTCGGTCAAAACCGACCTCAAAGCCGACCTTTCGGGCGCGAGCAAGGTCGTCTATTACGGAAATCCGACAAATATCGAAAAGAAAACTTCGGGCGCGAGTTCGGTTGTCGGAAAATAAATTTTTAAATAATTTTGATCTCCAGAGGGCAAGGCGATAAAAAAAGCCTTGCTTTTTTACGTTTCGACGGCTTTTGTCCAAACTCCGGCTAAAACATTATTTTCATCGAGTCCGACAATATAAACATCAACCTCGATTCGTCCCACTTTAAAAACTTTTATTTCACTTAATTTTTTTTCCAAAAGCTCTTTTAATTCGGAAAACCTGTTCGCCGTCTTCGTTTCCTCTTCGCCGAACCATTCCTGGTATTCGGTCAGACGCTTAAAAAAATCTTCAAAGTTTCTTTCTTCGACCGGATCGTTTCTGCCGAGCTGACGGAGAAGCTCGTTTGCCGAAACGTCATCCGCCTTTTCACCGACGAAGGGAAATAGCTCCGAATCGGTTTCGCTGATGTAATAAAGGTCTCTGACGGTTTCCTCGATACGTTCGCTCAGACTTATATTTTCAGCCGGAGTCTTTCTTATCTTTTTTCTCTTCAAAACGGGTCTCTCCAGTAAATTTTTCGCTTCAAAAGCAGTCTAACATAAAAGAAATCTTTGCCAAGTTCTTACAAAAAAAAGGATTTACACAGCTTTCAAAAAAAATTAAAAACCTGTGGATAACTTCTTGCAATATTGCTTATTCTATGTTACTCTTTGTTCCGTTTTTAGTTCTAAAAATTCTTGTAAATCATTGAAAATAAAACACTTAAAGTTTTACTTTAACTTTTAAGCAAGTTTCCACAAGCCTGTGGAAAACTTTGTGGAAAACTTTTACAAGACGTTCATCGAAACAAGGGAAAGTTACCAAAATTGAAAGGTTTGTGAGGATTTCACCGGGGCTTTACTGAAATCTCTCAAAGACGATTCAAAAATCTGAAAAACGCTTAAATGTTTTAGAAAAAAATTAAGAAAACTTGCGGAGAAAAACTATGGAAATTTCGTCGAAAAAAAACCTAAGAAACGAAAATATCTGGAACGATATACTTGAATCAATGGAAAAACGCCTCAACCGTCATATTTTTGACGCCTGGTTTAAGCCGATCCAATTCGAGAGTTTTGACGAGGACAAAAAAATTCTGCGTCTTCGCGCCAGTCAGGTGACTAAAGACTGGGTGAACACGAATTATTCCGAAGTCATTTTTCAGACATTAAAGGAACTCGATCTGGTGAATTACAAACTCGATTGGGAGATCGAAGAGGTCAAGGAAGAAAATTATACGGACGACGACGTAGATTATTTTTTCGACAAACAGATAAATTCCGCTAACGCCAACGCCGGTAAAATTTCCAACCAGACTGAAAACGCGAAACCGGAAATCACACCGAAAAGCGGCACGACGAATTTTGTTGACATCGAACCAATCGAACATTCCCTGAATCCGAAATACACTTTTGACAAATTCGTCGTCGGTTCGTGCAACCAGTTTCCGCATGCCGCCGCATTAGGCGCGGCGGAAAATCCGGGCAAAACTTATAATCCTTTATTTATATACGGCGGTGTCGGTCTCGGTAAAACTCACCTGATGCACGCCATCGGTCATTCTATAAAGGAAAGAAACCGCCATATGCGTGTTGCGTATATCACGAGCGAAAAATTTATGAACGAACTCATCAACGCGATCCGCTATGACAAAACGCAGACGTTCCGCGACAAATACCGTTCGATTGATGTTCTTTTGATGGACGACGTGCAGTTTATGGCTGGCAAGGAACGAACGCAGGAAGAATTTTTCCATACATTCAACGCGCTGCATAACGACCAGAAACAGATCGTCATCACATCGGATTGTCCGCCGCGCGAAATTCCGACTCTGGAAGAGCGTCTGCATTCGCGTTTCGAATGGGGTTTGATCACCGATATGGAACCGCCCGATCTCGAAACGAAAGTTGCGATTTTAAAACGCAAAGCAGATTTGGACGGCGTTGCTCTGCCGGACGAGATCGCTTTCTATATCGCCAGCAAGGTCAAACATAATATTAGAGAACTCGAAGGCTCGCTCGTTCGGCTGATCGCAATTTCATCTTTAAGAGGAATGCCGATCTCGAAAATGCTCGCGCAGGAAGCGATGCGGAATATCGTTGACCACGAACAGCCGGAAACTCTGACGATGGAAAGAATCGGCAAAACCGTCGCGTCGCATTTCAAACTTTCCATCGAAGAATTGAAATCGAAAAACAATTCCCGGCAGATCGCCGTGCCGCGCCAGGTGGCGATGTATCTCTGCAAAAAATTAACGAAACACAGCTTCCCGGAAATCGGGCGCGAGTTCGGCGGCAAGCATCACACGACCGTGATGCACTCGGTCGAAAAGATTGACGGACTGACGAAGGAAGACCAGAATTTCCACAGGGTTGTCAGCGAACTTATTGACAATCTTTGCAGTTAGTTAAGTAAGTAAAGTTTTTTCCACTTGTGGAAAATTTCCACAAGGATTTCGAGAGCGGAAATCGGATATATTTTCTGCTTTCAAACAATTAAATATTGTTTTCCACTTTTCCACAGGCTGTGTAAAAATGCGCCCTGTGGAAAATGTGGAAAACTATTTCTCTGTCTGAAATTTTCCACAGTTCGAGTTTATTTCCACAAATTTTCCACAGGGTATGTGGACACGCTTCTTAAACTATTTCAACATTTAACCGACTTTTCCACTTTTCCACAGGCACTACTACTATTACTAATATAAATATATAAATTTTAAATTAATATTAGTAATAAAAAGCGAAA
Source organism: Pyrinomonadaceae bacterium (assembly GCA_041940425.1). Classification (GTDB taxonomy): domain Bacteria; phylum Acidobacteriota; class Blastocatellia; order Pyrinomonadales; family Pyrinomonadaceae; genus DATHTS01. The sequence goes on from JBGTSF010000032.1 coordinate 37,362, forward strand.
GTTTTTCTTTAAGAAATTTCCAAAATTAAAGTGGTTTTGAAACTTTTATAAAATGAATTTACTTGAAAAATGAAAGCGTAAAAATAAAAAAGAAGAAGTAAATTTTTTGAAATAAAATTCTAAAATTTTTAGTTGCGAAGAAAGCGACTTCACATTAAACTTACATACACCTAAGAAAAATCATCGGAGAAAAACTTAAATGGAATTTACAATCAAGCAGAGCGTTTTAAAGGACGAACTCGGATACGTCAACGGCATTGTCGAAAAGAAAAGCACGATTCCGGTTCTCTCGAATATTCTGATCGAGTCGGTCGGTGAAAATTCGATACGTATTTTGGGAACCGATCTCGATGTGACGATCCGGTGCGAAGCGGAAGCCGACATCAAACAGACCGGTTCGATGTGCGTTCAGGCGCGGAAACTTTTTGACATCGTGCGGCTTTTAGAAGAAGGCGACGTTCACTTTAAAAAGGAAGAAAACGAATGGGTGAATATGACCTGCGGCAGATCGAAATTCAAACTCGCCGGTGTCAGCCGCGAACAGTTTCCCGAAGTGCCGGAATTTAAAAGCGTCCCGCGAAAAATCTCCGCCGAAATTTTTAATCACTTTATCCAGAACACGGCTTTTGCCATCACTAACGAGCAATCGCGTTTTACCTTGAGCGGCGCGAAATTCGTCATCGAAAACGGCACGGCGCGAATGGTGACGACCGACGGACACCGGCTCGCGTTTATCGAAAGAAAACTCGACGGCGCGGAAGACGAGGCGATGGATTCTTTGATTCCGAAAAAAGCTCTGATGGAACTTACCAAAATTTCAAAAGATGCAAACGGCGACATCCAATTCGGCGAAGACCCGAATCACATCTATTTTGAAGTTGACGGCAGATTATTAATTACCCGCAAACTTTCCGGCACATTTCCGAATTACGAAATGGTCATTCCGAAAGACAACGACAAAACCGCTTATTTCGATGCCGAAGAAATGCGAAACGCCATCCGCCGCGTCGCGCTGATGGCTGATGAGAGAACGCGTTCGGTTCGCCTGACGATCAAGCCCAACGAGATCGAGATCGGCGCTCAAAGCTCGGAAGAAGGCGAAGCGCAGGAACGTGTCACGGCTGATTACACGGGCGAAGAAGTGAGCATCGGATTCAATTCGCAATATCTGCAGGATTTTCTAAATATCGTCGGCGCGGGAGAAACCGAAACGGCGGCAAGCGAAACCGAAACGGAAACCGACGGCGAAACCGTCCGCGTCAAAGAAACCTCCGCGCGACCGCGCATTGCCTTTGAATTCAAAGACGGTAACGCACAGACGCAGATGAAAATCGCCGGCGACACGAATTACGATTATAAATATATCGTAATGCCTTTGAGAATATGATTAATTTTTACGAATCTGAAAATAAAAAAAGACATTCGCTCGAATGTCTTTTTTTTAATTTTTGGTGGAGACGAGGGGGATCGAACCCCTGACCTCATGAATGCCATTCATGCGCTCTCCCAGCTGAGCTACGTCCCCGATTTATCAATTTGCCTTTGTCGGCAAAGATTGAATTTACCGAAAATGAATGAATGCGTCAAGTTTTGCGCCCGATTTATTTGCCTTTGAAATCGGGTTTGCGTTTTTCCAGAAATGCGGAAACGCCTTCTTGTTTGTCTTCGGTCGAAAAGCAGATGGCGAACAGGTCAACTTCGCGGCGCAAGCCCTCATCGAGATTCGAGCGCGATGCGAATTTGACGGCTTCTTTGCAAAGCTGTAAAGCGACGGGAGCTTTTTCGGCGATTTTATTTGCCAGTTTCATCGTTTCGGATTCGAGCTGTTCAGGCGGAAAAACGTGATTAACGAGACCGAATCTATGCGCGGTTTCCGCGTCAATCATATCGCCCGTCAGAATCATTTCCATCGCCCTGCCTTCGCCGATGAGCCGCGTCAGACGCTGAGTGCCGCCGCCGCCGGGCATTATGCCGAGATTTATTTCGGGCTGAGAAAACTTCGCCTTTTCGCTCGCCGTGCGGATGTCGCAGGCGAGAGCGAGTTCGCAGCCGCCGCCGAGACAAAAGCCGTTAATCATTGCAATAACGGGTTTCGGAAATGTATCAATCGAATTAAAAAGCGTTTTTTCGTGAAACAAATCTCGCTGTGTAACCGGAGTCTTGCCTTCGAATTCGGAAATATCCGCACCGGCGATGAACGATTTTTCGCCCGCGCCCGTGACAACGACGACACGAATTGAATCGTCTTTTCGCAGTTCGTCGAGCGCGGCAACGCCTTCTTCGTGAACTTTCGAACTCAAGGCGTTTAATTTATCGGGGCGATTGATTGTTAAGAGCGCGACTTTTTCGCGCTTTTCGACCGTAATAGTTTCGTAGTTTGACATAAAGTTTTATTGGCATTTGGTCTTTGGTTTTTGGTCTTTGGAAGAAAATAAAACGAAACCTTAAATTAAAATGGGCGCGTAAGTTAAAAACCCAAAAACCGAAGACCAAAGACCAAAGCCCTGAAATTTAGATTGATTTTATGAGAAAAAAGCGGGCGAAACAAATCGCAAGTTTTAATCTTCGGCTTCGATTTCCTCGACATTGTCGTCGGCGATCCAGGCGACGAACAGCCTGAGCCAGTTTTCCTTCGATTCAACGATCGAAACGCCGACGCGCGACGTGCCGTAATTTCCGGGCGAACACCGGACGACCTTTGCCTTGACTTCGACGGGAACGCCGTCCGGTCGGTGCGAGCGGATGTAGAGGCTCTCGCCGACCGACACTTCCTGGTTCAGATGAAACAGCGCGCCGAGCGTCGAGATATCCTCGGTTTCGGTCGGCTCGCTCCACGCCGCGCCGTCTTCCGAGCGTCCCGAAACGACTACCGGGAGGCGCAACGCCATTCGGAGAGCAAAACGTTTTTCCTCGAATTGAGGCTGACTCGTAGTTGCCATAGGTTGAATAGGATTTAAAACTTCACTTCCCAAGAGCAAAAGTAGTTTAACACGAATCGTTTAAAATTTGTAAAAAAGTTCGCCGGAATAATTTGTAAATCGAAGGGAATTCGACTAACACGGTTTGGCATAGTTATACTACAAACGACGTTTGGAATGCTACAATCAAAATCAAGAAAATAATATTCGGAGAAATTAATTTTTAAAATATGGCGCAGAATGAAATTTATAAAAAGGTCGTTATTTTGGGATCGGGTCCGGCAGGTTTGACCGCCGCGATTTACGCTTCGCGCGCGCAGTTAGAACCCGTCGTCGTCGAAGGACCGCAGCCTGGCGGGCAGCTTATGATCACGACCGATGTCGAAAATTATCCCGGCTTTGCCGAAGGAATTATGGGACCGGCTCTGATGGACGAATTCCGCAAACAGGCGGAAAGATTCGGGACGGAATTTTTAAATGTCTGGATTGACAAGGTTGATCTCGCGGAACGCCCGTTTAAACTTTTCGGCAAGGAAAGCGAAGATTCGGAAGAAATCACGACCGTCATTCACGCCGAAACTCTCGTCATCTCGACGGGCGCGTCGGCGAAATGGCTCGGCATTCCGGGTGAAGAACCCGTGCCGGAAGGCTTGGGCGGCAACGGCGTTTCGGCGTGCGCGACGTGCGACGGGTTTTTCTTCAGAGGAAAAGAAGTAACGGTTGTCGGCGGCGGCGACACGGCAATGGAAGAGGCTCTTTTCCTGACGCGCTTTGCGACGAAAGTTACGGTCATTCACCGAAGAGACGAATTTCGCGCGTCGAAAATTATGCAGGAAAGAGTTCTCGGTCACGAAAAGATCGAAGTGATATGGAACACGGAAGTTAAAGAAATTCACGGCTCGAAAGAAGAAGGCGTAACGGGCATCAAAATTTTCAATAACGAAACGAATGAAGAAAGCGAATTTCCGACACAGGGCGTTTTTATCGCCATCGGACATAAACCGAATACAGAGCTTTTCAAAGATTGGCTCGAACTGAACGATGTCGGCTATATTCAAACAAAAGGCAAAACGATGGAGACGAATATCGCCGGAGTTTTCGCCTGCGGCGACGCGCAGGATCATTATTACCGTCAGGCTGTAACTGCGGCGGGAACGGGCTGTATGGCGGCGATCGACGCGGAACGCTTCTTAGTCGAACACGGCGAAGCGCGGAAGCAGACGGCGACGAACTGGTAGGTTCAGCGGCAATAGACAACGGCGGTAGGCAGTTTTTATATCGAAAGGTCAACGCTTAAAACTTCTTTTCAAACTAAAAAGTCCGACAAAAAATGTCGGACTTTTTTACTGCCTACCGCCTACTGCCGCTGCCTACTAATTCTGTTCCGTCTTGACCAATTTATCAGGATTAAATCCTTCGTCTTTAGCGATCTGCATCATATTTTCGTATTTCGCATCTTCGATCTGTTTTGTGCGGCTTAAAACCCAGAGATATTTTCTGTCGGGCGAGCCGACGAGCGCGTAATCATAGTCTCTTCCCAAATCCAGAATCCAGTAATCGCCCCAGACCTGCGGGATAAATGATAAAAACTTCGGCGCGAAACGAACCTTTAGCTTTGCATTTGTTCGTTTGTCTTTGATTCGCGCCTCGCCTTTTGCTTCGTCGGTTTCGCCGCCGGAGGTTTTGCATCTGTTGATGACTTTGATGTCGCCGTCTTTTTCGATGACGTATTCCGCCGTAACATCGCTCAGACATTGGTCCTGAAACTTGTTCGGGTAACGCGCGAGTTCATACCACGTGCCGGCGTATTTGTTCAGATCAACCGATTGGACGGTCGTCGGTTTTTCCTTCTTTTGCGCCGAACTGATTTGCGTCAAAACCAGACTGCCGATGACCAACAAACACGCAACCACAACCGTTAAAATAATTTTTCTCATAAATCGTTTTTCGATTTGAAATTTTATAAATCCAAACCGCTTACCAAAAAATTCCTGTTAATGAAATGCGTTTCGAGGCAAATTCGTTGTTTGCTAATTCAAACCCGCTTTGCTGATTTTCGCGTCATAAACTAAAATTAAAGCAAATATTATAAAGGTTTAAGACAAAAAAATTATGATCAAAGCAGAAAAAGAAAAGAGCGAAAACAAATCAAAAGTCGAACGCTGGGAAAATGAGACTCTCAATCCCGTCATCGAAAAACGTCCCGAACGAAAGACGAATTTCGAAGGCGTATCTCTCGAACCCGTCGAACGCCTCTATACGAGAGCCGACACGGAAGAAATTGATTTCGACCGGGAGATCGGCTTTCCCGGCGAGTTTCCCTACACGCGCGGGATTCACCCGACGGGCTATCGCGGAAAACTCTGGACGATGCGCCAGTTTGCCGGATTTTCTTCGCCGGAAGAAACTAACAAAAGATTTAAATATCTGATGTCGCAAGGTCAGACCGGACTTTCGGTCGCATACGATCTGCCCGCGCTTATGGGCTTGGATGCGGATTCGCCACTTTCGGAAGGCGAAGTCGGAAAATGCGGCGTGGCGGTTTCATCGTTCGCAGATTTTGAAGTTCTTTTTGACGGCATTCATCTCGAAGACGTTACCGTTTCGCAAACCATTAATGCGCCCGCGTGGATTTTTCTCGCTTTTTATCTCGCTCTGGCGGAAAAACAAAACTGCGATTTCAACAAAATTTCCGGCACGCTCCAGAACGATATTTTAAAGGAATACATCGCGCAGAAAGAATGGATCTACCCGATCAAACCGGCGATGAAACTCGTCATTGATACTTTTGAATACTGCACGAAGTTCGTTCCGAAATATAATCCGATTTCCGTTTCGGGCTATCACATCCGCGAAGCCGGAGCGACTGCTTTGCAGGAACTCGCGTTCACCTTGCGCGACGGCGTGGAATATGTCCAATACGGCGTGGAACGCGGAATGGACGTTGACGAATTTGTCCCGCGCATCTCGTTTTTCTTTAACGCGCACAACGACTTTTTCGAAGAGATCGCCAAATACCGCGTCGCCCGCGTCGTCTGGGCAAAAACGATGCGCGACCGCTTCGGCGCGAAAAATCCGCGCACGATGCAGCTTCGTTTTCACACGCAAACCGCCGGAGTTTCCTTAACGGTGCAGCAGCCTTTGAACAATATCGCGCGTGTTGCCATTCAGGCACTCGCCGGAGTTCTCGGCGGAACGCAATCTCTACACACCGATGCTTACGACGAAGCACTCGCTTTGCCGACCGACGAAGCGGCTCTGATTGCCCTCAGAACACAGCAGATCATCGCCGAAGAAACGGGCGTGGCAAACACGGTTGACCCGCTCGGCGGAAGTTGGTATCTAGAATCTTTGACGAAAAAAATGGAAGAAGGCTGTTTCGATTATTTCGACAAAATAGACGGTTTCGGCGGAATGGTCGAAGCCATCGAAGCCGGTTTCCCGCAGAGAGAAATCCAGGAATCCGCCTATCAATATCAAAAAGCGGTCGAACGAGGCGAACAAACCATCGTCGGTGTCAACAAATACGCGATGGAAGACGAAATTCATAAAGCCGACATCTTAAAAATTGACGAAACCGTCCGCGATCACCAATTGGAAAGATTGGAGCGAGTCAAACAATCCCGCGACGAAGGCGCAGTCGCCAACTGTTTAGAAAAACTCAAAAAAGGCGCGATCAATAATGAAAATTTAATGCCCGCGACAATCGAAGCCGTCAAAGCCTACGCCACCGTCGAAGAAATCTGCACGGCTTTACGAGATGTTTACGGCATTTATGAAGAACCGGCTTTTTGATAAAAGATGAAACTTTCCGCATCTGAAATAATTGAAAACGAAGTCGTTCTCAGTGAAATTAAAAACGCTTGGAATGATTCCGTTCCCTCACTTTCAGACGGACACGAAGAAGGTGGTTTTATCGTCATTGATGAATTCGAAAATGTGAGCGTCGTTCGATGGCAAAAGGGAAAACAAAACGAAATCGTTTTACCGCCGCATCGAAATTGTTTTGTTGAAGGAAAAGAAATCGTCGCGTCGTTTCACACGCATCCGAATATCGGAAAAGATTATCAGCAAGAACCGAGCCTGACCGACATTCGTGCTGTCGCGGACGACCCTGATTTGAAGGGCGAAAATTATGCAGGTGAATTTGTCGTTTCAAAGGATATAATCTATTTGATAAAGCCTTCCGGCGAAGTTGTTGAAGTCGGAAACACGGAAAATTTTTTCAAGGATTAAAAATTATGCCAGCAGTTTTAACAAACGAAGTTTTACAGGACGAAATAGCCGTTTCAGTCGCACAGGTTTTGGCTTCCGCAAACAAAAAAGCGTCGGAACTCGGCTATGATGCGAAAGAATCTCTGATCACCGTTTCACAGCATTTATCAAACGGGATATGGCTCTGGCGCGTTCATTACGGCGCGAAAGATTACGTCGGACGGCGCGGCGGAGATTTGATGATTGACGTTGACGCAAACGACGCGAGCGTCCGGCAAGTTTTAAAAGGTCAGTAAAATCTGCACGGCTTTGAGATATGTTTATGGCATTAATGAAGAATAAGCTTTTTAGGAGCAATTTATTATGGCTTTAACATTCAGAAAGATTTTAATTTTTTTTGTTCTTACATTTTCATTTTCCGTAGTTTGTTTATCTCAAAGTAGTAACACTTTAATTAACACGAACTTTAACGAGGAAACAAATAAGACAACGGTAATCTTTAAGGGCGTTAAACTTCCTCAAAATAAAGACGATTTTGCCGTCGGTGCATTTTTTGAATTTCCGGGAGAAAAGTTAGAAAAACCCCCGTGCTGTGCTGTAATGTTTTTTACTTCTATCAGTAAGAAAAATTTTAAGTTCAAAGAGAATCATAATCTTACGATTTGGGCGGATAAGGAAAAAATTTCTTTTAATGATGTCCATTGGCAAGAATCAGCCGGAGGAACAGCTTTTATCATTGCTCAGGTCGCTTTTCCTGAAGAAATATTTGTAGGTATGAAAACCGAAGTTTTTCAAAAGATTGCAAATGCTAAAAGCGTTAAGATGCAACTCGGAAAATTCAAATTCCGACTGACCCCGCAACATCTCGAAGGTTTTAAGAAACTTTTTGAAAAAATGAAAGTATAATGCGCACGGCATCGGCAAAAAAGAGATGAAAATCAAACTGCCTTTTTTGGATTAAATATGAAAGAACACAAATTTGTAGTTTGCACCAATAATAAAGGTTACGAAGCATCGCTCGAATTCGGCAAGATTTATCAGGTCGTCGCCGACAAAGATGCCGAAGCCGAAGGTTTGCTCCGCATCATTGACGAAAGCGGCGAAGATTACGGCTATTCAATCGAGCGATTTCACTCTGTTGCTCTGCCGCAAACTCTGGAAAAAGTTTTACTACACGTTGCTTAAAACCGAAGAATCTGCACAACTATGAAAAATGTTTATGGTGTATATAAAGAACCAAGTTATTTATAAGCGTTTATAAATCTCTCGAAATGGACAATGATTTGATAGAAAAATCCATAGAAACTGGAGAATTGCAATTACCATTCTGGCAAAAAGTAACTCATTTCGAAATTGTTTTATGGTCATTTGGGGTTGCCGTTATCATGCCGTTAATAACTTTGTTCTATGAAATTTATGATCCGGCAAGGAATAAGAATAGTTATGGAATTATTTGGTATTCTCTGATATTCGTGAGTGTCGGAGTGATGTTTTACTTTATTCAAAAAAAACGTCTGAAACTGACTTTAATTAAAGCAAATATAAGCAGAAGAGACTTTGATAGAATACTTGAAAAAATAAGAAGTAGATATGGCTGGCGAGTATCAACAAACGCCTCGAAAGTAATTGTTGCCAAAACGCCGTTTTCCGGGAAAAGTTGGGGCGAGCAAGTAACAATAATTTTTGATGGAAATAATTTATATATAAACAGTATCTGCGATCCTGATAAACAAACTTCAGTAGTTTCTTTCGGTAGAAATGCTCAAAATATCCGTTTAATAGCTAAACGAATAAATAATTATTCAAAGATAAATACCTGATTGATAAATCATCTGACGCGGCTAGTCCGGCGTTTCAGGAAATCCATTAAAACGAACTGAGTCAGATTATTCGGGTTGGCGAAATACGCTTTGCCTTTGGTCATCGCGGTCATCTGTTTGACGAAATCCACGAGATAATAATCGCTTGCCAGCATAAAAGTATTGATCATAATTCCGGCTTTGCGACAGGCTTGGACTTCTTTGAAAGTTTCCGCCATGACGAACGGGTCGTTGCCCATCGAGTTTTTGTAGAGCGCGCGTTTGTCGTTTTTGGTCTGCGAATAACGGCGGTAATTGAAATATGCCGGATTGCCGGTGTCAATAAATGCGGCGGTCGGTTTGCCGTCCGTGACCATCACGATCTGTTTCATTTCTTTTCTTTGCGCGGTCAGAAGTCTTCTTGCCAGTTTCAAACCTTCCGCCGTGTTCGTGTGAAAGGGACCGACCTGCGTTGTGGCGAGTTTGGCGAGCGGCAATTCTTCCGCGTCGTCGTGGAAAAGAACGATTTTTAAGCTGTCGCCCGGATATTGCGTTCTTATTAAATGAGCTAATGCGAGCGCGACTTTTTTTGCCGGTGTAAAACGATCTTCGCCGTAAAGGATCATCGAATGCGAGCAGTCGAGCATCACGACCGTCGCGCACGACGATGTGTAATCCTGCTGGTGAACGTGCAGGTCTTTGTATTCGAGATTGAGCGGAACTTTTAAGCCTTCGCGGGCGATCGCGCGCAGAAGCGTCGTGTTGACATCCAGATTTATCGTGTCGCCGAACTCGTATTGTTTCGAGCTGAGCGCAGCTTCGATTCCGGTGTCGAGATGCGGCGTTTCGTGGCGACCGATGGAAGATTTGCCCATCGAACCGAGAAGCTTTTGCAGAGTTTTGTAGCCGAGAAAATCAAGTCCTTTTTCGGTTAGCTGAAAACGAATATCGCGCGGCAGAGGATTTCCTATTTCGCCGCGTCCGCCGCCTTGTCCTTCTCTCGTCTGCTGCTGCTGTTGGCGTTCGACTTCCTGCAAGTTTAAATAACCTTCTTCAACCAATCTTTCGATGAGTTGATTAATTAATTCTTCGAGCAGCGAGCCTCTGAATTTGCCGTCGTTTTCGTCGAGCATTTTCTGCACGTCGAGTTCATCCAAAATTCCCTGTTCGAGCAAAGCCTGTAAAAGTGCTTGACGAAGCGCGTCGAGCGAATCGTCCGGCTCGTTGCGCTGGCGAGTCCAGTAGTAATCATCGTTGTAGCCGGAATCGAGAAGCGAATCGGAAAGCGACTGCATCAGATCGCCGAGATTCACGCCGAAAACGTCGAAACCGTTGAATTTTGAGTAGCGAATAAATTTCATTCTCTTTTTTCCCTTATGAATTTTAAAGACGAGGCTTTTCGGCTTGCCAACCGAAATGAAAAAGTTATATCTTTTTAGACATAGCTCAGTCCCCTAAAAATTTGCTCTCTCCAAACTTAGCATATTTACGGCTTTCCCCGAAAATAAAATTCGACTAATTAAGGAGTAAAAGAATAGATGAGAAAATTTGTCATAGGACTGTTAATGTTCATGGTTTTCGCCGTTACACTGCCGATTGCAGTTGAAGCGCAGTGCCGGCGCGGGAAAAGATACAACCGCAGTAATGTCAGCAGAAATTACGCGCGGACGAACAGAAGATACGCGAACCGGAGATATTCGAATCAGAGATACGCGACACGCGGCTACACGGCGACGCGCCGACCGTCATTTTACCGCCGTCACCGTAATTTGATTAATGTCGGTCTGGCTACGGGCGGCGGCGCATTGATCGGCGGTTTGGTCGGCGGCAACCGGCGCAGTATCGGCAAAGGCGCATTGATCGGTGCGGGCGCGGGCGCGCTTTACACTTATGTCTTGAAACCGAAAAAACGCCGCTACTGATTTTCAGGAATATTTAAATTTGAAAAAGCCGCCCGTGAATGAATTTTCACGGCGGCTTTTTTTTTGGAAAATTCAGATCCGAATCACACGATTTTGCTCAGCGGCAAACGATATAGTGTTGTTTATTCATTTACATAACTTTACTTATAAATTCTAAATGTTGCAATAATTACAGCTTTTATTTGTGGCACGCTCATTGTAATTATAAACGGCGGAAACGAAGGCGGAGAAAGTCTTCAAAATTTACTAAAGGAGAAACGAAATGAAAAAATTTTTAGCAACATTCTTAATGATGGCGGTTATGGCAATCGCATTTCCTCTCGCGGCAAACGCTCAAACGTCAAAACGTTACAACAAAAAACAGAGCGTTTATCAAAAACACCGTAACGTTATCAACATCGGTATCGGAACGGGCGCGGGCGCACTCGTCGGCGCATTGATCGGCGGCAAAAAAGGCGCATTGATCGGCGCGGCAGTCGGCGCGGGCGGATCGGCTCTTTATACCTACAAGATCAATCCGAAAGATAAAAAGAAAAGATATTACAGAGCTAATCGCCGTTATTAATTTTTTCGATTGATCCGGGGAGAGAGAAAAAGCCTTGATGATTTTTTCGTCAAGGCTTTTTGTTTTAAGCCGACCTTTCTAAAAAAACGCGCTCATCGCGCCCAAGATCGCAAAAACGAAAATCAGCGCGTAGAGACAAATAACGATCAGCGTCAGAATACCGACAAAACGCCAGAAAGATTTCTGACTTCCGAGCGCGTTTTCCATCGCCGAATCCCCGCCGCCGTTTAGAAAATCGCTGATGGATGAAGCGAATTGGTGCAGAAAAAATGCCGGAGCGAGATATAATCCGCCCATTAAAATGTAGAGAATCCCGATCAGCGGACCGAGACCGTAGCCTCCCATGCCAGACGAAGGAATTAACATTATCGCCAAGCCAGCCAAAAAAATCAGACCGGCTGAGATAAACATTACGACGGACATAAATCTTACCCAGGGTTTTGTTCCCCGCAAATGTTCGATCATTACATGCGTAACCGGAACGTTTGCCAGAGGGTCAGTTTGATTATGATACGGACTCAGATTATATTCTTGGCTCATTAAATTTTCTCCTGTTTGTTTTTAGTAGAACGTTTTGTTTGACCAATAATAGCCGAATACCGTCCGTTTATTCAACAAAAATTTTCGCCGCATTAATTAAAACTGTCCAGGTCGGTCAAATCTTCATAGATCATTCCGCGCCGGTCGCGTTTGGCTTTCGTGACGGCTTCGAATCCGCCGTCTTCGTTACGCGAAATTTTGTTGTGCGCGTAGAGTCCTTCGAGAACGAATTCGCAGGCGGAAACGAGTTTCGCCTTATCCTTTTTGCCGAAACCGAGCGGCATCAAGGTCGTTTCGATAAGTTCGGGAACAGAATCCAAAAGCATCACGCATTCTTCCGCCGAAGCCGTATCGGAAAGTAGAAGTTTATTGCCTTCGTCAAACCAGTTGATTGCCGGAGTAAAATCGATTCCCAAAAAGAAACCTTCAAAAACGACACCGGCGGCGCGTTTGATCAAATCTTTGGCAAGCCGCGTCGCGCCGATCTGTTCGCCTTCGTATTCGAGTTCCATTTTTCCCGTCATCGAAGGAAGCGCGGCGTAAATGTCGGAAATACGCGGCACGATCTGTTTTTCATTTGTGATTAAAGCGCGACGTTCGGCATTCGATAAAGCCGCTTCCGTAACCGTGATCGGAAACCTTTGTGACACGCCCGAACGCTTGTCAATACGCTGATCGTCGCGGGCTTCAAAGGCGATCTGCTCGATCGTTTCGGCAATGAAATCAGGCATTTCCACTTTAAATCCGTCAAAACCTTCACGCTCGATCCACGCTTCCTGTTTTGTAATTTGCGTTCCTAAACCAATATCCGACGGGTAATGCGTCTGAATTTCCGCGCCGATTCTATCTTTGAGAGGCGTGATAATTTTTCCCCGCGCCGTGTAGTCTTCGGGATTCGCCGAGAAAACGAGCATCACGTCGAGCGGCAGGCGAACGGGAAAACCTTTGATCTGCACGTCGCCTTCCTGCATTATGTTGAACAGTCCGACCTGAATTTTTCCCGCCAAGTCGGGCAGTTCGTTGATGGCGAAAATCCCGCGGTTCGCTCTCGGCAATAAGCCGAAATGAATCGTCAGTTCGTCCGAGAGAATATGCCCGCCTTTCGCCGCTTTGATCGGGTCAATATCGCCGATGATGTCGGCGATCGTTACATCGGGCGTGGCGAGCTTTTCGACAAAACGGTTGTCGCGTTTTACCCAGTCAATTTTCGTTTCGTCGCCGTGCAGTTCGACCTGCTGTTTGCCGTAAGCCGAAAGCGGAGCGAACGGATTGTCATTAATTTCCGAACCGGCGATGATCGGAATTTCCTCGTCTAAAAGTTCTGTAAGTTGCCGGATAATTCTGCTTTTCGCCTGTCCGCGAAGTCCGAGAAGAATGAGATTATGTTTCGCCAGAATCGCGTTGACGATCTGCGGAACGACGGTTTCTTCGTAGCCCAAAATGCCCGGAAAGAGTTTTTCGCCCGAACGTAATTTTTCGATCAAGTTCGCCCGCATCTCGTCTTTGACGGAACGTGAGTTATAATCGGTCGCTTTTAATTCACCCAATGTTTTTGCCTTGTTCATATAAATTACATATTACAAATTTCAAATTACAGATTAAAGAGCAAGTTTCAAAATACAGATCAAAAACAAGATTAAAGGGCAAGATAAAACCGCAGATCGTTCATCATTCAATCTTCGTCTGTTTTAGTTTGATCGTGTTTTCGCCGCGAACTTTCGATATTTCGTCTTTGCGCTTCTTCGAGTTCTTTTTTGAATTCCAGCCAATCTTCTCTTTCTCTTTTTTTGAATTTTTCTTTTTCGGTAAAAAACTTTTCGCCTTTGATGTTGGAATTTTTTAGCGACTCGATCCAGCCGAACAGTTGCGAGGAAATATTTTTGGCGCGTGATTTCAGATTCAGGATGTCGGATTTAAAATCGGCAAATCGCGGCAGTCTATCGCACAAACTCAGCATCGAACGGCTTTCGCCCGCCGAGCCTCTGGCAATGTATAGAAAATTTATCAATTCCGAATTCGTGCCGCGTTCAAAGCCTTCGGCGATGTTGTTTGAGATGGAAACGGCGGCGCGTTCGAGTTGGTTTTTGACATCGCCGACACCGCGAAAATCTGCTTTGTTGGAAAATTCGAAAACTTTGATCGCAAACTCGATAGAGGCTTGCCAGACAGGCAGGTCTTCAAAGGATTTGTAATTCATCTGTTTGTTCTCCCTAAATTTATTACAAATTACAGATTAAAAATTACAAAATTTTTGCTTACAGATTACAAAGCAATTCAATTTAATAAATTATAAGGCGATTCAATTATATGCTCCAAAAAGATATTTTTTAGGATATTCCGAGCCGGGTTTTGTTACGCTTGATTTTTTAAATAATTTATCTTTATTTTGTATTTTGTAATTTGTAATTTGTAATTTTATCGTATCTTTTCGCCGATCAAATAAACAACCGCTTCTTCGCTGACGACGCGCGCCGAATGATATGTTTCCGCCGGAAGATAATCGCGGTCGCCTGCTTCGAGAATGTATGTGCCGAAACCCTCAACGGTCAATTCCAACGCGCCGGAGATTATCCAGTGCGATTGATCTTCGGCGTGTTTGTGAAGCGGGTAAACCATTTCCGGCAGATCGCCCCATTGAAAAACGCGGTAGCCTTCGCGTTCCAATTGTGCGCGGAGCATTGCCGCGTTCGGCGCGTAAATTTCCTTCCATCTTTCGACGCGAAATTTCATTATTATTTTTACCTCGAAATATGTTTTCAGATTATCACAAATAAAATTTCAGAAGTTTGATAAAAGTAATGCTCGAAAAAAAGGACTTTCGGAATATGTGATAAGTGAAAGGTGATAAGTAAGAGGTTAAAGCTGTTCTTGTCTATCACTTATTACTTTTCACTTATCACATATTCCGAAGTTCGATCGAGTTAAAATTTCAACTGGCACTACTTTTAGTTTAATGCCAAAATTTCTTCGTCTTTGATTATTCCGCTCGTTTTGCGGTTAAATAAATTTATGAGCAAAACCGAAAAAGAACTCGCGTTTTTACAAGACCTATACATTGCGACCGATTGGACGGAGCGTTTTACCGACCTGATCGGCAAAGATTTTAATACTGACGAGTTTGAAAATATTCTGTACATCAACGCCGGAACGGGCAATCACGCGCTCGCGCTCGAAGAAAAACTCGACGAAGACACGGAAATGACCGCCGTTTCTCAAACCGAAGAACTGCTTCACATCGCGCAGGCAAAAGCCGACGCGCTCAAATCTAATATAAAATTTACCGCCCGTCTGCCGGAGAACGAAAAATTCGATGCCGTCATCGCCGACGCGAGTTTTATCAAGCCTGCGAATTTACAGGATTTTATGCGAACGGCGGCAGACCGTTCGCGCTGGCAGATCGCATATCTGCTGCCGACCGCCGGAAGTTTCGGCGAGATTTTTTCTTACCTCTGGCAGGTTCTGCTCGAACTCGACTGGCTCGAAAAAGGCGTGGAAATCGAAAATCTTTTGAGCGAGCTTCCGACCGTTGCGAGCGTCGAAGAGATAACGCGTGATCTCGGATTTACGAAAGTCGAAACGAAAACGAAAAACGAAGTTTTCGAATATGAAAACGGCGCGGAATTCGTCGAATCGCCGCTTGTAGCGGATTTTCTGTTTGAAAACTGGCTCGGATTTTTAAGCGAAACGGAAAAAGAGCGAGTGTCGGAAAAACTCGCAAATACGATTGATGCCGAATGCGAAGGTCTCACCTTCCGCTTTGCCGTCAAAGCAACTTTGATCACCGGAGCAAAAGGTTAGGATATAAAAAATGAAAAACGATAAAATACTCGCGCTTTTTTTTCTGCCGCAAGACAACCTTTTTTATGCTCAACCGTTCAAAGTCGGTGTAAACTATTCCGCCAAAGGAGATTAAATGAAAAGCTTTCAGAAACTTTTAAGAGTTATTTTGACAGCTCTATGTTCTTTTACGATTTTATGTTCTGTCGCGTTTTCACAAACGAAAACTCTGCCGAAAGGATTAAATGCAAACTCGACATTTGAAGAAATTGTCGAATGGCTGAATACGAACAGTTTTCCAAAAGCCACAATCGGAATGGAATCAGGCGGCAACTATTCTTCTGATTCGGAAGATATTCCGAATAATTCAACCACTTATTTTGAAGAAGCGTATTTTGCATCGGGATTCAGATCCGATACGGGCGGAACTTGTCAAAGGTTGGATTTGACCAATGATTCTATGAACCTGATCTACTTTGCTACAAAATATCCCGATCCGTCAGAGGGCAGTTTGGCGGATTTCAGAAAGGTCAAGGACGATCAAAAAAACTTTGCCGGAGAGATACGAATTCCTTTGGAAGAACTCAGTTACAAAGATGGAAAGAATACAAAGAAAGGCAAGGCATTCTGGCATTCAAAATACCGGCTCAAAACCGGTTTCGGCGGATTTTTCAAAACCGCCGGTTTGATTTTCAATAGGGATAAAGCAATCGAGACGATAAAAGAACAGCAGGAAAACGGAATGCAGTTTAGAGTCAGAGGGACAGGCACAAATGGTCGTGATGAAGCTTTTTATGGAAGCAGTCTGATTTTCAGATTTGAAGACAAAGCCGCAAGCGAGAATTTTGATTCCGCATTTCGTCAGCTCATAAAAGTTTGCAGCAAAAAATAAAAGCTTAGACTAAAAGGCGTGAACCGCCACGCTTTTTTCTGCCGCAAGACAATTATCTTTTCAGATTATTTTCAACAATATTTATTGTTTCGCTTCGGCGCGGCGGCGCATTTCGGCGGCTAAATCCTCGTCGCTCATCGCCGTGATCTGCGGCGCGGCGACGTTTGAATTAATCTGTTTTTTCTCCTGCTCGACGCGTTCTTCTTCTTCGGCTTCGCGCATTCCTTCCTTAAACGCCTTGCGCGATTGTCCTAACGATTTCGCCAATTGCGGCAGACGCGACGCGCCGAAAAGTAAAAATAAAACAGCAACGATTAGAATAATTTCCGTTGTTCCAATAGGTCCCATAATAACTTAATTTCCTTTTGAGATTTTGACGCAAACAGTTTGCGAATAGTTTAACTAAACCTGTTTTACATCATACAACTGTTTGCTTACAGTTTCATCTTCTCACGCCGCCGTTTGGACATTTTCTTTATCGCGGATTTTGTCCATCGCGCCGACGAGTGCCGCCGTGATGCCTTTTTCCGAGATCGAATGACCGGCATCGGGAATAATTTGCAGGTCGGATTCGGGAAACGCCGTGTGCAGTTCCCACGCCGAAACCGCCGGACAGACGACATCGTAGCGACCCTGCACGATGACGGTCGGAATATGGCGAATTTTGTCCACGTTTTCGATCAGGAAATTTTCCGTCGGGAAAAATGAATTGTTCATAAAATAATGACATTCGATTCTAGCTAAAGCCAACGCTTCTTCCTCGCCTTCCCAATGTTCCATCAGATCTTTATCGGGAAAAAGTTTCGAGGTCGAACCTTCCCAGACGCTCCACGCCCGCGCCGCCGACACCCGCGTGTCGTGATCGTCGCTCGTCAGCCGTTCATAATACGCGCCCATCATATCGCCGCGCTCTTCAAACGGAATCTCGTCGCGGTAACGCTCCCAGTAATCGGGAAAAATTTCCGACGCGCCGTATTGATAAAACCACAAAAGCTCTTTTCTTCTGGTCAGGAAAATTCCGCGCAGAATCAACCCTTTCACGCGGTCGGGATGCGTTTCCGCATAAGCCAAACTCAGAGTGCTGCCCCACGAACCGCCGAAGACATACCATTTTTCAATCCCGAATTTTTCGCGCAGAGTTTCGATGTCTTTGATCAGATCCCAGGTCGTGTTTTCTTTAAGTTCGGCGTGCGGCTTGGATTTTCCCGAACCGCGCTGGTCAAAAAGAACGACGTGAAACGCCTTCGGATCAAAAAACTGCCGGTACATCGGAATCAGTCCGCCGCCCGGTCCGCCGTGCAGAAAGACGACCGGAATTCCTTCCGGGTTGCCGACGCGCTCGTAATAAATCTCGTGAATATCGGAAACCTTCAGCATTCCCGAATCAAACGGCTCGATCTCTGGATAAAGTGTTTTCATATGAGGCTTATCATACTAGAGTTTGTTTTATTCATTCAAATTATAAAAGTTGCTGTTTTATATTTTACACCGCCGAAGACGCAAAGACGCAGAGTTTTTTAAGAAAAAGAAAATCTATTCTGCCTTCTCTGTTTTACTTATTTTCTCTGCGTCTTTGCGGTTCAAAAATCTGTCACAATTACTCAACACGTTTGACATAAATTTTTACAAAGTAAAAAATCAATTCGGAGGAATTGGAAAAAATTGGGAATCATACCGAAAAGCTGGCTGGCATTCGAACTTAATATTCTGCGCCGTTTGAAATACGAATCGGTCGGTCTGCCGTTTGCGGGCGAGCCGCATCTGGGCGCGTATCTGAAACGCTCGAACGCGCGCGTTCTGGCAAACGATTTTTTGCCGTCTTTATATGCCAAATCGCTCGCGCAGATTCAGAACAACGGCGAGAAATTGACCGAAGCGGAAGTCGCGGGCGTTCTGGAAGACGTTTATGTGCCGCGCTATAAACTGCAGAACGCTTCTTTGAGAAATTGGTTCAGCGAAACCGACGCATGGTGGTTTGATAATATCCGGCAGAATATCGAAAGAATTTCGTCGCCGACACGCAAGGCGATCGCGCTGGAGATCGGGATGAATGTCGGTGATTACGCGCTATCGTTCACGGAAGAAACCTTAGAATTGCGCCAGCCGCTTTCCAATGTTTTTAAACGACTCTGGAGCGTTCAGCCCGAACCCGTCAATAACGGGCAGAACAACAATTGCTCGAACAAGATCGCCAATATTTTTATCGCCGAAAATCATCCCGATCTTTTATTTCTGCGTCTGCCGCGCGCGCATAATCAAACTTTGAAAAACGCGCTCGGCTGGCTGGCGTGGCGCGACGAATGGGTGCGCGGCGGCGATTATTTCTGGGACGATCTGGAAAAAGCGCGCGCCGGTCGGCTCGGCGCGAATGTCGAGACGAAATCGCAGTATCTAAAGCTCATCGAAGACCTGCTGGATAGGGCGCGGCACATCGGCAAATGGGCGATCGCGCACGTCGAGGACGGTTTTATCTCGACGCAGGACATTGTCGAAACAATCGGCGGCATCCGCCGCGTTGATACGATCTACACAAAAGATTTTACCGAACTGACGGGAACAAAAGCGGTGATAATTACGGCGTGATTTCTATGCGGAAGCCCGCACGAAGTAAGGGTTTAATGTTGGATGTTTCAAAGCTCTTACTTTGTGCGTGTTTCTGCATTAACAGCTTTTTGATTCAGCCATTCGATGATCGCGGCTTTGCCGAGACTTTCGCGGTCATGATCGAGATAATCGTCAACGACGGCGATGATCCTGAAACCCTGTTTGATCTGAAACGAAAGTGTCGGGTCTTTGATCTCGCCTTTGATGATCTTTGCGACATATTCTTCCGCCGGGATTTTATCCGCGTAGCGGTGATAATTTCTGAGTCGTGCGCCCGCGCGGATTCGCAAAAGATTCAATTTTTCGACCAGTTCGCGCCGCGCGGCGTAAAGGCGTTTGCCGATTCCCGAACGGCGTTGTTTTTGTGAAACCATCACTTCCGCGCCGTAGAGCGTCCGCCCGTTTTCCGCATCGTGATTGGTGAAAAATCCTCTCGCGGTAAAATCATCCCAATTTTCGCGGATGTCGTAATCGTCCCATAAAACGATCAGGCTCGCCGCCATCCCGACGATCCTTTCCGTTTCGTTTTCAACCGCGACAAACTGACCTTCGGGAAAAATTTCGAGATGAGAATTCAGTTCTTTCTCCGTCCAAGCCGATCTTTCCTGATAAATCTCGCGCGAGAGTTCGATGATCTGCGGAATGTCCGCTTTTTGAGTTTGGCGGATAACTATTTTCATCGCTTTTCATTTTTGCCCACGAATAACACGAATGAACATGAATAAAATTACAAATAAATCCGTTAAAAATTATTCGTGCCAATTCGTGTTATTCGTGGGCAATATTCTTAAAGTGAAACAATCTCGACGTGCGAGATTAATTCCTTCGTGTGTTGGCTGTCATTGAGCGGCAATACCGTTCCGCTCGAACGCGATTCGTTGATGGTTTTTAGATTCAGTTCGCCGAGAACCATCATTTCCTGGTTAAAATTCCCTTCCGCCAAAATACCGTCGCGTGAAAACGCGAAATCCGACGGCGTGAGAATCGAAGCCTGACCGTAATTCAAAGAAACCGCCGGAACTTGCGGCAGAGAACCGACCGTCGAAGAACAAACGACGTAAATCTGATTTTCGATGGCGCGCGCGTGAGCGCAGTATCGAACACGCAGGAAACCCTGCCGGTCGTCCGTGCAGCTCGGCACGATCAGAATATTCGCGTCGCGCCGCGCGGCTTCGCGCGTGATTTCGGGAAACTCGACATCGTAGCAGATGGCGATTGCCACGCGCCCGAAATCGGTCTCGAAAATTTTGACCGACGAATGCGCCGAAACCATCCATTCCTCGCGCTCGAATCGCGTCATATGCAGTTTGCCCTGCGTTCCGTATTCGCCGTTCGGCGAGAAAATATAGCTTTTGTTAAAAACCGTTTCTTTGCCGTTTTCAATCGAAGGAATCGTGCCGCCGACGATGTAAAGACCATTTGTTTTAGCGAGTTTTTGAAACAGTTCGATATAGCGCGGTTCTTTTCCCGCCAGATCGCGGATCTGCTCGTCAATCGGACGTTCTATATCGCCGAGCGTCAGCAGTTGGGCGGTAAAATATTCAGGAAAAACGAGCAGATGACATTTGTAATCTTCGGCGGTTTCGACCAGTGCCGTAACCTGCGCTTCGAATTCTTCGAATGACGCGACGGGGCGAATAAAGTATTGAAGCGAAGCGACTCTGATTCGTTCTAAATCGTGCATAATCTTGCTTTTACTTTATATTTTATCGAGCCGTGAATCAATTTTAAGAAGATTTGCCCACGAATAGCACGAATCGGCACGAATAAAAATTTTAAAAAATTATTCGTGTTTTTTCGTGTGATTCGTGGGCAAAATTCTTTACGTTTCGCCCAGAACTTCCGTCTGTCCGAAATTTATTTTTCTTTCTCGCCGGTTTCTCAAAAACCAGACTATCCCTGCGCCTGCTGAGAGGATTCCCGAAATTACCGTTAGCGTTTCCGGCGAGATGTAATACATCAGCTCGCTCGAAAAATAACTCGACGCACCGAAGACGAGCATTTCCGCGCCGCGGTCTAATGTCGAGATTCGACCGCGAATGTAATCCGGCAGACTTCTCTGAAAAAGCGTTTCCTGCACGGCGTATTCAACGCCGATGATCGCCCGCGAG
>JBGTSF010000033.1:0-57988 GCA_041940425.1 Pyrinomonadaceae bacterium
AACGCGGCGGCGAAGACAACATCACCCTCGTCATCGCCAAACTGACCGGAAGCCAACTTCCCGAACCGACGGAAGACGACGTTAGAGTCGAACTGCTCGATCTCGGAAATATTCACGACACCGACGAACAAGATACGGCTGAGATTGTTTGAACTAAAAATTCGTCGTCTAAAATTCGGTTTTTGCCCACTAATTTTGTCGGAAGCTTCTGATTATAGACAAGTTAAAAATTCGCGTGAAATTATTCAACGGAATTTAATTCGGTATAAATCAAAGTTCGATGGCTTCTTTTGTCTATGCCGATTTGCTAGTTGAGGATTTATGAAATTTTACTCACTTCGTTTTATTGTAGGTTTTATAGCTTTTGTTGTTGGCGTTTGTGCCGTTTGGTTGTTGCTGCTTGAGCCAAAGAAACAAAAAATGGCAGTTGCTCCCACCGCTCAAGTTCAGGTTGAAAATTTGTCCGTTGAACCCATTTCACTTCAAACAAAAACTGACCTCGAACCGCAAACTGAAAAACAAAAGCCTGTATCCATTAGCAAATTGCGTCCGAGTTCCGGTTTTTGGGGGCAAGACTTTGAACTTTTGCGGCAGACTTCTCAAATATCAAAAAATCGCAAACTCGCGGCAGTTGGCGACACTTTGTATATGCTTGATAACGAAAATCGAATCATTTGGACTTGGACAACAGGAGGCGCACCGCTCACAGATTTCCCGGTTATTGATTCGCGCGACATTCTCTACGTTATCGCTTACGATTTAACTTTCGTTGCCCTCGATTCAAAAAATGGCGAAAAATTATGGCAAGGCACAGCAAACGGTAGAGCCGTATATTCGCAGATTGAACTTTACAAAGATGATATGTATTTTGTTGTTACGGATATGACCGGCTACCGAGAGAATGACTATTCTGACTTTGAAACCAAAGATAAATTAACATTGTATAAAGGTAACGGAATGCTTTGGGACACAGAAATTCCCGTTGGAACAAAAATTCGAGTTCGTAATGGCGAAGTTTTTGCCACATTCAAACGAAAGAAGCGAGCCGTCACTCAGAAGATTAAAATTCCAAATCGTTTTGATAAATTTCTTGGAACGATTGACGAGTTTGGGTTCGGAACGCTGAAGTGAGCGCGTTTATTCAACGCGCCATCGAACAAATCAATGGACGTGAGGGCGAAACAGCGACTTTGTTATCGCGGTGCTTTGTTTCCCTGACGTTGCGTGCTGACGGTTTCGCCCCACGTCATCTCAACCGTCAAAACTAAAAGAGCAGACGCTAAAAAACAATTCCGCTTTTATTCATTTCTCCAATCGGGCAATTCTTTTACATCCGCAACCGGACGAACATAAATTGAGGAACCTTGAACGCGGACGACCTCGACCTTTTCGCCTTCTTCGAGAGATTTTTCACCGTCAACCGGGAAAGCCGTCCAGATCGAACCGTAAACTTTGACCGCCGCTTCGTTGAGCGCGCCTTTGCTTTTCGACGTAACCGTTCCGATCTGTCCGGGAAGCGCGTCTATTCCCGTTTTTACAAGGTCCGTGTCGCCGTGCGAATAATATTTGGCAAAGATCGTCCGCGACATAACGGTCAGAGCGGTTGAAACGACGGCAAAAATTATAAATTGCCCGACGATTCCCACGCCCAAAAATCCGGCGAGCGCCGCCGCGATCGCGCCGATGCCGAACCAAAAAAGTACGAAACCGAACGTAAAGGTTTCGGCGATGATCAAGCCGACACCAAGGATGATCCAGAATAACCAGGCAAGCTGTTCCATATTTCGACGGTAGAAAATTCGGCACTGTCTCAGATTTTATGATTGAAGATACGATTCGGAATAGATTATAGATGATAGATTATAATTTATAGATAAAATCTATCAGTTATCATCTGTAATCTTTCATCTATTCCGAAGTGAGAATCTTCATCATAAATTGCGAGACACCATCGAAAATTCTTTACTTTCAAATACTACCATAATAATTTTTATCTTCGGAATTTTATTTGCGCGGCGGTAATTTTTTCGACCGTCCGACTTCCGCTTTGAGTTCAAAGCCTCTTCGTGCTAATCTCTAAAATCGTGCTGGGGTGGCGGAATAGGTAGACGCACAGGACTTAGATCTTTGAGCATCAGAGGCGAAATCCTCTGTATGAATGGAGTCAAATTCGGTGGAACCTTTAAAATGGCAATACCGAGCTAAATTTGGATTTTATGTTTTTTCCTCGATAAGTTGGGGTGAGAGCATGGCAATTCGGACAAAGCAATCTTAAATTCTCCAAACGATTATCTAAAGAATCCCCGTTGATGTGGTCAAGTTCAAGCGGGATTGGCTGACCAAGCCATTCTGTTCTTTTGCAATTTGAGCATTCAAAAGGAAGTAAATTTTCTTTAAGCAGTCGTTTCTTTAATTTAAATGAACTTATGCGAACATTATTGTTCAAATAATTTTCAGTAGGTTGTTTTGCTCCCGTCTTTTTGCCTTTGTTCCAGATTTGCCCTGTAAAATGTGAAATATCTAAATTGAAATGAGAAATGGCTTTTTTCAAAACAAGGTAATTTCCTCCGCAGGGAACTAATCCCAAACTTTTCAAGGTTTGAGCTAGGGAAAATGATTCTTTAACGGCTTTTCTAAGTTGTTTTTCAGTATATTTTCTTAGCTTCATAATTTCCGATAAATGTGTAGAGACTAGACGATTCCCGCCTGACTGCTGATTTTAAGTAAAAGGCGAAGGTATAGTCCAGACCACAAACTGTAATTTATTACAGGCGGCGAAAGCCGTAGCTGGTAAGAAAATCCTGTGTCCCTTGTGGACGTGCGGGTTCGATTCCCGCCCTCAGCACCAATGATTTATAGACATCTTTCGGGATGTCTATTTTCATTTTAAATTATTAAAATCGCACCAAAATGTGAGCGACCTGAACACTTTCGTATATTTTTGTAAATTTCTCTCAAACTAACTGCTTCTGCCGCTTAATGTCTGTTTTCACAATAAATAGATTGAAAACAAAGAGAATATCGGCTTTTTACGGCTACAATATTTGCTGATATAAGTTTGTTAAACCACAACTTTTGATAATGGCATATTGCTTGCTATTTGCCTTTCCGGCTTTCGGAATCGTTCTTAAAAGCAGTATTAAACAAACGGAATTTATTAACTTTTGAACGAAAGCCGCAATCTTATTTTTATTAAAATTGAGGAGTAAATATGCCAAAATTAGTATTGGTGATTATGACGTTTGCCGCCGTTTTTACGGGAATCATTACGGGGCAGTCGGAGAATAATAAAAATTCTCCCCGCGTTTATATCGAGGAAAGCGAATCTTGGGAAATCGAGAGTGATCCGATATTCGGCGGAACCGACAAAAAAGGTCGCGTAACGATCGGCGGCGGTGAGACACGAGGCGGAGCCAAACCGCGCACGGCTGAAACGATCAGACGGTTCGGACAGCAGTGTAAGGGAGTCATCGTTACGATGTATAAAGAAAAAGCGGATTTCGTCGTCATGCTCGAACACGAAGGCGGAAAGGATTTGTTCAACAAAGACAACAAACTCGCTGTTTTCAACAAAGAAGGCGATCTGATCGTCAGCGGTTCATTCAGCCGTCCGCGCAAAGCGGTCGAAGTCGCATGCGACGCGATAGCTGATGAATTCAGCAGACAAAATCGGACTTCGCAAAACAACAACTAACAAATGTAAAATCATTCGTTAAAACTGAAAAAGCCGAATCTTATGTAAGATTCGGCTTTTCGCGTTACTGAAATCATAGTCCGGCAATTACCATAATTTTGCTTTCGGCAGATTGATTATTTCATTAAAAGGGTTTTACTATTATAAAATTATATCCGTAACATCTATTCTGAAATTAGAGATTTACTATCCGACTCTCATAAGATTTTCGGCAATTTTTTATATTTTTTTCTTTTCCACTAAAACAATTTGAAGCAGGGGCAGGTTAACAAACTATTGACAAAACTTCTGTCTGATCAAACAACGGTTTCGATGTTTTAGCCGGATGATAAAGTTATTGTTTTTATAAACTTTATCTCCGGGCTTGCCGCAATTGCGATTTTTTTGCCGAGGTAATTGAGGAAAATGTTATGAAACAATTATTTACAAAGCGTCCCGGTTTGAATCTTCTGTTAACTCTTTTTGTTTTAACATCCGTTTTTTCCGTTCTTGGAGCATCGGGCGACGTTGATCCCGGATTTAATCCGCAACTGACGGTGGATTTATCGAATCAAGGGGGGAATTTAATAATTCAGCCCGACGGGAAAATCCTGGTCTTCGGCGGTTATTTACCTGCCGGCGGAAGTATAGGAAAAACATTTGTCAAAAGATTGAATCCTGACGGAAGCACGGATACGACTTTTGATTGTCAGGAGTGCCGCTCATTTTTTCCAAGAGTCGTCGGCTTGCAATCCGACGGGAAAATTCTCATTGGCGGCAATGATAAAGTCATTCGTGTAAACCAGGACGGAAGTTTGGATACCTCGTTCAGTTCACCGTTTAACCCGAATCTTCGCTGTGAAACAAAACTAATAACGGTTCAGCCGGATGATAAGAGTTTGATCGGATGTACTGTTTATAATGGTTCGCTAGTTAGTCACGAGTATGTCGCGCGTTTAAATACTGACGGAAGTGTGGACAATGCCTTTACGACAATTATTCCGCCGCCAAGCCAGTTTGTTACATCCGTTTTGAAAATAGCCGTATTGCCGGACAATAGAATACTGGTCGGCGGCGGACGATACGGTGATAACAGCGGCTGGCTCAACCGGTATGATTCGGACGGCAGTTTGGACAGTAGCTTCCAGGCACCTCAAACATCTTCCAACGGTAGAATTAGGGAAATCGAATTACAGCCGGACGGTAAATTTTTGGTCGGAGCTCATTATAAAGTTTACAGGTTACTTTCTGACGGAAGCATTGATCCGAGTTTTTCGACTATAACCGTTTCTCCTCAAAATCAATATATAACGGCAGTAAAATTTCTCTCGAACGGACAGGTTTACATAAGCCTTTTCACACTCCTTCCCAGCCCTTCCGTAGTTCGTTTTGTCCGCTACGACACAAGCGGAAATATAGACAATTCATTTAATCCGGCAATACTCGATCCGGGAAATTGGACGATTGATAGTTCGGATCGAATCGTGGTGTCCAAAAACGGATTTCAGAGATTAAATTTGGACGGCACAATTGACAGCAGTTTCAATCCGAATCTTTCCGGCGATGGTTATGTAAATGCGGTTGCCGTTCAAAGCGACGGGAAAATGATCGTGGTCGGCGAATTCTCAAAAACAAACGGATTCGATTCCGGCAGGATCACACGGATTAACGCGGACGGAAGCGCAGACACTTCGTTTAATACGGGAAGCGGATTTGATTCCGCACCGAAAGGAGTCAGCATTCAGCCGGACGGCAAAATTCTGGTCAGCGGTCGTTTTAGTTCTTACAATGGAACAACGCGCACGATGGTTGCACGACTGAACAGCGACGGCAGTTTGGATGCGACATTTAATCCTGAAATAATCGCCACGGCGGCGGCACACAGGACAGTTAATCAAATCGTATATTTGCCAACCAATAAAATTTTGATCGGCGGCAATTTTACGAGCGTCAACGGTCAGTCCCGAATGCTTTTAGCAATGCTTAATCCTGACGGCAGTTTGGATATGACGTTTGATTCTCCAACCTCACCCGATCCGTTTGCAACTACTAATAAAATTTATGTTCAGTCTAACGGACAAATACTGGTCGCCTTTGGCTCAAATTTACGACGCTATAACTCCGACGGCAGTTTGGACAATAGTTTTGCCGGTCCCGGCAATGTTACCGATATTATTCAAAGACCTGACGGAAAATACCTGGTTTCGTTCAAAGATGTTGACTTTGCTTCCAGGACAATCACATATATTAACAACGACGGTAGTATTGATTACAGTTTTCCTTCCGTTAACACGGGTAACGGAAGTTCAGCATATACCGTTTTCCGGCAATCGAACGGGAATATTATCTTTGGCGGGCGGTTTTTAACCGTCAACTCCCGACCCAGCAAAAATATAGCCCGTGTTGGTCAAAACGGCGAATCGGATATATATTTCCCGACATTCGGCGCGAATGGCGATGTCAAATCAATTTTCGGTCAACCCGACGGCAAAATAATTTTCGTCGGGGATTTCGACAGAATCGAAAATGTCGGACGTTCGGGAATTGCCAGATTGACGTTGAGCAACAGACTCAGAGGAACTTTGTTTGATTTTGACGGCGACGGACGCTCTGACATATCCGTTTTCCGACCTTCGACAAATACCTGGTATTCGTTGTTGAGCGGTAATTCATCGGTCGGCATACAAACTTTCGGCGCGAACGGCGACATCCCGGTTCCTGCCGATTATGACGGCGACGGAAAAACCGATATTGGAATTTTCCGTCCCTCGACCGGTGTTTGGATATATCTTTTCAGCCAGAGTAATACGGTCTTTCAATTTAATTGGGGATTAGCAGGCGACATTCCGCTTCCGGCGGATGTAACAGGCGACGGTAAAGCGGATATTGTCGTATATCGTCCGTCAAACAATAATTGGTATCGTTATACGGGAGGTTCACCCGGGGCTTTCGGCATAGCGGGAGACAAACCTTTGATCGGCGATTTCGACGGCGACAGCAGAGCTGACATAGCAATCTTCCGACCTTCGACCGGCACCTGGTGGTATGCGGCGAGTTCCGCCACGTTTCAACATCGCGCCATCCATTGGGGAATAGCCGAAGATATTCCCGCGCCGGGCGATTATGACGGCGACGGGACAACCGATGTTGCCGTTTTCCGTCCGTCAACCGGCGTTTGGTATATTCTCAAAAGCACGGGAGGCTATACGATCATCCAGTTCGGACTGGCAGAAGATAAACCCGTTCCGGGCGATTATGACGGCGACGGAAAAACCGATATTGCCGTCTTTCGCCCGTCAACGGGAGTTTGGTATCTGTTTCAGTCAACTTCGGGAATCAGCGCGCTTCAATGGGGCATTTCGACCGATATACCTATTGAAAACGCCTTTATCCATTAATTTTCAAGATCAATTTGTCTTGAATTGAAATAACATTGAAAAGCCTCGAGAAGTCGGGGCTTTTTTTATTTCAAAATCCCGTCTGGCATACATCTTGCGGTTTATAAATTTCGGGGGAAAAGAAAGATTATGCACAGATTCAGATTTTCAATTTATTTCACTTTATTTTTTACATTCGTTTTTTTATTTAATTTCACCGCAGTTCAGGCGCAAAGCCGCGCCGACCGCGCGATTGTCAGACAAGCGGAAAGAGTTTCGGGCGATAGGTTCGGATATTTTTCCGAAACTCCGAAAGGCGCGCGTGTTTATTCGGTAAATCGTCCAAGCGCGAGAATGCTGAACGCGATTGATACAGGCTTGAGCGATCTGTTTGCCGTGGCGAGAAAAAACCGTTACAGCCGCTATCTGAATTATTCGGATTATACGATCTTTATTGCAAAAGCAGACCGCTCAAAAGATGCTGACGGGAATTATTCGCCCGACATCGCCGTCGGCGCGGCGCAATACGCCGGAAGCGTCTATGACAAAGGCGGCTACATATATGCGGCGGGAATGGTTATCGGCTACAACCCGAACGCTTTTCTGATCGGCGAACATACAAAAAATTTCGGGCGCGTTTCCGATGTCGTCCGCTACGAAGGCGAGCATCTCGTTCTTTACCACAACGACCGCCGCCGATACAATCAAACCGCCGACCACAGTCAAGGCGGCGGACATCCGATTTTACAGTAGGCAAAAGTTTTTTAAGTAGGCAGGCGGCAGCGGCAGTAGGCAGTTTGTTTCTGTCTATTGCCGCTTTTTATTTTTTAAAAACTATTCTCTGCAAACCTAAATAATCCTGATACTGCCTACTGCCGCTGCCTACTGCCTACCGGAAAACCGTCTGCCTACTGGAAATACCCTATATCGTGCAGGGGCTAACCGATATTGTAAACGTAAAAGTATGGACACGAATCCAAGTAAATGTGTAAAATGCGGTAAAACATCGGTTTTTATTAAATTTACATATTTTTGCAAAACTTGGCACAACCATTGCACTATTACTTCGCGGTTATTTTGAATTTGAATAATCCGCGAAGATGGAGGTCTTAAATGATTTTTTTACGTTTGGCGACCAAAATCTCTGTAGTTTGTTTTTTGCTCTTTGTTATTTCAAATACGGCTGTCAAAGCTCAAAACAGTTACGAACTTCCCGCCGGAACGAAATTCCGCGTCCGTATGGACAACGAAATAAATTCCAAGGTTTCGAGCAAGGACGACACCTTTACGGCGACGGTTTTCGAGCCGGTGAAGATCAGCGAAACGGTTATTTTGCCGGTCGGAACAATTCTCGAAGGACGCATTACGGAAGTCAGACGCGCTTCCGCCGGAAACAAAAACGGCGAAATGCAGATCAGATTTGAAACGATGCGTTTTACGAGCGGCGAAGAAAGAGAGATCGAAGGCGTTCTGGTCAATCCCTTAAAAGCCGAATCGTCATCGCCGACCGCAGCGGTTTTAACCGTTGTCGGCGGAACGGCGCTCGGCGCGCTTTTAGGCGCGGCTTCCAAAGCCGACAACGGAGCGTTGATCGGAGCGGGAATCGGAGCAGGCGCGGGCGGCACGGTCGCTTATTTGAAAAAAGGCAAAGACGTGAAGATCAAAGCGGATGAAAAATTTGAAATTGAAATTACAAAAAACGTAATTTTACCTGTTAGAGATTTTTAGAAAATTTATTCCAAGTTTGGTCGTCGGTGTTAAAACCAATGACCTTTAGAAAAAATCCGGTGTGAAGGGGAGAGCGCATCGGATTTTTTCTGCTTTAAAGTTCCCTTAAATCAAAAAGATACTTTCAACCGAAAACTCAATAAAAGACCGGTTTTTTCAGTGGAAATCGTGAAATTCCCGTAAAAATCGTGAAATTCTGCGGGAATTCGACAAATTCCGCGGGAAAATGTCAGATTCCGCGGGAAAATGTCAGATTCCGCGGGAAAATGTCAGATTCCGCGGGAATTTGACAGATTCCGCGGGAATTTCACGATTTCCCCTGAAAAATCTAACGATTTCGACCGGTTTACTGATTTAGATTTTGACACGGCTTTCCCGCGCATATAAATTGAATATATATTCATTTTTCTTTGGTTTTTCTTTTGCAAATTTTATAATTTTTCGGATTTTATCTCTGCAAACGATAGTTGTTTGTCTGATTTAATTCCGTGAAAATCACCAAACAAGAGGTTTATATTTATGACTATTTCCCGGCGCGATTTTTTGAAGGCGACTGGTTTGGCACTCGGCACTCTGGCTCTGCCGTCCTGGGTTTATTCGGCTGATCTGAATTTAAAACCGTTCCCCGAAATTGATAAAGACAAGCTCGCCGATGCCGCGTTGACGATTGCGAAAAGATACGGCGCGTCTTATGCCGATATACGCATCAGCAAATACAGAATCGAAACGATTTCGACGCGCGAGCGGCAGGTTCAAACGGTGGTGAGCGGTCAAAATTCCGGCTTCGGCGTGCGCGTTCTTTATAAAGGCACTTGGGGCTTTGCCGCGAGTCCGCTGGTTACAAACGAAGAAGTTTTGCGCGTAACGAAAGAAGCGATTGACATTGCGAAAGCCAATGCGATGTTTCAAACAAAGCCGATCAAATTAGCCGACGCGCCGAAGGCATCGGGCAGTTGGAAAAGTTCATTTAAACGCGATCCGTTCGACGTTCCGGTTAATGAAAAGATCGAATTTCTTTTGAAACTGAACGAAGCCGCGCTCGGCGTGAAAGGCGTGAGTTTTGTCAATTCTTCGATGGCTTGGGTAAACGAACAGAAATATCTGGTGACGACCGACGGCACAAGAGTCGAGCAATATCTGATCCGCGGCGTTCCGAGCTTTACGGTGACGGCGATCAACCGGACGACAAACGATTTTCAAACGCGCAACTCGCTGGCGCAAGGCAAACAGGCAGGTTGGGAATACACGACCGAATACGACTGGATCGGCGAAGCGCGACAGGCGGGCGAAGAAGCCGTCGAAAAATTAAAGGCGAAGCCGGTCGAGCCGGGCAAATATGACCTGATTCTGTTTCCGTCGCATTTGTTTTTGACGATTCACGAATCGGTCGGTCATTCGACCGAACTCGACCGCGCGCTTTTGTGGGAAGCGAATTACGCGGGAACTTCTTTCTTAACGCCCGACAAAACCAATAAACTGCAATTCGGTTCGAAGATCGTCAATTTCTTTGCCGACCGCACGCAGGAAGGCGGGCTGGCAACAATCGGCTGGGATGACGAAGGCGTGCCGGGACAGAAGTGGGATATTGTCAAAGACGGAAAATTCGTCGGCTGGCAGACGACGCGCGATCTCGCGCCGCTGATCGGCGAAAAACGTTCGCGCGGCTGTCTGCACGCCGACAGTTGGAGCAGTGTTCCGTTTCCTCGGATGCCGAATCTCTCGCTCGCGCATGTCAGAGAAAACACATCGGCGGAAGATTTAATTTCCGACGTGAAAAACGGAATTATGATTCACGGTCGCGGCAGTTATTCGATTGACCAACAGCGTTACAATTTCCAATTCGGCGGGCAGACTTTCTGGGAAATCAAAAACGGAAAAGTCGTCGGAATGCTCAAAGACGTGGCGTATCAATCACGCACGACCGATTTCTGGAACGCCTGCGACGGTCTCGGCGGCAAATCAACTTACGAACTGCCCGGCACGTTCAACGACGGCAAAGGTCAGCCCGGACAATCAAATGCCGTTTCGCACGGCTGTCCGGTCGCTCGATTTCGCCAAATTAATGTTTTGAATACGGCAAGCTAATTTCGGAGAAAAATTAAAAATGTTATTAAACGAAACGGAAGCCAAACAGATCACCGATAAAATTCTTTCCTTTGTAAAGGCGGACGACGCGCAGGTTTCGGTCGGGAGCGAGAAATATTCTTACTCGCGTTTTGCCGCCAACGCTTTTTTGACGAGCGGCAATTCGGTCGAGCGCAGCGCGAACATCACCGTCTGGATCAAAGGCAAACGCGGCGCGTCTTCGACGAGCGATCTTAGTGAGGCGAGCCTCAAAGCGATGGTCGAACAGGCGGAAAAAGTCGCCGAAATTTCTCCGGTTGATAAAGAATATCTGCCGACGCTCGAACTGCAAAAATACAAAGCATCGAACTCTTTCAGCGATGCGACCGCCGATATTTCGCTGGAAAACCGCGCGAAAAAGATCAGCGAAATTTTAAAGCAGAGCGAAAAAGCGGGCGTGATCAGCGCAGGTTTTCACGAAGCGCGGGCGATTGCCAGCGCGTTTGCGACGAAGAATAAAAATTTCGGTTTTGAACGGCGGACTTACGCTTCGCTTTCGATAACCGCGCGAACGCCGGACGGCACGAGTTCGGGATATTTCCAGCGCAGCGCGATTGATATAAATAATCTCGACACCGAACGAATCGCCAATGAATCAATCCGCAAAACCGTCGAAGGGCGCAACGCGCGAACCGTCGAACCGGGCGTTTACACCGTGATCTTGGAACCGCAGGCGGTCGAAGATTTGGGCGGCATCGCGTCGCAATTTAACGCGCGTCTCGCCGAAGAAGGTCGCAGCCCGTTTTCGGCAGGCGAAGGGAAAACAAAACTCGGTCAAAAAATTTTCGATGAACGAATAAATATTTTAAGCGACCCGTGGAACGCCCTTGTTCCCGATTCGCCGTCCGCACAGAGCGGAATTCCGGCCGCGAAAATTTATCTGGTGAAAAACGGGCGTTTGGAAAATCTGGTTTACAATCGCTTTTGGGCGGCGCAGAAAAACACCGAACCGACTCCCGGACCCGTGAATACGATCATGGAGTCAAGCGAAAAACCTTCGAGCATCGAAGAGATGATCAAATCCACGAAAAAAGGTCTGCTCGTCAGCCGTTTCTGGTATATCCGCACGACCGATCCGCGCACGGCGAGTTCGACCGGCTTAACGCGCGACGGCGTTTGGATGATCGAAGACGGAAAAATTGCTTATCCGGTGAAAAATTTCCGTTTCAATCAATCAATGATTCAGATGCTCGCGCCCGGAAACGTCGAAATGATCGGCACGCCCGAACGCATCGGCGGCGGAAACGCTTCGTTAATTCCCGCTTTGAAAATCAAAGAATTTAATTTCACGTCGCAATCGGAAGCGGTTTAATTTTGCGTTTTCTATTTAAGTATGAAAAAGCCAATAATGCCGGACGGTCTTTCGGAGCAAGATTTCTCGCACATATATCGAGAACATCTGGAAAAACACTCTGCATCATTGATTAATGAAATCAAATTTATGTTGGCTCAACCTGTGCGTCCCGACGTAACTCAAATTTATATTGAAGTGTTTCCAGATGAATATGGAGACGGTTATGTTTCAATCGGAATGTATTTTGAAGGAAAAAATAAAAAGATTGATAAAAGCGATCAAAGTTTTTTTCCGGGCAGATATTTAGCATTTGCCGAATATGCGAATGATTTACCGTTGATTGATATTGAGACATATAACGAAGACTTTTACGTTGCCGATCTTACTGTTGATGAAGTAAAACAATGGTTTGCGTCGTGTTGGAATGAGGCTGGCGGTAAAAATTATCATTTGCCTGTAACTTTGCGTGGACATGAAGGTTTCGGAAACGGTAAGGCACTTACTTTAACCGGTAATAAATAAAACCTTTGAGTTCTCCAAGTTTTCCTTCGCGCTTTCTTTTTTCCAACGCCTTATATCTTCGTGCATATCTTTCATATCGGCGCGGAAATTTAATATGTCCATTCGGTTTTCGTGAAACTTCGCCTCCAAACGGTCAAACGCCGCACTGTTTGCCGAAATGCCCTGCCGAATCGCCTCAAATTGCGCGTTGGTAGTTTTCTTAAATTCGTTAAAATCTTTCTCTAAACGATCAATTTTTTTTGACAGTTCACTAATCGCTTCGAGGATCAATTTGGTATTCGGTTCAGTTGTTTTGTCAGAGTCACTCATACCTATTCTTAAAACTTTGACAAATTATGTCAAAAAAATCGGTGAAATACAATGATTTTAACGGCAGTTGTTTATCATTTTCTTTTATGCAATTGCAATCAACATTAATCGGTGGAAACGCTTCTCTGCTTCCGGCTTTGAAACTCAAGGAATTCAATTTCACTTCGCAATCGGAAGCGGTCTAAATTAGACTGTGGTTATGATTGATAAAATCCCTTGCAATAAATGTAATGAACTAATTCTTCCCCGAACAGCGGAAAAGACGGGAGGACTTTGCATGGCATGTAAGCAAGGTATCCGCGAAAGCATCGAACAATCGAAAGAGTTTTACCGAAAACAAAAGGAATACGATCCTTATAGAGAATTATGGATAGATTTGGTTAAGAAAGTTCACGATGATAAAACCGGATTTGACAGTTTATCTCAAGAAGAAAAGGTTTATTTTACTGTTAGTCTTTTTGACGGTGAGGTTTACAACGGCGGAATGCATCAATTTTTCTCTAATAGTTCGGGCGAATATTATGCGGAGGTAGTAGAAGGATTAAAAATCCTAAAAGCTTTTAATTCACTGTCTCTGTTAAATCGAGCCGCAGAGGTTTTATTCGGTAAATTAGAACCACCGAAAGATATAGTTCAGCGTTGGACTACAATGAAACAATTTCCCGATGATGACAACGAACCGCGACCAGATTGGGACATTGAACTGGACGAAATAGACCGCCTATATTATGAAGACCCAGACAATTTAAACAAACTTTTAACCCACTATGCAGAAATGACAGGCTTGATTCAACCGTTTAACTTAAATGACGATTGACTATTTCTTTGCCTGCCGCGCCTTTGCAATTAATTCTCTAACTTCCCTTGCCAGAGTCGGCGCGTGAAACGGGATGCCGTCTTTGATCGTCCATTCGATGCCGCCGGTTTTGTAAACTTTTCCGTCGCGGATCTCTTCGACTCCGGTCGGGTAGAGAACTTTGAAATCTTCGAGCGGGTTGCCGTTGACGACCAATAAATCTGCTTTGTAGCCGACGCGAATGCGACCGATGTTTTCTTCCTGACCGAGAATTTTCGCGTTGTTTCCGGTCGCGTGCTCGATGACTTTAAGCGGGTGAAAACCGGCTTCCTGATGCAGTTCCAATTCCCTGATCAAACCAAAGCCGTATATTTGATAGATAAATCCCGCGTCTTCGCCCGCGCCGATCGTGCCGCCGCGCCGTTCAAATTCCATCAGCGCCCGCATCCAAATCCGGTAATTTTCCTTCCAGAAAGTTTCATCCGTGGAAGTCCAGCCGATAAAATACGAGCCGTGATTGGCAGGATTCGGTTTGAAAAATTCTTCGAGCGTCGGATGCAGATATTCCCGGAAAGCGGGATTTGTCTGCGCTCTCTGCAAATCGCGCGAGGCTTCGTAGATAACGAGCGTCGGATTCCACGCGACATTTGCCGCGACCATTCCGTCGAGAACTTTTAAAAGCCGTTCCTCATCGGCTTCGCGCCAGAGCCGCCCGGCGTAGCGGAAACGGTCAACTTCGTCGTTGTAATTATACGAAGACGGAAAATTTTGCCTGCCGGAAATGATCGCCGCGTCGGGTATTCCATACCAATGCTCGATGCTCGTTGCGCCGAATTTTATATCGTCCCACGCATTCGTCTCCTCGACCCCGACGTGATGCGCGACGCGCATGTTTTGCTTTTTCGCTTCGTCCATCATCGCTTCCATAATGTCGCGGTCAACGCCGAAAAGTTTGATGCCGTCGTAGCCGTCGCGTTTCAATTTCTGGACGCGCTCGCGCGCTTCCTGCCTGTTTTTCGGATTCGGCGCGGCGGTAAAAACTCCGTAAGCGAAAATTCTCGGCGAAGCGATCTCATTTGCCGCGCTCTGCTCGCGCCATTTCAAAGTTTTCGGATTCGCGCCGACATCTCTGACGGTCGTGATGCCGCAGGCGAGCCAGAGTTTCATACAATACTCGACCGGCTGAGGAACGCCGCCGCGCTCGTCCTGCGTGTGTCCGTGCAGATTTATCAAACCGGGCATTACATATTTGCCGCTTGCATCAATTTCGACATCGCCTTTCGCGGGACGCTTCGCCCTGCCTTCTTTGACCGCGACCGGATCAATGCCGACGATCTCGCTGATGAAATCGTTTTCGATGACAATATCAAACGGTCCCGAAGCCGGCTTCCCATTGCCGTTAATGATAATCGCATTGCGGACGACGATGCGTTTGAAACGCTTGCCCGAAATTTCGGCATTTGAATTCTGGGCGAATGAAACGGTCGAAAAAACGAAATTAAAAACGATTGCCAGCGAAAACAGACGAAAAAGATTTTTTGACATAGAATTATCCGGGCGATGAATTGGAAATGTCGCCAAGTTTTTTACTCCGTAGGAGCTTTTGTAAATAGCCCCGCGATTTATCGCGGGGAATTTTGAAATAACGGTTTCGAGTCCCGATAGGGACGGCAGAATCTTTCGTCCCTATCGGGACTTGCGAGCCGGATCATTAACCACCCCCGCGATAAATCGCGGGGCTATTCACAATTAGTCCCTTCGGGACAACTTCAAAAACATTATCTTTGATTTATTATCACAAATTGATTTTTCATATTATAAATTCAAAAAAATTTATTTACCGGTCAACCAAAAACAAATTCTGCGGCGGTTCGGGAAATTCGACATCGAGATAGATTTCCGACAACAGAATCTCGACCCCGAAAGTTTCAAGTTTTAACCTGCCTTCCAAACCGACGGCTTCGCGCTGAATCCATTCGTTTTCGCCCGCTTTGACGAACTGCGTCACGTGCGGGCGGCTGGTGGCGATCAAAAGATATTCGGTAAAACTTTCGATGGATTTGTAGTAAGTAAATTTATCGCCGCGATCAAAGGCTTCGGTCGAAGGCGAGAGAACTTCGACAAGCATCTGCGGATTGGTCAAAACTTCCATTCCGCCCATCGTTTCGTAAATTCCCTCGCCGCAGTAAACCGACAGATCGGGATAACGATACGGGGTGTAAAATGGAACTCTGACTTTTAAGTTCGAGCCGAAAACGGAACATCCGCGACCGCGCAGCAATTCACGCAAATGCGCTCCGGCATTAACGACAATTCGTTCGTGTGCCGGACTCGCGCCAGCCATTGACCAAATATTTCCGTCGTAATATTCGAATTTTTCTTCGGAGTTTCGCTCGATCTCGAAATATTCT
This sequence comes from Pyrinomonadaceae bacterium, assembly GCA_041940425.1. Taxonomy (GTDB): domain Bacteria; phylum Acidobacteriota; class Blastocatellia; order Pyrinomonadales; family Pyrinomonadaceae; genus DATHTS01. The sequence continues at coordinate 16,235 of JBGTSF010000033.1, forward strand.
TCCAGAGAGTATTTTCGCTTCGGTAATGCCGTCATACTTTTCGCCTCAAAAGAATTTTGTCCGTTTTGCCGTTTTTCGTCAACTATGACAAAATATCAGCTTTGTATTTAACAAAATAATCTATTCAAACAAAGAGGAAATTTATAAAAAATTATGGCAGGAAGATTTAAAGTTACAGTAGTCGGCGCGGGAAATGTCGGCGCGACCGCCGCGCATTGGATCGCCGCGAAGGAATTAGCGGACGTTGTTTTAGTTGACATCGTCGAAGGCACGCCGCAGGGCAAGGCTCTCGATCTGGCGCAAGCCGCGCCGATTGACGGTTTTGATGTGAAACTCGTCGGCGCGAACAGTTATGAAGAAACGGCGAATTCCGATGTCGTCATCATCACCGCCGGATTGCCGCGCAAGCCGGGAATGAGCCGCGACGATCTTTTGAAAACGAATTCCGACATTGTCGGACAGGTTACCGATCAAATCGCCAAATACTCGCCCGATTGTTTCATCATTGTCGTTTCGAATCCGCTCGACGCGATGACGCAGGTGGCGTTCAAGCGTTCGGGATTTCCGAAAAACCGCGTGATGGGCATGGCGGGCGTTCTCGATTCGGCGCGGATGCGCTGTTTCTTAGCCGAAGCTCTCGACGTTTCGGTCGAAAATGTGACGGCGTTCGTTCTCGGCGGACACGGCGACACGATGGTTCCGCTTCCCCGTTATTCGACCTGCGCGGGAATTCCCGTGACCGAACTTTTGCCGAAAGACCAGCTCGACCAAATCATTGACCGCACGGCAAACGGCGGCGCGGAAATTGTCGGGCTTCTGAAAACAGGTTCGGCGTTTTACGCTCCCAGCTTGGGCGCGGTCGAAATGGCGGAAGCGATTCTCAAAGACAAAAAGAAAATCCTCCCGTGCGCCGTCTATCTCGAAGGCGAATACGGCATCAACAACCTGTTCGTCGGCGTTCCCGTTAAATTAGGCAAAAACGGTGTCGAGCAGATCATCGAAATTTCTTTGACGAATGAAGAACGCGCCGCTCTGCAAAAGAGCGCGGGAGCGGTTCAGGAACTCATTGATGTTTTAGGAATTTAAAATTTTCAACAACAAATAAAAAGAGGAAAGTCCGAAAAAGACTTTCCTCTTTTTATTTGCACTCGATTGTGCAAAATTTTTTAAGTATTGTCGCGTTAGCGACTTTGTGAATTTAGCCGTGTAATTTATTGCACGGAACGTGATCGGTTTGCAATTCTGTCGCGTTAGCGACAACTGATTATCTTTTACGAATTTATCAATCGTCGCTGACGCGACGGACAATCATTTTCTTAATAAACCGTGCAATGAATTACACGGCTAAACTCAAGCTATCGCTACGCGGTAATAAACGAAATTTTTTATTCAGACAGATTCCAAACAAAACTTAACTATTCGCCCCGATAAACTTTTACTTCCATATATTCCGAAACGACATGCGTCGAGCCGTTATTGGAAAGATTGTTTTCCGACCAGAGTTTTTCCAGATCGCGGCGTAAACTTGTCTGCCCGTTTTCGTCGAGCGCGGCAAAGGCTTTGTGCGTCGGACCGTAAAACTCGCGCCAAAATTCGATCGTTTCCGGCACGCCGAATGGAAATGTAAGCGAGATCGAACGCGGGTTGAAATCAATTTCCTTCGCCGCCGCGCCGAAACGCTCCTTGACGGTCGCCGCGTCGCCCCACAGAAGCGGCGAAGGCATATTTGCGGGCGGTTTGACGTGCGAGCCGACGATTTTGAACATCTGCCCGACAAAACCTGCCGGAGTCCAATTCGCCATCACGATCACGCCGCCCGGACGACAGACGCGGACGAGTTCCGCCGAAACAAGTTCGGGACGCGGCGCGAACATCGCGCCGAACATCGTCATCACGACATCGAATTCGCCGTCCGCATACGGCAGATTTTCGGCATCGCCTTCGTCGAATCGAATTTTCAAATCTTCGTCCGCCGCCCATTTTCGCGCCTGCTCGATCAGATTCGGCGCAATGTCAACGCCCGTTACTTCCGCACCTGTCCGAGCGGCGGGAATTGATTGATTGCCGCTTCCGCAAGCCACGTCCAGAACGCGCATTCCGGGTTTCAGATTCAAACGCTCGACGAATTCCGCCGCGCCGCCGGTAAAAGATTCGGCGATCTTTCCGAAATCGCCCGAAATCCATGTCGCTTTCAATTTTGTTTTTAAAGACTCCATTTCCGGTGTCATTTGTAATTTTGCTGTTTCCATATATTTTATTTCCTCTTTTTTTCGATAAATAAATTGCTTTACGGGACAAAAATTATAGACGGCGAGATCGTTTTGACGGCGGTGATCAAATTGTCGTAATTCGACATTAACGCGTCCTCTTGCGCCATCAAGTTAAGCAGAGTTATCGTCATCTGCGGCGCGTTCGCGCCTTTTTTCAAAACTCTGTTTTTGTAGCTCGCCGGATGAATTTTCCCGTCAATGCGGCGCAAACGATGCCGCATTTTGTGCTGAAATCCCCAGATCGCATTAGTCATTTTTTCGTCATAAGCCCCCGTCGTGTCGGGCAGGTCTTTCATTGCCAAACCGAATTTACGTTTTGCGGCTATGTCGTTAAAACCTACAATCTTGAACAATGTCTGAATCAGAAGAACGTCGTTTCTTTCGTTTACTTCGCCGATCCCGACATTATGGGAAACATTGGTTTGCACTTCTTTGAACCGGTAAAAATCAACCGTTTCGATACTTGCCATTTTTTTACTCCTTAAAATAGCCGGCGGCTAAAAAGTTTTTTCAGCCGCCGGCTTTGCCGTCAATTCGCCGTTTTGTTTTGACGAATTGGCAATGAGCCTTACTCCGCGCGGTAGAAATAATATTCCGTCGTATATGGAATTCTTGCTTCCGCGCCGATCGTCGAACCGGGCGTTGCGGGAACTAAACCGCCGACCGTGTTCACACGCTGAATATAAGTTACGCGGCGGAAAATGCCCGCTCCGTCGGTCGAAACCGCCTGAAGCAAAAGCCACGGGATAGCGGTCGAATCCGGCGTGCAGCGTTCCTGAACCGTCCCGACGACCGTGCTTCCGCTGTTGCTTTCCCAGGTCGGTCCGGCGTAATGCGTTCCGATCTTTCCGTTAAAGCCCGCGTTAGCGTATAAATTCGCTTCCGGTGCGACAAAACTCCAGTTCGCGCCGTTCCATCTGTAAACCTGAACGCCGATGGCATACGTTTTGGAAAAAACCTTATTGCCTGCGGGAACTTGCAAGTTCCCGCAATTAGAAGGCAAGTCCGGCGGCTGAATACCGTCGTCCGCCCGAACGACCGAAGTAGAGACAAGCGCGAGTCCGATCATGCTGAACAGCGCGGCAAGTCTGACAATGCTTTTTATATTTATTATATACATTAAAATTGCTCCTTATAGAGTATTTTTCAATCGGAATTAACCGATCAAATTTTTACTGAACGCAGCCTCTCGGTCGCATAAAGTTCTGAAAAACATAGTTGCCGACACTGCGTCCGATTGACTGCCCCGCATCGTTGTCGAATCTGAAATGAATACCGCCGTAAACGCGGCTGTCGGCGGCTTCATTAGCCATCGCCGTAAAGCTCTTATAAGAACGGGTCGCGCCGCCCGCGCCTTCCCATGTATGCTGAAAAGCAATGTCGTCGCGCCCGAAAAACAGTGCGAGAATCACCCCTTGCGAAGCCGAAAGAGATGCCATATTTCCCGCGTAAGTCGGATACGGCGGATTTGAAATCAGCGATGTCCACGCGGCATCCGGCGCGGTGTCCGCGTTGCCGTCTTCGTCGGCGCGGCGAATCGCCGTTACGGGTCGCCATAAACCGCTTTCGAATTTGCTGGCAAACGATGTCTGCAATGCGTCGTGCAGAGCGATGTTCGTCAAAGCGAAAAGCCGGGCTTTTTCAACCGTCGAAATATTACGGCTCACGGAAACGGTGCGGGCGACGTTGTTCCAGACGAACAGAAAATTGGTCGGCGTATTGACGTTTGCCCAGAGCCGTGCAACCTGAGTTTGGTCGGCGGTACGCGTCGCGCTGTTGACAGAGCCGAGTTCCTTGACCTCGTTAAACGAAGCGGTATATTCCGCGCTCGTCAGAGCGGGCGGCGGAGCGGGCGAAAATTGACTGCTCGAATTCACGGCAAACGGCACGACTGCCGGATAATGTGTAAACGTCGCCGCTGAATTGGCGGGCGGTGTCGGCTGCCAATTTCCGGGAGTCGGCGGCAGAACATACGACGGCGGCGTTGCGTTCCACCCGTCATTGGCGCGCGCCGCCAGTATCTGCTCGGCGACCTTTCTGCCGACCCTGATTCCTTGCTCTAAACGGTACGGTCTGATTCCATCGAGCGAAACAGCGAGTTCCGCATCGAAGACCGCCAGACGAGCCGGATACAAAGCCGCTAAAACATCGTGCGCGGCTTGCGCGGCGGCGGCTTCGGCGGAAGCGTTTTTCGATCCCGGCACCTCCGTCAGATACGCCTCGTAACTTCCGTCAATCGAATTGACCGCATCGAACATCGCGGCGTGCATCATCGCGTAGCTCCGCACGGGCATAATGGTTGCCGGATGCTGTCCGGGCGTGCTGACTGTTTCCATCAAAACCCGGTTCCACTGCAAAACGACATCTTCCTGCGACACGCTCGATTTCTCCGTGTCGTCGCTGATCGCCCAGACATTTACCTGGGCGAAACTTAGAACGATCAATGCCAGAAGACATTTGATTCTTAATTTGTAACTCATTTTATTATTGCTCCTATTTCTTATTTACTTATTTTCAAAGGATGCTTTACCTGCGCGTTTTTTCTATCGCCGCACCCGTTTCAGACGACAGACGCTTAATTGCCGCTCTTCAAAATTCAAAGAGCGGCTTTTTTTTATAAAAATCGTTTTTACCCGACCGGCTGTTCGCCGTTTACTGCATGGCGAATCCGCTGATCGGATTGCCGTAAAAAGCGTCGGTTTTCCAAGCCGCCGAATCCCATTTTTCAGTTGTTCCCGTGATTTTTACCGGCAGAATTATCCGGTGATACGGCAATGGAATCTGATTCGTATAAGCAGGAACAACAAAACGACCGTCCGCGCCGACCGAAAATTTCAACTCGCGGATCTCGGTTCCGCCGCGAAGGATTTTTACCGTGTAATCGCCCGGATTTTTATCGGCGTAAAAAGCGTTCGGGTAATTGTCGCGGTTAAACGTGCCGTTGTTGTCGAAACGGAAATTTCCCCATTGAAACTGCCAGCGTTTCCAGATGTTCTGCGGCGCATGAGAAGGCGCGAATTCCGAAGTCCGTTCGTCATAATCGCTTACGCCGCTACCGCTCGCGCCGTCTTTGGTCGAGGCGATCTGCTGACCTTTGTAAAAAATCCGACCTTCCAGGTCGCCCGCGCTGACCGCTCCCTTCAGCCAAACGCCGACTTCCGGCATCATCCCGCCGACCTCATCAAGACTGTGGTGAAAGCCGATGACGGCGAACGGCAAAAGCCAGTCGTGTTCGACGTAAAAATCGTTTTTGTTTTTTTCCTGCGCGTTGTAGGACGTGCTGAATTTGCCGACTTTGAATTTGCCTTGAAAAACGACTTCCTTCGCGTCCTGATCGGTGATCTTGAATGAAAAAACCCCCGTTTTATCGGTTGATTTCGAATCGAGAACGCCGCTGCCGTAAGGACTCGGACTCGAATAAGCAACGGTGCGGTCGGCGGCGAAAAATCCCTGTTCGAGATTTTCGCTATACCAGAGCGAGTTGTCCGGGTTGTAATACTCGACCGTGTAATTCAGTTTTTTGTCATTGTTGTAAAAATTGCTGAACTTGATTACCGGCACCCAGCTCGAATGATTTCTCTGGTTGGGCATTTTCCAATATTGGTTGTGCGTTTTTGCCTGAATGTAGATCGAATTTTTCAACAGCACGGGCGTGGCGGTCGGTCGCTGCGGCTTATAGATCAACTCGGAGTTGGATGTTTTCGGATCAATCTTTCCGGTCGTGTTCGTATCATTAATTTTCGTTTGATCCTTGACGGGTTTTTGCACATTTATATTGGGAAGCTTGATCGTGATCTGCGCCGAAACCGCGCCGGATGCGAAAATGAAAACCGTAAAAAATGTAATTATTATTGCTAAATTTTTTCTCATGATCTTGTATGTTTTTATCTGTCTCCTAACTTTCTAATTTCCAAAACTCACGATTCGTTTCGCCGGTTAAATTACATCGGCGAAAATCGCGTTGTAATTCACAATAAAAAGAAATAAAATTAAAAATCTTGAGAAACGGGTGAGAATTTTCCTAGATTTATCCTAGAAGCAGTATGTCTATCAGAATCAGTCGTTTATACGAGTTTGGAGATTTTCGTCTGGATACGAAAGAAAAGATTTTGACGAACGGCGGCGCGCCCGTAACGCTTACGCCGAAATGTTTCGAACTGCTTTCGCTTCTGGTCGAGAATCACGGACGGCTTTTGACCAAGGACGAATTGATGGAAAAACTCTGGGCGGACAGTTTTGTCGAAGAAAGCAATCTGACTTTTAATATCCGCCAACTGCGAAAAGTTCTCGGCGACAACGCGCAAAATCCCGTCTATATAAAAACCGTCCGGCAGCACGGCTACCGCTTTATCGCGCCGGTTACGGAAATCGTCGAGAAAAAAACGCCGACCGTCGTTATCGAAGAACAGCCCGCGCCGGAACATTTTGAAGCGGCAAAACCGGAAGAAAAAATTCCGGCTGAACAAATCGAAGAAAAATCCGAATCAATTTTAGAAACTCCGCAAAAATCTTCTCAAAAAAGGTTGTCCAAGCGATATTTGCTCTTCGCCGCGTTAGCCGTTCTGTTGATAACCTCGCTGGCAATCGCTTTTATGCTAAATAAAGGTGGAACATTTTTTGGAACGGACGCGCCGATTCTGCAAGCCGATTTTAAATCGGAAAAGCTGACCAACACGGGCGGAGTCGGTCAGGCGATCATTTCGCCGGACGGCAGGCGGATGGCGTATATCAGCGCGGTCGGCGGAAAACAGGGCGTTTGGATCAGACAGTTTGAGACATCGGAAAACGTTCAGATCGTGCCGAATTCGGACGAATTTTATTTTGGGCTGGCTTTTTCGCTCGACGGAGAATCGCTCTATTTTGTCAGAGGAAAAGGAGAAGAACCGAAAAAGATTTATCGTGTTTCGACGCTCGGCGGCATTCCCAAAGAAATCGTCAGCGGCACGCAAGGCTGGTTCAGCCTCGCGCCCGACGACCAACGGATTTCTTTTGTCCGTTGTCCGTATCAGGAAACCGACTATTGCTCGCTTTTCGTCGCCAATGCGGACGGGCAAAACGAGCAAAGGCTTCTGACACGCCCGCGACCGATCCGCATCGGCGATAATCAATTTTCGCCCGACGGCAAATCCATCGCCGTCGCGCTCGGTCAATCGCGCTCCGGCTCGCAGGAATTCGGCTTGGTCGAGGTAGATGCCGAAACGGGCGCGGAACGCGAAATTACCAAACATAAATTTTTCAACATCAAATATCTGCACTGGCTGCCGGATAAAAGCGGACTTCTGCTGACGGCATTCGAACGCTTTTACCGCCCGACGCGGATTTTTCACGTTGCGACCGGCACGGGCGAACTGCGGGCGTTGACCAATGATTCGAACAATTACGACCGGATCAGTCTTGACAGGACTTTTACAAAAATGGTCGCCACGCAAACCGTTCCCGATTATCATCTGTGGATCGCGCCGACCGAAAATCCTTCTGCCGCCAGACGTATCTGTCCCGCGCAGGGCGGAAGCAGTTTTACTCCGGGCGGCAAGATCGTCTATTCCTCGATCACCGACGGCATACACAATATCTGGACGATCAACGCGGACGGCACGAATCAGCGGCAGCTCACGAGCAATCAGGACGCGAATTGGGAACCGCTCGTTTCATCCGACGAGCGTTTTATATATTTCACATCGAACCGTTCCGGCTCGAAACAAGTTTGGCGGATGAATTCGGACGGGAGCAACCAGACGCAAATTTCCGAAGGCGAAGGCGGAACGGCGATTTTCGTCGCGCCCGACGGAAACACCGTTTATTATGAAGCCGCTATTAGCGGGAGTCTGAACAAGATAACCGTCGGCGGCGACGGAAAACCGGTTGCGAGCGTAATTTCAAAAGAACGAATGCCGCTTGCCGCATTTGATCCGACGGGGGAAACGATCGGGCATTTTTCGCGGGCGAATGAAAATTACAATCTCGTTTTGACATCGGCGGCGGACGGCAAGCCCCTGAAATCTTTTCCGCTGGCTGAAGAAATATCACAACCGCTCAAACTGGTCTGGGCAAGCGACGGAAAATCCCTGTTTTACCTGACCGCCAACAATCTGGAAACGACTATCTGGAAGATAAATGCCGAAACCGGCAAATCCGAAAAATTTACCGACATAATCGGCGAAGAAGAAATAGCTAATTTTACATTCTCACCGGACGGCAAATCGTTCGCTTATATTCGCGGCAGATGGCATCACGATGCCGTTTTGATCGAAGGTCTGAAATAATTTGTTTTTTTCTTTCATTTCGCAAATAACATTTTCCTTTCAAGCAAAGAAATTCCTTCCGGCTTTTTACTTTTTTCGTTCAATTTGACCGAATCGGCTAATTCAAACTGACCCAAACCTCTTCTTTTAATTATTTAAAAATTGCGGAACCTCAGCATTTATCGGAGTTTCAGTGTTTGGCACAGGCATTGATTAAGTTCTGTTAAGGGCATCAGTGCCGCGATTTGCTTTTAACAATTATTTGGAGATTAAAATGACATCACCCAAGAAAAACTTTATCAATAAAATTTTTTCCATTACTTTTCTTTTCTCATTTATCCTGTCGAACGTTTGCGCAGTGCAAATATTCGCGCAGGATCGGAAAGATTCTGTTTCCGCAGAAACGGTTTTTGCCCGCTATACGACGGATTTAACCCGTCTAGCCCGCGAAAACAAATTACGGCTGAATCTGAAATATGAGAATGAAACCGAACGCTTGATCAGGATTTTGACGGCAAATGGTTTTCGCCAACCGGCAATGATTGACGATTCCGGTGAAAATCAGGAACTCATCGTCGAACAGCTGGCTGTCCGCATCGCTCAAGGCAATGTCCCGGCTGAACTTTCGAAAAAGAGAATTTTGAGCCTCGAAGTGTCTTCGCTGTTTTCAAATGCCGGATCGAAAGCGGAAATGTCAAACATACTCGAAAACGTTTTTGCAGAACTGGCGAAAACGGGAGATGTCATTTTATTTGTTGACGAGCTGGCGAATTTTACCGGCACTTCTCAAATCAGCGCGGTTTTGCAAAATGCCGTTACGCAAAGAAAAGTAAAAATAATCGGCGGAAGTTCGAGTATCGAATACGAAGAAAAAATCAAATCATCGGCTGAGATTTCGGCATTATTCGAGCCGATCATGGTCGGTCAGACAGTTGCTGCCGAAGACCTGAACGAGTCGCGCCGCGCCAGACGAAACAACCGCTATAAGGGCGATAATGTTTCATCCGATCTGCGCGAGATGATGGCGAACGACGCGACGGGCGGCGAAAAAAGAATTGATGTCATCATTCAGGCGAAAAACGCCGATGACGCAGCGGTTCGCTCCGTGATGTCGGAAAACAAGGTTAATCTATCCGGCAGAATCGGACAATCCGATGTCTTGGTGGCGAATCTTTCGCTCAACGCGATTCAGGCGCTTTCGCAGAGCGGAACGGTCAATTACATTTCGCCCGACCGTCCGACGAAGATGCTCGGTCATATCGAAACGACTTCCGGCGCGACGCTCGTTCGTTCTTCGGGAAGCGAAAACGGGATCGCTTCGCTCGATGGAACAGGCGTTGGAATCGCCGTTCTCGATTCGGGAATCTGGACGGGACACAAAGCCTTTCTCGGAACGTCGGGTCAAAACCGCGTCGTTTACAGTAAAAATTTTGTAACCGGACAAACCACGACGAACGACAATTACGGTCACGGAACGCACGTTGCATCAATCGCCGCCGGAAATGCCGGACGCGAGTCGAACAAATACCGCGGCATCGCCTATAACGCAGACATCGTTAATCTGCGCGTTTTGAACAATCAGGGAACCGGAAAAACTTCCGACCTGCTTGCCGCGCTCGATTGGATCTTCGTAAATCATCAGACCTACAACATCCGCGTTGCGAATTTGAGTCTCGGCGCGCCGGCGATTGATTCGTGGTGGAACGATCCGCTCTGCTGGGCTGTTCAGGATTTGAATTGGGCGGGCGTTCTGGTCGTTGCCGCCGCCGGAAATAACGGAAAAGACGCGGACGGCAATAAAGTTTACGGACAGATTCATTCGCCCGGAAACGACGCGACCGTACTGACGGTCGGCGCGAGCAATTCGAAAGGAACCGATTCGAGAAACGACGATGTTGTTACGACCTACAGTTCGCGCGGTCCGACACGCAGTTTTTATACTTCGGGCAGTATTAATTATTTCGACAATCTGACCAAACCCGACATCATCGCGCCGGGCAATAAAATTATCTCCGCAAAAGCCAACGGGACAAATAACCTGATCTCTTCATATCCGAGCCTGACCAATTCGACGCTCGATCTGGCAAATTCGGATAACGAAGATATGATGTATCTGAGCGGAAGCTCGATGGCGACTCCGGCAGCGGCGGGAACGGCGGCACTTTTATTCCAACTGAATCCGAATTTTACGCCGACTCAGATCAAAATGATTCTGGAATATACCGCCCAGCCTTTGAACGGTTACAATTCGTTCGAACAAGGCGCGGGACAGCTCAATATCGAAGGCGCGGTCAGACTGGCTAATTCGCTGAAGACGAATGTGGCTTTCACCTCGCTTGCCAACAATACCGATGTTTTGAAAACCCCCGGCTCTTTGCCGACCGCATCCAGCACGATCGCGGGCGGAAATGTGACCTGGGCGCAAGGGATTTTGGTCAAGGGCGGTTATGTCAAAGGCACAAATCTGTTTGCTAAATGGAATGCGACTTTTGCAAACTGGTGGTGTTTTGAAGACAACATTTCATACAATTCCAACAATCTTCCGATTCTCAATGCGAGCTATTACGCTTCCGGGCTGACGACTTACAAAGATATAAAAAGCAGCAACGGCGCGGCGATGGGCGGCGGCTCGATCTTTATGTCGTCGGGCGTTTTGATCGGCGACGGCGTTCTGATCGGCGACGGCGAGATATTCGGCGACGGCGTTTTGATCGGCGACGGCGTTTTGATCGGCGACGGTGTTTTGATCGGCGACGGCACGACCGCTTCGACAAACTCGGTTCTCGTCACGGGCGACAACACGGCATATATGAGATAATCTTGAACAGGATTTAAATCCGAGCTCGAAGATTTCGGGTTTAGACAAAAGAAAAACTCAATCCGAATAAAAGGCTGTGCAAAATTGCACAGCCTTTTGTTTCAATCTGACCGTCTCCACCGTTCAATCTGACCGGAAGTTATTTGCCAACCGCCCAACAAGCCCTCTTAAGCTATTGTGAAAACAGCACTTAAGACTTTGGCACAAACATTGATATAACAATTGCGGCGCAATTTGCCGTCTTTTCTGATACTAGGAGAATGATAAAAATGTCAACCAATAGAAAATTTTCGAGAATGAATAAAATACTTTCCCTCATACTCCTGTATTCATTTATCTTTACAAACTTATTTGCCGTGCAGGCGTTTGCTCAGACTGATGTCCGAAAACAAACCGCTGCCGCCGCTTTGACGAATTACACAACCGATTTAACACAATTAGCACTTAACGGCAGATTGCGCGTTAACGATTCATATAAAAACGAAACCGACCGTTTAATGAAAACATTAAGCGGCGAGTTTCGCCACGTCGTCATCCTGGACGAAACCAGCGAAAACCAGGAACTCGTTATCGAGCAGTTGGCGATCCGCGCGGCGAAAGAAATTCCCGAAAAACGAATTCTCAAACTCGAAATCGGTTCGATTTACGCAAACGCCAAGTCGGACACGCAAGTCGCGAAAATCACGAACAGCGTTTTTAGCGAACTCGCGCAAAAGAACGATACGATTCTTTTTGTTGACGAACTGACGAATTTCGTCGGCAGATCGAACATCGGCGCGTCGCTTAATAATCTTTTGCCGCAAGGCAAAATCCGCATTATCGGCGGAAGTTCCAAAATCGCGTATCAGGAAAATATCGAGCCGGTCGCGGAAGTTGACGCATTATTCGAAAAAATAACGGTTGGCGACAAAACGAATTCGGCGGACGGATTAGATAATAAAACCGCCAAATACGACGGCTATCGCGGCGACAATGTTTCGCCCGATCTGCGTGAGATGATGGAAAAAGACCCGACGGGCAAAAAACGCGTCGAGGTTATCATTCAGGCTAAAGATGCCGAAAATCCGGCTCTGCGCATGTTGATGCGCGAAGGCAAAGCGCGTCTTTCCGACCGCATCGGCGACACCGATACGCTGGTCGTCAATCTTCCTTTATCGGCGGTTTCACAGCTTTCGGCGAGCGGCTTGATCAATTACATCTCGCCGAACCGTCCCGTAAAAATGTTCGGTCATGTCGAAAACACGACCGGCGCGACCGCCATTCGAAATGCGAATGACAATATGGTTTTGGACGGCAGCGGCATCGGCATCGCCGTCGTTGATTCGGGAATTTTTACCGGTCATAATACATTCCAAAACGGCAGTGTAAGCCGCGTCGTTTACAGCCAGAGTTTCGTTCCCGGCGAATCGGCTGAAGCAGACAGTTACGGACACGGAACGCACGTCGCCAGTCTCGCGGCTGGAAATTCAGACCGCAATAACAACGCCTACAAAGGCGTCGCGCCGAATGCGAATATCATCAATCTTAAAGTTTTGAATAATCAGGGAACGGGAAACGTCGCATGGCTTTTGAACGCTCTCGATTGGGTCAAGAACAATCATCAAGCGTATAACATCCGCATCGTCAACTTGAGTCTCGGCGGTCCGGCGATTGACAGCTACACGAATGACCCGGTAACGATCAAAGTTCAACAGCTTAACGCGCTCGGCATCATTGTCGTGACGGCAGCCGGAAATTTAGGCAAAAACTCTGCCGGACAAAAAGAATACGGTCATATTCATTCTCCCGGCAACGATCCGTCGGTCATCACGGTCGGCGCGGTCAATACATTCGGTACCGATTCGCGCACGGATGATACGATTACGTCTTACAGTTCCAGAGGACCGACGCGCTCTTACTACACGGATCTGCTGGGAATTAAAGTTTATGATAACGCAATAAAACCCGACCTGGTCGCGCCGGGCAATAAACTGATTTCCGCCGCCGCGCCGAACAACCAAATCTATCAGAGCAACCCTGACTTGAGCAATCCCGCTCTGCTGTCCCCATCGAGTTCGGACGCGATGATGTATATGAGCGGCACGTCAATGTCCGCTCCGGTCGTCAGCGGCGCTGCCGCCCTACTCTTGCAGGCGAATCCGAAACTCACGCCCTCGATGGTCAAGATGATCCTGCAATACTCGGCACAGCCGCTTGCCGGTTATAATATGTTCGAACAGGGCGCGGGTCAGCTTAACCTGGAAGGCGCGCTTCGTTTGGCGAACTACGTCCGCAACGACGTTACCTATAACGGGATGTCGAGAGGAACTACAATCAGCCGCTCAGGTATGACAATGCCGACCGCCTCGACATCGCTGTATGGAAATACATTCGGCTGGGCGCAGCTTATTACGACTCAGCACGGTTTTATTACCGGCAGTAATCTGGTCTCAAAATATCAGAAAGTTTACGATCATAATTCGTGGTTTCAAAAAGGAATCAGCACATCTTTATTCGGCTCGCTTACGATAAATACGAATATATATACTTCCGGGCTGACGCTGAAAACCAACGTGATGACCAGCGACGGAACGCCGCTCGGAGGCGGAAGCATTTTGCTCTCAGCAGGCGTTTTGATCGGCGACGGCGTTTTGATCGGCGACGGCGTTTTGATCGGCGACGGCGTTTTGATCGGCGATACAATAAGCGGCAGTTCGGCAATCAGAGGTGATAATACTGCTTCAATGCAATAACGCATTTGTACATTTAAGGAGAAATAATTATGAACAAATGCATTATGACGGATACTTATCATCCGACGGCAGAAATTTCGCCAAACAAAGCATTTGCTTTCGCTTCGAGTATAAACGCGGTCGAACTGCTAACCGAAAACGAAAGAACGGAAGTATTGGATTTCCTGAAAGTCCACCCGGTTCATACAGTTATTATGACGAGTTTTATCCGCGACAACGGAGTGGAAAGCGCGGATAATCGGGGCAGGTTTTACGGTTACAGAAATTCGGCAGGCGAATTGGAAGGCGTTGCGCTGATCGGACATACGACCTTAATCGAAGCCCGCAGTGAAGAATCTCTTCAAGCGTTTGCTCGGCAGGCGCAAACTTCGGAAACTCCGATCAAGATGATGATGTCGCACGGCGACGCTATCGAAAGATTCTGGAATTATTATGCGGCGGACGGTCGAAAACCGCAGCATAATTTTAAGGAACTGCTCTTTGAACTCGGTTTTCCTTTCTTTGTTCAGGATTGCGAGTGGAATGTCAGACCGGCGCGAGCCGGAGACTTGGAAGAAGTGGCGAAAGCTCAGGCGGCGGTCGCTTTTATGGAAAGCGGTATTGACCCGTTGGTCAAAGACCGCGAAGGTTTTCTGAAACGTTGTTTGAAAAGAATCGAAATGGGTCGCACGTTCGTCGTATTCGACAACGGCAAATTGGTCTTCAAGATAGATGTCGTCTCGGAAACCGAGACGGTCGCGTATCTCGAAGGTTTTTATGTCGCGCCGGAATACCGCGGGCGTGAAGTCGGTTCGAAATGTCTGGCAAAAGTAAGTTTCGAACTACTCAACCGTGTTCAACACATCTGCGGACTCAGCAATGCCGAATTTACGAGCATTCACCGCAGTTTGAACAAGGCTGGCTACAGAAACACCGGCTTCTGTCAGACGATTTTCGTATAGAAACAAAAAGATAGACAAGTTTGTCTATCTTTTGGCATAATAGAGAGGACTTTTCGTAAAAGTCTTCTCTATTACAATTTCTATCCGCTTCCCATCTCAAAACAAATCTCGATTTGATACTTCCCGCTCGAATTTCATGATTTATTATTCACTTCTCTTTTGATTAAAAGATGCTGCAATGAACTCAATAGCATTGACGAAAAAATATATGTATGCCGTCCTCATCACCGGTTTTTTATGTCTGGCGGTCGCACTTATTAACTTTCCTTTTGAAGGAATAAGCTTTCAGTTAATCGTTCTCGTCGCTTTCACGCTCGGATTCGGCTCACGAATCTCGATCCAGATACCGCGTTTTACTTCGCATATCGCCGTCTCGGACACTTTTATATTTCTTGCGCTGATGCTGTTCGGCGGCGAGGTCGCCATCGTTCTCGCGGCGGTCGAAGCCTTTACCTCGTCGTGGCGTTTCTGCAATAAAAGGATTTCCGTATTTTTCAACGCGGCGATGTGGGCTTTGTCAACAACGGTCGTCGTGTCCGCTCTTAAAATTTCCGGTTATTATTCGGAAGGTTATCTGCACGGTCGTCAGGGAGAAATTACCGATTATATCATCGTTCTCTCGATTATCGCTTTGAGCCAGTTTGTAACCAACACGGCAATTGCCGCCGTTTACGGCGCGTTAAGAAACGAAGAGCCTTTCTGGCAAACGTGGAAGACATCTTATCTCTGGACGTTTATTACTTATTTTTTCGGCGCGGTAACCGCGGGCGCATTGGTTCAATTTCACGACCGCGTCGGTTTCGGGGTGATCATCGCCACATTTCCGGTAATTTATTTTATTTACCTGACGTATAAGATGTATCTGGAAAACGTCGAAATGTCGGTTTCACAAGCCGACCAGGCGAAACGGCACGCTGAAATTCTCGAAACTCAGTCAAAAGCGTTGTCCGAATCGGAAGAAAGATTCCGCAGCGCGTTCGATTACGCGCCGATCGGCATCGCCCTGGTTTCGCCTTCGGGCGGTTGGCTTAAAGTCAATCACGCGCTTTCGCAGATTCTCGGCTACACCGAACAGGAATTTCTTGTTACCGATTTTCAATCAATGCTCTGCCCGGACGATCTCGGCAATACGCTGATCAAAATTCACGAACTCATTTCGGGAAAAATTCCGGCTTGCCAGATGGAGCATCGTTACATACATAAATCGGGAGAAACGGTCTGGGCTTCGTGGAGCGTTTCGACCGCCTCGGACGCCAAGTCAACCCAGCCGAATCTGATCTTTCAAATTCAGGACATCACGGATAAAAAACTTGCCGAAGAAAAACTGCAATACGACGCGACGCACGACTCGCTGACCGGACTGCCGAACCGCAAATCGTTTATGCTGCGGCTCGAAAATGCTCTGGAAAAGACGGTCGAAAATCCGGCGCATAAGGTCAGTCTTTTGTTTATTGACCTCGACCGTTTCAAATTTGTCAATGACAGTCTCGGTCATCAGCTCGGCGACGAACTGCTCGTCGGCATCGCCGAACGCCTGCGCGACTGCGTCCGTCCGACCGATACGGTGGCGCGGCTCGGCGGCGACGAATTTACGATTTTGGTTCAGGGAAGATACGATCCGCAGGAAGTCGTCCGCATCGCCGAACGGATTCAGGAAAAATTCGCATTTCCTTTCGACCTGAACGGGAATGAAGTTTACACGACGGCGAGCATCGGCATTCTGCATAACACGAACAAACACGAAACGCCCGAAGACCTGATGCGCGACGCGGACACCGCGATGTATCAGGCGAAACGCGCCGGAAAAGCGCGCCACGAAGTTTTCGATGAAAATATGCACGAAGCGGTCAAACAAACCTTACAGCTCGAAACCGATCTGCGCCGCGCCATCGAAAACCGCGAATTCGAAGCTTATTACCAGCCGATCTATTCTCTGAAAACCGGCGAGGTTGAAGGATTTGAAGCCCTCGCGCGCTGGAATCACAAGTTACTCGGAAATATTCCGCCCGATAAATTTATTAATCTGGCGGAAGAAATCGGCGTGATAGACGCGCTCGGCGAACAAATTCTGGAAAAAGCCTGTTCCCAGATCATTTCGTTAAAACACAAGTTTTCCGGCAGTTTTTTCCCGCTCTTGAGCGTTAATATTTCCTGCAAACAATTTGCTCAACCGCATCTGGCACGAAGGATCGAAAAAATTCTGAACGAAACCGGATTTCCGGCAAACGCGCTGAAACTCGAAATTACCGAATCGGTTTTTATCGAGCATCGGGAGCGAGCTATCGAAACGCTTCACAAAATCCGTGAACTCGGTGTCGAGATAAATATTGACGATTTCGGCACGGGTTACTCGAACCTGTCTTATCTTTTGCAGCTTCCCATTTCGAGCCTGAAAATTGACCGCTCGTTTATCGCCCCGCTCGAAACGGGCGAGCACAATCTGCAGATCGTTCAGACAATTGTTATGCTGGCGCGAAGTCTGGGTTTGAAAGTCGTCGCCGAAGGCGTGGAAACCGAACTGCAACTGGAGCATTTAAAGAAACTCAACTGCGAAGGAGCGCAGGGATTTTATTTTGCCGAACCGATGAATTTCGAAGACGTTAAAGCCTTTCTTAACGAGAAACAGATCATCCAACTGCCGACCGAATTCGACACGATGCCCGTCGTTTCGACAATCCAGTAAAACAGCGGCAGTAGGCAGCGGCAATAAGCAGTAGGAAGTAACTATTTCAAACTGCCTACCGCCTACTGCCGCTGCCTACTGTCTTTCTGCCTACTACTTCCTCAGCCAGCCGAAAAGCCCGTGAATCGTAACTTCGCGGTTTGTTTCGTAAATCGCTCTTGTTAAAGGAATCGCCATCGGGCAGACCTGGATGCAGTTTTGCGCGTTGCCGCAGTTCGTTATGCCGTCGTCTTCCATCAGCGCGTTCAAGCGTTCGTCACGCTGCATTTTTCCGGTCGGGTGCATATTGAAAAGGCGCACCTGCGCGATCGCCTGCGGTCCGATGTAATTGTCGTCCGTGTATTGCGGGCAGGCTTCCAGACAACAGCCGCACGTCATACAGCGCGAATAGGCGTAGCGTTCCTGCTGTAATTCCTGCGAAACCTGCGGTCCCGCACCGAGATCGTAACTGCCGTCAAGCTCGACCCAGGCGTGAACTCTTTTCAGATAATTAAACATCGGCGAGCGGTCAACCTTTAGATCGCGCACGGTCGGAAATTTCGTCATCGGCTGTAAGATAACAGTGTTTCCGCCCGCTTCGAGCAGAATATCGTCAATCAGAGCCGAACACGATTGCCGCACTCTGCCGTTAATGACCATCGTGCAGATGCCGCAGACCTGTTCGAGACAATTCATATCCCAAACGGGCGGCGTGGTCTGTCTGCCGTCCTTCGTTACCGGATTTTTTCGGATTTCCATCAGAGCGGAGATCACATTCAGATTTTTCCGGTATGGAATCTCGAACGTTTCCCAACTGCTCGCCGCGCCTTCTTTCGGCGTACGAAGAATTTTTATCTCCACCTTCTCAGGCGGATTGTCCAGAGTCTTTTTCGCAATGTGTCCGTTGCCGTTTTCGCTCATAAATTTTCTTTTTCAAACTCGACCAGATCGTAAATGTCTTCGAGTGAAATTTCCGTTTCGACCGATTCCAATAAAACTTTGCTTTCCAAACCGATCGTCGCCTTATATTTCCATTCGCCGTTCGCCTGTCTGATATACTGCTGAACGGCGGGCTGATTTTGCGAGATCAAAACGTATTCCTGAAAAGATTCAATTTTTGGATAGATCAGAAATTTATCGTTTTTATCATATTCCTCCGTGCTTTTTGACAAAACCTCGACCAGCAGAATCGGATTTTCAACCGTGTCCCGGCGATTTTTATAAAACTTCCGTTCGCCGCAAACCAGCGTTACATCGGGATAAAAAAAGGTGTTTTCTTCTTCGACCCGGACCTTCATTTCGCTTTGATATGCGCGGCATTTTCCGCGCAGTTTATCCGATAAAATTTTAGTAACATTAAAACTTATCTGAATATGCGATTCGCTTCCGCCCGCCATCTGATAAATACAGCCGCCGACATATTCGCTTCGATATTCGCAGGCATCTTCCAAAGCCAGATACTCTTCGGGCGTATAAGTTTTAGTTTTCGGTAAAGCCGTCATTTATTGCCGTCTTTGTTTTCTTCTTCGATATTTTCTTCCGCGATTTTTTGGAAAGATTCGCCCTCGCGCAGAGCTTCGCCTTCTTCCTGCCAGATTTCCGCGCCGGATTTGTCTTTCGGTTTATCGTCATAACCCTGCTCGACGATCTGCGGCGCGCCTTTTTTCTCGGTTACCGAAGCGGTCGCCGACGCGCTCTTGCCTTTTGAATAATCCCGCTTGCGCGGTTCGATCAAACCGATGTCAACCGCTTCATAAGAAAAGATCGGCGATTCTTCCGAGTATTCGGCGATCGTCGTCTTTAACCATTCTTCATCATTGCGTTCGGGAAAATCGGGTTTGTAATGCGCTCCGCGCGACTCGTTTCTATTGAGTGCGCCCAAAGTTATGACACGCGCCAATTGAAGCATATTCCAAAGCTGACGCGCATGCGGCAGAGCCTGTGTCGCCCAGAGATTCGAATCGTTGATCGAGATGTTTTGAAATCTTTCCATCAATTCCAAAATCTTGTTGTCGGTTTCTTGAAGGCGGTCGTTGTAGCGGACAACCGTTACATTGTCAGTCATCCAACGCCCAAGCTCGTCGTGCAGTTTATATTGATTTTCCGTGCCTTCGTTTTTGATTATCTGCTCGTTTATTTCCTGCTGGCGTTTTAATTCAGCCGCGTAAATGCCGTTTGTTTCCGTTTGCCCTCGCTCGACATTTTTCGCGTAATCAATCGCCGACGGCGCGGCGACAAAACCGCCGTAAACGCAACTCACCAAAGAGTTCGCGCCCAGACGATTCGCGCCGTGAATCGAATAATCGCATTCGCCCGCCGCAAACAGACCGGGAATATTTGTTCTCTGCTCGAAATCAACCCACAGTCCGCCCATCGAATAATGCACGCCGGGAAAGATCCGCATCGGCACATAACGCGGATCGTCGCCGACAAACATTTCGTAAATCTCAAGGATCGCGCCGAGTTTGCGCGTCAGAGTTTCCGCCGGAATATGCGTCAGATCCAAATAAACCTGATTGTCGCCGCCGATGCCGAAACCATCTAAACAGACTTGAAAAATTTCGCGCGTCGCAATATCGCGCGGCACGAGATTTCCGTAAGCCGGATATTTTTCTTCGAGAAAATACCAACGTTCGCTCGTTGGAATATCCTGCGGTTTTCTTGTATCGCCCTGATTTTTCGGCACCCAAACTCTGCCGCCTTCGCCGCGTGCCGACTCTGACATTAAACGAAGTTTGTCTTCGCCCGGGATCGAGGTCGGATGAACCTGTATAAATTCGCCGTTGGCGTAACGCGCGCCCTGCTGATACGCGGCGGAATTCGCGCTTCCGGTGCAAACCATCGAATTTGTAGATTTTCCGAAAATAAGTCCGGGTCCGCCCGTCGCCATAATTACCGCATCAGCCTCGAACGCTTTTAGTTCGAGCGTCTGCAAATTCATCGCTACAACGCCTCGGCAAACCTGATGATCGTCCAGAACGAGCGAAAGCATTTCCCAGCCTTCCCATTTTTTGACTTTTCCTTCCGATTCGAAACGCCGCACCTGTTCGTCCAAAGCATATAAAAGTTGTTGTCCGGTCGAAGCACCGGCAAACGCCGTGCGGTGATGAAGCGTTCCGCCGAATCTGCGGAAATCCAAAAGACCTTCTTTTGTTCTGGAAAAAGGAACGCCCATCCGGTCAAAAAGATAAATGATCTGCGGAGCCATTTCACACATCTTTTGCACGGGCGGCTGATTCGCCAGAAAATCGCCGCCGTAAACCGTATCGTCAAAATGCTTCCACGGCGAATCGCCTTCGCCTTTCGTATTGACCGCGCCGTTGATTCCGCCCTGCGCGCAAACCGAATGCGAACGCTTCACCGGAACGACCGACAAAAGATCAACATCGTGTCCCGCTTCGGAAATCTTCATCGCCGCCGCAAGTCCCGCCAAGCCGCCGCCGATCACCGCTATTTTTGATCCGTTTGATGCCATAAATTTTTACTGTAATTTTTAAGCCGCTTTTCTGTCCAAAACCGTCTGCTGTAAATGCGTGATCGGTATTGTTTCCAAAACCGAAGGCGTATATGCCGATAATGATAGAATTTCGCGCACCGGCGAAGAAAGTAAAATTTCAATCACAACTTCGCGCATTTCCTTCGGCAATTCTGCTAATCCCGAGAGCGGCAGACTGCGAAAACCGATTTCCGTCGGCTGTGCCAAAACCGAATAGTTAAAAAGTGTGAGTCCGACGGCACGGTTTTCTATTTCGTTTATCCGCAACAAAATGTGTTCGTTCAGTTCGATTCCTGTGCCGGATTCTCCCGCCGCAAACGAAATATTCATCGTGTCGCTCAATTCGTCATATTTAAAAATTGGTTCGCTCATAAATCTTTACCAAATTTTCTTCTGGAAAGCCGTAACGATAAAATTATTCGCCATTGGATTAACCCCGCTCATCTTCGGTAAGTTTGAAAACAACAACCGCCACAATATGCGTATTTTTCGCTGTCAGATTTTCAAATGACTTCGAGTAACGATATTTTTGCGGGTCTAACATTTCCTGTTTTCTATTTCCGCTTCGAATAGTTTCACGCAATTCTATTTCAAAATCGGTCATTTCAGGATGATTTGCGGGATCGGTAATATGTTCCCAACGCTCTTCGGTCAGATAAATTTCGTTATCCGAACGATCCCGCTCAATCCATCGGTAACCTTCACTCATATTTTTTCAAACTAAAATTTCCCCGTCTTGCTCGGTTCGACCACGCCTTTCTTTTCCAGTTCGCTGCAAAATGCTCTCGGAAACAAACCGCATGGTTCGACAAAAGCAATTGCCGCATTAACGCCGACCGCGCCTAAAAACACAGCCAGACCGACACAGGCGTAGAGTGCCATCTTCTGCGCTTTCTCGCCGATGATGATTCCCCAATCTACGGCAAACAGCCAGAATCCGTAAGCCAGATGCCACGCGGTCGCAAGAATGCCGAGAATATAAAAGATCAAAATCCACGCCGTCTGAAATTCCGCCGACACGATGGCAAACGCCTGCTGCGCATTTCCGGCAACCGGATTGCCGTAAGATTCGAGTCCGGGAATCACGCCGAAACGCAGATTCAGAATGTGAAATAAAATAAAGAAAAACAGAAAAACGCCCGTAACGCGCTGGAAAAGATAAAACCAGTTGCGCCCGTAACCGTAACCGCCGACATTCGGACGCGATTCAGCCGAGATAAAAATCCCGTAAACCGAATGAAACAGAAGCGGCAGAAAAATCCCGAAAATCTCGACGAAAAGCAAGTAAGGAATATGATGTATATCCTCGACCGCATCGTTAAAGACCTTCGCGCCGCTCATCGCTTTCGAGTTCGTGAACATATGAACGAAAAAAAACGCGCCGAGCGGAACGATGCCGGTTAATTGATGCAACTTCCGTAAAAGAAAAGTCTTGCTGAATCTGATAGCCATAACAAAGAATTTGCGATTTTAGATTTGCGATTTGCGATTGATCTTAAAATTTTAAATTCAAACGCGCATTTCGGCAATTACTACAATGATATTTTTATCATACATACTTTATTAAATTAGATAAAATGAATTCTCTTGCCAGAATTGTTCAGAAAAACTTATTATTAATGTAAGGTTCAAAGTTCAAGGTTCAAGGTTCAAAGTTTTTCAAACCAACCTTGAACTTTGAACCTTGAACTTTGAACTTTTGATATGCACATAGAAACATTAAAAGTATTCTGCGATCTGGTTGATATGCAGAGTTTTTCGCTCGCGGCGGAGCGGAATTTTATCACGCAGTCGGCGGTCAGCCAGCAGATTCGGACGTTGGAAGAAAAATTTAACCGAAGGCTTTTGGAGCGCGTTCGCGGTCGGCGCGAGATTCGTCTGACCGCCGCCGGTGAGGTTTTTTACCGTGAAAGCAAAAACGTTCTGGAAAGTTACGAAAACCTGAAGGAAAGTATGCGCGGTCTGGTCGGGAAGATCGGCGGCACGGTCAAAGTGGCGACGGTTTATTCGGTCGGTCTGCACGAATTGCCGCCGAAAGTCAGGGAATTTATGACGAAATTTCCGTCGGTCAAAATTGACCTCGAATATTCGCGCACAACCAGAGTCGTCCGCGATGTTCTCGAAGGCACGGTCGAACTCGGCGTTCTCGCCTTTCCCGAACAGAAGCGCGGTTTGACCATCGTGCCGATGGAAAGCGACCGGCTCGTTCTCATTTCCCCGCCCGAACACGAATTTGCCGAACGCGAACAGGTCAAAGCCAAAGAACTCGACGGCAAGGATTTTGTTCTCTTCGAGCGCGACGTGCCGACGCGCAAGGCGACCGATAAAATCTTAAAAGCCAACAACGTATCGGTTCACAAGGTCGCCGAATTTGACAATATCGAAACGATCAAACGCGCCGTCGAAGTCGGCTTCGGTCTGGCGATCGTGCCGCTTCTTTCGGTCAATGACGAAGAGCGCAACGGGCAGCTTAAAGTGATCGAACTCGCCGAAAAAGATTGGATTCGTCCCGTCGGTGTCGTTTACAGAAGCGATAGAAATCTGTCGCTCGCGGCGAAAAAATTCGTCCAGCTTTTATCATCCGAATCGCAGAAACAGTAAAGAGAAATTTTGCGGCTGTTTCACAATTTGGAAATAAAATAGCAAATTCGGAATAGATGATAGATCGTAGATGATAACTGATAGATTTTATCTTTTAACTTTCATCTATACTCTATCATCTATTCCGAAGCGTTTTTTTTCATCATAGACATTGAGAAACCGCCAACCTGCCTTAGTTAAAGCTTGCAGTTTTCATCAAATTAGCTTATTTTTTTTACACATTTTCTTTTCGGAAACTGTTCAAATTCACCGAACCGTTTGGATAAATTTTCTAAGCCGTCGAACCAAAAAGGAGTTTGCCTGATGAAAACGCTTGCCGTCCTTGTAAGACACAAACTTTATCCCGCATTTGTCATTTTATTTCTGATCGCCGTTTGCCTATTTTGGAAATCCGCGCCGAAGGTCGAATCGGCAAAACAGCAAACCGAAAATCCGGCGATCGGAAATTACGACATCCGCACCGATAAAACCGGGCGGCAATCAATCGAAAAATTTATCAGTGATGCGGGCAGAGACGCTTCGCTGATTTCTTCCGAACGGAAAAATGTGCGGCGAGCGGCGGAAGAATTAAAAACCGCGAAGCGTTGGACAATCGAGTTCAGCCAGGACCTTCGCGCACCGGAAATCATCGCGTCCGAGATCGGCGAGGACGGAAATTTTCTGACTCCGGCGGGCGCGAACAGAGCGGAAACTTTGCGAAATTTTTTGCGCGAAAACTCCGCGCTGTTCGGTTTGGATGAAACTGAAATCAGCGGACTCGAAACGACCGCTGATTATACGAATCCGAACGGCGTTTTGTCGTTTGTTCATCTCGCGCAAAAGATCAACGGCGTTCCCGTTTTTCGCGGCGAAGTAAAGGCGGGATTTACAAAACGGGGCGAGATTTTCCGCATCGTTAATAATCTCGCGCCCGGTCTCGATCAACAAAATTTGAATGCCGATTTCGGAAGCGCGGAAACGGCGGTTATCAATGCCGCCAAACACATCGGTTTTGCGGTAAATGATTTGAAACGAATCGAACCGGCTTCGGATAATTTGAAAGCGACTTTCGAGCGCGGACAATTTGCCGATCAGCCCATAGCCGAAAAAATTTATTTTCCGGTTGGTTACGGCGCGGCGCGAACGGCGTGGCGTGTTTTTTTGTGGACACCGACCGAAGTGTTTTACATCGTCGTTGACGCTGAAACGGGAACGCTTTTGTGGCGAAAAAACCTCACCGATCGTCAAACCCTGCCTGCGACCTATAATGTTTACGGCAATACGACAAGTATGATGCAGACGGCGGACAGCCCGACACCGTTTACGCCCGGATGCAGTGATCCGAACAATTGTCCCCAGCCGCCGATCATCGCGCGTCAGAGTTTTACGCTGGTCGGCAACGAATCGCCCAATTCGTTTAACAATCTCGGATGGATTCCCGACACGGGTTTGCCCGTCCGAACGCCAGCCGATCCGAATATTACCGACGGCAATAATGTCGAAGCCGGAATTGACCGCGACGGCACGACCGGCGTTGATCCGCAGGGACACGCCTTCGGCAATCCGTTTCGCGTTTTTAATTACGTATACAATCCCGCGCCCGGAGACCCGCCGCCGGGTGAAAGTCCGCTTCCGCCCGCTCCGCAGCCGTATCCGCCGACCGCTTTCCAGCAAGGCGCGGTAACGCACGGTTTTTATCTGGTCAACCGCTGGCATGACGAATTATATAAACTCGGTTTTACCGAAGCGGCAGGAAATTTCCAGCATTTCAATTTCGGGCGCGGCGGCGCGGAAGGCGACCGCGTTACGCTTGAGATTCAAGACCTTTCCGGCACGAACGGCGCGAATTTCCAGACGCTTCCCGACGGAATGCGCGGACGGATGCAGATGTATATCTGGACGGGTTCGACACCGCCGCGCGACGGAAATCTGGACAGCACGGTCGTCATTCACGAAATGACGCACGGACTTTCGAATCGTCTGCACGGAAATGCGACGGGGCTTGCGACAAATATGTCGCGCGGAATGGGCGAGGGATGGTCGGATTTTTATCCGCTCGCATTGCTTTCCGAACCGGCGGACGATCCGTGCGGCATCTATGCGGTCGGCGGCTATGTTACATATCAAATCTTCAGTGGTTTTGAAGCGAATCACTATTACGGCATCAGGCGTTTTCCGATGGCAAGAATAAATTGTCTCGGCGCGAACGGCAGACCGCATAATCCTCTTACTTTCCGCTATATTAATTCCGACTGTAATTCATACATCAATACGACCGGAGCATTCCCGCGCGGTCCGGTCGGTTCGGCGACCTGCGATCAGGTTCACAATGTCGGCGACGTTTGGAGCGTAACTCTCTGGGAAATGCGCGGCGTTTTGATCGAGCAGCACGGCGCGGTCGAAGGAAACCGGAGGGCTTTGCAGTATATTACGGACGGGATGAAACTCGCGCCGTTCGGTCCGACGTTTTTGCAGGAACGCGACGCGATCATCGCGGCGGCATTTGCCACCAATCCGTCCGATGTAAGATGGGTTCGTGAAGGTTTTCGCCGCCGCGGAATGGGGTTTTCGGCAAGTATCCAAAACGCCGGAACAGGCGCAAACAATACGGTCGTG
Organism: Pyrinomonadaceae bacterium; assembly: GCA_041940425.1. GTDB lineage: Bacteria > Acidobacteriota > Blastocatellia > Pyrinomonadales > Pyrinomonadaceae > DATHTS01. Next base: position 42,592 of record JBGTSF010000033.1, read on the forward strand.
ACGGAAGCGTTCGATTATCCGAACATACAGGTCGTCAATCCGTTTTCCGTATCGGACGCGCCGGGCAACAACAACGGCTACCCGGAAGCGGGCGAAAAAGTCATCTTGAATGTCTCGGTTACGAATCAGACGGGCGAAGCGATCAACAACGTCTATGTCAATGCGAACGGCGGCGCGAACGTCAATCTCGGAACGATCGCCAACGGTCAAACCGTTCAGGCTCAGATCATGCATAAAATTTCGCGCATCGTTCCATGCGGCAGTGATTATGAGGTTACGATCAATGCCGGAAGCGATGCCGGGACGCAGACACCCGTTACGAAGCGATTTCGGGTCGGCATTCCGGTCGGCGGACCTCCGGCGGCGGAGTTTACTAATTCGACACCGATTGATCTGCCGGGCGGACAGCCGACGACGACCAGCGGGCCGTCTGCTCCGTATCCTTCGACGATCAATGTTTCCGGTCTCAGCGGACAAAAGATCGTGAAGGTCAGACTCAACGGCTTTCATCACGAATGGTATGACGATGTTGATCTGTTGCTCGTCGGACCAAACGGGCAGAAATTCATTCTGATGTCCGATGTCGGCGGAAGTTCAACGGACGCTTTGCCTCCGATCACCTTTACGATAGCCGATACGGGCGACACATTACTGCCTGATGCGATGCCGATGCAGAACGGTGTAAATTACAAACCGAGTAATGTCGGAGCGAACGATCCGTTCGACGCGCCCGCGCCGTCCGCGCCGTATGAAAACGCCGCGCCGGACGGTTCGGCGACGTTTGCGTCGGTTTTCGGAACAAGCGGAATTAATTTAAATGGTACGTGGAGTTTGTATGGTGATGACGATGCAGGTTCGGATCCGGGCAGAATTGACAACGGCTGGACGCTGATCTTCGAATCGGACGATTACGCCTGCCCGCTTTTGACAAACAATCCGCGAGCCGATTTTGACGGCGACGGCAGAACCGACCTGTCGGTCTTTCGCGCTTCGGAAGGCAACTGGTATCTGAACCGTTCGGCTTCCGGTTTTACGGTAACTAATTGGGGATTGAATGGAGACGTTCTCGTTCCCGGCGATTACGATGGCGATAATCTGACTGACACGGCGGTCAAACGCGGCGGCGATTGGTATATTTTGCGGAGTTGCGACAACACGACGGCAATCGTTAATTGGGGATTGGCTTCGGACATCGCGGTTACGGGCGATTATGACGGCGATCTCAAAACCGATTACGCCGTCTTCCGACCGTCCGAGGGAAACTGGTATATCTTGCGAAGCGCGGACGGCGGAAACGTCATTTTCAACTGGGGAATTTCCGGCGATAAGCCGATTGCCGCAGATTTCGACGGCGACGGCAGGACGGATTTTACCGTCTATCGCGGCGGCACGTGGTATATCTACGGGAGCGCGGTCGGTGTCAGAATCATTGCGTTCGGCTTATCGTCCGATCTGCCTGTGCCGGCTGATTACGACGGCGATCTGATTGACGATCTAGCCGTCTTTCGACCGTCCGACGGTTACTGGTATATCATCCGAAGTTCGGACGGAGCGGTTAATTTTATCCCGTTCGGTCTGAACGGCGATACGCCCGTTCCCGGCGATTACGACGGCGACGGCAAATACGACCAAGCCGTCTATCGCGGCGGCATCTGGTATCTCAACCAATCCACTAATGGCTTTGCCGGAGCGCAGTTCGGTTTGGCATCGGATAATCCCGTTCCGAAAGCTTATATTCCGTAAGCCTAGTTTTGATAATCTTTAAAGCCGGGAAACCATAAGAAAACCTTTTGGTTTCCCGGCTTTCCTTAACGTTTTTTAATTATTAAATTTGACTGATAGCCGTTGCTTTGATAATTTTACGGTTTTTGCCGGTTATTTTTTAAAATCGGGCATTTACGAAATAATGAGCAGTAGTAAAATCAGTTTGGAAAAATCGGATTTATACAAAATCGAGTTTGAACATCGTCCCAAGTATCTCTACGCATTCGTTTCGGGAAAAGACGACAGTCTGGAAATAACGAGAAGTTACTGGCGGGATTTGCTGGAAGAATGCCGAAAGCATAATTTTGACAAACTTTTGGTTGAAGAAAATCTGGAAGGCAGTCTTTCGATGCCCGAAGTTTATCAATTCGCATCGGAATATTCCGGGATGGGTTTTCGTGAAATCATGGTCGCGTTTGTTGACCGTTATCCGTCGCACCGCCAGCTAAATCGTTTCGGCGAACTGGTCGCCACCAACCGCGGCGGACGAATCCGTATGTTCGATACGGTCGCTGAAGCCAAGCAGTGGCTTTTAATCAGCTAGCGTTTAGCGTTATGATTAATCCCGGATGCCGGAAAACGATCTGACAATTTTTCTACGGATCTTGATCGTTATTCTTCTTGCCGGAATTTTGGGCTGGGAACGCGAAACCACCGGCAAAGCCGCCGGACTGCGAACTCACATTCTGGTCGGTGTCGGTTCGGTCTTATTCGTCGTTATCGGGAATATCTTTGTCGAAAAATACGCGCATTTCGATCAGAGTATGCGCTTTGACCCGATCCGCATCGTCGAAGCGATCGTGACGGGCATCAGTTTTTTGGGCGCGGGAATTATTTTTGTCGCCAGAGAAAAAGGCATTGTCAAAAATCTGACGACCGCCGCTTCGATCTGGACGACATCCGCCATCGGCATGATCGTCGGACTGGAACGCTATTTTCTGGCGGTCGGAAGCACGGTGATTATTTTTGTAGTTCTTCGCTTCCTCGCGCTGGTTGAAATAAAACAGCCGCAAAATTCTGAAAAGTCCGAAAAGGTCGAATGATCCGATTAAAACTTCCGTTTTCAAATAATAATTTTTTTTCGCTCTTTGTCTTTATTTCGCGTGTTTGGTAATTTGTTAATTATCGCAGCGACGGAATGAGCAAAGGGGAAGAATCCGAAAAACTATATAGCATCATCTTCGAACACCGCCCGCAGTATCTCTATGTTTATGTTTCGGGCGAACACGACAGCTACGAAGTCTCACGTCAATACTGGCTCGAAGTCGCCGCCGAATGCAACAAAACCGGCTACAAAAAAGTTCTCATAGAAGAAGATATAATGGAAACCGTTTCGATCCCGGAAGTTTACCAGCTCGCCTCCGAACTTCCGCAGATGGGTTTTCAGGGCGTGCGCGTCGCCTTTTACGACCGCTTTGCCGAACACGCCGATCTAAACGAATTCGGCGAACTCGTCGCCACTAACCGCGGGTTGTCCGCGAAAACTTTCAACAATCTCGAAGAAGCGGAAAAATGGCTTTTGACCGAGTAATCATCCCGATCAAACCGAATAAAATTAATCAGCCCGCCAAAATTTTTATTGATTTACAAGTCGAGTTGTATTATAAATAGGTTTCATAAAAGTTATCATCCGAAATGACTCCGCTGCCCAACTGTTCAACCGTCCTCCAGATAATTTTCGGATGAAGTTCAACTCGTCGGACTTACATTTTGGGAGTTGACGTATAAAATGGCGAAAATCTATATATCTTCGACATACACTGACCTCAAGGACTTCCGCGAGGAAGCGTATCGCGCTTTGCGAAGACTACGGCATGACGTAATCGCAATGGAGGATTACACTGCTTCCGACCAGCGACCTCTCGAAAAATGTCTCGCCGATGTCGCCGCGTGCGACGTCTATGTCGGCATCTTCGCGTGGCGTTACGGCTACATTCCGCCGAAGCAGAAAAAATCGATCACCGAGCTTGAATTCAGAGCGGCGCGGGAAGGAAAAAAATGCTGTCTGCTGTTTCTGCTCGATGAAAACGTGCCGTGGTCGCCGGCTTTGATGGATAGAAAATCCGACGACATTCATAAATTACGGGAAGAACTGAAGAGAGATTTTCTGGTCGAATTTTTCAGCAACAAGGATGAACTGGCAAGCGATGTCGCCATCGCCGTCTCCAAAGCATTAGCTTCCGAAAACAAAAATGAAACGATAGATTCGCTGAGAACCTTAAAAGGAAAAAACAGCGAAGATATGAATCAGGTATTGCGTGTTCTCAAACCGATCATCACGGTTTTTCTCTCGATTCTGGCGGTTACGATTTTGTCAATGGTTGTATGCATCGCCGTTCCTCCGGTCAGAAACGGCATTGATCTCAAACTCGCGCTCGGCGGTTTGGGCGGCACTTCGGCATTAATGATCGGCTGTCTGATGTTTATTTTTAATAAGTTCGTGCAAATAACGCAGAGCGGTCTTAAATAAGAATCGGATGCAAAAATATGTTAAAGGTCGAAGAAAAACAACTGAAACGTCTTCAGAGTATTTCCAAAGTCATCGGAGTTCTGAGTTTCGCGGCTTTTATTATTTTGCTCGTTTTTCTCGGCTATACGTCTTATACGGTCAACCAACAAATCACCACTGCCGAAAATGAATTAGCGAATAAAAATCTGGAAATCAACGGCAAACAAACCGAAATCGAAAAATTGGACAAGGAACTGGCAAACAAAAAAGAACTGGTAAACGCGCAGGCAAATGCGATCCAGGATATTTCTAAGGACACGACCAAAGCCACTATTAAAAAAGTTATCGAAAACAACCCGATTGCCGCCAAAGCTCTCCCTAGAGTTTATCTTCATATCGCGGACGAGAGCGAAAAACCGGCGATTCAAAAAGTGTCAGAGAAATTGCAGATCGGCGGCTACATCGTTCCTAAAGTCGAAATCGTCGGAAGAATAGCTCCCAAAGAAAATCAATTAAGATATTGTCAGGGCAAAGAACGATCGAACGATCTGGCTAATATCCAACAACTGCTGAAAGAGATTAATGTAGCTGTCAAATTAGTCCCGATACCGGATTGGATCGATTGTAGCGATGTCGAAGATCGAAACTATGAATTCTGGCTCGAATCAAACAAACCGCAGGTTGATGTCAAAAAGCCCGTAATCAAAAAGCCGTAAATGCGATATGAAGAAAGAACCCGATTTTTCAAAAGGCGAGCGAGGCAAAATTTACAAACCGGCAAACGAAAAAAGGTTGATCTAAGCGAAACTATAAACAGTCTGTTTCCCGAAAAAAGATTCCGCTAGTTTTTTAATCCAAACTCACCAGAGTTATCGAAGAAGTTCCGCCCAATCCGTTGAGCGCGTTTTTCAGAAGCGGCACGATGCCTTCGGCTTCCATATATTCGCGCCCGAGAAGTTTGCGGAAACGCTTTTCTTTATTTTCGCCCGTTAATTCTTTGAGCATTCCCCGACAAAAGGCAGTAACGAGTTCGGGGGCGAATTGTTTGCCCGTGCTTCTCTGCAAATCTTCGATCACGTCCTGCGCCGGACGGCGGCGTTTGTAAGGGCGGTCGGTCGTCATCGCGTCGAACGAATCGGCGAGATTGACGATCTTGGCGATATACGGGATTTCCCGGTCAACCAAACCGTCGGGATAACCGTTTCCGTCAAGGCGTTCGTGATGATATTTCGCCGCAAGCGGAACGTCCGTATATGGATGATGGATCGGCAGAAGGATTTCGTAACCGACCGCCGGATGTTTATTGAGTTCGGCGGATTCTTTGGCATTGATGCGATACGGCGCGTTTATAATATTTCGCTCGACCGTGAGTTTTCCGACATCGTGCAGATAACCGGCGACCGCCGCGCCCTCGGTTTCCTCGTCGCTCCAGCCGAGTTCCTGAGCGATGATCTCGGAATATTTCCCGACTCTTACCGAATGACCTTCGGTGTATTTGTCCTTGCAGTCAATCGCCGTCGCAAACGCTTTGACCGTATCGGCGTAGGTCATTTTCAGATCGTCGTAAAGCCGCCGGTTTTCTTCGGCGCGGCGTTCGAGTTCCGCCATCAAGTTTCTCTGCGCAATTCCGACTCCGACGTGCAGAGCCATCGCCGAAATGATTTCCTTGTCGTAAGAATTAAACGCTTCGCCCGTCGCTTTTTCGCCCAGAAACAAAACACCGACGAGTTCGTCGCGGACGACCAAAGGCACTAACAATTCGATTTTTTTCCGCTCGAAACTGATGTCATAAACCTGAAAAAACGGCAGAACTTTCGCCTGAGAGATTTCAATCGGATATGCGCCGTTCGTCAAAAATTGCCGTTCGTCTTCATAGCAGAGCGACATCGAAAGCGGAAACTCCTCGCCCATTCCGCGCAATGTGAGCATATTGAGTTCGTGCGCGTAGCGCGCATAACGCGCCACGCCGCCGCGCATAATGCCCAGACTTCCCAAAACGAGATGCAGCGACGTGCGGATCATCTCCTGAAAATTCTGCTTATGCGCGACCTCGTTGCCGAGTTCGGCAAGCGCGCCGAAGGTGTGAATCAATTTATTCTGATTTTCCATTTTTAAAGTTTGCAGAAAGTTGCAGGTAGTTGCAGATAGTTGCAGATAGTTATTTGATTGATTTTTAAGAATTCAAAAAACTTTCTGGCAACTTTCTGCAACTTTCTGCAAACTTTCTGTCAACTATTCACTAATTCACCGTAACGTGATTCGTCAGACCGAGCATTTCAAACAGTTCGATTGTATCATCATTTACATCGGAAAAAACGACTTTCGCTTGATGATCGTTTGCCGCGTCAATCACCCCCAAAAGAATCGAAACGCCGATGCTGTTGACGATCTCGGTTTCGGCGAAATTCAGGACGAGCGTTTTCGCGCCCGCATCTAATTTTTGTTTACATTCGCGTTCGATCTGTTCGCCGCTCAGTTTGTTCAGATAATCTCCGGCAAAAACGGTCGCGGTTTCGCCTTCGGTTCGGACGGATAAATTGTTTTCCATAGATTGAAAGTTTTTTGCAAAAGAAAAACGGGATAGATTTAAGAACTGAAAGTTAAAGTAAAGCCTTAACGTCCAATTGTCAACCTTTTTCTCTTAGTTACGGATATTCGTTCTCCAAAAATCTCTGTGGAATCTCCGTGAACTCTGTGTTTAAAAATTTACCTTAACACAGAGTTCACGGAGATTTTCACAGAGATTCACAGAGATTTTTACATAAAATTTCAAAATTTATTTCGCCAAATATTTCGTCATCGAGATGCGCGTTCCGTCATCGGTCTGCTCGAATTTTACCTCGTCCATCAGCGTTTTCATCAATTTCAATCCCCAGCCGCGCCGACCTTCTTCGGGCGTGATTTCCTTGGCGTTTTTGTCCGCCAAACGCAGACCGCGATTGGAAATAGTGATAATGATCTTGTCGTTTTCAACAGCGAATTTTTGATAGATTTTTCGGTCAGGTGAAAGCGAATGTTCCGAAGCGTTGATACAGGCTTCGACCAGCGCGGTTTTGATCTGATTGATGGCGCGGGGCGCGAAATTATGACGGCGGGCGATCTCTTCGACCGTCTGCGCGGCGATCATTTCGGTGTCTTCGCCCATCGGAACGATGATCTCGTATTCGTTCGGCTTTATTTTTTCGCCGACCGCTTTCCGCGCGTCGAGAAAATCTATCAGAAGTTCGACCTGTTTTTTGCTCGAACCGAAAGCGTTTCTCTGTTTTAAAACCTCGATTGCTTCCGTCGAAAAACCTTCGGGCGCGATAAGCCAGATTTTGTAGTTCGTAAAATTGCAGACGAGCGCGACCATTTCCAGACGGTCGCACCAGAATTCCGTCAAATCTTTTTTCGCCTCCAATTTCGAATCAATCTCGGCGGCGAGCCAGACCGTCTGATCGTCTTCCGTGTAAACGCATTCGACAAAACCGACCGCGACCGCCGAACGATTTTTCTCGACGAACTGCTCGATCGGCGGATAAAACGCGGCGGTGTGCGCCGTGTAAACGATCTGCGGCAAGTTAATTTTTTCGGGTTCGTTGCTGGTTAGGAATTTTAAAATTTCCGCGTTCGGCGCGCCTTTGAGTTCGTCTTTGAAAGCCGCGTAATCAATCAGCGCGGACGGAATTTCCTGCCGGTCGAAAACGGCGAGCAGTTCGCGCAGACCGATCGCCGAATTTCGGCGATACAAACGCGCCATCGTCTGCGGAGCGCGTTTGAGAAAATCCGAAAGCATTTCACCGACGACGAGAGCGCGGTTTTCGCCGATGGTTTCGAGCCGGAAACGCCCGCGCAGATAATCGCTCAAAATCTCGTTTTCGCTCATCGCTTCCGCCTGATTCGATGTTAGCCGGATGATTTCATTGACATTCAGACGCTTGACGGTTTTATAAAATTTTTCATCAGTTAAATCGAAACGCTTTTGCCACGATTCGACCGGAGTTTTTTCCTTTTCGACCGTCAGAGCGTCATATAAAACGCCGACGATGTTTTTTTGAATTTCTATGTTGGGAACGGTCTCATCAAATATTTTTTCGTAAAATCCTTTGAGCCGTCCGCCGAAAATTTCATCAGCGTAAACGCGCTCGACTTTTTGAAAACTGTCGAGATCAATTTTTCTTTCGCTTGCCCCCTGAAACAAAAACCGCGTAAACAAAGGGCTTCCCTGCATCTGCGCGGCGATCAGGTCTTTCGTCTGACCGTTAATTTTCACCGAAAATTTTTCTGCTAATGTCGTCGTCAAAATTCCGGCATCGGAAAACGAAAGCGGTTTTAGTTCGTACGAAAGAAAATTTTCCTGAATTTCGTTGAAAAGAAATCTGCGTCTGCCCGAAAAAACGAACGGTAATTCCGAACGCTCGAAAATCGCTTTTAGCTCAGAGACAAAATCAATTACATTTGTAAAATTTTCCGCTTCGTGAAGTTCGTCAATCATTACGAAACTCCGCGCCCCGTGCGCGGCGGCGCGAAGCGGTGCGCTCAGAGCCTGACGGATAAACGAGCGTTCGTCACCCAAACGGCTTTCGGTTTGACAGGTTTCGATCAAACGGTCAATCCAATAACCGTCGGACGGCGCGGCAATTTCGGCAAGCTCGCAAACTTCGGGCGAAGCGTCGAGAATTTTCGCGTTTTGGCGGCGAAAGGCGACCGTTTGCTGAAGAAAACTTTGTAAAAATCGAACAGCCGATTGCAAAGCCGTCCGGTCGCTTTTTTTGAACGCGAAATAAAACGGGATTATTTCGTTTTGCTCATAAAAAAGCCGGTCATAAACTTGTTTGAGAAGTTCGCTTGCGCCAAGCGCGGGCGCGGACAAAAGCAAAAAACCGCGCGCGGCGTTTTCGCCTTTCGCGTGGCGCAAAAGCTTGTCCGTTTCCGCCTCTCTGCCGATAAAATCTTCCGGCAGAACAGAAGACAGAATTTTTTTTCGTGTTGATTCGCTCATCCGATTCTATGATTCGCCCGCTATCAAATTCTCATAAATCTGCACATTATTTCTGCCGCGCCGTTTGGCTTCGTAGAGAGCCTTGTCCGCCGCTTTGATGATTTCGGCGGGCGTGCAGACGATATGCGAACAGCTTGCAATGCCGATGCTGACCGTTACTTTGCGGTGCGGAAACTGCGTCGCTTCGATCTTCTGGCGGATGCGTTCGGCGATCGTGTGCGCTTCTTCGGGCGTCGTCTGCGGCAAAAGAATGGAAAATTCTTCGCCGCCGTAACGCGCCGCCACGTCCGCGCCGCGTAGGGTGTCTTTCAGAGAATGCGCGACGATCTGCAGAGTCTTGTCGCCTTCGGGATGACCGAACGTGTCGTTGTAGCTTTTGAATTCGTCAACGTCAATCATCATCAGGCTCATCGGGTAGCCGTAGCGGTTCGAGCGTTTCGTTTCTTCCGTCAAGCGTTCTTCGAGATAGCGGCGGTTCAAAAGTCCGGTCAGAGCGTCGGTAACGGAAAGCTGTTCGAATTCGCCCGCCTTGTTTTTCAAAACGGCGCGGTCAATCAAAACCGCGAATTGCGGAATGATCGTATTCAGAAGGTCGAGATCGAATTCGTTGTAAGCGTTTCCGTCCGCTTTGTCGGCAATATTCAAAACGCCGAGCTTGCGCCCGCCGATGTTCATCGGGTAGCAGATGAACGAAGCTGACCGGTATTCGTATTCGGCGGGCGCGGGCGCGATGCCGGTCGTCTGAACATTCCCCGCGAGAAGCGGTTTTCCCTTTTGCAAAACCGGCAGAGCGATCCTTTCGCCCAAAGTTTCGCTTTCCGCTTTGATAAAATCCGCGCGAATGCCGACCGCCGATTTGGTCGTCAGGGAATTTTGCTTTTCGTCAAAAACGAGAATCGAACCGCGCTCGGCTTGCATCAATTCGACGGCGATCTGCAAAAGCCGCGTCCAGAAATCTTCCGCGTCAATTTCCGTTAAAGATTCGTTTAATTTTCGGACGGCGTTCGCCATCCAGTTTCTTTTTTCGATCTCGTCGCGCAGACGCAAAATTTCGAGTTCGGCGGCGATGCTCTGACAGAATTTCGAAACGTGATTTTTTTTCTCTTCGTCCGCGATCTCGTCGGCGACGACCAGCGCGGCGCGAACCTCTTCGCCGACAGCGACCGGAAAAAGCTGGATCGAACGTCTTTTGCCCGATTCGTCGGACGCGCTTTTTTCTCTTAATTCAAGCGAAGTCTCATTGCGGAAAGCTTCGATGACGCGGCGGTCGTCAGCCGGCAGGCTGATCTGAAACTGTTCGTTTTGCAAACCGCCGAATGTCGAGATGACTTCGAGATGATTGTTTTTCCGCTCCAGCCACGCGAGCGAAGAAAAGCCGTAGCGCGTCGAAACAAAATCCAGGATCGAAGCCAGAGCGCGGTGATATTTCAGTTCGAGCAGAGAGCCGAAAAACGAACGCCACGCCCGCGCGTCTTCCGCTCTGATTTTCGCTTCCGGTTTGATTTCCGGCAAAGCGGTTTTATCTTCTTTGAATTGTTTTACTAAATCGTCTTCCGCTTCGACAGACTTTTCCCCGGCAGGAATTTCGAGCGGAGTTTTTTCGTTCAATACAACCGTTTTCCGGCTTTCTTCCGCGCCCAGATTCGCAACTTTTCCGGCGAGCTTTTCGATTTTCTTGTCCGAACCCGTGAGCAGAACGTTTTCAAAAAAACGGCTCGGCGGAAATTCGCGCCAATCGCCGGAGATCGCTCTTTCGGTCGCCTTGCGGTAATTTTCCGCTTTTATAAAAGTTCTGCCGACGATGGCGACAAGCGGTTTTTCCGTCCGCATTTTCACCGCCGAACATTTCAGACCCGCGTAACATTCGTATTCGACCGGCGCGTCCGATTCGCTCGCCCATTCAAAAGCCCGACCGCAAAATTCCGCACAAAGCGGCGCGAATTTTTCAGACGAATAAAGCGCGCGGCACATCGAATTATTGTTCGACGCGCTGACGGCGGACGCATTTTCGTCCACGACGACGATTGCCAGACCATTTTCGTCTGCCAGTCGGTCGAGGACGTTTTTTTCGTTTTCCGTGCGGTTCGCCTCGCTCATCAATCTTCGCATTGAATCATCACCGAAAGCCTTTCCGGTTTCCGGCGCGTCCGTCTGAATCTGCATTTATTGGCTAAAAGGTTTAATCGCCGCCGATTTTCAAGAAATTCTCCCGGTGAAATTTCGCTTTCTCCGATTATGGCATACAAATTGTTTCTATATCCATACACACGGCAAAACGAATGAAACCCGAACAGGGCGGAGTTTGTTTTGCCGCGCAAATTTTCCAGGAGGTATTATGAATAAAAAATTAGACGGAATAAAGGTGGCGATCTTGGCAACCGACGGATTTGAACAAAGCGAACTTTTCGAGCCGAAAAGGGCGCTCGAAGAAGCGGGCGCGGACGTTAAGGTCGTCTCGCTCGAAGCGGGCGAGATAAAGGGCTGGAACGAAAAAGACTGGGGCGATAAAATCGCGGTTGACCTAACGGTTGACGAGGCGAAAGCGGAAAATTTCGACGCGCTTCAGCTTCCCGGCGGCGTGATGAATCCCGACAAACTGCGGATGAACGAAAAAGCCGTAAGTTTTGTCAGAGCGTTCTTTGAAGCCGGCAAACCGGTCGGAGCGATCTGCCACGCGCCGTGGATTTTGGCTGAAGCCGATGTCGTCAAAAACCGAACGGTTACGTCCTGGGCTTCGCTCAAGACCGATCTCGAAAACGCGGGCGCGAAATGGGTTGATAAAGAAGTCGTTACCGACAACGGTTTAGTTACGAGCCGCAAACCCGAAGACATTCCGGCATTCAACGAAAAGATCATCGAAGAATTTGCCGAAGGTTTTCACAAAAAACAGAAAGCGGCGGTGAGTTAAACAATTCGGCGGAAACGCGACCGTTAGAAAGCGTGTATCAAACGCGAAGAACACGCTTCCTAACGGTCGCGTTTCCGCCCGTTTCTTGAACGCATTCGATACAGAAACCGTGTGGATATATTTCATAAACGGCAAACAATTTCGCATCAAACGCCCGTAAAACCTTACTTTTACGTCTGGCACGGCGGTTGTTTATACAATTAATAGGTCATTACGTTTACTTAACGATAAAGACAAGATTTACATTCAGGGAGGAACTTTTATTATGACAAACGACAATGTTATCTCGACATTAAATAATCTGATCGAAACCTGTAAGGACGGTCAGGAAGGATTTCAGCAGGCGGCGGAAGGCGTGCAGAACTCGGATATCAAATCCATTTTTTATGAATACGCCCAACAGCGTTCGCAATTTGCGGGCGAACTGCAATCGGCAGTCCGCGAACTCGGCGGCGATCCCGAAAACGCGGGCAGCGTTTCCGGCACGCTTCATCGCGGCTGGATCAACATCAAATCCGCCGTTACCGGACAGGACGCGCAGGCGATCTTAAATGAAGCCGAACGCGGCGAAGACGCGGCGAAAAACGCTTACCAGGAAGCTCTTGAAGAAGAACTTCCGGCAAACGTCCGCTCGATCGTCGAAAAACAAGCCGCCGCCGTCCAGCAGGCGCACGACAGAGTAAAATCACTGCGCGATTCGGCAAAAACGGCGAGTGCGTAAACGGTAATTTAATAAGAAAACAAAGAAAAGGCTCGGAGCGATTCGAGCCTTTTTCGTTTTTCATTCAAAACGAATTCACACCCGAAAATTTTTCTTGACAACAAACCCGATTCGATGCTAAATATTCTGTCTAATTCACGATCATCAAAGGGTTTCAGGCAATTCTCCGAACAATTTGCGGTGTCTGCAAAACAATTTGATGAACCGATCAGAAAAACGCTCTTTGACAGTGAAAAATCGCTTCCGACGGTCAAACAACCGGGTTTTACACGTCAGCAAACCAATCGTGCAGGCAAGCATTTGAATCGTGCAGGTCAGCAATCGAATCATACAGGTCAGCATTTCAGTAATTCACCCAAGCAATCAACTCGTTCAGCTTAGCAATCGAATCGTTCAGGTCAGCAATTGACTTGTTCACCTTAGCAATCGAATCGTGCAGGCAAGCAATTGACCGATTCACCTTAGCATTCGCGTCGTGCAGTCAAGCAATCGAATCGTCAACCAAAGCAATTATTCGTTACAGCTCGTCAAACCGGGCGAAATTTTGATTTTTACAAGCGAACAAGGCGGTTAATTTATAAATCGATCTTCAGAGGTAAAAAATATGCAAACACTTACGGCACGACAGGAAGCGAAGCTCAATATGTATGAAGTGGTCGCCGTCACGCTCGACGCGAATTCGGCGATCACGGCGGCAAACGCCGCTTTGACGGCGGCAATTGTCGAATTCAAAGCGTTCATCGCCCAGATAATGGCGGCGGCGCAAACGTCTTCGGCGGTTCTGACGGGCATCGCGGCGGATAAAAAAGCCACGAAAAACAGCGTCAGCCAGACGGCGGCGGTCATCGCCGGACAGATTTTCGCTTTCGCGGCGAAAAACGGCAACAACACTTTGAAACAGGCGGTCAATTTTTCGGCGACCGATCTGCGCCGCGTCAAGGACGGCGAATTCGTCCCGCGCTGTCAGACGATCCACAATCTCGGCGTGGAACACAAAACCGCGCTCGCCGATTACGGCATCACGGACGCGAAACTCGCCGACTTGCAGACGGCGATTGACGATTACGCCCAATCGGTCCCGAAACCGCGCGCCGCGATCACCGACCGCGCCACGGTCAAAGCCAATATCAAACAATACTTCCGCCAAGCCGACACGCTTCTCGCGGAACAGGTGGACAAACTCGTCGAAACCTTCAGCAAAGAGTCCCCCGATTTTGTCGCCACCTACAGAAACGCCCGCGTCATCATTGACCCGAAATCCAAGAAAAAGGAATCGGACGGAACGGATAACGGCGGCGGCAACAACCCGCCCGCGTAAAGCGCGGCATTGAAAATTTTGAAAATATTTATTCCGTCATTGGCGGGCTAATATATTTTTGTGTCAGCGATTGATATTTAAAATATTCAGCGATTTTTGTCATCGAAGATGACAAACAATATAGCCCGGCGAGAATCGCCGGGTCAGGATGAAAAATCAACCGCTCGCTGTAGGCGAGCAACAATTCGCGTTAATTTGTCGGACGCTTTCAGCGTCGGAATGTTTATTGTTGTCAAAAACCTATGGTTTCACCATAGGCTATAATGTTTTTCGCCTTCGGCGAATGCGTAATTTGTTTCAAATTTAAATTTTAAAATCAAAAACGTGAAAGAAACCATTTTCTTTCACGTTTTTACTATTTAAAATCGTTTTACTTTACTGCTCGTTTCCCTCGTTTGAAATTACATTCAAGCCTTTTTCGACATTTTCCTCGATATGCGGGTGTTCGGGGCTGATGCGGATGCAGGCGGCGTAGTGGTTCGGTTTGATTTCGACGAGTGTCGGAACGATCGTCCGGCATTCGGGGATCGCGTAGGGACAGCGTGTGTGGAAATGACAGCCCGACGGCGGGTTGATCGGCGATGGAACGTCGCCCGTTAAAATGATGCGCTCGCGTTTCGCTTCGATCTCCGGGTCGGGAACGGGGACGGCGGAAATCAAGGCTTTCGTGTAGGGCATTAAAGGGTCTTCGTAAATCTTTTTGCCGTCGGCGAGTTCGACGATCTTGCCGAGATACATTACAGCAACTCTATCGGAAAGATGACGCACAGCGCGGAGGTCGTGCGAGATGAACAGATACGTCAGGTGTTTTTCCGCCTGAAGCTCTTCCATCAGATTCATGATCTGCGCCTGGATCGAAACGTCGAGAGCGGAGATCGGTTCATCGGCGACGATGAATTCGGGATCAACGGCGAGCGCGCGGGCGATGCCGATGCGCTGGCGTTGACCGCCGGAAAATTCGTGCGGGTAGCGTTTGATAAAACGGCGCGACAGACCGACCGTTTCCATCAAATCCTGCACGGTTTCGCTGACGGCTTTGCCGCTCGCCAGCCCGAACGTGCGGAGCGGTTCGCCGATGATATTGCCGACCGTCATACGCGGATTAAGCGAGGCATAAGGATCCTGAAAGATCATCTGCATCCGCGGCCGCATCCGGCGCATCCCCTCATGGCTCAGCGAGGAGATGTCGGTGCCGTCGAAGACCACGGCGCCGGTGGTCGGGTCATAGAGGCGCAGCACCGCGCGGCCCGTGGTGG
>JBGTSF010000034.1:0-57358 GCA_041940425.1 Pyrinomonadaceae bacterium
CACCGTGACCGCACTGGTCGCGTGCGTGCCGCCGACGACCAGCAGGTAGAACAGGTGGTTGATGATCCCGCTGTTGATGTGAACGCCGCCATTGTCCCACGCGCCGGTGTAGCGATCGTCCCAGTAGTCCTGGTCGGCGTATTGTGGTTACTTTGACTTAAATTCTGACATGTTATATTTCAGGATTTTTAGATGGCGATTTAGTAGATTCCGCACCGCAAAGAAAATATAGAACTACAAAATATAAAAGCGGTGAAACTAAAGGATATTTAATGCAAAATTATCTTGGTTGGGTTAGAGACAGTAAGCCATATCCGTTGCCTGAAGATTTTGACATAAATAAAAAATATGAATTTGAATCAATAGGCAGTTTCAGTGGCGGAAGTCATTTTATTTCAAGTGCAGGCTACTTAAAATATAAACAAGATGACTGGGAAAAAATGATAATAAGTCTTTTGCCGAACAAATAAAATAAAAATTATGAAGAGCGTTTATTTTGTCCAACACGAAAATATAGAAGATGATTATATCGAAGAACCGCGAACTATCGGAATTTATTCGTCTGAAAAATTAGCGCAAGAAGCTGTTGAACGTGCGAAAAAGTTATCTGGATTTTCAGATTATCCCGAAGGTTTTCAAATCACGAAATATATTTTAAACAAAGATCAATGGACTATTGGATTCAAATTTATTCAATGAGAAACTTTTGAAACCAAAAATCAGAATTCATTCGTAATAAAACCGAAACCGAAAATTCGCATCATAACTTCTGAAACAGTATTGTTTTAATTTCGCTATAACCAAAAAAATTATGAAAACCGCAAAAATTTATCTTGTCGTTATTTCTCTTTTGCTCTCCGTTCTCGTCGTTCCCGCGCAGAAAAACAGCGCGGCGAAGCCTTCTTTTAAGGTCGAGTATGAAAAATTTACTTTGCCGAACGGGCTTGAAGTTATTTTTCATATTGACCGCAGTGATCCGGTCGTCGCCGTTAATTTGACGGCGCATGTCGGTTCGGCGCGCGAGAAGGAAGGACGCACGGGCTTTGCTCATATGTTCGAACATCTTTTGTTTCTCGAATCGGAAAATTTGGGCAAAGGCGGACTCGACGCGATGAGCGCACGGATCGGCGGTTCGGGCGCGAACGGTTCGACCTCGCGCGACAGGACGAATTATTTGCAGACCGTTCCGAAAGACGCGCTCGAAAAAATGCTCTGGGCGGAAGCCGACAAACTCGGCTGGTTTATAAACACCGTGACCGAACCGGTTCTGGCGAAGGAAAAACAGGTCGTCAAAAACGAAAAACGGCAATCTTATGACAACAGCCCGTATGGACATACGCAGTATGTGATAGATAAAAATCTCTACCCGGAAGATCATCCTTACAACTGGCAGGTCATCGGTTCTCTGGAAGACCTTGACCGCGCGACGCTCGACGACGTGAAGGAATTTTTCCGCCGCTGGTATGTGCCGAATAATGTAACGCTGACCGTGGCGGGCGATTTCGATCCGGTGCAGGCGAAAAAATGGGTGGAAAAATATTTCGGCGAGATCAAGCGCGGCGCGGACGTAAAACTCCTGCCGAAACGAGCCGGAAATGTGAAAGAAACGGTCAAGCTTTACCACGAAGACAATTTCGCGCGGCTGCCCGAACTGACGCTTGCCTGGACGGGTGTCGAGCAGTTTCATCCCGATTCATACGCGCTCGATGTTTTGACGGAATATCTCTCTGAAGGAAAAAAAGCCCCTTTATATCAGGTTCTGGTCGAAGATAAAAAGCTCGCGCCGGATGTTGCGATGTACAACTACATGAGCGAACTCGCCGGTCAGACGCAGCTCGAAGTCCGCGCTTTTCAGGATAAGGATTTGGACGAAGTTGCGGCGGCGATCAGCGAGGCTTTTGCGAAATTTGAAAAAGAAGGAATTTCCGAAAAAGACCTAAACCGCATCAAGGCGGGACAGGAAACCGCGTTTTATAATTCGCTGGCGAGCGTTCTCGGCAAAACCACCCAGCTCGCGCAGTGCAATTATCTGACAAATGATCCGGGCTGTATCGAAAAAGAAATTAAAAATATTCTCGCCGTAACGCCCGCGGACGTGATGCGCGTTTACGAAAAGTATATCAAGGGAAAAAATTACGTGGCGACGAGTTTTGTGCCGAAAGGCAAAACGCAGCTTGCGCTCGAAAATTCTAAAAAGGCGGAAGTCGTCGAAGAAAAGATCGTGCAGGGCGCGGAAGCGGAAGTTGACCCGACCGCGCAAGCCGAATATGAGAAAACGCCTTCTACGTTCGACCGCTCGAAAGAGCCGCCCTACGGCGACGCGCCGGAAGTCAAAATTCCGGCGATCTGGGAGCATAAACTTTCAAACGGGATGCGCGTTCTCGGAATCGAAAACCGCGAAGTTCCGCTCGCCACTTTTGAGATCGTCATTGACGGCGGCTTGCTTTTGGAAGACATCAACAAGGTCGGCGTGGCGAATATGACGGCGCGGATGCTCACGCAGGGAACGAAAAATAAAACGCCGCAGGAACTCGAAGAAGCCATCCAACAGCTCGGCGCGTCAATCAATGTTTTCGCCGGAACGGAAGACGTTCGCATCGTCGTCAACACTCTGGCGCGGAATTATGACGCGACGCTCGCGCTGGTCGAAGAGATTCTGCTCGAACCGCGCTGGGACGCGAAGGAATTCGATCTTATAAAACAAAGCGTCATCAGCCAGATTCGCCAGCAGGAAGCCAATCCGAACGCCGTCGCGGAAAATAATTACCGCCGTCTGATCTACGGCAAGGACAATATCCGCTCGCGCAATATTCTCGGAACGGTCGAATCAGCAGGCGTCATCACGCTCGACGATCTGAAAACTTTTTACAACAAAGCGTTTTCGCCGTCGGTCGCGCGGATGCACATCGTCGGCGCATTGGACAAAGCGGCGGCTGTCAAACCTTTAAAAAACCTGAACAAAAAATGGAAGGCGAAAAAGGTTGAGATTCCCCAATATAAAACGCCGTCCGCGCCCGCGAAATCCGTCGTATATTTCTACGACGTGCCGGATGCGAAACAATCCGTTATCCGCATCGGCTATCCGGCTCTCGCCGCGACCGACAAGGATTTTTATCCGGCGGTCGTGATGAATTACATCCTCGGCGGCGGCGGTTTCGCTTCGCAGCTCACACAGCAATTGCGCGAAACAAAAGGCTACACCTACGGCATCGGCTCCGGTTTTTCGGGAACGAAATCGCCGGGCGCGTTCACCATCGGAAGCGGCGTGCGGAGCAATGTAACTTTGGAGTCGGCGCAGCTTATCAAAGAAATCTTAGAAAATTACCCGAAAAACTATTCGGCGAAGGATTTGGAAACAACGCAGAGTTTTCTGATAAAGAGCAACGCCCGCGCGTTTGAAACCGCCGGAGCGAAACTCAATATGCTCGAAAACATCAGCAAATACGGCTGGAAATATGATTACGTCAAAGAGCGCGAACAGATCGTCAAGGCGATAACCGTTGACGCGATAAAATCTCTTTCGGAAAAATATCTCGACACCGACAAAATGATCTGGCTCGTCGTCGGCGATGCCAAAACGCAATTGCCGCGTCTCAAAGAATTGGGATTCGGCGAACCGGTTTTGCTCAATGCGCGGGTAGATGGAAAATAAGACAAATGTGAATCAAGAGCAGAAAAATATGTTAATTTATTGTGCTTTTCTCTGCGTTCTCCGCGTTCTCTGCGTGAAAACAACCTTCGGAAAAGTCACAAAAAAAAGAGAAAGTTTCACGCGGAGGACGCAAAGAACGCAGAGTCTTTTTTCTACTTTTGATTCACATTACAATTGGAAAATTGCCTCTATTGACATATCTTAAAGGTATGAAAGAAGAAACCGATAATTCACCGATGTATGACGAGCGACCGTGGGGAAGTTTCACGGTTTTGGATGAAGGCAAAGGTTTTAAAGTTAAACGATTGGAAGTTTTTCCGAAAAAGCGTCTGAGCTACCAGAAACACGCGCATCGCGCCGAGCACTGGTTTATCGTGCAGGGCGAGGCGAAAATCACTCTGGACGGCGAGGAGATCATCAAGCGCGCCGGCGAATCCGTTGACGTCGCGCTCGGCGCGGCGCACCGCGTCGAAAATCCGGGCGGCGAGCTTCTGGTTTTTATCGAAGTCATGCGCGGCGATTATCTCGGCGAAGACGACATTACGCGGCTCGAAGACGATTTCGGGCGATAAAAGAAATATTTTGTCCACAGATAAACACAGATAGACACAGATGGGTTTTTTGATTTTTTGAATCTTGAAAAATCTGTGTTCATCCGTGTCCATCTGTGGACAATTTTCTTTCCGCTCTCATTCGCGTTTTTTTGTCTGCAAATATAAAATCTCTATCTGAATGGCGAAAAAATCTTCAAGAAAGAAAATTCTTATTACAGGCGGGACGGGTTTTCTCGGAACGCATATTGTTAAAAAGTTTCTCGACGCGGGCGAGAAGAATCTGCGCGTGATGGCTTCTTCCGTGCCGGAATGGATGAAGGACGCGGGTGTCGAGGCGGCGGAAGGCTCGGTCACGGACAGGGAATTTGTCGGCGCAGCGTTAAAGAACGCGGAAGCTGTTTTTCATCTCGCCGGAAAGGTTTCGCGCGACAATGACGACGCGGCTCAAATGAATAAAATTCACGTCGAAGGCACGCGCCTGTTGTGCGAAGCCGCCAAAGAAGCGAAAATCAAAAATTTTATTCTCGCCTCGTCGAGCGGCACGATCGCCGTTTCCGAAGAGCCGGAATTGCGGGACGAAACCTATTCCCAGCCGGTCGAGATATTTTCGCGCTGGGCGTATTACGCTTCGAAGTTCTATCAGGAAAAAACCGCGCTCGAAAATTTCGATTTCAAAGGCGCGCGGCTCGTTATCTTGAATCCTTCCTTGCTTCTCGGCGAAGGCGACGACCGTCTGAGTTCGACGAAGATAGTTCTGGATTTTATGGCGCGGAAAATTCCATACACGCCTTCGGGCGGTTTGAATTTCGTTGACGCGCGCGACGCGGCGGATGCGTTTATCTCTGCGCTCGATAAAGGGAAACATCAGGAAAAATACCTTTTGGGCGCGGAAAATATGACTTTCGCGGAATTTTTCGGGCGGCTCGAACGGCTGTCGGGCGTTTCCGCGCCGCTTCTCCGCGTGCCGAAACAACTGGCGATGACAGGCGCGAGCATTATAGATTCCGTGTTCAAAAACTGGAACAAACCGTCGCCCATCGAACCGAAAGAGGTCGAGCAAGCCGAGTATTTCTGGTATTTCGATTCGTCAAAAGCCGCCGAAGAACTGGGTTTCGCACCGCGCGACGCGCAGGAAACTTTGCAGGACACGATTTCCTATCTCCGCGAGAACTTTCTCGGCGAAGGCGTTTTTAAATAGCCGTTCTTAAAAAAGATTTTGTTTCCCGTCCTTTAGCTTAAAAATCACCTGACGAAATTCTCGGACAAACATTTTTGCCGTCAGGCATCTTAATTTTTCGTAAATCACGGGCAGTCGGCTGTATTAAGCCGACTTTTTATGTTAAATTTTCTTTCCTACAAAATTTAAGCAGACGACTTTATTAATCGAACGAATTTATAGAAATGAAAAAATATTATGCAGGTTTTGCCGCACTTTTAACAGCCGTTTTATGTTTCAGCTACGGTTTTCGGACCGAAGCGCAGAATCAGGAGTCTTTTAGCGGCGGCGAGAACGCCGTTTCACCGAATATCGTTATCAGCCAGTTTTTCGGCGGCGGCGGTGTGGCTTCGGCTTCGCCGTATCGCAATGATTTCGTTGAGCTTTTTAACCGCGGCAGCGCGCCCGTCAGTCTCAACGGCTGGACGATACAGTATTCTTTCGCCGGAAATTCGAGCTGGAATGTAACCGCGCTTCCGAACGTAACGATTCAGCCCGGACAATATTACCTGATCCAATTCGCCCAGAGCGCGAACGGCAGCGGCGCGCCTCTGCCGACGCCCGACGCGACCGGCTCGACCAATATGCACCCGATTGACGGCAAGCTGGCGATCGTTAATTCGACGACCGCGCTGTCCGGCGCGTGTCCGATTACCAATTCGTCTATCGTTGACTTTTTGGGCTACGGCAACGGCGGCTGTTTTGAAGGTTCGTCGCAGGTAACCGGAATGGGAATCACCGTTTCCGCACAGCGCAACGGGATGGGCTGTTTCGACACCGACCAGAACGCGTCCGATTTTACCGTCGCCGCGCCCGCGCCGCGCAATTCTTCAAGCCCGACGACCAATTGCGGCAGCGTCGAAATCCCTCTGTCCGGTTCGGGAGCGGCAAATCCGAACACGGTCGCGCCGAACCAGACGGTTTTATTAACGGTCAGCGTAACGCCCGCCGACACGCCGCCCAGCACGGGCATCGGCGTGACGGCAAATCTCTCAACTATTGACGGTTCGGCGACGCAGGCGTTTTTCGACGACGGCACGAACGGCGACGTAACGCCGAATGACAACATCTTTTCGTTTGCGTATGTGATTCCGACGACTATTCCCGGCGGCGTGCGGAATCTGCCCGCGACCATCACGGACGCGCAGGCGCGGATGGCGAGTGCCGTTATCGTTTTAAATATCAATGCGCCGTTCGGCACGGACGACCCGCTTCTGCTCGGCAACCCGTCCAACGCCACGACGGATATTGCCAACGAGAATAATTATCTGATGTTCAAGCCGCAGTATTCGCTCTCGTATAACCGCAGCCGCGCGACCGCCAATTGGGTGGCGTGGCGTTTGGACAGCACTTGGATCGGCTCGGCTCCGCGGCAGGACGATTTTCGTCCCGATCCGGCTCTGCCTGCCGGTTGGTATCAGGTCGGCACCAATGATTACAGCGGTTCGGGATACGACCGCGGGCATATGACGCCGTCGGGCGACCGGACGCGCTCGATCGAAGACAACTCGGCGACGTTTCTGATGACCAACATCATTCCTCAGCTCAGCGCGAACAATCAAGGTCCGTGGGAGGATTTTGAAAGCTACTCCCGCGAACTCGCCAATCAGGGAAACGAACTCTATATTTTCTCCGGCGTGGTCGGCAATATCGGAACGATCTCGCAGGGACGCATCATCGTGCCGGAATACACCTGGAAAGTCGTTCTAGTTTTGCCTAACGGCAACAACGACCTGCAAAGAGTCGGCAAAACGACGCGGACGATCGCCATCCTGATCCCGAATCAGCCGCCCGTCAATCAATCCGCCCCGTGGCGCGATTTCAGAAAAACCGTAGATCAGATCGAGGCGATTACGGGATATAACTTCTTTTCCAACGTGCCGAAAAATACACAGGAATTGATCGAGAGAAGACGGGATACGCAGTAATGAGTTCAAAGTTCAAAGTTCAAAGTTCAAAGTTTATTATCGGTAGATTTTACTTTGCATTTTTATTTTTACTGTTTGCGGTTTTCGGCTTGACGCTCACCGCTCACGCGCAGAAAAACCGCTCGATTGCAGAAGTGCAGGGCGAGAAGAATTCTTCGCCGTATGTCGGCGAACATACGCGGCTTTCGGGGATCGTTACGGCGCGGACGCGCAGAGGCTTTTTTATTCAAACGCCGGATGACAAAACCGACGGCAATCCGGCGACGAGCGAAGGCATTTTCGTTTTTACGGGAACGGAGCCGGGCGGCGAAGCGGCGATCGGCAATCTCATTTCCGTAACGGGCGATATTGAAGAATTCATTCCCAAAGCCGAACCGCTGAGTCTGCCCGTAACTCAGCTTTCGATGCGGAAAAACAGGGATATTATTTCGGTCGAATCGAAAGAAAATCCTCTGCCGAAGCCGGTCGTTTTGACCGCCGACGATTTCAAATCCGGCGTGATTGACGCGCTCGAAAGATACGAGGGAATGCGCGTCGAGATCAAAGAAATGACAGTCGTCGCGCCGACTTCTAACGGAACTTTCTACGGCGTTTTGAAAGGTTTCCCGCGCCCGTTCCGCGAACCCGGTTTTGAGATTTACGATTACGTTCTCCTGCAAAATAACGACAAGGAAAAATTAAAGAAAGATTATCCAAAACTCTCGACTTACGATAGTAATCCCGAACGTTTGCGAATCGAATCTACTGCCCAACTCGGCGCGCAGTCAATCGAAGCGACGAGTTTTGCCGCGGTCAAAAATCTGACGGGCGTGATGAATTATTCTTATCGCGCCTACACGATCTTCGTTGATGCTGACAGCAGACATGAGATTTCCGGTTTGGTTAAATCCGATCCTCTGCCCGCGCCGAATGAGCGGCAGTTTTCCGTCGCCGCGATGAACATACAGGATTTTTTCGACGATCAGGACGATCCCGAAGTCAATGAAGACATCGTAACGACCGAAGAATTCGAACGACGTCTGCGAAAAATCTCGCGGGCGATCCGCGAATATATGATGTCGCCCGATGTCATCGGTGTCGTCGAAGCCGAAAATCAGGCGACGCTTCAGAGGCTTGGAGACCGCATCAACAAGGACGCTATTGCTGCCGGAAAACCCGACCCGAAATACGAGGCTTATGTGATCAAAGGCAATGACGGGCGCGGCATCAATAACGGTTTTCTGGTCAAATCTTCGCGCGTCAAAAAATTGGAAGTCCGGCAGTTCGGCAAGGATGAAGAATACAAAAATCCGGTCGAAAAAGACGACAAATTTTTAAATGACCGACCGCCGCTGATGCTGCGCGCTTCGATTGACGATGCGAAAACCGGACAGCCGTTCGAATTTACGGTCGTGGTCAATCATTTGAAATCCTTTCGCGGTTATAACGATCCGAAAGAGCGGGACAACGTGCGTCTGAAGAAAAAACTGCAAGCCGAGTTTCTGGCAAAATGGGTGCAGGAACGTCAAACGAAAAATCCGTCCGAAAAAATAATTTTGCTCGGCGATTTCAATGCTTATCAATTTAATGACGGCATCGTTGACGTGATCGGCACGATTCAGGGAAAACCCGCCGGAAAAGATGAAGTGATGAATCCGTCGGAAGATTTCGTCAATCCCGATCTGATTAATCTCGTCAATGTGATCAAAGCCGATCAGCGTTATTCATACGTTTTCGACGGCAACGCGCAGGTTCTCGATCATATTTTGATCAATGAACCGTTGAAAAAACACATCAACCTTTTCGGCTATGTTCGTTTCAACGCCGATTTTCCCGCCATATATCGAAATGACGATACGCGCGTCGAACGCTTTTCCGACCACGACGCGGCGGTCGCGTACTTTACGTTTGACGATATTACAAAGAAGTAGGCAGAAGGCAGTAAGCAGTAGGCAGGTTGATTTTGGATTTTATAAGATTCGAATACCGTAAAAATTGTAATTTGGTAAAGAAAGTTAAAACTAAACCCGGATTCAAAAAAACTGCCTACTGCCGCTGCCTACTGCCGCTACGATTTATTCCTTTCCTTATACGCCTGAACGGCTTCTGCCGCGCCCGCGTGCATAATTTCGGGTTTGTGGTATTTCCAGTGTTTTTCAAACTCTTCGTCCGACATTTCCGGCATTTCCTGCCGCGTTTTGTTTTTTAAAAATTGTTCCGTCCAATCGCGGATTTCCTGACTGCGGTTCATCGCCGTGCGCGCGCCGTGCATTAGATTGTCGCGTTCCATAAATTTCCTCTTCGTGTGTTAAACTCTTTTCCGGTCAATAACTTTATTTGCTTAGTCAGCGTTAAATAAAGCGTATCGGTCAGATTCAGAAGCGAAAGGCGATTGATAAAACAACTAACCGCCGTCATCCGACATCTGACATCTGACATCTTAAAATTATTGGAGTTTCTAGTGAAAAAAACTTTCCTTAGCGTTTTACTAACTTTATCGTTTTTTACAAATTCAAGTTTTGCACAGACGGCAAAGCCGAAGCAAGCCGAACCGAAAAGTCCGGCTTCCGTTACCGATGTAACGTCCGCCAGACAGGCGGGAATCGAAGTTCCGTTTGTCAACAAAACTCTGGCGAACGGTTTCGAGATCATCGTTTTGCCGGACAAGAGCGTCCCGCTCGTGACGGTCGAACTCGCCGCCCGCAACGGTTCATTTACCGAACCGCCCGAACTGAACGGGCTGTCGCATCTCTACGAGCATATATTTTTCAAACCGCATCAGGGCGAGTATCTGTATCGCTGTGAACTCGCGCTCAAATTCGGCGGGCGGCAGTATTATGATCAGAACAACTGCGCCGAAACGATAAAACTTCGTTCGACCATCGGGAGCGTCGTCTATATGGACGACGAAGACCAATTGAGCATCAGAAACGCTCAGACGCGCGAAGAGGTCGTCAATTATTATTTCACGACCACCTCGCCGTATGTCGAATCGGCGATGCGCTACATCAACGACGCGGTGCGCTACCCGACGTTTGACGAGAACGAATTGAATGAGGAAATCCGCGTCGTGATCGCCGAGATTGACCGCAACGAAGCGAACCCGTTTTTCTATCTGCAAAAGGAACTCAACGAGAAACTTTTTTATAAATACCCTACGCGCAAACAGCCGCTCGGCACGCGCGAATCGGTGATGAGCGCGACGGTCGAGAAAATGAAATTAATTCAATCGCGTTATTATGTGCCGAACAACACCGCGCTCGTTGTCACGGGCGATGTCGAGCCGCAGAAGGTTTTCGATGCCGCCGAAAAGATTTTCGGAAGCTGGAAAAAACGCGAACCGGCGACATTTACCGATAAGGAAACCGCTCTGGTCGAACATCCGCCGCTCGAAAAAAGCGCGGGCTATTTTGTCGAACAGCCCGTTCAGAATGTTCTGATGTTTGTCGGCTGGCACGGACCTTCGATCGGCAAGGACGACGCGGCGACCTACGCGGCGGACGTTTTTTCATATATTCTCGCCCAGCCGAATTCGCGTTTTCAGCGCGCGATGGTTGATTCGGGGTTGGCGGTTGACGCGCAGATCAATTACTACACGCAGAGAAACGTCGGACCGATCACGGTTCTGCTCGTTACGACGCCCGACAAAGCGAAAGCGGCGTTAGCCGAAGTTTATAAACAGATCGAGCAATTCGATAAACCGGATTATTTCACGGACGAGGAACTCGAAAGCGCGAAAACGATTCTCGAATCGAGAGACCTTTTCGAGCGCGAAAAACTCAGCGATTACGCGCACACGCTTTCGTTCTGGTGGTCTTCGACCGGCATCGAATATTTTCGCGGTTATCACCGCGCTCTGCGGGCGACGACGCGCGGAGAAATAAACAAATACATCAACACATACATACAGGGCAAACCGCACGTCGGTATCGCTTTGCTTTCGCCGGATGCGAAAGCGGAATCCGGTTTGACGGAAGGAGATTTGATCGGAAAATGAGAACAGTGAACAGTGGACAGTGGATAACGGAGAGTGGTCGGAAGTTAACTTTCAATGGGTTTTTGCTTCCGGTTTTATTGATTTTAACAATTATCAGTGCCGGATTTGCACAGGACGGAAGAGGTGAGCCGCAAACGTCAAACGGGCAGACGAAAAAAGCGAGTCTTCAGGATCAGATCGCGCTTGTTTCCGAGTTTGATGTAAACGGCTTGAAGGTGATTCTCAAACGCCGTCCGAACACAGCGACCGTTTCCGCCGGTTTGTTTATTCGCGGCGGTGCGCGAAATCTCACGCCGCAGACCGCCGGCATCGAAAATTTTACGCTCGAAGCGGCGACCGAAGGCAGTAAAAAATACCCGCGCGAGATTTTGCGCCGTGAAACTTCGCGCACGGGCGGCGGCATCGGCGCGTCGTCGGGCAACGATTTCAGCGCGCTGAGTCTGGCGACGACGCGCAGGGATTTTGACAAGATGTGGGATATTTTTACCGATGTCGCGCTTAATCCGTCATTCGCGCCCGAAGATGTCGAGCGCGTCCGCAGTCGGATTTTGACCGGTTTGAGAGAACAGGAAACAGACAACGATAATTTTTTAAATGTTCTGCAAGACCGCATCATCTACGCCAATCACCCGTATTCGAACGATGTCAACGGAAATCTGACGACCGTCGCGGCTTTCAAACCGGCTGATCTTCGCGCCTATCATAAAAAGATTATGGAAACGTCGCGGCTTCTGCTCGTCGTCGTCGGCGATCTGGACGCGGACGAATTGAAAAAACGGGTTACCGCCGCATTCGGCAAACTTCCGCGCGGAAGTTATAAAGAACAGCCTTATCCCGCGCTCGATTTTTCCAAACCGACGGTTGATATAACCGAACGCGCTCTGCCGACCAATTATGTCAAAGGCATTTTCAACGCGCCGCCGCTGTCGAGTCCCGACTATTACGCGATGCGCATCGCTATCGCCGTTTTGCAAAACCGCGTTCATTCGGAAGTTCGTGTCAAACGCCAGCTTTCCTACGCGCCGAACGCCGAACTCGATTCATTGGCGGTCAATACCGCGAACATCTATGTAACGAGTGCAGATGCCAACCAATCGGTTGACGTGATGCTCGATGAAGTCGAAAGATTGAGAACGAATCTGATCAACGAAGAATTTATCGAAAGCGTCGCCGGATTTTTTCTGACGCTTTACTATATGGATCAGGAAACCAACGCCGCGCAGGTGCGCGAACTCGCCAAATACGAACTGATCGGCGGCGGCTGGCGCAACGCTTTTATGTTTCTCGACAAAGTAAAAGAAGTAACGCCGCAAGACGTCCGCGCCGTGTCGCAAAAATATATGAAAAACTTCCGCTTCATCGTCATCGGCGACCCGTCGTCGGTCAACCGGGATGTGTTTTTGAGAAAATTCGGCGAGTAAATTACTAAAAATAAGAATAAAAAAGGCTCTTTATTAAATTCAAAGAGCCTTTTTTATTGAAATCTACAATGCTCAAAACAATCAGCCTTTGTAAAAATCTTGAAAAGAAAATACAGGTGCTTTTAACCTCGATACAGACGCAAATATCACTGCACAGATCAAATTATCATCGGTACAGATTCAATTATCATTGATACAGACGCTCTTATCATTGATACAGATTTAATTATCATTGATACAGATCGAAATATCGCCGATACAGACGCTGTTATCAAAGATACAGATGCTGTTAGCATGGATACAGACGGTGTTAGCAGACCGATTTTATTGGGTTTTCGATATTATCCGCTTTCCAAAAACGGGAAGGCTCGACCTTAAGGTCGAGCCTTCCCGTTTTTATTGTTCGATACCCGTTTAACCGTCCTTTCGATTGCTTTTGCTTTCCATCGGCGAAGGTTTTGACGGCTCGCTTTTTGAGGGCGGCGGATCGTATTTCGGTGGAGGCGGATCGCTCTTCGGCGGCGGATCGTTTCTGGGAGGCGGATCATTGCGCGGCGGAGGTTCGTATTTAGGCTCACTGCGCGGCGGCGGAGGTTCATACTTCGGCTCTTCGCGGCGCGGTCTTTCGATGCGCGGCTGTTGGCGTTCTTCGCGCTGTCGGGCGGGCGGCGAATAGACGGGCGGAGTTTCCCGTTCTACTTTCCGGTCGTTGTTCCGGTTCGGAGCGGGTTTGGTCGGTTCGGTTTGCGTATTGCCGCCGTCGTCTTCCTGTTTGGGATCGGGACGCGTTACCGCTCCGGTTCGGCGTGTCGGCTCGTTCGGAAATCCGGTCATTCCGCCTTTTGTGCCGTTGTTTGATTCGGGTTTCGTTTCTTCCGTTTCCGTCTTTCGCTGAATCGGAGTCCGGTTTCCGAAAATGCGTTTTTGTTCGAGTTCCTTATCGAGCGGCGTTTCCGTTTTGCGGTCGCCCGCGCCGATCTTGACGGTCGGTTCGGTTTTGACGACGCGCGGTTTTACGATCAAAATTTCCGTGCTGATCTTGCCGTTCAGATCCTTTATTTCCGGCAGAATCGGCGGCGTGTCGGCGGTTTCGGGAATTTTCGTCAGAATTTCTTTGGCGGTCGCCAGCGGCGGCGTTAAAAATCCGCGTTTGCCTCTGCCGAATTCGCTTTCCTCAACAATGACCACGCCTTTCGGCGGAACGGTCGAGAGCGGCGGCGTCATATTTCTCGTGCCGCGAATGATGTTTGCTGCTGTCGGCGGCGGCGGATTTTGACCGCCAGTCGGATTGTTCGGCGGGTTGTTCGGCGGATTGTTTGTTCCGCTGTTATTATCGCGGTCGCGTTTGCGGCGGCGGTGATAATAATAATTGTAATTGTAGTAACCGTAATCATACGGCAGAGGACACCAATAGACGTTTCTGCCCCAGCTTCCCAAAATGATCAGAGCCGGTCGCCACCAGCTTCGTTTGGCGCGAACCAAGCCGTATGGAGTCCAAACCCAGTAACCGTCAACAAAGATCCAGCGTCCGTGATGATACGTCGCCCAGCCCCACGGCTCGTCATTGATCCATGTCCAGCCGAACGGCGGAATCCAACGCCAATGCCCGTAGCGATACGGCGACCAATCGTCATAATCGTCAATCGCCGTGCGGTAAGGTCGCCAGACGTAGCCGTATTTGCGCGTGTAAACCCATTCGCCGTAAGCGTTCAAATCTTCCGCGCCGTAGATGTCGCGGTCGTAATAGCGGTCGTAATAAGCGTCGCGGATTCGTTTGAGAATCGCGGCATCGCTCTTTGCCGTCCATTCGTCGAATTCGTCGTAAAAATCTCTCGCGTCAGCCATTTCCCATTCGCCGCGGTAATCGCCTTCAAGAAAGACTTTCGCGCTTCGCCCGTCGCGCAAGGTAAAGCCCGAACTCTGCGAATAAATCCGCGCTTCGCCGTCTTCCTGAACGGTGATGCGGACAGCCTTTTCACGGCTTCGCGCGTCCTGCGCGTCAATGCGGTAAAGTCCCGCCTTGCGCACGGCAACGGTCGTTCCCGGCGCGTCAATCTCGAAATACTGCTCGTCTTTGTTAAATTCAAAAAGCCGGACGCTTACAATTCCCTCGGACAGACTAACGGCGATGCCTTCGTCTTTCAGGTTCAAAAATTTGATATAGGAATTTTGCGAAATACGCAGATAAGAATCCTTATTCAATTGAATTTCGAGCAGAGCGTTTCCGCTCGTGGCGATCTCGTCGCCTTCGACAACCGGCAGGTTTTTCACGACGGTTTCCCATTCGCGGCTGTCGGCGCGGCGGATCTGCGCGTCGCCGCTGATGTATGTGATGCGGGCGACCCGCGCCGTTACGTCCGGCACATAATCGTCCGTGTAATCGTCAGGAACAACACCGAATACATTTCCTGTTGCAGAAATAATTAATAGGGGCATCAACAGGGAAAACGCCCAAAAAAGTTTTTTGGCTGACTTCATAAAATCGGTTTCTCCTCGTTTTTTTCTCTGGAAAGAATTAAAAATGAACTCGTTAAAGTTCGATAAACTGAATTATAAGCAATAATTATGCCCGTATAAGTAAAGTTTGCGGGTAGAATTATAATCCGATAATCCCGCTAAAAACGAGAAATTTACAATTCTTTGCAAAGCCGCGGGCAACCTAAATCGTGCAAAGCGTAAAACCGCTATACGAAATAGTGCGCTGATGTTTAAAAATTCGCAGGAGTTCGGGATAAAGCGAAATAGCCGCGAAAAAGCGCAGAAAACACAAAATGAAATTTCTTTTATTTATTTAACCCAAGTTGCCGGTTATTAAGATGTCAAGAAAATTTAACCGGCAACTTGGGTTATTTAATCTTTTTGTCCTTTCTGCGCTTTTTCGCGGCTATTCTTCTTCCGTTTTTTTCTAACCCGGATTGACGTTAAAAATTCAGTTGATACTTGACGACATACGGGCGCGAGGCGACGAAGAGTTCGTCGGCGTCGTTAAACGCCATTCCGAACGCTTGATTTGTTCTGAAAGTTTCTATTTCTTTTCCTTCCGCGTCGTACACTTCTATGTCGCTCGTCTGGCTGATAAAAATTCTGCCCTTGTTGTCAATCGCGATCGCGTTCGGCGAGCCTTCGACCTTAAAGCGGTCAAGGAATTTCCCGTCCGACGAAAATTTGCAGATATAATTTTCCGTCCGCGTGATCATATAAATTATGCCGTCGCCGTCAACCGCTATCTTTTCAAAACCGAACGTCGTATCGGCGGCTTCGTTCGCGTCTTTGAATTCTTTCAGTTTATTTAACTGCGCGTCGAAAATCGCAAAACCTTCCCGAAGCGTCGCGGCGATCTTGCCGTCGGGCATCAGGGCGATACTGCGTATGTAATTGTTCTGCGCTTGATGGAGAAGTTTTCCGGTCTCGCCTTCGTAAGCGAAAATGCCTTTATTTTGCGCGATATAAACCGTGCCTTTGCGGTCGGCGACGAGATCGTAGAGATTCATCTTCGCGTCCGCCGTCCATTGGTTGAGGTATTTTCCGTTCGCATCAAAGACCTGAATTTTCCCGCCGCTGTAATCCGCCGAATAAATTTTTCCCGTGCCGTCAACGGCGACCGCGCGGTTGTCATCGAATTTTCCCGCGCCGTTTCCTTCGCCGCCGAATTTTAGAATTTCAGTCGCTTTGGCGTCCGCTTCCGATTCGCGCGGCGGCGTTTGCGGCGTGAAAGTAGTTTCCTCGAACGTTTGATTCATCGAGCTGAACGTAAAATAAAATATCGCGCCGACCGCGCCGACAACAATAATTATCGAAACGATGATCGTCAGAAGGATCGAACCGCCGACGGCGATGCCGGCTTTTTTGACGGCTTCGATATTTTGCGGAGAGGCGTGAAAACCCGCTGCGGTTTGCACGCGCATTCCCGAAATGTCTATGCTTTCGCCGCGCTCTAAGGCTTCGACCGCGTCTTTGGCTTCTTTAAGTCCGACACCGAAAGTTTCGCGGAAAAGTTTGATCGCTTCGATCTTTTTTCCGCTTTGGATCAGATTCTGAATTTCGCCGAGTTTCAGAGCCTTGCCGGTCAAGCCCGAAAGGTCGCCGAAATCGAGCGCGCCCGGACTGCCGAAAGTGTTCGACTGGCGCATCACGTCAGCCGGGACGATGACGTTGCTTCCGCAATGCAGACATTTCTGCATCATCTTGCCTTCGAATTCGAGCGGCGCGGAACACGCCGGACATTTAAAAATTTCTGCCATATTTTTTTTAAGGGGAAACCCGCGCTCAGGCGGTTGCAACTAAGATTTTTCGATTATAAACTCTTTTTCGTTCATAAATCACTATTTGAGGACAAGTAAAAATGAAAAAAATTGCAATTTTAAGTTTTGTTATTCTGGCGATGTGTTCCGCCGCTTTCGCGCAGAAAAAAACGGCGGCGAAATCTGATCCGGCAAAAGAAGTCAAAGCGGCTTTTGACCGTCTGGTCGAAGGCATCAAGCAGGCGGACGCGGAAAAGGTAATGAGCGTTTACGAAAACAGCGACCGGACGCTTTTCTTTAACTATAACGGCACGGCGACCATCGGCTGGCAGAATATGATGGACAACCGCAAATCGTCCTACGCCGACCGCTCGAACGTCACGCTCGACATCACGGGCTTGCGCGTCGAAATTTTAAGCCCGACATCGGCTTATGTTTCGTGCAAATGGAAACAGTCGCAGGAATACAAGGGCGAACTCGAAAATTCGACCGGACGGATGACTTTGATTTTTAAGAAAATCGGCAAAGATTGGAAAGTCGTTCACCTGCACACTTCGCCCGACACTTCGCCCGACAAGATCGTCATTCCGCCGTCTGAAAGAATCGTCATCAAGGACAGCTAAAACGGAAGCAAAAGCCGTCTGCAAGCATTAAAAACGCCCGAATATCGTTCAAATGAACAATTTTCGGGCGTTTTCGCGTCTTCAAGAGGGGCATTAGTCAAAAAAATTTTGTTCTCCGAAATTGTCGGAGAGTTCTTCAAAATGTTTGGTACTCCCTTCCGCGACCCAGAAGAACTCTTCCAAGTCATTGGGGAACTCTTCCAAGTCATTGGGGAACTCTTCCGGGTCGTGGAAGAGCTCTTCCAAACCGTTGGAGAACTCTTCCAAACTGTTGGAGAGCTCTTCCGAGCCGTTGGAGAACTCTTCCGAGCCGTTGGAGAGCTCTTCCGAGCCGTTGGAGAGCTCTTCCGAGCCGTTGGAGAGCTCTTCCGAGCCGTTGATGCGCGCATCAATTTCTTGGGAGAATGTCCATTGACGGTTTCAGACGGCAAAACTTTTGGAGCGCAAGCAGCTTGCTTGCCAGCGTGTGAAACGCGCTAAAAAACCGCAGCAAAGTTCAATTTGAATTTATACTGCGGTTTTTAGATTGCTTCGCAATCTATGCAAGCGAGCCGCTTGCGCTCCAATCATTTGTTTGCTTTTATAAATTTTTCCATCTGTTCGGCGCGACCGATGGCGATTAGCATATCGCCTTCGTGAAGGCGTGTGTCGGCGGACGGCTGGAGGAGCATCTCGCCGGATTTTCGGCGGATGGCGACGATCAGAAGGTTTAATTCCGTGCTGATATTCGTTTCGCTCAGATGCTTGCCGATATAATCCGAATCGGATTTGACGGCGACCTCTTCGAAAACGAGATCGAATGTTTCGGCGACGATCGAATCCATAAAATCGGCGATGGTCGGTTTCAGAAGCGCGCGCGCCATTGATTGAGAGCCGATGATCGTCGGCGCGACGACGCGGTTCGCACCGGCGCGGATCAGTTTCGGTTCGGCTTGTTCTTCGACGGCGCGGGCGACGATGTGCAGTTCGCGGTTCATATCGCGGGCGGTCAGAACGACATAGATGTTCGCCGCGTCATCCGCCAGACAGCTCGCCAAGCCTTTCGCGCGGTGAACTCCGGCGCGGAAGAGATTTTCTTCCAGAGTCGCGTCGCCGTGTATGACGGGCAATTCGTTTTCTTCGAATTCGGCAATTTTGCTCTGCTCGCGTTCGATGATGACGAACGGCAGGTCTTGTTTCTGCAGGTTGCGGATGATCCGCCGACCGACGCGACCCGCGCCGCAGACGATGTAATGATCTTTTATTTTGTCCATCTCTTTGTTCTTTTTTCTTAAGCCGAGCGCGTCAACGATTTCCGATTGAATGATCGCCTGCGCCAGAACCGTCAGCGCGTAAAGCCCAGTGCCGACGCCGAGGATCATATAAAAAATGGTAAAAATTTTCCCGCCGAGAGTTTGCGGCGTGATGTCGCCGAAACCGACCGTCGTGATGGTTTCCGCCGCCAGATAGATGCTGTCGAGCCACGACAAACCTTCGAAATAACGAAAGCCGAACATCCCGACCGAGATCATAAAAAAGATCGCCAGCGTCGCGTAGATCAGACGTCTTTTCGTGCTTTTTGAAAGGCTCGGTAAAATGCTCATCGGTTAAAATTAAAGCAAGTTCTCTTTTATAAAAAATACGTTTCGGAATAGATTAGAGATGATAGATTACAGATGAAAGATTTTATCTATCAGATATTATCTCTAATCTATCATCTATTCCGAAATTATTTTCATTAACATAGATCGTGAGATATTGCCCAAAAATTTTATCAATAAAAATTGACACTATTAACAAAAATCAAATTTTGCTGGACAGTTCGAGCAAAAATTTTCTAAAATTTTACAGGGCAACCGCCGAAAACAAAAATCTCACTAATCCATTTACACAAGCCGCGAAATGCAGAACCGTATCCGAAGCAAAAGCCGAAAACCGAAAATGCCGCCGAAATACTGGCGCGAACGGCACGGCAAAACCGCGTATAAAGCGCCGAAACCGCCGCTTTACCGCCGGATTTTGCGCCTCGTTTTCAATCCGCTGACCATCGGCGTTTTTCTGTTCGCCTTTCTGGGCGTGTTTCTGACGGCGATGTATTTCTGGTTTGAATACTCCGATAAAATTGACCAGCTTCTGCGCGGCGAAGTTTTTACGAACACCGCCGGAATTTATTCCGCGCCGAAAACTCTGAAAACGGGCGAAGCGATCTCAAAGGAAGATTTGACCGCGTATTTAAAATCAGCCGGGTATATCGAAAAAAACGCGCAAGCCGACCCGTCGCGCAGCCGTTACGAGCTAAAAGAAAATGAGATCGAGATCGAACCGGGAAACACGGCGGTGATTGACAACAAGAGAGTTTTTTCGATTCTCACCGTGAAATTTAAAAAAGACGGAAAATCCGTCACTTCGATCACCGACAAAGACGAAAAAAGAGATGTCGAATCGGCAAAACTGGAGCCGAAAATTTTAACTTCCATCGCGGCGGAAGGCGACGGTCGCAGAAAAGCCGTCAAATTCAACGATCTGCCCGACACCCTCGTCAAAGCAATCACGGCGACCGAAGACCGCGCGTTTTTCGAGCATTACGGCGTAAATTTTCGCGGCATCGCCCGCGCTCTCTGGCGGCGATACGAAAAGGAAGAAGACAATTCGCCGCTTGCCAATCAGGGCGGTTCTTCGATAACTCAGCAACTCGTCAAAAATCTTTTACTCAACCGCGACCAGACATTGGAGCGAAAAGCGAAAGAAGCCTATATGTCCATCATTCTGGAAACGCGGCTTTCCAAAGAAGAAATTTTTACGCTCTACGCCAACCAGATATATCTCGGACAGCAGACGGGCGGCGTTTCGATCTACGGCGTCGGCGAAGCGGCAAACGCTTATTTCGGCAAAGACGTTTCGCAATTGACTCTGCCCGAATCGGCATTCATCGCCGGAATCATCCGCAGTCCGAACCGCTACAATCCCTTTAAGAATTTAGAAAAAGTTACCGAACGGCGCAATCAGGTTCTAGATTCGATGGTCGAAGCGAATGTCATTTCGCAAAAAGAAAGCGAAGACGCGAAAAAAGTTCAGCTTGTTCTGCACAAAATCTCCCCGCAGAAAGACCTTCAGGGAATGCCGTATTTTACGCAGTATGCGACCGAAGAATTGCCGAAGCACGTCAACGACCCGGAAGCCTTACAGCATCTGCGCGTCTATACGACGATTGATCCCGATCTTCAGCGCATCGCGTATGAGGTCGTCAACAAGAGATTAGAAAAATTAGACAAATACTTTCCGAAACAGCCGAAAGGAAATCTGAACGCCGCGCTCGTTGCGATTCGTCCGAAAACCGGCGAGATCGTGGCGATGGTCGGCGGGCGCGATTATCTCGACAATCAATTCAACCGCGCTTCGAGCGCGATGCGCCAGCCCGGTTCGGTTTTTAAACCGTTCGTCTATGCGGCGGCGGTCAATACGGCTTACGATTCCAATTCTTACGTTTTTACCGCCGCGTCCATCGTCAAAGACGAGAAAAAAGTTTTTACATACGGCAGTGAAACCTACGCGCCGAACAATTACGGCGACACGTTCAGCAATGCGGAAATGACTTTGCGCGACGCGCTAGTGAAAAGCAAAAATACGATCACGGTTGACCTCGGAATGCAGCTCAATATGGGCAAGGTGATGAATCTCGCGCACAAAGCCGGCTTGCCGAAAGTCGAAAAAGCGTATCCTTCGATGGCACTCGGAACTGCCGAAGCCACGCCTTTGCAGGTCGCCGCCGGTTACACGATGTTTGCGAATCTGGGCGAAGCCGCAAGTCCGGTTGCGATCAACCGCGTCACGACGGGCGACGGGCGCGTCGTCGTCGAACCGAAAGCGGAGAAAAAGAAAGTTCTGCGTCCCGATGTTTCATATATTTTGAACGATATTATGAAGGACATCATCAATCGCGGAACTGCTTCGGAAGCGCAAGCCTGGGGGTTTAAAAATGTCGCCGGAAAACGCGGGTTTGCCGGAAAAACCGGAACTTCGCGCGACGGTTGGTTTGCCGGATTTACGCCCGAACTTGTAACGGTCGTCTATGTCGGTTTTGACGACAATTCCGATCTCGGAATGAAAGGCTCGGATTCGGCAATGCCGATCTGGGCGGATTTTATGCGCGAGGCGTTAAATCTTTATCCTGAATGGAACGGCGACTGGCAGATGCCGGAAACGGT
Organism: Pyrinomonadaceae bacterium; assembly: GCA_041940425.1. Classification (GTDB taxonomy): domain Bacteria; phylum Acidobacteriota; class Blastocatellia; order Pyrinomonadales; family Pyrinomonadaceae; genus DATHTS01. The sequence continues at coordinate 21,796 of JBGTSF010000034.1, forward strand.
TCGTCAGGCGGAAATTGATTCGCGCAGCGGAAAATTAATTCGTGAACTGAACAATGCGGAAGCCGAATCCGTCAAAGCGCAGCAAACCGCAATTAAAAATAATTCGAATTCAAAAACGAATAATGCCGAACCGACCGCGCCGAAGGAAATTTATATTACGAACGTCCCGCCGGAATTTCGCCGCATCGAATATTTTGTCGGCGGCACAGTTCCGGTCAAGGCTCTGATACCGGCTGACGAAACGGACGCGAATCCCAACCCGGAAGCGACCGCTACGCCTTTTACGACGTGGGAACAGCAGCAAATGCAGAAGGGAAATGCAAATACGGCAAACCCGTCTTCGGAAGTCGAAAGGAGTGGCATTCAGAAAAATATGACCGTAATGATCTGCCCGACTTCCGGGATGCGCGCAACGCTCTATTGTCCGACAAAGCGACCGGAAACCTTCGTCGAGGGAAGCGAACCGAAAGAATTCTGCCCGTTTCACACACAGCCGCCGGATTAATTTAATGTAAGTTTATTTGGGATTACTTTTATTGCTATTTTTTCAGTTTCATAAAAAGCAAAAACATCATAAAACAAAAAGAAGATGTTTCTTGCCGGGAGCGCACGCATCCCTGCGTGCAACGTCGCTGAAAGCGGCGTAAATTGCGCAGCAAAGACTCAAGTTGAAATATCATAAGCCCCATTTGAACGCTTCCGCGTTCATGCACGTAAGGATGCGTGCGCTCCCGGCGAAAACGATTTTCGTTGTTTATTTCGCCTTTATTAAAGGCAGTGCGAGCAGATGACCTTGATAGACGAAATAGACTTTTGATTCCGCCTCGTCAACCCAGATGTTCATACTGTCGAGCGCAATTTCGGGAATTTCGAGAACTGGTTTGAAGGTCAGAGTCTTGTCGCTGTATCGCCCGATTTCCGTCGCTTTCTTTTCCTCATTGTAGATTGCCGCCCAGAACTCCGACGGATTTCCGGTCGGCTGTAGTCCGCGGTAGGTTTGCTGTAGAAGCGGGCGAATCTCGCCTCTGGCGATCTGCGCCGCGCCCGTCTGCGGGTCTAAAAGATAAAATTCCGGCGTTTTCGGACCTGGATTATTTTTGCCTCTCGAATACGGCGAACTACTGCGGACGATCAGGAATTTATACAGCGACGGAACGAACGCCTGCGGATTGATAATATCGGCGGGCGGAATCGTGCTGATAAAAAATTCCTTTCCGGTCTGCGCGTTGATCCGCACAAGCTTGTCCGCGCCTTCGTCCATTGATTTATAAGCGATTATCCATCTGCCGTCCGCTGAAACGAACGGGTTTCTGTATTCGCCCTCTTTGATGACGGTTTCCGCGCCCGCTTGATTGAACTTGACGATACTTCCGCTATAACTGCTCGAAGTGTGATACTCGAAACCGCCGACTATTTTGTTCCAATTGGTCGGCGCGGGATCTTCCGGCATATATATATACATCCGGCGTTGGTGAAACGGATTTTCGAGATACAGGATTCCCGCCGGCTGCGCGGTCTGGGCGGCGGACATTTTTCCGTTTTCGATCTTGCGCCACGAAAAATGCTGATAGAGCGATTGCCGTCTGCGCTCGTTTTGCGTTTCCCGCAATTGATTGCGGTCGGCGTTGATGACGGCGTTTTCCGTTTTCGCGATGTTCATGAGTTCCTCCATGATCGAAAATTTCTTTTCATTATCTTCGACCAGAACGCGAAAGTCGCCGCCGTTTTTCCAGACCGAACGTGCCGTGTAATTTTCGTCGGCGAGCAAAACTTCCAGACCTTTCAATTTGTCGGACAAGCGATAATGAAGTTTCAGATCGCCCGAATTGAAAGACTCGAAAAATTCATACAATTTATCGAACGGCTGGACTTTTATAATGCTGTAGAGCGTCTGAACAAAAACGCGCCGTCCGCCTGTTCGCCCGAACATCAGAAACTCGGTGGTCGAACAATCGAAACAAATGTTGCCCGGCGGCTGATGCGTGTCAATCTGAGAATCAATTAGGAATCGGTAGAAGGCTTCGTATTCTTCGGGCGAAAGCCGCCGTTCGCGGTAGCGCGCTTCGTCCTCGTAATTTGTAAAAACGATCTTGTCCTTGAACAGCCGAACGACCATCTGCCCGTCTGTTTTGTCTTCGACGAGCGCGAAGACGGCTTGCAGTTCCGGGTTCTGTTTCATCTCGTCGCGCAGATTTTTTTCGGTTTTGATGATTTCCGTGTCATTACCGGGAAAAAACCTCGTGCCGTTGACGCTCTGGAAAAGTTCGGTTAAAGGCGTGTGAAGAGCTGCAAAATCTTTTTCTTCGTTTGCGATAAACATTTTTCTCGCGCCTAATATTCGAACTTCATCCGGGAATTTCGACAGGATCAGATTTCTCGCCTGCGGGCTGTCTTCGGCTTCAAGATAACGCTCGGCGGCGAGCGCGAGCAGTTTGTTTTGGCTCGACAAAAGCGGCGCGACATCGGCGACCGGGATCGGGATGCGAAGCAGACGCGCTCCGGAAAGCGCGGCGATCTGCGTGGTTGCGTCAGCTTTTTTGAGAATGCTGAAAATTTCCGTTTGATCTTCGGCGATGACCGCGCTCAGACCGCGCGGCAGACCGTCAATTGTCCGCATCGCCGAAAGCTCCGACGGAACTCTTTTTTGCAGGTCTTTGCGGTTGGTCAAAAGTTTTAAAATGGTCGTAATATCGGCATTGCCCATTTTTACCCAGCCGAGCATTTCCAGATCAACGACGCGGCTTTTCCATTTTTGCAAAATTTCCGAAAGTTCCGCCGCGACCAAAGGATTCGTTCTCTGCAAAATCTTGATGCGTTCGATGACGCGCAGAATCAAAATATCGCCGGGTTCTTCCATCCGGCTCAAATAACTGCCGACACTGATCTCGACGGGAATTGTTTCTTCTTCTTCCTCGTCGTATTCCTCGTCCGATTCTTCGGCGATTCGCTCTTTGACGGTATGCGCGGCGAAAATTTCGAGCGCGGCGACCTGCTCTTCGACGGAAAAGCCTTTGAGATTTATCAAAGCCGCAATAAAATTTTCGCGGCTTTCGTAGTCTTCTTCTTCGCGCAGAGCGGCGCGCAGAGCGGGAATCGCCTGCGGCGCGTCGTATTTGCCGATAGCGGCGGCGGCGGAAGCCCTGATGCCTTCTTTTTCGTTTGTGATGACGGCGATCAAACCAGGAATGGCTTCGGGAATAATTATCTCGCCGAGCGCGTCAACGAGTTCTTCGCGTTCGTTGTCGTCTGATTCTTTTGCCCAATTTTTATCCGTCAGCCACGGCAGGAGAAGTTTTAGAACTTCCGCATCGTTTTCGCCGCGGATTTTTATCAGATTGCGGATCGCCGCCGTTCGTTCCGCCGGAGTCCCGTTTTCGATGAGCTTGATCATCGAGGGCAGCCAGTCTTCGCGGCTCGTCGGCAGATGACGCGGCAAGGTCGTCAGTCCCGTAAAACCGTTTTCCTGCAATTCGAGCAGAGTTTCGTCCTTGAGAAGCGACAGATACCAATCGGTGCGACCGTCGTAATCGCCGCCGAGAACGATCGCGTCCATCGCCAGATCACGCGCTTTGTATGACAATTCTTTGTCCTCGACGATTTTTTTCAGTTCGTCGCGGTGGCTTTCGGCTTCGGAAAAATTGCCTTCGCGCATCGCGCGCAAATAGAGGACGAATTTCGCCAGCGTGTATTTTTCGATCTCCGTGCGGTTGCTCTCGAAGCGATCAACAAAGGGTTTCGCCTGATCCCACGCGACGACCGCCAACGCTTCGAAATCTTCCTGATGTTGCAGATACACGCCTTCCATCCGAAGTTCCTGCGCGGACTGCACAAGCTCGCCCACGAACATATCGCTGTTTTTTCTGAGCCACTGCCTGACGCTGTCGAGACGGTAATATTCGGACGCATCGCCGCGCATCTGTTTTTCATAATAATTTTTTACAAGACCGATCGTGTCTTCATTCGGCGGCAGGATTTTCAGAAAATTCTGAATCTCGTCGGGATTGTCTTTGAGCGCTTCGACGATGCGTTCGAGCGATTCTTTTGAGGGGCGGAGATTATAGCGAAATTCGTCGAAGTCCGCGTTTTTAGCTCGCCAGTAATCGAGCAGGTCTTCGATCGGCGCGTCGTCGGGCGGAATGTTCTTGTCGCTGAAAAACTCCGGCGGGCGTTCGCTGGCAGCGGTTTCCCTGACCGGAATGACGGACGGCGGCGCGGGAAGTTCGAGCAGTTCTTTGAGCAGATTCTGCTCTTTCGTCGTTTGCGCATTGATCGAAAATACGGCAAGAAAATAAACGAATAAAAAAGCGGCTAAGGACTTATTCATTTTTTTTAGGTTCTCCAGAAGGGATTCGAGCAATTATACAGCTTTGTTGCCGCAAAATATACGAAAAGTTGTATTTCGGGGGAAAATTAAGTGTTTTCCGGTCGCCTGAATCAAGAAATCGCCGTGTTATATTGCGAAATATCGCCAATATTACCGGAAATATTGGCGAAATTACGAGTGATATTGTCAATATTGCGTGTAATATTGGCAATATTACACGCAATATTGACGAAATTAACGGTAATATTGTGAATATTACACGTAATATCGGGAATATTACCTACTGTTTTTTGATATTGATCGAGCCGTTGAAGGTCGTGAAGTTCAGAGCCGCCCCGCCGCCGCCCATCACGGCGGTCAGGCTTTTTGTTTGCGTCGAAGGGCTTTTTTCTATTTTTTCCAGAGGTATTTCCGAATTAAACGAGCCGTAGCCGTAAACCGCGCTGACGCGCGAGGACGAATCCGGCGGAATGAACAAAAGTATCGAACCGTTCTGCGTGCCGAAGGCATACTGCCCGTTGCTTAAAATCTCGCCCGTGAATTTGATCGAGCCGGAATTGGTGTTGATTTCGAGTTGCCGATGTTCGATTGATTGCAGGGCAATCGCGCCGTTGTTGGTTTTCGCCTTGAAAATATCGCCGATCTCGCTCGGACTCGCGCCGGAGACGGCGATGTTGCCCGTGATGCTTTGCAGAGTCATCGCGCCGCCCGATCTTTCGACGATGACATCGCCTTCGTAAGTTACGGCTTCGATGCCGCTTGAGATATTGCTGAGCATTATATCGCCGACCACGTTTTTGATATTGACCTTGCCGACCGAATCAATGAGGCTGCGGCTTTCCTGACTTTTGATGTTGAGAACGGCGGTGCGCGGCGCGTCAATTTCGATTTGGTCGCCGCTGATGCATTCTTCCGAAATTCCCGTCCGTTTTTTGTCAAAAGCCGCGACCATGATCCAGACCGGCTTTTCCGTCTGCCGGTTTTTCTGCAAAACTTTGAAACCGACCGGACTGCCTTCGTTGACAAAAACGCGGACTTCATCGCGTTCCCAGCCGTTGATCTTGATATTTCCGCCCTGCACGCAGAGCGAGATATTTATTTTTGGGTCAACGATGATCGCCTTTTCCGTTGTGTCGAATTCAAAACCATAAACGGCAGCCGAAGGTCTTTTCGGCGGTTTGGACTCGTATCTGAAATTCGTTTCGTCGGATGGTGTTTTTGGTTTTTCCGGTTTCGGTTTTAAAGGTTTCGGCGGTTCGGGGGCGGGTTTCGGCGTTGGAACTTGCCCGAAAATAACATTTGCGCCCGCCAAAAGCGCGAGTAGGACGAGCGTCAAACGCAGGAATAGATAAAATTTTCGGGATTTCAAAGACATATTTCGCTTTTTGTTTGAGGTTTTATCTGATACTCGCTATCAACTCGGTTCGCTCCGTTACTGAATTTAAAAGATTGATCTTGTTTTGATACGAAGCAAAGAGAATTTCTTTCGCCGCTTCGTTTTTCGGATTCTTTTTGACTTCCGCCTTCATTTTATCAATCGCGTTATCAATCATCGCCAAATCCTTTTCATACGCAAACCGCGTCGAAGGCTTCATCACCGTGTCCTTCTGGCTGTTAACCGATTCCGACAGATTGGCGATCGTTCGGATATAAGTTTCTTCGCCGGGAAGATATTGCGGAACGGCTATATCAACATTTGAGCTGTGGTTTCCAGTCTTTGGTCTTTGGACAGGTCTGTAATCCGATTTTACATCCTTAACCGATTCATTTTTCGACGTGCGCGAATCGGCATTTGTAAAAGTCGGCTCCAGAGCTGGATTTCTGCTCGAATTCTCAACTTCATCGGAAATTGTTTTATCCCCATTTCCCGATGTCGAAGGCTGTTCGGGATTATCAATAATTTGAATCGCGCCGAAATCACTTTCATCAACTTTTACCAGATCGTTATTCGGCATCGGGCGCGAGATCAAGAGCGCGGCAAACAATCCGGCGACGATCACAAGGCTGGCAAAAGCCGCAACCGACGGATTGGAAATTTTCAGACTCAGACCGGAAACAAAAGACGTGAAATTGAACCAGAACGAATGACGGCGTTTTTCTTCGGCAATCGAATCGTTGATCTTCGACCACAGACGCTGGGTCGGGACGAGCGTATTCATCTCGCCGTCGAGCGCGGCAAAGGCAAACGCGGATTCATCTTCCGCCGCGCTCAGAAGCACGGCGCAGTCATCGCACAGCGCGAGATGCCGCGTCGCCGCGTCCATTCGCGCGTCGCTGAGTTCGCCGTCCAAAAAGGCTTGAATCGTGCCTTCATCCAAACAAATTTCTTTCATAAATCGCTCCCGATCTTGCCGTAAAAACGAACGAATTCTTTTCTTGCACGCGCAATATACGTTCCGATACTCGTTTCCGTCAAATCCAATGTTTCGGCAATCTCGCGGTAAGTCAAACCTTGCTGCTTTAAGATCAAACAACTTTTCAGAGGTTCTTTTACCTTGCTCAACGCCCTTTGAACTTCCGAAGCGGTTTCGCGCTGTTCGTAAGTAATTTCGGTTGAGCAAACTTCCGTTTCAACATTCTCTTTGACGTAATTTTCGTCGCGTGTGTTTGCCCTGATTTTACCGCGCAGAGTGTTTCGCGCCGTGTTGATCGCCACGCGGATCAGCCACGGGCGAAGCATTTCTTCGTTTTCAATCGAATCAAGATTGTTAAAGAGCCGGATAAAAACTTCCTGCGTCACGTCTTCCGCCAGACCGTCGTCGCGCACGACAGAACGCGCCGTGCGGAAGACAGTTCGATGGTGAAGCGTAAAAGCCTCATCGAAACCGATACCATCTACTTTTGCCGCCGACGTAGTCTGTTCGGACATTGCGTCCACAAATATTTCCGCGCTCTCCATCTTTTTTAGCATTTTTCTAATGCTTTCTATCTTGAATACACCGCAAAACAGGATTTTGTGACAAATTTTACAAATCAAAAATCAATATGATTTTAAGTTTTTGTATATTGGGTCGGCTTGCTCATCTGAAACGAAACTAACCGGAGAAACCTGTTGAAAAGTTGTTGCTTTGAATTTGAACCTGTCTTTTCTTGTTCTATTAAAAACAACGATTCCTTCAAGTTCAACTTCAACAACTGCCCATCCATCATTCATCCCTTCTTGTGAATTACGCATTTTTTCAAACAGTTGGTCAGTCAAATCAGAAAAAGCGGGATTGTTTTTCAACTCATCCGATAATTCAACATTATCAACAGACGCACAGCCTTCTTTGTAATCAGTAATAATTACTCTAGAACTGATTACGTCATAATATCCGCCCATTGCTAATATCGCTTTTGTCCGAAATCTTTGTAAATCATAGCTTTTGTAGTCTTTTGAAACTTCACATAGGGAAATTAATCTATCGGTATTTTGAAATTGATAAATATAAAACCCGATAGAAAATGCAAAAATTCCAAATAATAATAGGACAAACTTTTTCATAGTTTTAATACTTCAAAACTTTTAATCTTTGCCGAATTTCTCCCGGCAAATTGTTTTCCTTCAAAGTCGTTATTAAAAAGATATGACTATTATTCCTGTCTTCGAGCAATTGTTCAAGATTTTCGCTCAATTCGGCAGATGTAATTTTGTCTGAAAACTGCGGCTCGACGAGAGCCAGCCGTTTCAGATTATCATACAAATGCGCGATTCCGGTCTGAAAATCGCCGCGCTCATTAGCGATCATCAGACGGATCTCGGCTTTTTCTTCCGTGTAATGCGACAAAAGAGAAGCCGTCTGAGCCACTCCTTTTTCAAAACGTTTTGACGAAGCGGAAAGTTTCCCGCCTTTTTGTTCTTCCTCGATTCTCTGACGAATCGTTTTCGATTTTTCTTTTTCCGATTTCGTAACGCGCGGGTCGAAAACGACCGTGATGCGCTTTTCGTCTTCGGCGGCAAATTCGCGGACGATCAGACGATTGGAGCGCGCCGTCGCTTTCCAGTCAACGCTTCGGAAATCATCGTTCGGTTGGTAATCACGCAGTGAAAGCAAATCCTGCCCTGCGCCTTTTTTCTGGACGACGAATTTTCCTATTTCTAAAGGCAGATCGTCCAATTCCTCTTTCAATTCGGAAACTTTCGGAAAGATCAGGATTTCGACTTCCTGCGCCGGAAGCCTTCTTCGATGACGGAAAAACGCGAACGGGAAACCGGTCGAAAGTTCGAAATCTTTAATTATAAAACGCCCGCGATTTTCAAAAATATGTTCGACGCGGTTTTCGACCGATTTCCTTCTCGGCACATTCAAAAAATAATCGAGCGTCCGGCGGACAAGCGGCGGGCGCGAGAGCTTTTCGGCGAAAAATTTCGGCAGGATTTTTTCCAGATCGTCGGCGACCAGCGAACGGGTTCGTTCGCGTCCGCGAACTTCGGCAACGACGGAAAAAGTCGGAAAAATGCGTTTTCGGTTATGCAGACTAACCAGAATCGGTGTCGGCTCGCCCGCAAAGATCGTGTCGGGAAAACGCATTTTCACGTCCAGTTTTTTGAGCGCGAAATTGCCGAAAAAGAACGAAACGACGAGCGCGGAAACGAGAAAAGCGAGAACCAGAAACAAAAGATTATTTCCCGTATTCCAAGCCGCGAAACCGACGACCACCAGAAGACCTAAAAAGATCGCGCCGCCGGTCGTAAATTCGAAAGGAAGATTAAGCTGCGACGCTTCCGCGCTTGCCGAACGCGCGAGCGGCGGAACGATGAAAAGTAAGATCACGACAACAAGAACCAGCGAGGTGATCGCCGCAAATTCAGCCAGACGCGGATTGTTCGTCCGCCGCGCGTAAACCGTCAGCAAAGCCAGCCCGATTCCGCCGCCGACGATCAACAAACCGATAAAAGCGTTTCGCAAATCGCGTAAACTGAAAATCTGGCGTAAATCTCGATAGTTCATAGAGTTTGTAGAGTTTATAGAGTTCGTAGAGTAGGAAGAGTTTTATTCGCTATTCTTTTAACTCTCCAAACTCTCCAAACTCTCCAAACTCTAAAAACTCTTATATCGGAACTTTTACTTTATTCAAAATGTCGCGCAGGATTTGTTCGGCTTCGCGGTTGCGGTTTTTGATGCTCGACGAATGCGTGCCGACGATGACGCGGTGCGTGAAACAGGGAAGCACTAATCTTTTGATGTCGTCGGGCGTGCAGAAATCGCGTCCTTCGATCAAAGCGAGTGCCTGCGCCGCACGAAACAGCGCGAGCGTTCCGCGCGGGTGATGCCGAGTTCGAGCGCGTCCGAAGAGCGCGTCATCTCGACGATTTCCAGAAGATATTCGATCAGAGATTCGTCGAATTTTACATCGGCGACAAGCAGTTGAAGCTCTAAAATATCCGTTTCGCTCATAACGGGGCGCACAAAATCGAGCGGGTTCGCCGTTTCTCTGTCTAATAGAATTTGCCGTTCGTTCGATTTATCGGGATAACCGACATGCAGGCGAAACATAAAACGGTCTAATTGCGATTCGGGAAGCGGATACGTGCCGTGATGCTCCGCCGGATTTTGCGTAGCGACGACCATAAACGGCAACGGCAACGGGCGCGAAACGCCTTCGGTCGTGATCTGTTCTTCCGCCATCGCTTCGAGCAAAGCGGATTGCGTTTTTGGCGTGGCGCGGTTTATTTCGTCCGCCAAAACGATGTTGGCGAAGATCGGTCCGGCTTTCCATTCGAAATTTCCGTTCTTTTGATTAAAGATCGAAAGACCGATCACGTCCGAAGGCAAAAGGTCGGACGTAAATTGGATTCTCTGAAACGATAAATCCAAAGCGCGCGAAAGCGCGTTGGCGAGCGTCGTTTTCCCGATGCCCGGAACGTCTTCGATCAGCAAATGTCCTCTGGCGAGCAGTGTAACGAGCGTGAGTTTGACGATCTCCGGCTTGCCTTTGATGACGCGCTCGATCTCCGCCTGCAGGTGTTTGATTTTTTCGAGCGCGTCGTAACCGATAGCCGGATTTTCGGTTGCCGCGCCCGATTCGCTTGTGATCCAATCTCTCATTTAATGTTTTCTCTTGCGACACGCGGAGTGCCTTTTTTATTCTACAAAATTTTAACCCTTTGATGCCAGAAGTTTATTTGCGTTTGCGCGTTTTACAACCCGTCGGTTTTTTTTCGGCATCAAACTCTGGTATAAATTATTTGTAAATAAAACTTTTGCAACCTTTCAAAGCGGAAGTTCGTGCAAGAAGTCGGAGGAAACCTAAAAGAAGTTAAATATGATTAAATTACGCGGGAAATTAAAAGACCAGAGAGGATTTAACCTTATCGAATTGATGATCGTCATCGCCATTATCGGCTTGCTGATCGGTGTCGGCAGTTACGGCTGGGGCGTGATGGTCAGAAGCGGAAACGAAAACGCCGCCCAGCAGACGCTCAGCAATGTCAGAACATATCAGGTTCAATACGCCGGAAAACATCAGGGCAAATTCGCCACTTTTGACGAACTCATCCAAGCCGGACAATTAGACGAAAGATTCGCCGGCGAAAATCCAGTCGTCAACGGCTACATTTTTTCGATGAAAATTGATCCGCCCTCTTCAACCCAGCCCGCCAAATTTTCGATCAACGCCGACCCGCAGGTCAGCGAAGGCGTCTCGCGCACGGGCGACCGTCATTTCTACACCGATTCGACTCTCGGCACGATCAGATTCACCGACGAAAACCGTCAGGCAAAACCCGAAGACCCGGCGATCTAGAGGGATGAAGGATGAGGGATGAATTAGAGCATTCTTCATTTTGACTGAAAGATTTTTTGCCGACTTAGCTCAGTGGTAGAGCACTCGCTTCACACGCGATAGGTCAGAAGTTCAAATCTTCTAGTCGGCATTTTAAATGTAAAAAAAGGACAAGTCTTTTTAAGACTTGTCCTTTTTGTTTGGGAATTTGTTGCTAGACGATCTCGGTTTCGTTCGAAATTCTCAAAAAAGCCAATTCGGGTTTTTTCTTGTCGCTGTCTTTTTTATCGTCTTTCGGTTTGTCGTTATCCTTTTTATCTTCGACTCTGATTTTCGGCGGATTCGGGTCTTTCGGCGGCGGATTTTTCTTGTCATCCTGTTTTTGCGCCATCGCGGTAAGCGAGAAAACGACCGTGATCGCCATCAAGAGTATAAATTGTCGTAAAACTTTCATCATTTTTTGTTTTCCTCTTTCCTTTGTAAATCTTACGCACAGGGGAAAGATGAAAAGTGCGCCGCTTTTTTATTAGGCAAAACGGGTGCCAGACAGCTATTTAGACGTAACTTCAATGGTTTTAGCCGAAATTCGGCAAACCGCACACTTTGATTCATTTACAAAACTTTACGTTTTCCGTAACTTTCATACGAAATAGTAAAGCAACTTGTCGAAATCGGCAGAAACCCGCGCGTTAGCAAGGGTGTCAAACTCATTAAAATTCAAACGATCAATAAACCTGCATATCCGAATTAGTTTGAAAAGAAAGCTGTTTTTTCGCATTTGGTTTACCCGAAAACTTCTTTCTCAGTTTGCGTTCTTTTCTCAAAAGAAGCGGCAGAGTCCATTCGGCAAAACGCATTTTTCTCAAACTCTCGATCGGGTCAATCAGATGCGTTTCCGGCAGTTTCGCGCCCGATTCTTTCATCACCAGTCCGATCGGCAGATGCATTTCGTCCTGCATTTTTATCATTTTCGCCAGAAGTTTTGATGCCGGAGTGATGAGCGGTCCGACACCGTAACGAATCTGCTGGGTGCCGAAAACGTATAAGTTTTTGTATTCGGGCAAAACAAGTCCGCCGTAAAGTTGGGCGATATTGCCGTTTTTGACGGGAACAAGACCGTCGGGCAGAAAGGGAAAGCTGACGTAAAAGCCGGTCGCGCAGACTACGGTGTCAACTTCGATCTTTTCGCCGTCAACAAACTCGACCATTTTGCCCGCGAATTTTTTGATGTCTTTGTGCGGTTTGATGCGCCCGTGTTTCAAATAGTGCAGGATTTCGGATGAAACGGTCGGGTGATGTTCGAAAAGTTTGTGATCGGGATGCGGCAAGCCGTAATCTTCGTAACGTCCGACGACGATTTTTAAGATCAATTTTAGAATCGCTCTCTGCAAAAAGACAGGCAGATACAACGCCCAAGATTCCGCGCTCGGCTGACCGAATAAGGTTTTCGGCAAAAACCAGTAACCGCGCCGCAGAGATAAATGCGCTTCTTTTGCGACACGCGCCGCTTCACTCGCAATATCGCATGCCGAATTTCCGCCGCCGATTATCAGAACTCTTTTATTTACTAATTGTTCCGGCTTTCTAAAATCTTTTGAGTGCATCCATTCGCCCGAAAATTCACCCGGATAATCGGGAAAACGTCTGTCCCAATGATGCCCGTTGGCGACGATCACGCCTTTGTAAATGCGCTTTTCGCCGTTTGCCAATTCGACTTCCCATTTTTCATCTTCGCGCGGAAGGCACATCACGACCTTTGTATTGAAAAGAATATTTTCCCGCAAATCAAAAGTGTCGGCGTAAATTTTGTAATAATCCGCCATCTGCCGGCGCGAAGGAAAATCGGGATAACTTTCGGGCATCGGGAAATCGGCGTATTCGGTCGTCTTGCGCGACGAGATGATATGCACCGATTCGTAAACGCCGTGATACCAATTTCCGCCGACATCGTCGTCGGCTTCCGCCTGATCGTATCGAATGCCGGCTTCTTTCAAGGCTTTGGCGATACCGAGACCGCACGGACCTGCGCCGATGATCAAAAACTTGCCGGAAAAATCTTTCATAACTTTTTATGGGCGAGAATTTATGACAGTATAAATGAAACGGAGCTGAAAACCAAAAATTTTATGAACGATAAAATCCGGCAAATTCTCGTCATTATCGCAACAATCGGAATGCTGATCTTCAACTGGCTTGCCGCGACCGGCGTTTTGGGCGGCATCGAAACGGGCGAGGTTTCCGACAAATACACGACGCACATCACGCCCGCCGGATACGCCTTTGCGATCTGGAGTTTAATCTATCTCGGGATGATCGCCTTCAGCATCTATCAGGCTCTGCCGTCAAATGCCGAAAAATTTCGCGGGATTCGGACGATCTATATTTTAAGCTGTCTCGCCAATTGTTTCTGGCTTTACGTTTGGAGTCAGGAATCAATCGTCGTCTGTCTGGGAATAATTATCGTTTTATTAGTTTGCGTCGGTGCGATCAGTGTCAAACTCCGTGAAACCGAAACTCTGGGCGAATACTGGCTGGCGAAAGTTCCGTTCGGAATTTATTTCGGCTGGGTGACGGCGGCGACGATTTTGAATGCGACTATCGCGCTCGTTTATCTCGGCGTGCGGGTTTCGGATTCGACTTCAAATTTGATCGGAGCGATTTTAATTTTGATCGCCGCCGCGCTCGGCGCGTTCGTCCGCTGGAAACTGAAAAATTATTTTTATCCGCTCGCCATCGCGTGGGCTTTAACGGCAATCGCCGTCAAACAAAGCGGGCAGACGATCATCGTCGCCGCGGCGGCATTCGGCGTTATCATTTGTCTGATTGCCGCCGTCAGTTTTGTCATGGATATGAAATCCTCTACAGGTCAGAACACGGAGCGGTAGCGACGTGCTAATTGGAAAGCGGAAGCCCGCGCGTAAGCAAGGGCGGAAAAACTCTAAAAATGAATAACGGAAAAATCTGCATCTCAGTCTGCGCCGAAACTGCCGACGAACTCATCGAACAAATCAAACGCGCCGAAGTTTTGGCGGATGTCATCGAGATTCGTTTCGATTGTTTGAGTGAAATTGAATTTGAGGTTGCTTTACACAAAATTTCAAATTTAACATTTCAGAATCCTTTTCTGGCTACCTTTCGCCCCAAGAATGAATACGCTGATTTAACACCGGTGAAAAGAGCTTATAAAAATGACGAAGAAAAAGAACTGCACCGAATAAATTCCAGTTACAGATATTCAGGTTGGGAAAAAATTTTAGATTTAGAAAATATTGAATATGTTGATTTCGAATACGACATACACAGTTTACTTCTTTGGAATATGGCGTTCATCAATTCTTGGGAAAGCGATTTTGATGCTAAACGAGAAAGAGAATTAGCAGCAAAACTAAATGGGCGGAAATTAGTTTTTTCAGAGCATTACTATCTCCGTGATGAAATAGATTTAAATGAAACATTTAACAGATTATCTAGGGAAATTATCGCCAGCGAAGATGAGCCGGAAGAGAAAAACTATCTAAACCCGGAAATAATAAAAATAGCAATTCAAGCCGAAGATTTAACCGACACAATGCTGCTTTGGAACCTTCTGGAAAAAGCGAAATCCGAAGGCAAACAAACCATTCCGATTGCGATGGGCGAGAGCGGAAAATGGACGCGGATTTTAGGCTTGGCGCACGGCGCGTTTATGACTTACGCCGCGCTTGATTCGGGAAAAGAAACCGCGCCCGGACAAATTTCGGCGAAGGATTTAACGGAAGTCTATCGCGTCAAAGAACTCAACGAACAGACCGAAGTTTACGGTATTATCGGCGGAAATACGGCTTATTCGATGTCGCCGTATATTCATAACGCGGCGTTCAAATTTCATAAATTAAACGCGGTTTTCGTTCCGCTTCAAATGCAAAACTTGGACGCTTTTTTCGAGCTAATGGTCAAACCTGAAACACGCGAGATCGAATTAAATTTTAAAGGTTTCGCCGTTACGATTCCGCATAAACGAAATATTATCAAACATCTCGACTACTTAGACGATTCGGCAAAAATGATCGGCGCGGTCAATACCGTCAAGATCGAAAACGGAAAACTTTACGGCTACAACACCGACGCGCACGGATTTATCGAGCCTCTAAAAAATGCTTACGGCGATTTAAAGAACGCGAAAGTCGCCGTCTTAGGCGCAGGCGGCGCGGCGCGTGCCTGCATTTACGCGCTCAAATCGGAAGGCGCAGAAGTTGCGATCTTCGCCCGCGACACTGAAAAAGCGAAAAGTTTAGCCGAGGAATTTCAAGTAGATTTAAAAGCACTCAGCACTCGGCACTCAGCACTCAGCACTTTCGAGATCGTCGTGAACGCCACGCCGCTCGGCACAAAAGGCGAAGTCGAAACGCAAACTCCGGCAACCAGCGAACAATTAAAAAATATTCAATTAGCTTACGATCTGGTTTATAATCCTTTTGAAACGCGCTTTTTGCGTGAAGCGAAAAACGCGGACGTTCCCACCATCGGCGGAATGGCGATGCTCATCGCGCAGGCGATGGAACAGCAAAAAATCTGGACAGGCTTGGACGCGCCGGTGAAAGAAATGAGCCAAGCCGCGCTTCAAAAATTGAAATAATTTAAGAAAAATCAGCTACAGATTTACACAGATAAAACGGATATTTTTTATCCTTTTCATCCTGTCTATCCGTGTTAAAAAAAATTATGAAAATCGAATCATTAAATTGCCCGAACTGCGGCGCGGGCGTTATGTCGAATAAAACCGTCTGCGAATTTTGTCGCTCGCGCCTGAAAACGATGGCTTGTGTGTCGTGTCTCGGATTGATGTTTGTCGGCAGTAAATTCTGCGTGCATTGCGGCGAAAAAGTTATCACGGCGAAAGTAAATGAAAGTCCGGCAGGAGATTGCCCGCGCTGTCGGGTTAAATTAAAAATTCTGGAAATCGGCACGAATGCTTTGCGCGAATGCGAACGCTGCGACGGGCTTTGGATTGATGTCGAAACCTTTGAAGAAGTCTGCGCCAATCACGAAAAACAGGCGGAAGTTTTGCGCATCGTCCGGGAAAATATCGTCCATCAAACTCCGGCGAAAATCCAATATGTGCCGTGTCCCGACTGTAAACATTTGATGAACCGAAATAATTTCGCGCGCATTTCCGGCGTGATCGTTGACATCTGCAAACAGCACGGCGTGTGGTGCGATGCGGAAGAACTGCCGCGAATAATCGAATTTATCCGCAAAGGCGGTCTGGATTTTGCGCGTCAAAAAGAGATCGAAAAACTCGAAGCGCAGAAAAGAATGCTTATTGACCAACAGCGCAAAACCGAGCGTGTAAACGCACGCTTCGGTCAGAACGAACTGCATTGGGAATCGCCTTCGACCTTCGCGGTCAGACAGTTTGTCAGATTTTTGTTTGATTAATGAATGTATAAAAGCCGGAAAGTATCGGATTGCACGCTCCCTGGCGGTCGCGTTTCTGCCTTTACCAAAACGGCTCTATTGAAAAAAAGCCCGCATATTTTATGCGGGCTTTTTGTTTAATTAACCGAAGGCGGTGGTGCGGGCGGCGCGGGCGGTGATTTCGGTTCAGGCGGTGCGGGCGGCGGCGGCGGCGGATCCGGCGCGGGAATCGGCGGTGGCGGAGGTGTCGGCGTGGCGGTCGGCGATTCTTTAATGGAATTTGAATTATTGCGGCTGCGCCATGCATTTTCGACCAGCGGGCTGACTTCCGGCTCTTTTAATAATTCTTTGCCTTTCGCCATCTGCCAGCGTTCAAACCAGGAGATTCCCGCTTTTACGCCCGTGAAATTTTCCGGTGTTTGATACGCGCTGTCGGTCTGCGCTTCGCTGATCGGAACAAACTCGTAACCGCGTTTTTCGAGCATTCCGAAAAGCTCGTCCGCCGTGTCCGCCACGAGACGGCTCGGAGTTAGAACCATCGTCTGATTGATGTCGCGCCCGAACATTTCGCGCGAATACGTTTCGTAATGGTCGAACATCTCGGACATATATTTCAAAAAGTCCGCTCTGATCTCGATCATTTTAGCCGTATCATTCGCTTCGCGTGCCAGATCATACGCCCACGAATACATCCACTCCTGATTGTCAACCGTGTATTTGACCGCATTAAGATTTCGCGCTTCAAGCCACGTTTCGAACCGCAGACGATCTTCCAGAGTTTTTCCCGTGTTCAAAAACGGGTAGCTGAAATAGCGAACCTTTTGATTTTTTTCGTTCAGAATTTTGTTCGTGATCTCCGCATTTTTTTCGACTCCCGCGGCGTATTCGTCAAACGGCGTGTCGTAAAACCAGATATGTTTATAATTACCGATGCCCACTTCCAAACCCGCATCGCGCCACAGGCGAACGATGTCGGCTCTTTGGTTATAGAATTTTTCACCGTCGGAAATCATCGAACCGTTGACAAAACCGATTGCCGGAACTTTGTGCCGGTTTAATTTTTCGATCAGAAGACGCGGCGTTTCGTCCGCGCTTTTATCGGCTTTGCTCTGCCGGTTCGTCGGGATCGAAACGAAACCGACGGCGAGTTTTTTATTTTTCACAACGTCATCGGCATTGACAACCGATGAATTATTAAACGAAAATACGCTTAGCAAAAATGCCGAGATAATGGCAAAAGCCGCGATTGCCGACCAAAGCGAGCCGCTTCTGCTTTTTATCCCGGTATTTTTTTGTAAAATTTTTGAAATTCTTTGCATAAGATTGCCTCCATTTGCCGCCGTCGCCAGCGGCGTTAATTTTTGATTTGTCAGAAAACGAAGTTCTTCCAGATTTGCCAACGCATTGGCGTAAACGATTTGGGAATTTTCCAGAATTTTTACGACCATTTCATCCGCCGCAAATTCGCGTTCATTTCTTATCACCGAAGAGATCCACCAGACGCACGGGTGATAAAAAAACACGACCTCGACAAAACTCTGTGCGAAATTTACGAGCGCGTCGCCGCGGCGAATATGAACGAGTTCGTGCGCGATGATGGTTTCCAATTCCTTCGGCGAGATCTGCAAAAACACACTCGCCGGAATTAGAATGACGGGTTTTAAAAAGCCGATGACGACGGGGGTTTCGATGAGATCGGATTTTAAGAATTTTACTTTTTGCTTGACGTTCAGTTGTTCGCAAAGCGTCGTAAATTTGCTTTGCCAATTTTTATCCGGCGCGGAAATTTCGCGCGTTTTGAAAATATAAAGCTGCCGGAAACCGCCGACCAAACGAAGCCCGAAAATCAAAATTCCGATAAACCAGAAGCCGACGAGGAACGGCAGAGCGAACGAAATATTTTTTGAGAAATCGTTTTGCAGGTTTTTGATCGAATCGAAAAATCCGACAGTTTTTATGTTTGCCGATTCAGTATTATTTTCGTTTTGAATCGCAGAATTTTCCGGCGTGAAATACGGTTTTTCAGCTGCGTTCAAATTTTTTGCTCTTGAAATTTTGTCTGAGGAAAAAATATAAGTCGAATTTTTTTCGAGTTGATAAAAAGTCAAAACGGGAAGCGCAACCGAAAAAATCAGCGCGAAAACCGAAAGCCAATAACGCAGATTTGCCGTCGAACGACGAAAAATCTTTAAAAGCAAAAACAAAACGAACGCCACCAGAGCGATCTGCCAGAGCGAATGTAGAAGCGTCCAACCCAAGTTTTCGACCGTGTTTGAATTTAAAAAGATAGAAATATTCATTTGTTTTTCTTCTCCGCTTCCGTGATCAATTGGCGAATTTCCGCGAGTTCTTCCGCGCTCGCCGGTTTGGTTTCGAGAACGTGCTGAACCAATTTTAAAGCCGAACCGCGAAACGCTTTTTCCAACAAATCGGAAACGAGATTTTTCCGCGTTTGTTCCGCCGGCTGTTTCGCGCGGTAAATATGCGCGCGGCTCGATTCGTCGCGTTTGACAAGACCTTTTTCAAACATGATCTGCATCAATTTCAAAACGGTCGTGTAGCTCGCCGGTTTGCGCTCGTTGATGATCTCATAGACTTCGCGCACGGTCGCCGATTCTTTTTCCCAGAGAATCGAGAGAATCTCGAGTTCCGCTTTTGTCGGTTTGCTTTGCTTTGCCATAATGTTCTACGAAAAAGTTCGTATTTAATAGAACGCAGTTTATACGAAAAATTTCGTAGATGTCAAGTTTATTTTTTGAAATTTGAAAAATAAAAAATTTAGAGCCGTCAATTTTCAAATTAATCGCCGGAGTTTACAATAAAAAAACTATGGAGAAAACTTGTGTTTTTTGCGAAGTCGCTGCCGGAAAATCTCTGACTTATACGGTTTGGGAAGACGACGATCACGTCGCATTTCTTTCATTTAAACCGAACACGGACGGCGTGACGGTCGTCATTCCGAAAAAACATTATCCGAGTTATGCTTTCGATCTGCCGGACGAAGTTTTGCAAAATCTGATCGTTGCGGCAAAGCGCGTGGCGAAACTTCTGGACGAAAAATTCGAAGATGTCGGCAGAACCGCGCTCGTTTTCGAAGGCTTCGGCGTTGACCACGTTCACGCCAAACTTTTCCCGCTTCACGGCACGCGGATGGACGAATGGAAGCAAATTTCTTCAAATGTAGATAAATTCTTCGACCGCTATGAAGGCTACGTTTCGTCCCACGATTATAAACGCGCCGATGATGAATACCTGTTGAAAATTCAGAAAAAACTTCGGTCTTAAATTTCTTCCATAAGTGTTAAAATAACTAAAATGAACACTCGCTACAGCCGCCAGATTCTATTTCAGAAAATCGGAAAAGACGGTCAAGAAAAACTTTTAAATTCGCGCGTTTTGCTCGTTGGTTGCGGTGCGCTTGGCGCGTCGCACGCCGAGATTTTAGCGCGTGCCGGAGTCGGATTTTTGAGAATTGTTGACCGCGATTTTGTCGAGTTTTCAAATTTGCAAAGACAAACTTTATTTAGCGAATCGGACGCGCGGGAACGTCTGCCGAAAGCGGTTGCGGCGGAAAAAAGAGTCAAGCAAATAAATTCGGAAATCGAAATTGAAGCGATTGTTGCGGACGTGAATAATTCAAACATCGAATCGTTTGTAACGGACGTTGATCTGGTTTTGGACGGCACGGACAATTTTCAGATTCGCTTTTTGATAAACGACGCTTGCGTGAAAAATAAAAAGACTTGGATTTACGGCGCGGCGGTTTCAAGCTACGGAACGACGATGACTATACTGCCGGATGAAACGCCGTGTCTGCGCTGTATTTTCGAAGAAATGCCTGCGGCGGGAAGTGCGCCGACGTGCGATACGGCGGGCGTGATCCAGCCGATCATTACGAGCATCTCGGCGATTCAGACGACCGAAGTATTGAAGATTTTGGTTGGTGATTTTGAAAGTCTTCACAAATCTTTGATTCAGATTGACGTTTGGCAAAACGACTGGCGAAAAATAAAATTGGGTGAGCCGAATGAAGATTGCGAAACGTGCAGGAAAAGAAATTTTGAATTTCTCGAAGCCGAAAACGCGGAATTTTCCGCTGTTCTTTGCGGGCGCGATGCCGTGCAGATTCAGCCTCAAAATGCTTCGCAAATTGATTTGCAAAATTTAGCTGAAAAATTAAAAAACACGGGCGAAATAAAATTGAATGAATATCTTTTAAGGTTAAATGTTGACGGTTTTGAGTTGACGGTTTTCAAAGACGCGCGGGCGATCATTCGCGGAACTGATGATGTTTCGACGGCGCGCGTCATTTATGCGAAATATATTGGAGTTTAACGATTGGACAAGCAAACTTATACGAGAAAAGAACTTGAAAATTTTGGCGAAGGTTTTCCCGACAAAGGTTTGTATTGCAAAAAGTGTAAAACATATGTTCCGCAATTTGAAGAACTCGGTGAAAAGGACGAAATAAGAATCAAACTTCTTTCAAACACACGACCTATGATGGCAATGGAAGAATTGAGATATTTAACTGGATGTTCGCGCAGATTCGCAAAAATTTGGGTTATGCACAAAGGAAATCCCGAAGCTATATTTAATTATCCTTGTCCTTATTGCGGTAAACCGCTTAGAACTTCTGAAGCCAAACAATGTCGCTTTTGCAAACGCGATTGGCACGACGAAAACGAGTTGAAATGGCTCGAATGAATGTAAAAATTCTTCAATTATGAGATACTTTTCACAAGTATTTAGAAGAAAATATTTATGATGGAAAAACCGAAAGTTGTGATCATCGGCGGCGGTTTCGCCGGGCTTGAGGCGGCGAAGACTCTGGCGAATAAGTCTGTCAAAGTTACTCTGATTGATAAAAAAAATCATCATACGTTTCAGCCGCTTTTGTATCAGGTGGCGACCGCCGTTTTGTCGCCGGGTGAGATCGCTTCGCCGATTCGGCGGATTTTGCATCGTTATAAAAATGTCGAGGTTCTGTTGGGCGAAGCGGTCGGTTTCGATCTGGAAAATAAAAATGTCCGACTGCACGACGATTCGGAGATTCCGTTTGATTATTTAATTTTGGCGGCGGGCGCGCGGCATTCTTATTTCGGACACGACGACTGGGAAGATTCTGCGCCGGGACTGAAAACGGTCGAAGACGCGCTGGAGATTCGCCGCCGCGTTCTGCTCGCTTTTGAATTCGCAGAACGCGAAGCGATTCTGACGGGAAAACACGAGCCGCTCAATTTCGTCGTGGTCGGCGGCGGGGCGACCGGAGTCGAACTCGCGGGCGCAATTGCCGGTATTGCGCGGCAGGCTTTATCGAATGATTTTAAGGCGATTGACACCCGAAAAGCGCGGGTCGTTTTATATGAAGGCGGCGATAGAATTTTAAATAGCTTTTCGCCCGATCTTTCGGCGCACGCGAAAAAAGATTTGGAAGAATTGGGCGTTGAGGTTTATCTGAACAGTTTTGTAACCGATCTCAAAGACGGCAATGTCAAGGTCGGCGACCAGTGGATCGAATGCGACGTGGCGATCTGGGCGACGGGCGTGGCGGCTTCGTTTTTGGGAAAAGCATTAGGCGCGGAAACTGACAAAGCCGGACGGGTTTTGGTCGAAAAAGATTTGTCCGTTCCCGGTCGCAAAAATATTTTTGTCGTCGGCGATATGGCGCGTTTCGAACAGGAAGACGGCTCGCTCGTTCCGGGCGTTGCGCCCGCCGCGATCCAGATGGCGGAAACTGCCGCCAAAAATATTCTGAATGATCTGGACAACAAGCCGCGCAGGGAATTTAAATATTGGGACAAAGGCTCGATGGCGACTATCGGAAAAAGCCGCGCCATCGTTGAAGCCGGACGTTTTAAATTGACCGGATTCTTTGCGTGGCTCGCCTGGCTGTTCGTTCACGTTATTTCGCTGATCGGTTTTAAAAATCGCCTCTATGTTTTGAGCGAATGGTTTTGGGCGTATCTGACCAGAGAAAGAAGCGCGAGACTGATCACGGGCGACGCTGAAGAATTAGAGGACGCGCTCAGATTTTTAGAAGCCAAGCCGATTAAAGCACCGAAAAAGATTCGCCGAAAACCCGTTTCGGTCAGAAAACATACAAACTGAAAAAATCTTCTAACCGTTAAGTAAGCGGTCTTTGACCGCGTTTGTATGTAAAATTTAGAACGCGGTCAAAGACCGCTCGCTTAACAGACAATTTGAGCTTCTTACTTATTTGCACTTAAAAGTTAGGTAACTTGTATTGAATTTTCCGCGTATAAACTTTATTGTTTTTTGTGAACGTAAAAAAAACTCTTTCCCCTAAAACTAAATGAAAAAATACTTTCTTTTCTTAATCTTTGCACTTCTTTTTTCAACGACAATTGAGGCGAGCGAACCGGCGATCTGGACGATCAACACGCGCGAAGACGTTTTAAAGGGCGAATCGCGCGGCGTTTCGATTGATGAAAACGGGGCGATCTCGCTCGCGCCGAATCTCGCGGAACTCTTTAATTCGGAACAATCTTACATCTGGTCGAGCGCGACCGACGCTTCGGGAAATGTGTTTCTCGGAACGGGTTCGGACGGAAAGATTTTTAAAGTTGACGCAAATGGTAAGGGAACACTTTTTGCCGATTTGAACGAACTGAATGTCGCCGCATTAGCAATCGGAAAAAACGGCGAACTCTATGCGGGAACTTCGCCCGATGGAAAAGTTTACCGAATCGAAGCCGGCGGCGCGGCAACAGTTTTCTTTGATCCGAAAGAAAAATACATCTGGTCGCTGGCGGTTTTTGCGGACGGCAGTCTGGCGGTCGGGACGGGCGAGAACGGGAAAATTTATAAAGTCAGAACGGCAAACGCGGCGGCGGAAAATTCTTTATTTTTCGATACGAGCGAAACGCATATCATCTCGCTTGCCGCCGACCGTCAGGGAAATCTTTACGCGGGAACGGATTCAAATGGTCTGGTTTTAAGATTTTCGGCGGACGGAAAGCCGTTTGCTTTGCTCGATTCGCCGCTTCGGGAAATTCACGATTTAAAAATTGGTGTGGACGGTTCGGTTTACGCGCTCGCACTGAGCGAAACGGTAGCGGCGGCGAAAACGCCGACTCCGACCACCACGCCGATACCGAAAACGACAAACTCGACAAACGCAAAAACTCCGAAAACTCCGAAGCCCGCGAAAAGCCGCTACGATCTGAGCGCGGCAAAATCCGCCGTTTACCGTATTTTGCCCGACGGTGGAAACGATATCATCTGGAATTCTTCGGACGTGGCGGCGTTTTCGCTTTACGCGCATCAGACCGGCGGCGGCGTTTTCGTCGGGACTTCCGACAAAGGCAGAATTTATTCGGTTTCAAATCAGGGGAACGAAACGCTCGTTTTGCAGACCGACGAAAGTCAGGTTTCGACGCTTTTTACGTTTAATCGAAGTCTCTATGCGACGACGAGCAATCAGGGAAAAATTTTTCGTTTCGGCGGCGAATCGGCAAAAGACGGAATTTACGAATCGCCCGTTCTGGACGCGAACGCGGCGGCTTCGTGGGGCAGAATCTGGTGGCGTTCCGAGGGAACTGTCGAGATTCAAACGAGAAGCGGCAACACCGAAACGCCTGATGAAACATGGAGCGCGTGGAGCAATTCTTTAACCGATCAGAAAGGCGCGCAGGTAACAAGTCCGACCGCAAAATTTTTGCAGTGGCGAGCCGTTTTGAAAAATTCAAATTCTCGGCTTAGCGAAGTGAATGTTTCGTATCTGCCGCGCAACATCGCGCCGGAGATTCTTTCGATAGAAATTTTGCCGACCAATGTCGGATTGCTTCCGAATCCGCCCGTTCAGGTTGATCCGAATATCGAAACATCGGGACTCGATCCGGCGACATTCGGAATCGTGATTCCGCCGACCGTTCCGCGAAAGGTTTACCAGCGCGGCGCGCGTTCGCTGACGTGGAACGCGGAAGACCGCAACGGCGATAAATTGGAATATGCGGTTTATTACCGCGAGGCAGGCGAAAATACTTTTAAATTATTAAAGGAAAATCTGACCGATAATTTTTACACGATTGACGGCTATTCGCTCGCCGACGGTCGCTATGTTTTCAAGATCGCCGTGTCGGACGCGCTTTCCAATCCGAACGGTCTGGCACTGCGCGACGAGAAAGTCAGCGAGCCGTTCGAGATAGACAATTCCGCACCGACAGTTTCCGCCGTCGGTCAGCCGCAGATAATGAATGATAAAGCGCGTGTCGTTTTCGAAGCAGCGGACGCGGCAAGTTATTTAATTAAAGCGGAATACAGCATCAACGGCGGCGAATGGAAAACCGTCTATGCGGATGACGGTATTTCCGACAGCCCGCGCGAACGCTACACGATGGAAATTCTCGTTCCGGCGGCGGGCGAGTATTCTGTCGCCCTGCGTGTGTTCGACGCGAACGGCAATGTCGGCAATGCTCGAATCTTGATTCGAAAGTAGGCAGCGGCGGTAGGCAGTTGGCAGGTTGATTTCGAATATTCAACTAGATTATTTTATTTTTGACTGCCAACTGCCGCCGCCTACTGCCTACTCAAAAAAATGAGTTTAACGAACAATAGCATTGCGGTTATCACCGGCGCGGCTTCGGGCATCGGTCGCGCTCTGGCTGTTCGTCTGGCGGAAGAAAAAATTGCCGGAATTGCGGTTTCAGACATTGATGAAAACGGTCTGAATGAAACTCGTGAAGAAATTGAAAAATTAAATGTTTCGGTTTCGGCTCACATTATTGATGTTTCAAAACTCGAAGAAGTCGAAAGATTGAAAGCGGAAGTTTTGGAAAAACACGGGCGCGTGACGCATCTTATAAACAATGCCGGAGTCGGGCTTTTCGGAACATTCGAGCAAATTTCTTTGGAAGATTTCGAGTGGCTAATGAGCATAAATTTCTGGGGCGTGGTTTACGGCTGTAAAGTTTTTCTGCCGGTTTTGAAGCAGCAAGACAAAGCGCACATCGTCAATCTGTCGAGCGTTTTCGGTTTTATCGCGCCGCCCGAACAGACCGCGTATTGCGCTTCGAAATTCGCCGTGCGCGGTTTCACCGAATCTCTCAGACACGAGCTTGCCGATTCGAATATTGTCGTGTCGAGCGTTCATCCGGGCGGAATAAAAACCAATATCGCGCGGAATTCGCGGCTCGGCAAAGACACGCCTGAAGCATATAAAAAACAGGGCGCGAAATTTTTCGATTCGGTCGCCAAGACTTCGCCCGAACGCGCCGCCGAAACAATTGTGCGCGGAATAAAAAAAGAAAACACTCGAATCCTGATTGGCAAAGACGCGCACGCGATCAACTATATTCACCGGATTTTTCCGAAAACTTATTTAAAGATTTTTGAAAAACTCGCCGGACATAAATTGGATTTGCGAAAGAAAATTTAGAGTTCGAACTCGAAAATAGAGGTTGAAAATTAAACGGAAAGATTCGGAATAAGTAATAAGTGAAAGGTGATAAGTCAAGACTGATTTTTCGCCGGCATCTATCACTTATTACTTATCACTTTTTACTTGTTCCGGGTATTTTTTTTCCGCATCCTAACTTCTAAAACTGATTATGGAAACAACAAAACAGATAGTTTTAATTCTCACGATCGTATTTTTGCCGACACTTTCCGTGTTCGCGCAGGTAACGACCGATGTTGACGTTTTGATGAAAAATTCAAAGGTCAAAAAGGCTTTTGAATTTATCAAACAGATCGAGCCGGAAACCGTCGAAGAACAGATAAAGATCACCGAAATTCCCGCGCCGACTTTTGAGGAACAAGAACGCGGTGAATATTTCAAAAAGCGTTTTGCAGAGATCGGTTTGAACAACGTCCGCGTTGATGCGGTTGGCAACGTCATCGGCGAACGTCCCGGCGCGGGCGGAAAAGACGCGCCGACGCTTGTTTTAGCCGCGCATCTCGACACGGTTTTTGCGATGGATACGCCGCTGATTACAAAACGTGACGGAACGGTTATAAAAATTCCCGGCATCGGCGACGATTCGCGCGGTCTGACGTTGCTTTTAGCAATCGCCAAAACTCTCGAACAATACAAAATCGAAACCATCGGAAATTTAATTTTCGTCGCCAATGTCGGCGAAGAAGGTCTCGGCGATTTGAAAGGCGTTCGTCATCTTTTCAATCAAGAACTGAAGGGAAAGATCACGCATTTTATTTCGATTGACGGAACAGGCTTAGGCGTGACGACCGGCGCGGTCGGAAGTAAGCGATACCGTGTTACGTTTTCCGGCAAAGGCGGACATTCTTACGGCGCGTTCGGAATGGCGAATCCGATTCACGCGCTCGGACGGCTGATTTCCAAAATTTCCGAATTTCAAACTCCGTCGAATCCAAAAACGACCTTTAACGTCGGAATGATTCGCGGCGGAACGAGCGTCAATTCTATCGCCGCCGAAGCCTCGTTCGACATTGATATGCGCTCGGTTGACCCGCAGGAACTCGCCAAACTCGATGCGAAATTCAAACAATCTGCCGAAGAAGCATTAGGGGAAGAAAACAAACGCTGGAACGATAAAGGAAAGATCGCGCTCGACATAAAACAGGTCGGCGACCGCCCGACGGGAAATCAATCGCAGGAACTGCCGCTCATAAAACTCGCCGCGTCCGCCAACAAATTTATGAATATCGAAAACGATTTCGGTTTTGCCAGCACCGATTCCAACCTGCCGATCAGCATCGGTATTCCGGCGATCACGATTGACGGCGGCGGAAAGGGAAGCGGAGCGCATTCGCTTGAAGAACAGTGGGATTCAAAAGACAGCTATATCGGAAGTCAACGCGCTTTATTAATAGTTTTGGGCGTGGTCGGAGTTGAGAATCTTTAATGAACTGTTAATAAGAACATCTTTTAAAACTTCCGTAGCAAAACGGAATTAAAATGATCGCTCTGTAAGAAACTTCTTCTCCTTCTAATTTCAAAGGTTTGAACTGCCATTGTTTTATTATTTCTATCAGATACTTATCAACTCTTTCTGAAAATTCGGAAATAGAGTTTATTTCTTTTACTTTTCCGGTTTTATCCACAATCACGACATATCGAAATTGACCTCGCGCGTGAAAATTTCTTATTTCTTGCGGAATATTCGGAAATTCCTGTTCAACTATTTTTCCTTTTACTTTCAAAACTGAAAGCGGCACGATTTTTTCTTCGGATTGCGAGAAAGCAGTAAAAGAAAAACTACACAGTAAAATTGTAAGAAATAAAAACTTCATAATCACTTTTTCGGCAAAGTCATCGTTTCGCCTTCGGAATCCATTTCCAGATGGCGCGTCGTGTTGTCGGTAACGCTCGGCGGGACGAGATCGCCGGTTCGATAGCGCGAATCGGACGGCGCGACGTAATCGGTTCGGGTTGGCGGCAGATCGCCTTTTGTTTCGACTTCGTTCAATGAAAACTGCGCCGGTTCGGTAAACCCTCCGATACGGCTTTCCATTCGTTTCGATTTCAGATAATCGGAAATGCCCTTCGACAAAAAACCGAACGCCGGAAAGAGCATCGCCCACCACCAAGCCTTGCCGCCCGCTACGCCGGTCGTGAATAGAACGATGGCGACAATCACAAATCCGATGCCCGAAATAATTTGCTTTATCGCGTCGCCGTAAACTTCGTTCGGGTCTTTACGGCGGCTAGCTTCCGTGTGAATATGCGCCGTTCCCGCGTCTGAATATTGCGCATGAACAAGTTCACTGCTATTTAAAGCCGCCGTCACATTTCCTAAATCCGTGCCGCACGAACGGCAAAATTTTCCGTTGTCCGGGTTTCTCGTTCCACATTTTGGGCAAAACATAATTTTTTATAGTTCAAAGTTTCAGGTTCAAAGTTCAAGGTTAAAAACTCAAAATTACTTTGAACTTTGAACTTTGAACTTTGAACTTCGCTGTCTATTCGCTTCAAATAATATAACGCCGCAGGCGACCGAAACGTTCAGAGATTCAATTTTTCCGCGCATCGGGATTTTAACGAGCGCGTCGCAGTTTTCCGCAACCAGGCGATGCAAGCCCTTGCCTTCGCCGCCGAGAACCAAAGCGGATTTCTGCGTCCAATCCCAATCGGTATAAACGTTTTCGGCTTCCGCGCTTGTTCCGACTACCCAAATGTTATTCTCTTTTAGCTCTTCAATCAAACGGTTGAGATTCGGAACTTTCGCAATTTTGACATATTCGGTCGCTCCGGCGGAAGATTTCGCAACCGTTTCCGTCAGACCGACGGCGCGGCGTTCGGGAATAAACACGCCGTCCGCACCGGTGCATTCGGCGACGCGCAGGATCGCGCCCAGATTTCGCGGGTCTTCTACGCCGTCCAAAATTAAAACGAGCGGATTTTCTTTTGCAAAAATTTCGCTTAAAAGTTCGTCAGCGTCGGTGTATTCGGCAGACGCGGCAAAAGCGATCACGCCTTGATGATTGGCATTTTCCGCCGCGTATTTCGACAGATTTTCACGCGCCGTTCTTTGAATGATAACGCGGTTTTGTTTTGCCAGATCGAAAATATCCGAAAGGCGTTTTTCGCGTACGTTTTCCGCAATAAGAATTTTCTCAACCCGTTTCGGATTTGCCCGAAGAAGTTCTAAAACGGGCAGAACACCGAAAACCAAGTTTGAGTGCTGAGTGCTGAGTGCTGAGTGCTTAGTTTTATTTGTTCGATCTCCAACTTCTGTCTTCTGTCTTCTGTCTTCTGTCTTCTGCCTTCTTCCCTTAAACTTTTTCATAAACCTCTTTCTGCATCCGCGAGTATTTTGTAAACTGTTCCAAATTTGAAACGTTCGTAACGTTTCCGAGATTGAATTTCCCGAATCTTTCGCGCACCAAGCCTTTAGAATCTTTCTGCTCGGAGATTTCCCAGACATTTCCGAGAACGGCGCGGATTTGCAGATAATCTTCAACTAATTTTGAGTTAGGCGCAAATGCTTTTAGTTTGTGCGCAAGCCGCGCGATATTTTCCGCCGCGAGCAGACTTTTTTCTTCGCCGAGACTCGAAAAGTCGAAGCCTTTTTGAGTAATGCGAAATCCGGTTTCCTGATTCTGGAAATAAATATCAAACAGTTTTTCATCCGTCGCGGTTTCGGTCGCTTCGAGTAAAATATTCTCGCCTTTTTTGCCGCGTTTTTCGGTCGCTTCGACGCGCTTTTGAAAAACCGCTCCGGTAACGATCAAAAATAAATTTTCGCTTCGCGCTTCAAAAATTTCGTCCGTGTTGAACACTTTCAAAAGAATCGTGTCGCCCGAAAATTCCAATCCGCGCAGTCGTTTCGGCAGATTTTCAGCGGCTAATTTTTCGTCGCTTAAAATGAGCGTGTAAATTCCCAACTCGCCGAATCTCTGCCGGACGATCTCGGCTTCTTTTTCCGATTCGGCGCGGGCGAGCGGCAGAGCTTTTCGCGCCTCGAAAAGTTTCTGCAAAACGTCCGTTTCGATCCGCGTCATCCGGCTGATTTCTTTGATCGTCTGGCTGTCAATCTCCGCCGAAACTTCCGGCATATAGATCAGATTAAACCCTTTTTCCCAAGCTTCGAGCCGCCGCAAAACGGGTTTGATATATCCGCTCTGCTCGTCGGAAAATTCGAGCTGTGCGCCGCAATAGAGACATTTCAGACGATTCGGCGGATTCGCTCTTTCGCATTTGACGCAGGCGATCATTTCGCTCGAATCGTATGCGATGATTTCCGTCTGAACGGGCATCTCTTTTAACGATTCTTCACGCGGCTGATTTTCCTTTGTATCTTCCATAAAAATTTAAAACGCTTGACCTGAAGCTAGGCAAAAAGGCACAATATAAATTGATTTTATTTAACCGGACTGCAAGTTGAATTTATCAGAAAAACGAAAACGAAAATTATTTTAATAAAATTTTGAATCAGCTATTTAACGCCGCCGCATAAAAACGGCAACCGATGTAAATTATACATTATAAATTGATTGATGAAATAAATTTTCAATCCGAATAACAATCAAGCCAATTCTCGTCATTCCCGTTTTTCACCGAAAATGTCAACGGCAGTCGAAAACTTTTAATATTTTTCGATAAAAAAGGATTTTTAAAAATGCAGTTTGACATGACCACAAACCCTTCGTGGCAATTCGGGCATCGCGGGCGCGTCGCCGTTTTTATAGACGGCAACAATCTTTTCCACGCCGCGCGGTTTCATAATGTTGACATTGATTACAATAAATTACTGCGCGTTCTGCTCGGCGACGGTCGCCTGCTCCGCGCGTTTTTCTACACCGGAGTTGACGCGGGCGCGGAACGCCAACAAGGATTTCTTTTATGGATGCGGCGCAACGGTTTTCGCGTCGTGCAAAAAGAACTCAAGACATTTTACGACGGAACGCGCAAGGCGAATTTAGATGTCGAGATCGCGGTTGATATGCTCTCGCTTGCCGGACGTTACGACACGGCGGTTTTGGTTTCGGGCGATGAAGATTTTGTTTACGCCGTTAATGCCGTCGCGTATAAAGGCTGCCGCGTCGAGGTCGCCGGATTTCGCTCGAACACCGCGCCGCGTCTGATTGACGTTGCCGATTTTTTTATTGACCTCGGCGACATCGCCGAACTCGTCAGCAAAGACGATTCGAGCAGTGAGGCATACGAAATCCCGTCATTCATTCCGCCCGGCGAAGAACTTCCGTCATCCAAATCGAGAGAAAATCACCCGCCGCGCGTTTCCGATTCGATTCGTTTTGAAACGAATTTCAACGAGATCGAAGAAGCCGAAAACGAGCTTTCCGATTTGGTCAGAGTTACCGACGAACGATAAAAAAGCAGACAGCGGCACTAGGCAGTAGGCAGTGTTAATATCGAAAAATCATCTGTTAAATTTTTTCTCAAAGTAAAAAAGTCCGACGAAAAATGTCGGACTTTTTTCCTGCCTACTGCCTAGTGCCGCTGCCTACCGCTTGCTGCCGCCCGCTACTTAACAATTTCAAACGGCACGAACTGCGAAACGGTCTGCCGTTTTTTCTTTGCCAGATTGTCGGTTATGACGATTTGCAGGACATATTCGCCGGGCAAAAGATTGGTTCCCAAACTCAATGCGCCGTTGGCTCTGACACGCCTTGTGTCTGTTATGTTATCGGTCAAAACGGGCTGAACTTTTCCTTCAAAAAGGATTTTCCCGTCTTTGAACAATCTCGTCTGCGTCGTTAGATCGGGTTTGCCTCCCGGATTTAATTTCGGGTTATAGACGACTATACCGAAATTTAAAACCGTTGCTAATCTAAATTGTCTGAGAGACGTATCTTCGACCGGATTTGTTTGATATTCAGATTTTTCGCCTCTTGCGAGTTTTTCCCAATCCCGATACGGCATATTTTCCAGAATGATGCCGGAAAGCGTCAGGCGTTTTTTGTTAAAATTCGGAACTTCGACGAATTGATTTGCCGAACCGACCTTGCCTGATCCCGCGTCGTGAATCGCCACGCGCAATTGATATGCGCCGGCTTTTTTGATCGGGAGAAGAAAATCGTAAAACAACCCGTACTCTTTTATAAATTTGTAGGTCGGCTCATCTAAGTTTGCCGTAAAAGTTTTGCTGAGGCTGTCAACCGGAATGCCGTTATCGCCGAAACCGATCGCCACGATGTCGAACGAAGCTTTTTTCTTTCCGTCGGGCGCGTCGGTAAAAGCGATATTTTCGGCATTGATATGCAGAAACGAGCGGATAAATGAGCCTTGCTTTTCATCGTTGCCAAAAAGGGCATTAAGCCGCAGAGGAATTTCGTTCTGTGCAAAAGGCGACGTGATGGCATTGATGATCTTTTGTCCGGCGGTCATTTCGGGTTTCGGCTTTCTGGCAATTTCTTCGTCGCTGACACCGAAAAATCCGCTCCGGTAGCGCACGTTTACGTCCTTGCGTTTGACCTTGACTTCAAGCTTATTGAAACGCCGTGTTTGCGGATCGAAAATCTCTTCCTGCGGCTCGTAACCGATCAGATAATAACTTTGATCGTCGAGCATTTTACGTATGCCGCCGCTCAGATCATTGTTGTTGATAATGGCAAAACCGCCCGTCTGTTTGGCGAGATAGGTCAGACCTTCCTGCGTGTCGAAAAGTTTTGTCCGGCGGTCGGAAAGAGCCTTTTCGATCTGCTCGACGGATTTTCCGCTGGTATTATCGGCGGCGGTCAATCCCGTAATCGCCAAACCCCGCGCGTCCATCGTATAGACAACGACCGAAGCGCGGTTTGCCGCGTCAACCAATCTTCTGAGGGACTCCAAAACCCGCGACGAATCCGTAAAACCGTTGGGCGATTTTGTGAACAGCGCGAAGCCGTCGGAAAAAAGCATCACGGATTTTCTGCCCGGAAGCTCCTGCATTCCGCGCACGATGTAATTGATCGCGCCGAGCGTTCCGGTCGCAAAGACACTCTCGCGGAAGCTTTCCGGGTCGCTGACCGATTGGTCAACGTCTTCGTCTTCTTCGTCCGACATTTCGGTTTGATTTGCCGCATCGTTTTGGGAAGGTTCGATCGCCGCAAACGCGCCGATACCGCCGCTGCCGATCGGATTCCAGCGCACTTTTTCGATCGCGGCGTAGAGTTGACGTTTATCGGTCGTAAATTGCTGAAGCGCGCCGATGCCTGCGCCCGTGCGGATGATAGCGACAAGATCGCCGTCCTGCATCTGCTCGTCAACAAATTTTTTCAGAGCGCGGCGCACATAATAGGTGCTTTCAAACGAAAGCGTCAGATCATCAACCACCAGCGCGATCGTCCGTCTGACCTGTTCCGGTCGAACCGCCGGCGGCGGTATAGGAATATTCGGCTGTTCCGGTTTTGTTTCTACGGTTTTTTCTTTGACGCTCGAAATGAACGAAAAATTCGAGATTTCCTGCCGCTTGCCGTTTTCATAAATCTCGACTTCTTCGGGTTTGAGGTCTTTGACCGGGTTTCCTTTTTTATCCGTCACGCTCACGTCAATCTGGATCAGCGTCGTCGTGATCTTGACGACATCCTTATCATCTACGACCGGCGGCGGAGGCGGCGGATTTTGGGCAAATTGAAAAGACGAAAAAAGAAAAACGAGCGCGAGCGCGGGAAAAGTCTTTTTCATATATTTTAAAAAACTCCAGAAGGTGAAAATTTCATCTGCTATCATATAATAGAAATTCACTAATGAGAAGATTTTATTTCATCAAAACTCTTTTATTTGAAACGCATCGAAGATCTGGAGAAAATTACAAAAATGCAATATCAGAAAAATTTTCGCTTTAACCTTTATTCATTCCTGACGCTTTCGTTTTTCGCCGCCGCGCTCGCGCTCGTTCCTTTTACGACGAGCTGTTCGGCGTTTGTCGAAAAACTCGACGAGACGGACGCGCTGAAAGTTTTGCGCGATCTGACGAAAAACGGGAAATTGCCCGCCGAATCGGTCGTCGCCGACATCGAACGGCGTTACGGAAATACGAAAACCGGCGCGCTGGCAAAACTTCTCCGGGCGCGGATCAAATTTGAAACGAACGATTTCGCGGGCGCGGCGCAAATTTTAAATACGGACATTTTCAAACAAAAAACCAACCTCGGCGATTACGCGCTCTGGCTTCGCGGTCGCGCTTTGCAGTCAGCCGGAAATCACGCCGAAGCGATGCGGGTTTTCGAACAGGTCGCAAAAGAATTTCCTAATTCTTTGAGAGCAAACGAATCGAAACTGCTCTGGGCAAATTCGGCTTTGCAGTCGGGACAAGCCGCGCAGATTCCAAACTTTTTGAGCGAACTGAACGCGAAACATAACGCCGCTTCGCTTTTGATAACGGCGAAAGCATACGAACGGCAAACCGATCAGACGAACGCGATAAAATTTTATCGTCAAACCTTTTTTTATGGCGCGGGAACAGATGCGGCAAAAGAAGCCGAAGCGAAATTGGTTTCTCTCGCACAGGATTTAACGCCGCGCACGCAAGAGGAAATCCGCACACGCGCGGACAAACTTTACGCGGCGAAAAATTTCCCGGAAGCCGCCAACGCCTACAACGATCTTTTGAGAAATTTTCCGACGGCGAGTACGCCGGAAATGCAGCTCAAAAGATTAACGGCTTATGTCAATGCGAGAAGAATGACCGAAGCCAACAGCGCGTTTAACGCGATTCCGGCATCGGCTGACGAAAAACCGGAAGCCTATTATCAACTCGCGCTCGGTTATGCGAAAGCGCGTCAGTGGGAACAGGCGCGGTCAATCGTTTCGGAAATGCGCGAAAAACTCCCGCGAAATGATTGGACGCCGAAAACGGTCGTTGCGGTCGGAATGGCGGCGCGTGATGCAAAAAATCGTTCGGACGAAAAATATTTTCTGCAGTCGGCAGTCGCCGCTTATCCGCAGGCAATTGATGTCGCGCAGGCGCAGTTCGAACTCGCCTGGCTCGAACATGAAAACAAAAATTTTGCGGAATCGTCAAAAATGCTTATCGAGCATCTCGCCCGCTATGTTGACAAAGACACGACGAATCGCGGAAAAGCCGGATATTGGGCGGCGCGTGATTCGGAACGCGCGGGAAAAACGGCGGAAGCGTGCGCGCTTTACGATGCGGTCGCTTACCGCTACGGCGCGAACTGGTATGGCTATATCGCTCTCGACAGATTGACCGCTCTGCGCAGTCGCGGGCAATGCCGAACCGCGCCGAATTTTCCGGCAGGTTCGCTCGTGCCGAAAGCGGTGGAAAATTTAAAACTCGTAACGGTCGCGCCGGAAACTTCGACTCCGAAAGAACTTGAACGCGCCGAAAAATCAGAGGAACTTTCGACCGTCGGGCTTTTCGATTGGGCGATTGACGAACTCAAGGAAGCGAAACGAACAGCCGACAACAGCCCGAAGATCAATCTCGCGCTGGCAAAACATTACCGTTTAAAAGGCGACAACGTGAACGCGCTTCTTTCGCTGGCAAAAAGCTATCCCGATTACGCTCAGATGTTTCCCGAGGAAATGGGACGCGAAGAATGGGATATTTTTTATCCTCTGACGCATTGGAACGACATTAAATACTGGGCGAAGCAGAGAAGCCTCGATCCGTATCAGATCGCGGGTCTGATCCGTCAGGAAACGATTTTCGATCCGAACGCGAGATCGAGCGCGAATGCTTACGGCTTGATGCAGCTTCTGATTCCAACCGCGCGGATGATGGCGCG
>JBGTSF010000035.1:0-54026 GCA_041940425.1 Pyrinomonadaceae bacterium
GAAATGCTCGTTTATTTTGTGCCGAGCAGTTTGGAGAGCGTTGTTCGCGGAATGCCGGGAGGTCCGGGAACGGCGGGAAGCGGCGACGGTCTGACGGCGTGGACGAGTTCGCTGACCGCTTCGGAAGTTTATGTCAACAGCAGCCGCGGCTATCTGGCGGAAATGGCGTTTCACGAATTGATGCACAATAAACTTCATCTCGGCGATGCCGCGCTTCACGCCCGAAACGGTCTGGCGCGAATTCCCGTTACCGCCGGAACAAGCCCGTCGGCACAGAATAAATCACAGATGCGCACCGCCCTGAGTAATAATCAGCCGCAGTGGACGGGAGCCTGGGCGGCGATCAACGATCCGCTGTTCGGAATATAAATTTTAGACGAAATTAAAATTTTTTTGATCGAAATTTTAGATAAAAAATGAGTGAAGAATTACAGAAACCGCCGGTAATTGACCTTGAAGAATTTCTTCAGCCGATCTCGGAAGAAAATCCTTCAGGCGAGAGCCTGCGTTATTCGGGCGAATACGACGAGATCGCCGAAGCCCGCCGCGCCGATATGGATGTCGCGCAGGGCGAATGGCAGCACGAACTCAAAACGGCGGATTTCCGCAAAGTCATAGACCTTGCGACCGACGCGCTGAAAAACAAAAGCAAGGATTTACAGATCGCCGCGTGGTTTGCCGAAGCGTTGACCAATGAATACGGATTTGCCGGACTGCGCGATTCTCTGCGACTTGCCGCCGGATTGCAGGAAAATTTTTGGGAGACGCTTTTTCCCGAAATTGACGAGGGTGATATGGAAGGTCGCGCCAACGCGCTCGAATGGCTTGATCGTGAAGCGGCGATTGCCGTCAAACACGCGCCGATCACCGCCGGAGAAGGTTTGAGCTTTTGGGATTGGGAAGAATCGAAAAAATTCGATATTCCCGAAACGCTCGAAACGCTCGAATACTCGGATCAGGAAAGATACAACGAGTTAAAAGATCAGGCGGAAAAGGAAAACCGCGTAACCGGAGCGCGTTGGCGCAAGGCGAAAGCCCAGACGCGCCGCGCTTTTTGCGAGGAAACCGCCTTTATCGTAGAAGAATGCTGGGCGGAATACGAAAATCTCAACCGCGTGATGGAAGAGAAATTCGATCCGAAACAACTGCCCGGTTTGCACGAACTGAAAAAGTCGCTCGACGAAATAAAAATGCAGGTTAAAAAACTGCTCGATGA
Organism: Pyrinomonadaceae bacterium; assembly: GCA_041940425.1. GTDB lineage: Bacteria > Acidobacteriota > Blastocatellia > Pyrinomonadales > Pyrinomonadaceae > DATHTS01. Next base: position 1,217 of record JBGTSF010000035.1, read on the forward strand.
AAAGAAGATCGAAGAACCGGATGAAACGGACGACGTTTCGGGCGATACGGGAGACGGAGCGGAAGAAATCGCAGCCGACGGATCGGTGGTCGTCAGAGCGAGCAAAGGCGCGATAAGCAGCCGTCAGGACGCTTTGCGGCGTTTAACGGAAGTTTCGGAATATTTCCGCAAGACCGAGCCGCACAGCCCGGTTTCGTATCTCGTTTCACGCGCGGTCAAATGGGGAAATATGCCGCTCGAACAGTGGCTGTCGGACGTTATCAAAGACGACAACGTAATTTATCAACTGCGTCAAACGCTCGGTTTTGAAACCGGACAGAGCGACGACAGTTATTCTACTTCTTCGGACAGTTCATACAGCGAGGACGAAAGTTCCGGCGAAGAGCAAAGCGATGAATGGAGTTAGGAGCAATTAAGTTTTTATTTGTAAGTTTAGCCTTAAAAATAAAATAATCACGGATTTTCCGAATTGTGATAAAATCGGAGAACCCGAAAAAAGTGTTAAATCAGAAAGGAGATTGAGTTATTATGCCAACAAAAGAAAGTTTGCAACATAAGTTAGATCGTGTGCGACCGCCGCGCGTTCAGATCACATACGATGTGGAAGTCGGCGGGGCGATCGAGTTAAAAGAACTCCCGTTCGTCGTCGGCGTTCTGGGCGATTTCGTCGGCAAGCCGGAAGACCCGCTTCCGCCGCTCAAAGAACGGAAATTCGTCGAGATTGATCCCGACAATTTCAATCAGGTTCTGGCGGGAATGAAGCCGCGCGTCGCGTTCAATGTCGAAAACAAATTGCAGGACGACGGAAGCAAGATGGGCGTTGATCTGAAATTCACGAACATCGAAGATTTCGAGCCGGACAATGTCGTCCAGCAGGTCGAGCCGCTTCGCAAACTCGTCGAAGCGCGGCAGAAACTTTCCGATCTGCGTTCGAAAATGGACGGCAACGACAAATTGGAAAGCATTCTGCAGGACATTATTTCAAACACCGACAAGCAGAAGGAATTGAGCGACGCGCTCAACATCGAAGGCGAGGACAAGAAGGAGGAGTAGGATTATGGCAACCAAACAAGAATCAAAAGCGGCTGAGCAGGTTCAGGAACAGGAAGTTCAGGAAGCCGGTTTGCTCGATCAGATTTTAACCGAGGGCAGAATGGCGCGGGACGATTTTCAGAAAGAACGCGCCAAGGATATGATCGCCGAATACGTCAAACAGGTGATGAGCGGCGAGATGACGCTTTCGCGCAATATGGACGCGACGATCAACGCCCGCATCGCCGAAATTGACCGTCTGATCTCCGCGCAGATGAACGAGATCATGCACCACGAAGAGTTTCAAAAACTCGAAGCCTCGTGGCGCGGTCTCCATCATCTCGTGTCGAACTCTCTGACCGGTCCGATGCTCAAAATCCGCGTGATGTCGGTAACAAAGAAAGACCTTCTGAAGGATTTTGAACGCGCGCTCGAATTCGACCAGTCAACGATGTTCAAAAAAATCTACGAGGACGAATACGGCACATTCGGCGGCGCGCCGTTCGGCGCATTGATCGGCGATTTCGAATTCGGAAATCACCCGCAGGATATGGCTCTGCTTGAAAAAATCTCGCAGGTCGCCGCCGCCGCGCACGCGCCGTTTCTGTCCGCCGCGTCAGCCGATCTTTTCGGCTGGAACGAGTTCGGCGAAATGACCGAAGTGCGCGACGTGTCGAAAATATTCGACCGCACGGAATACGCCAAATGGCGCAGTTTCCGCGAGTCGGAAGATTCGCGCTATGTCGGTTTGACCTTGCCGCACGTTCTGATGCGCGAGCCTTACGGCGAAGCGACACGCCCGACCGAAACTTTCAAATTCGAAGAAGACGTGGACGGACGCGATCACAAAAAATATCTGTGGGGCAATGCGGCTTACGCGCTCGGCACACGCCTGACCGAAGCGTTTTCGATGTACGGCTGGTGCGTGGCGATTCGCGGCGTGGAAGGTGGCGGACTCGTGCAAGGTCTTCCGACGCATACGTTCGCTACCGACGAAGGCGAGATCGCTCTGAAATGCCCGACCGAAGTGGCAATTACCGACCGGCGCGAAAAAGAATTTGCGGACAACGGATTTATTCCGCTCGTTCACTGCAAAAACACCGATTACGCGGCGTTTTTTGCAACGCAGTCGGCGAACAAAGCGAAGAAATACGACACCGACGCGGCAAATGCCAACGCGCGTCTGTCAACGCAGCTGCAGTATCTATTCGCCGTGTCGCGTTTCGCCCATTATCTGAAAGCGATGATGCGCGATAAGGTCGGTTCGTTTATGTCGCGTAAAGATGCCGAACTGTTTTTGAATCGCTGGATTCACAACTACGTTACCGAAGACGATACGGCTTCACCGGCAACCAAAGCGCAGTATCCTCTGCGCGAAGCGCGGGTGGATGTCGCGGAAATTCCGGGCAAACCGGGCTGTTACCGTGCGGTGGCGTTTTTGCGTCCGCATTTCCAACTGGACGAACTTTCGGTTTCCCTGCGGCTGGTCGCCGATCTTCCGCAGGCGGCGAATCAATAAGCGGTTTGAGATATTTGTTAAATCCGCTTTTTGAAATTTACGGGTTTAACAAATACCTTTTTTATTCATCGAAAATTTTTCGTGTTGTGAGCAAAAAGCAGAGAGTGGCGCGTCTTGAGAATATGGCGAATGAGAGGTAACTCAGGAGCGAAACTTTTTGGAATAATATTAGAGGAGCAAATAAAAAATGGCAGCAGTTGATTATTATTTAAAGATAGACGGTATTGACGGCGAAAGTCAGGATGCGAAACATAAAGGCGAGATTGACATCGAATCTTTTTCGTGGGGCGCGACCCAATCGGGCGATCATTCGTCGAGAGGCGGCGGCGGCGCGGGTAAAGTTCAAATGCAGGATTTTCATTTCGTGATGAAAGTGAATAAAGCCTCGCCGAAACTTTTGCTGGCGTGCGCAACCGGACAGCATATCAAAAAAGCGGTTTTGACTTCGCGTAAAGCCGGAGGAAAACAGGAAACCTATATGACCGTAACAATGTCCGATCTGCTTGTCAGCAGTTATCAAACCGGCGGTTCAGGTCATTCGGACATCGTTCCGACCGATCAGATTTCACTCAATTTTTCAAAAATCGAGTATGAATACAAAGAACAGAAACCGGACGGCACGACAGGCGGCGCAGTCAAAGCGGGTTACGATTTGAAAGCAAATAAACAAATCTAAGTTTGTTAAAGTCGAAATAATCCGCCGGGCATATCCGGCGGATTATTTTTTTATCCGACCGCAAAGTTCCGTTCGTTTCGATTTTGAAACGGATCAGACTTTGCGGTTGATTTGTTATAATTGTTCATCGGAAAATCTGAAAATTTTAGAGAAATTTTATGGCTCGAACAGATAATGAAACTCGCATCACGCCTTCGATACTTGATCGTCTTCTCGATTTCGCGCCCGATATTTCGCGTGAACCTCCGGCTTCGCGCGCCAAATCACTGCGCGAATTGAAACAGAGCGTTAAACGCGATCTGGAATGGCTTTTAAATACGCGCAATCACTCTGATGAAGCGGCATCGCAGCTCGAAGAAGTAAGCAAATCAATGGCGATTTACGGTCTTTCGGATTTTACGGGAATGGGAGTCAAAAGTCCGGGCGAACAGAAAGTGCTGGTGCAGTCTTTGGAAACGGCGATCCGGCTTTTCGAGCCGCGTCTGATGGATCTGCGCGTTACGCTTGAACCGATTGACGAGATCAAACGAGTTTTGAATTTTCGGATCGAAGCTCGTCTGAAAGTTGATCCGGTGCCTGAACCCGTTACCTTCGATACGGTTTTGCAGATGGGAAGCGGGCAGTTTGAAGTAAAGGAAAAATAAATTCTCTCGTTTTACCGATTGGCAAACCGCCGCGTAAACCGTTAAAATCTCTAACAAATTATTTTCCAACATTTTTCCAGACAAATTTATTGTAAATGCGCGACGAACTTTTAGGTTACTATGAGCGGGAACTGATTTTTTTGCGGCGGATGGGCGCGGAGTTTGCGCGGAAATATCCGAAGGTCGCCGCGCGACTTCTGCTCGAAGAAGAAAAGATCGAAGACCCGCACGTCGAACGCATCGTCGAAGCCTTTGCCTTTCTCGCCGGTCGCATTTCTCTGAAACTCGACGACGAGCTTCCCGAGATCACCGAGGCGTTTCTCAATGTACTCTACCCGCATTATCTCGCGCCGATTCCTTCGATGGCGGTTGCGCAATTTTCCTACGCTTCGCCGAAAGATAAATTGACCGCTGTGCAGGTTTTGGAACGCGGAGCGCGGCTTAATTCGCGTCCGGTTGACGGTTCGCCGTGCCGTTTTCGGACGGCTTACGACGTTCAGCTCGCGCCGCTCGTTTTGGAATCCGCCGCACTGGAATCGCCCGCGCCGAAAAATTCGCAGGGGAAATTTTCCGAATGTTTTATCCGTCTGAGTTTTCATTGTTACGGCAATTCGCCGCTCGCGGAAATGAAAATGGGCGAGAGCGGCGAGCCTTTAAAATTTCTGCGTTTTTATCTGAACGGCGATCCGCAACTCGTTTTTCCGCTTTATGAAATAATTTTCAATCATGCGACCAAAGTCGAATTTCGCGCAAAGGAAACGCCCATCGGAGTTAGGTCTTTTAAAACCATCACGAATATTCATATCAAATTGCCCGATCCGATCTTCCTGCCGCCCGAAGCGATCAAGCAGGTCGGCTTTGCTGAAGACGAAGCGATGCTGCCCTACACAAAACGCTCTTTTCCGGGCTATCGTCTGCTGACCGAATACTTCGCGTTTCCGCACAAATTTTTGTTTTTCGACATTGAAGGAATTGACCGTGCAATTGCAACAAAATTCGGCAGTCATTTCGATGTTCTGATTCATTTAAAGGACGTAACTCCGCCGCTCGCGCCGATCACCGAAGACACTTTTCGTATGGGCTGTTCGCCGATCATCAATCTTTTTTCGCGCACCGCCGATCCGATCTATCTGACGCAGAGAAAATACGAATATCACGTCATCCCGGACGTTCACCGGCAGACGACGACCGAAGTTTATTCGATTGACGAAGTGGTAACGACCGATCCGCGCACGAACACTTCGCGCGAATTTTCGCCGTTCTATTCGATCAAACACGCTTACGGCGAACAGATGGAAAAATCTTTCTGGTATGCCGTGCGCCGCGCGTCCCAGCGTCAGGACGACGAGGGAACGGAAGTATATCTTTCGATGGTTGATATGAATTTCAACCCGCGCACGCCGGCGACGGAAGTCATCACCGTCAAGACGACCTGCACTAACCGCGATCTGCCGTCGCGTCTGCCGTTCGGCGGAAAATCGGACGATTTCGAGGTCGAAGGCGCGGCACTTTTATCAAAAGTGCGTTGTCTGACAAAACCGACCGAAACGATCCGCCCGCCGAAACGCCGCGCTCTGCAATGGCGTTTGATCTCGCATCTCAATTTAAATTATCTTTCGATCGTCGAAAGCGAAAACGGAACGCCCGAAGCCTTGCAGGAGATTCTGGAGCTTTATAATTTCGACGATTCGAACGCGACGCGCCAGCAGATTTTGGGCATCACGGGAATCGAAAGCCGTAGGGTCGTCCGGCGCATCGGCGAACATATCGGCGCGGGTTTCGTGCGCGGTCTGGAAACGACTCTGACCTTTGACGAGGAGCAATATGTCGGAAGCGGGATGTTTCTTTTCGCCAGCGTTATGGAAAGATTTTTCGCGCTTTACACATCGCTCAATTCGTTTAACCAGACGGTTATCAAATCCGATCAGCGCGAAGGAATTATTCGTAGATTCGCGCCGCGAACCGGTGAACAAGTTTTATTGTGAGGAGAAATCTCGATGTCCAAAAATGTAAAAATCGTCTTGATCGTAGTTGGGATTTTGGCATTTATCTCGATAGTCTGCGTCGGCGGTATTTTTCTGACCGACTATTTTTTTATAGATAAGGAAGGAGTCAAAAAAAATTCGAAAGAAGGAGCGGAGTTCGGACGGACAACGGACAATCTCGGCTGTCAGACGAAGATCGTACCGATGATCAAATCAACACCGGTTACCGATCTCAACGGAGTTTTGAGAGTGCAGTATTTCTTCAGCAGTTGTCTCGAAGCGAGCCGCCCGTCTCCGGGTTTCTGTGACGGCGTGGCAGACCCGTATAAAGACATTTTTAACGAAGACAAAGGTAAAGATGCGGAATGCACAAAACTCGGTTTGGACGGTTCGGTAACCTGCCGTCAGGTCATTGATGAAAAGCTGGATTTTTGCGCGAAAAAGCGTTGAGTAAAAAAGGAAGTGGCGAGAAAGGATTTAAATCAGGAACTTTTCGACGAGCCGTATCGGTTTGATTTTTTTCAAGCCGTGCGTCTGCTCGAAAGAATTTATCCCGACCGCAAACCGCTCGGCGGCGATGCTTTGCCGAATCAGGAAATTATCCGCATTCGCTCGCGGATGGCACTCGATTTTCCGGCGAGCCAGATTCACGAAATAACGGAAACAATTGATGAATTAACCGAAGAAACGCGGCAGGAAATGTTCGTCAATTTTATGGGCTTGACCGGACCGAGCGGCGTTCTGCCCATTCGCTACACCGAACTTCTGGTTGACCGCGCGCGTTACCGCGACACGGCGATGTGGTCTTTTCTCGACATCTACACGCACCGCGCCGTTTCGCTTTTTTACCGCGCCTGGGAAAAATATCGCTTTCCGGTTCAATACGAGCGCGGCAATGATAATTTCACGGAATATCTTTTCGCTTTCGTGGGACTGGGGACGAACGGTTTGAGAAACCGGCAGGCGGTCGAAGACGAAACGCTTCTGCCGTATGCCGGACTGATCGCGCAGAAACCGCATTCGTCCGCCGCGCTCGAACGGATGATTGCCGATTACTTTGAAATTGACGTGAAGGTCGGATCATTTTTCGGACAGTGGATCGAACTCGACGACGAAAGCATCACGCGCATCGGCGCGGCGAATAATAAATTGGGTTACACGGCGATTGCCGGAACGCGCGTTTGGGATCAGCAATCGAAATTTCGTCTGCGTTTGGGCGCGCTTTCGTTTCAGAAATTTCAGGCGTTTTTGCCGAACGGCACGGCGCACGAGCCGCTCAAATCAATCGTCAAAATGATGAGCGGTCAGGAACTCGATTTCGATGTCCAACTCGTTCTCGAAGCCCGCCAGGTTCCGAGCTGTATTTTGACGACGCGCGCCGTTCGCCGACCGATGCTCGGCTGGAGTTCGTGGCTGAAAACAAGCGCGTTTACCGCCGATGATGAACAGGTCGTATTACAGACATAAAAATTAATGTTGCTTTTATTTGGCGAAAATCTGTAAAATAAAGCCAAGTTTGAGGTTTCCGCCGAAAACCGACAAGACAAAGTTCCTTCCGATTTCAGCAATTGATGACAATCGAACAAAGACGACATATCAGATTCTCGCTCGATATTCCGGCGATTCGCTACACGCCGCACGGCGAAAGAATGGAAACGTCTTTAAATCAGATCAGCATCGGCGGCTGTCTGATCGAACCGGACGAACACGTTTACGTCGGCGATGAGATCCGGCTCGAAATCCAGCTTCCGAACAAAAATTGGCTGCCGCTTTACTGCAAGGTATTATATTCGATGGAAGATGTCGGCATCGGCGCGAAATTCATCAACATCACGAGATTCGAGCAGGAACTCATCGCCAAAATAATTTCTCACAATCTGGAAAAATCCGGTCTGCCACTGCAGATTGACCCGTTTGAAAACCCGCCGAAATTCAGAAACTCGATAGAACCGCAGCTTTCCGACAAAAGACGCGAACGCGAAGAAATGATCGAAAAAATTATGTCCACCGAAAATTGATTTTTAAAGAAATATAGCCGCAAAAAGTCACAAAAATCTCAAAAAGAATTTAGAAAATCTTTTGTGTGTTTTGTGCTTTTTTGCGGCTATATCTTTTGCAAATCTTTGATGGCTTTAAGGAACGGTTTTCACCTTTCGCCGGTTTTCCATAATCTGCAAAAACGAAGCCGAACGCAATTCAATTTCACTCAAACCGGTAAGTTCTAAAACTTCATTTTCGCCGACCGCGCCGCAATTTAAAGCCCGCAAAAAGAAATTCAAAAGTCCCTGAGCCGAAGCCGCGTCGTCAAAAATATTTCCGGTCGTCGCGGCTCTCGTCGCTTTTTCGATAAAGCCTTTCAAACGCCGTGCCTGTTCGTCTTTCGCATCTAGGAAAAATGAATAAACGGCGGCGTAACGCGCAGGCAACTGCGCCGGATGCAAGTCCCAGCTTTGATAAAATCCGTCAATTTGCGAACAGGTAACATTATTAAAATGCCTGCGCCACGCTGAATGCACGGCGCGTTTATTTTGAATCAGAAACTTGTCCGATAAATTTTCGCCTTTGTGAACCGTAACCGGCAGTTCGGTCGTTACCGAATCCGACAGGCGAACGTCAAGCGGCGCGAGCGAAATCTGCATCAACTGCCGCGCGAAATTACACGCTTCGTGCCGCAGATGCTGGTGCGTGCCTGAAATCCCGAAACTCGCTGTGTAATCGAACGCGCCGAAATGAGCCGCAACGACGCGACCTTTTCCCGCCGCGACCAGATTTCGTAAATTTATTTCTCCCTTTTCATTTATAATTGCTTCGGGCGTTTCGATCATTATCTCGATTTTGATTAAACCATTTTCGAGAGAATTTTGTTTTTCAAATTCACCGAGTAAATCGTTTAAAATTTCGACTTCTTCGCTTCGTTTGATCTTCGGCAAAGTGACGACGAAATTTTCCGGCAGTTCGCCGTTCGTTTTTTCGAGTAAGTTTGTTAGAAATAAATCGAGCGTGCGAACCGCCCGCCGAAAAGTTTCCTTCTGAAAAGACTTGATGCGAAAACCGCAGAACGGAGTGCTGAGTGCTGAGTGCCGAATGCTGAGTGCTAACTGCTCCGACGCGGAAATGCAATGCTCGTCCTCTTCCGCATCGGTGCGGAAGCCGTAGCCGTCTTCGAAATCTATTCGAAAATCTTCGACCGGTTCATTTCTTAATTTTTCAATCGTCTTTTTATAAACCGTCAGCGCAAACCACGCCGCGTAATTTTCGCGTTTCAGTTTTTCTTCGCGCTCGATAAATTGAAACTCCAAATCGGCAATCGCGTCCTCGTAATTCGGCAAAATATCCGCGCCCTTGAGCCACATCGCTTTGGAAAATTCCATAAAATTAGGCGCGTATTCGTCCAGAGATTTGAGCGCGAGCGTTCCTAACTTCTGCGGCGTTTCCGCCCGAAAAAGATGCGCGCCGCCATAGACGACGTGAACGGGGCTTCTGAGGGATGAAGGCTGACGGATGAGGGATGAATCCGAACTTTCTATTTTTGAATAAAATTCGGCTAATTTTTCGGCGGAAAAAGTTTGTTTCATATAAAACGGATTTTAGCACTACGGTATGAATGTAAAAAGACGAAAAGGCGTTAAATTTTCAGTCTTTTTGTATAAAAATTTATCGCCTTCTACTTTTTTTTCAACAGTCCGGCGGTGGATTCAACAGATCGCTCCGGAAAATCGCGCCGCGGTAAAAATCAATCTTTGCCGGTCATAGCTTCGTAGCGTTTCAAGATCGGCTGGGTTGAAAGTCCGTGAATAAAAATGCTGAGCGCGATGATCGAGATTACGAGCCGGATCAGATCGTCCGCGTTTTCCGTCAACCCGTGATTAAGAGCGTAGGTCAGATAATAGATGCTGCCGATGCCGCGAATCCCGAACCAGCCGAGCATCAATCTCTGAAATTTTCCGGTCGGCGTTTTGATGAGAAAGATTAGCGCCAAAACCAGGCGAATGACAAAGAAAAAAGCGAGCGCGAGCGGCACGGCGCGCCAGTCCCAGTAATTCCAGAGGCAAACGCCGACGATTATTACCAGAAAAACTTCCAGAATGCGCTCCGCCGTATCGCCGAATGAAATCGCATCGGAAACAACCACGCCCGCGGCAATTGCCGGCTCTTTCATCGCTTCCTGTTCTTCTTTCACGACATCAACGACATCTTCGGCGGGCGTGTGCGAATTTCCGTCTTCGTCCTCTTCCAAAGCCCTGTGATACTCTTTCAATTCGGCGCGTTCCGCCAGATCGCTGAGCATTTTTTTCTCATCGCTGATCGGATTTTCCTCGACCGTTTTTATTTCCGCGCGGCGCAGTCCCAAACCCGCCGCGAAAACCGCCAGAAATCCCCACGCGCCGACCGCTTCCGCCGCAACATAGGAAATAGCGATCAGCGAGAGCGCGAGAAAATCGTTCGGCGCGGCGGAATCTTGATGGCGTTTACGCAGCCAGATCGCCAGATAACCGACACCCAATCCCAAACCGTAACCGAGCAGAAGTCCGGCGGGAACCGCCCACACGAGACGACGCACCGCCCACATGCCGATCCAGCTTCCGAGACCGCCGTATTCGAGCATCAACAATCCGAAGATGACGAACGGAAACGCCATTCCGTCATTGAAACCGGCTTCGCCGCTCAGACCGTAGCGCACACGGTCTTTATCGGCGGCACTTTCGACCGAAACGGTCGAAGCCAAAACCGGATCGGTCGGCGCAAGCAGCGCGCCGAGCAAAACGGCGTTTGCCCATTCGAAACCGAAGACGTAGCGGGCGAATACCGCCACCGCGACGATCGAAAAAAACATTACCGGAAACGCCAGACGGTAAGCCGCCGACCAGTTTTTGTTTCTGAGCGGCAGACGGAGTTTCAGACCGCCGACAAAAAGCGAGATGATGACCGCGATCTCCGTGAGGTGTTCGAGAAAAACTTTGTTGTCTTCGATATTTATCACCGCCACGCCGAACATGAGCGGGCTGACGGCGATGCCGATAAGCAGATAGACAAACGAGGTCGAAAACGGCGTGTGCCGCAGATACGAGGACGACAACGCCATAAACAAAAGCAATCCGCCGACAATCGCCATCCATGCGAGAAAACTCATATATAAATGATATTAAAGCATTTGATCGGGCAAGGAAATTTTAATCCAGGATATTTTCAAGTTTCACCAATCGAATGTTCCCGCGCCGCCTTTAAATGGTCCGACAATATCTTTCGTGATCCAACCGCCGTAAAAATCGCCTTCCTGCGACTGCACTAATTCATCGTCAACAAAACACGCATCCATTTTCGACGGATAAAACGCGAGATGATTTTCGATTTCCGCAAAACTTTTCGTCGGATTTTTATAAAACCAAGCCGCGTTTTTGATAAATTTTTCGCCGACCTGCAAATCATAATACGAAGCGCGACCTTTCCATTCGCAAAAACTCGAATTCTCGTTTTCCGTCAAAAATTCCATCCGCACATCTTCCGGCGGAAAATAATAAACGGGCGGATGCGAAGTTTCCAAAACGCGATAAGCATTACCTGTTTCGGCGATGACTTCGCCGTTAAAAATGATTTTCAGATGTTTATTCGTCAGCTCAAGACGCGGCGGTCGCGGATAATCCCAGACTGATTCTTGTCCGGCTTTCGGTTCGATTCGTTTCATAAATTTAGGATAAAAAAACCCGCATCCGTTAAGCAAGCGGTCTTTGACCGCGTTTCGACGTGAAATTTTTTCATTAACGAACGACGGTCAAAGACCGTCTGCTTAACGGTTGTGATGTTTTCATTTTTTATTAAGATTTTCAAAATCATCTTCCGTCCAATAACCTTTTTTATCCGGCATTATTGGGATTTCCATTTCGGTTTTCCGCAAATATGCGTTGTAACTAGACCATTTCCATTTTGCCGGATGGTCGCATAGACCGGCACGGACAGGATTCAGATGAACATAATTCAACTTTTGCAATATTAATTTATGACTCCACAGATCAACGGATTTCACCTTTTTCTGCCAGACGCAATACGAATGATTTCGCTTTCTCGTATTCTTAAGCCGGAGTTTTTCAAGTGACAAAATATAATCACTTTCCTTTAGCCATTTGATCGTTTTATTGGCTGAAATTCCTTTTAATTCTTTCCCGATAAATTCGATATTGCAGCCGACCGGATTAACAATTAGATGAATGTGATCGGGCATTATCACATAACCGATAAGTTTGAACGGATACTTTTCTTTGACGGTTTTCAAAGCATCGGCAAAAATCCCGCAAATCTTTTCGCTTTTGAAAATAGGAACACGACGAAACGCAACAAAAGTCAGATAATGAAAAACATTTTCTTCTTTCGAATTAAACGTCGTCATAGATAAGAGATTAAATCAAAAAAATAAAAATCCCGCTGTCGTTAAAAAATAAAAATTCTGCAACCGTTAAGCAGACGGTCTTTGACCGTCGTTCGTTAAATTTAATTTTTCAATTCTATGTTGAAACGCGGTCAAAGACCGTCTGCTTAACGGTTGCGGGGTTTTTTTCTCTAAAACAATTCGTCTAACGCTTCTTCAAGATTTTTCACGCCGACGACGCGCATTCCCAATAATTTCTCTAAACCTTTTTTATTCGACGCGGGCAGGATCAATTTTTTAAAACCCAGAGTCTGCGCTTCTCTGGCGCGGGTTTCGGCTTGGAGAACGCCGCGCACTTCGCCGGTTAAGCCGACTTCGCCGAATACGGCGGTGTCGGGCGGGATTTGTAAATTTCTAAAACTCGAAGCGATTGCCGCAACAACGCCGAGATCAGCCGCCGGTTCGTCCACTTCCAAACCGCCCGCGACATTGATGAAAACATCGTCGTTGGCGAGTTGAAAACCGACGCGCTTTTCGATGACGGCGATCAGAAGCGATGTGCGGTTGTAATCGAAACCCTGCGCCATTCGTCTGCCCGAACCGAATTTCGTTCCCGTCACTAACGCCTGAACTTCGACGAGCATCGGGCGCGTGCCTTCCATACAAACCGTAACGACCGAACCACTCGCGCCTTCGGGACGCTCCTGTAAAAAAACTTCCGACGGATTGCCGACCGCTTTTAAGCCTTCGCTTGTCATCTCGAAAATTCCGATCTCGTTTGCCGCACCGAAACGGTTTTTTGTCGCGCGGATAATGCGGTGATTGTGATGGCGGTCGCCTTCGAAATACAAAACCGTGTCAACGATATGCTCCAACGCTTTCGGTCCGGCGATCGAGCCTTCTTTCGTAACGTGACCGATGAGAAAAACCGGCGTTCCGGTTTGTTTGGCAAAGATCATTAACGCTCCGGCGACTTCGCGCACTTGCGAAACGCTTCCCGGCGCAGATTCGATCTTTTCGCTAAAAACCGTCTGAATCGAATCAACGATGATGAAATCCGGTTTCAGCCGGTCGGTTTCGCTCAAAATATTTTCGAGATTCGTTTCGGGCAAAAGAAATAGATTTTCCGCGTTTAAGCCCAATCTTTCGCCGCGCATTTTGATTTGACGTTCCGATTCTTCGCCCGAAACGTAGAGAACTTTCGTGTCGGCGCGGCTTAATTTGTCGGCAATTTGAATGACGATCGTGCTTTTGCCGATTCCGGGCGATCCGCCGATCAAAACGAGCGAACCGGCGACGATGCCGCCGCCTAAAACGCGGTCGAATTCCTCGATGCCGCTCGAAGTCCGCGCATCGTCCTGCGATTCGATCTCGCCGTAAGGCACGGGTTTGACGATGCGAAAATCCTCGGTCGAAAATCGTACGTTTTTTATTCCGGCGGTTTTTCCCGTAGTTTGTGCCGAAGCGCGAAATTTTTCTTCGACGAACGTGTTCCAATCGCCGCAGTCGGGACATTGACCGAGCCATTTGCGCTGTTGATTGCCGCAGTTCTGGCAGACGTAAATTGTATTTGGAGTTTTTGCCATTTTTCAGTAGTCGGCATACAGTAGTCAGTAGCCGAATTATTTTAACAATTAGATATTTTCGTAAGTTTTGATTTCAATTATACTACTGACTACTGACTACTGACTACTGACTACTGACTTCTAAATTATGCCCGCGCCGAGTTCACACGCATTTGCCGAAAAAGTCGCTCTAATTACCGACGGCGCAAACCCGATTGGTCGCGCCGTGGCGATGCAGCTCGCTTTATACGGCTGTTACGTCATCGTCGGAATTTTGGACACAAATGAGGAAAACAACCGCGCGCTCGCCGAACTAAAAAATCTCGGAACGCTGGCAAACGCCGTCGAAACAGACGTTTCAACCGCCGAAGGCGCGAAAAATCTGGTCGGTGAGGTCGAAAAAATGTTCGGTCGGATTGATCTGCTCGTTAATTGTCTGAAACTCGAAACCGATTCAGTATTTGATGAAACGAGCGAACAAAGTTTTGACGCGGCGGTCAACGCGAATTTGAAATCCGCGTTTTTCGTTACGCGGGAAGCGTTAAAATTGATGAAACCGCGCCCGAAACCGAAGATCGTCAATCTCGTTTCGGCTTGCGACACGCCGGAAACCGAAACGAATGTTTTATACGCGGCTGTGCAAAACGCGCTGATCGGATTAACGAAATCGCTGGCTAAAACTTTGCCGGAAAACTTTCGCGTCAACGCCGTCGCCGTCAGCGAAAAGCCGCGGCAGTCGGAAAATCTCGACACGGAACTTTTCCGCGCGAAAAAGGGAATTTCCGAAGACGACATCGCCCGCACGATTGTTTACCTACTCTCATCCGAGGCGATTGGTTTGAACGGGCAGATTTTATCGGTCGAATAAAATTTCTCCCCCGATTTCCGTTATCACTAAACAATAATTTCGTGTTAGAATTTGACTTGCAATGAAACTCGATATTCTCATAATCAGAATTGCTTTTGTCGCCTTACTTACATTGTTGGGCTTTGTGCTGAATCCGTTCAGGGAAACGCAGCGGTTCGGCTTTGCGGGAATGGCAGACGCTGTCCGTCCGTTTCTATCGGCATTTTTCGGTTTGATCATCGCCCTTCTGATCATCGCCTTTGAAATGCGGGTGCGCCGCGCGTCCCTGAAAACTCTGATCGGCGCGGCGGTCGGTTCGATTCTCGGAATCATCGGCGCGTTTTTGATCGGCATTCTGATCTCGATTCAAAAAGAATCCGCCGTTTCCGCCGAGATGCAGACTTTTTTGACCATCGCGCTCGCCTTTTTTATGGGCTATGTTGGTCTGGTGGTCGGCGCGGCAAAGGGCGAATTTATTGATCTTTCAGCTTTGGGCGGCATTTTTTCGGACAAAAACGCGGTAAAACAGGATTTTAAAGTTCTCGACACTTCCGTCATCATTGACGGGCGCATCGCCGATGTTGCCGAAACCGGATTTTTGGACGGAACGCTGATTATTCCGCAGTTTATTCTGACCGAACTCCAGCAGGTCGCCGATTCGCCGGATTCGTCAAAACGCCAGCGCGGTCGGCGCGGTCTCGATATGCTCCAGCGGCTTCGCAATAATTCCAAAATTGATATTCAGATCGTCGAAACCGATTTTCCGTCGGTCAAAGAAGTTGATCTGAAACTTATCGAACTCGGCAAACAACTCGACGCAGTGATCGTCACGAATGATTTTAACCTCAATAAAGTCTCGCAACTACGCGGCGTTCAGGTCTTAAACATCAACGAACTCGCCAATGCTCTCAAACCCGTCGTTCTGCCGGGCGAAGCGATGCGCGTATTTCTGCTCAAGGAAGGCAAGGAATATAATCAGGCGGTCGCGTATCTCGACGACGGCACGATGGTCGTCGTGGACAACGCGCGGAAACTGATCGGCAAAACCGCCGACATCGCCGTTACATCCGTTTTGCAGACGACTGCCGGAAAGATGATCTTCGGTCGTTTGTGGGAAGAAAAAGACGAGGAAACGCTGGAAAATTCGACCAATATCCACGATTCGCGCTCGGTCGGTTTTAAGAAAGGCACGCGCGATCTCAGAGAAACATCCGTCATCGAGGAACTCAAATAAATAGCAGCCACGAATTACACGAACAGCACGAATGAAAAAAAATTTCTTATTCGTGCTATTCGTGTAATTCGTGGCTAATTTCTTAATCCGTATAATCCATTTCCAGAGTCATCCGGTAATCCTCCGCCATCGAAGGATGCCCGTGAGCGTTTGAAACTTCGATTCCTTTTTCAAGCGCGGCTTTTGCTTTCTCGGTTTGTCCGGTTTCTCGATACGCTTTGGCGAGCATCCCGTAAGCGTTGCCTTCGTCGTCGGCTTCGGCAAGATATTTTTCCAAGGTCGAAACGACTTTATTGTAATCTTCCGCCTTTTCGTATTCCTTCGCCAGACCGAACATCACCATCGTATTCGACGGGTCGGCGGCGAGCATCTGTTCAAAAACTTCGATTCTGTTTTGCATAAATTCAAGCTAACATTTTGGGAAAATTTTAGCCATAGAGGTCACAGAGGAAAATGAGAATTTTTAAAATTTAAAACAATCATTCTTATCCGAAAAAATTTGTGTTTATCTGTGGTAATTTTCTCAAAAGTTTCTGTGTTCTCTGTGGCTAAATTTTAAAATAATGTCTGTTGAACCGGCAAAGGTTTTTCTTCGACTTTTACGGTGTTTTCAAAACTTTCAAAGCCCAACTTCTTGAAATACAAATCGAACATCTTGACCGCCATCTGCCATTGTTCGGTTTTGCCGCTTCGTTCGGCGAAATTTTGGTGGCGCAAACGCCCGCCGCGTTCGCGTTTTTGAATGTTCAGGATTTTATCGGCTTTGGTCGGAATTTTTTCGTAGAGTTTCTGCACGAAGTATTCTTCTATCGAATCCGAATCGAAATGGATGAGATTGATAAATGCTTTGGTCGCGCCCGCTTCTCTCGCTTTTTCCAATAAAACCGGAATGTCCGATTCGTTGTAGCCCAAGATGACAGGCGCGATGCCGATGCCGACTTTGATGCCCGCGCCGGTCAGAGTTTTCATCGCACGAAAACGCGCTTCCGGCACGGGAACGAACGGTTCGAACGGCTTTGATTTTTCGACGGTCGGAAACGGAATGGAAAAGAAAACTGTTGTGTCGAGCTTGGTTAAAACGTCGAGATCGCGCGTGATGAGAGGCGATTTCGTAACTATGCCGACCGGCATACGAAATTCGCGGCAGACCAGAAGGCACTTTCGCGTCAGCTCGTAGCTCGCTTCGAGCGGCAGATACGGATCGGTCGTAAACGAAAATTCCAGACTTTTGATATTTTCTCTCGTTCGTTTTAAATCTTCACGCAAACGCTCCGGAGCGTTTATTTTAGCGACGATCTTCGTCTCGAAATCCGTCCCCGCGCCGTAGCCCAGAAATTCGTGATAACGCCGCGCGAAACAATATGTGCAGGCGTGAATACAGCCGCGATAGCAGTTGACCGTGTAGCGAATGCCCAAGCCGGGCATATTGGTTTTATTGAGAATCGTGCGCGTCGCCGTTTCCTCGAAAATTTCCAGTTTTGCGGTCGGCGGTTCGCCTAAGTATTCGGCGGAATATTTCTGATACGGATTCGGCGGATTTTCGACGTATCGCATAGATGAAACAATAATTCAAATTCGGGCTGAAGGCAAACTTTAAATGTGAATCAAAAGTAGAAAAAAATTCTCTTCAAACTCTGTGAAAAACTCTGTGTTCTCCGTGTTAAAAATCTTATTAAACACAGAGCGCACCGAGATTTCACAGAGTTCGTAGGGAAAGCCCCGATTTTCTAAGTGTTTTTCCGATGACTCTCATATTGTATTATTTCAGTAATAAACAAACAGCGAAGTTACTTTATCGCCGCGATGCGATACACTAACCGTTTTGAATTTAGAAAAGGATTTTTACAAATGAGTTTAGATTTAGAAGATTTAATGGAAGAAGGTTTCGAGCAGTTCGAACTGCGCCGCGAAATTTTAAAGGCGGTCGCCGAACTCGGCTATGAATCGCCGTCGCCGATCCAGCAGAAGACGATCCCGCTTTTGCTCGAAGGAAAAGACATTATCGGGCAGGCGCAGACCGGCACGGGAAAAACTGCCGCCTTTGCTCTGCCCGGTTTGCAGGCAATTGATATCAAAAAAGCGGACGTTCAGGTTTTGGTTCTAACGCCGACGCGCGAACTGGCGATTCAGGTCGCCGAAGCGTTTCATTCGTATTCGAAGCATCTCGGTCGCATAAAAGTTCTGCCGGTTTACGGCGGGCAGTCAATCGGTCAGCAAATAAAGCATCTGCGAAGCGGCGCGCAGGTCATCGTCGGCACGCCCGGTCGCGTGATGGATCACATCCGGCGCGAAACTCTCGATCTGTCGAATTTAAAGTTGCTGATTCTCGACGAAGCCGACGAGATGCTCAAGATGGGTTTTCAAGAAGATGTCGAATTTATTTTGTCGCACACACCTTCCGAAAGACAGACCGCTCTGTTTAGCGCGACGATGCCGAAAGCCGTTTTGCGAATCGCGGAAAAATATCTGACGGAAGCGGAAAATATCGAGGTCGAGCGCAAAACTCTGACCGTGCCGACCGTTTCGCAGTTTTACATCAATCTCTCGGAAAATCAGAAAACCGACGCTTTGACTCGCCTTTTGGAAATCGAGATAAATTCCGGCGAAGCGGTCTTGATTTTTCACCGGACGAAAGTCGGCGCGGCGAATCTGACTGAAAAATTGCAGGCTCGCGGCTACGCGGCGGAAGCGATGCACGGCGATATGAATCAGAACCAGCGCGAAGCCGTCATCAAAAGATTGAAAAGCGGCAAAGTAGAGATCGTCGTCGCCACCGACGTTGCCGCGCGCGGTCTCGATGTCGAACGCATCAGCACGGTCGTCAATTACGATATGCCGTCCGACACCGAATCTTACGTTCACCGCATCGGTCGCACGGGACGAGCGGGACGCGAAGGCAAAGCCGTCCTTTTCGTTACGCCGCGCCAACAGCGGATGAAGCGCGAGATCGAAAATTACACGAAACAAAAGATCGAGCCTTTGAAACTGCCGACGCAGGCGGATGTCGCGGCGCGGCGAATCTCTCTTTTAAAAGAACGCATCATCAACACGCTAACCGAACAGGATTTGGAGCTTTATCTTTCGCTGGTCGAAGACGTGGCGGACGAGAGCGAATGCGACATCGCGGAAATCGCCGCGGCGGCGGTTTTTCTCGCGGTCGGCGATAAACCGCTCGAAGTCGAGATCGAACCGGAAAAGAAAAATTTCCGTTCGAACGAAGAAGGAATGGTCAGTCTGTTTATCAACGTCGGTCGCCGCAGCCGCGTGAGTCCCGGCGACATTGTCGGCGCGATTGCCAACGAGGGCGACGTTCCCGGCAAAGAGATCGGCGCGATTGACGTTTTCGACCGCTACACGCTGGTTGATATTCCGGCGGAATACGTCGGGCAGGTTTTAGACTTGATGCAGCACAGCCGGATCAGAAAAGAAAAATTGAACATTCGTCCGGCTTCGACCAATGAAGCGAATGCGGAGAAAAGTTTTAGTAAAAAAGATTCGTTCCGCGACCGCAAACCAACGAGAAAACGCGAAAAACGCCGCAAGCCCGGGCATTTTGAAAAACGGAAGAAAACGAAGCGGAAAAAGGGAAAATAGCCGGAGCGCAAGCAGGGCTGTCCCGCGCTCCCGGCTTATAATTCTTTCTGCATCAAAAGATCGGTCTGCGCGTCAGAGCCGAGCTGGAAAACGTGCTTGCCGACTTCGTAAAAACCGTATTTGCGATAAAACGCCTGCGCGCGCGGATTGAATTCCCAAACGCCGAGCCACATCACATCGCAGCCGTTTTCCTTTGCGATTTGAAAACATTCGTCCATCAAGCGCGCACCGACACCTTTCCCCAAAAATTTTTGGTGCGAATAAAGCCGGTTTAATTCTACTGGCTTTTCGGCGGTAATTTTGTCTTCGATCGCGCCGAATGTAATTTTCGCATATCCGGCAGGCTCGTTTTCTATTTCCGCGATCAGAAAAACCGAATTTTTTTCATTTAGTTCGGCGCGAATCTTTTTCAAAGAGAAGGCTTTTTCCATATAATCCGCCATATCCTCGGGCGCGTTTTCAGGATGTTCGTGAAATGCGTCCCAGAAAGTTTTGTAGGAAAGCTCACGAAGCATTTCGACATCTGTCGCGTCAGCCTGCCGGATTTTAATTTCTTGCATATTCTATTTTAAAACTATAAAAGGAGTTATCCGGGAAACGCAAACAGCGATATTGCCATGATTATTCCGACCGCGACGACGAAATAACGGACGAATTTTCGACCGAGCCGGTAAGCCAGTTTCGCGCCGACGTAGCCGCCGAGAATCGCCGCGACGACCATCAACAAAACGTCGAACCAGATGACCGCGCCGAGGATTATGAAATAAACGGCGGCGATGCCGTTGATGCAGATGGCGAAAAAGTTTTTCAAGCCGTTCATCCGGTGCAAATCCGTAAAACCGAGTAAGCCGAGAGCCGCCAGCATCAAAATGCCTATTCCCGCGCCGAAATAACCGCCGTAAACGCCGACGAAAAATTGGAAAATGATCGCGCCCGTCCACCAGAGTCGGGTCGGTTCTTTGTCCGGTTCGCGTTTAAGCCAACTCGAAAGCGGTTCCTGCGCGATCATCAACGCGGTGGCGAAAAGAATCAGCCACGGCGCGAGCGCGGCAAAAATACTCGAAGGCGTTTTTAAAAGCAGAAACGCGCCCAAAACGCCGCCGGCAAAAGACGGAATCCCGAGTTTGACGATCCATCCGCGGCTGCCTGCGAGTTCGCTTCGAAAACCGAGCATACCGGTCAGAGAACCGGGAAGCAGCGCCACGGTGCTGGTCGCGTTCGCCAAGACCGGATCGCGTCCGACCCATATGAGCGCGGGAAATGAAAGCAAAGTTCCGCCGCCCGCCAGCGTATTTACAATTCCCGCGGCGAATGCGGCGATAAAGATGATCGCTTCCTTCCAAAATTCCATAAAATCAGATTACCACGCCTAAGGCATTCCATCTTCGCTAGTAGCTCCCGCAATAAATACTTCTATCTTTATTATTTAAAATAAGTAATTGTCTCTGTTATCTACCTTACAAAGCTATTCGATTTTGTATGTTAAAGTTCTAACAAATCTTTAAGCGGATCAAACTGATCTTTATAAAAGATTGATTCGATCCCAATCAAAAAATTTATCTTTGCCGCGAAGTCCCATTTTAAACTTCGGCAGGGACGCGGCAGACACTTCACAATTCAGGAGAAAAATTATGACTTTTCGACACGGTTTTGAGTATGCGACGGGGCGACCCGTTACGATGGGAACACGCGGGATGATCGCGGCTTCGCATTACCTGGCGAGCACCGCCGGTTTTGAAATGCTGCGGCGCGGCGGTTCGGCAGCGGACGCCTGTATTGCCGCGAACGCGACGCTCTGTGTTGTCTATAATCATATGGCTGGCTTGGGCGGCGATCTTTTCGCGCAGGTTTGGGACAATAAATCCGGCAAGGTGAAGGCTTTGAACGGTTCGGGGCGTTCGGGCGAAAATGTTACGATTGATTTTTATAAATCGAAAGGTTGGGACAAAATCGAAGCGCGCGGACCGCTTGCGGCGAACACCGTTCCCGGCGTGGTTGATGCCTGGTCCGAACTGCATCAAAATTACGGTAAGCTCGATTGGAAAGAGTTGTTCGAGCCTGCCATTCACTACGCTTCCGAAGGTTTTCCAATATCGCCGAAATTCAGGGATTATATCCAGCAAAAATCATCGGTTTTAAAAAAATTCGAAACCGCTACACAGATTTATTTGCCGAACGGTAAAGCCCCGCGCGCGGGTGAAATATTTTGGCAGAAGGATTTGGCAAACAGCCTGAAAATGATCGCCGACAGCGGCGCGGACGCGTTTTACAAAGGCGAACTGGCGGAAAGGATCGTTCGCGGTTTGCAAAACGCGGACGGGCTTTTGACCGCAGACGATTTCGCTTCGCACACGTCGGATTGGGTCGAGCCTCTGCGAACGACTTACAAAGATTACGAAGTGACGGAACTTCCGCCGAATACGCAGGGAATTGCGACGCTTTTGATTTTGAATTTGATCGAAAAATTCGATTTGCGGCAGATCGGTCACGGCACGGCGGATTATTACCATTTGATGACCGAAGCCGTCAAAATCGCCTTTGCCGACCGCGACCGTTGGGTAACCGACCCGACGACCATCGAAATTCCCTACGATAAACTTTTATCGAAAGAATATGCCGACGAACGGCGCAAATTGATTGATATGCAGCGCGCCGCCCAAGAAGACGAGGTAAAACCCGGAATCGGCGCGAAACAGACGAAAACAAAAGCGGGCGGCGACACGGTTTATATGTGCGCGGTTGACGCGGACGGAACTTGCTGTTCGCTGATCCAGAGCGTCTATCACGAATTCGGTTCGGGATTCGTGCCGGAAGGCACGGGAATTTTAATGCAGAATCGCGGCTCGTTTTTCGAGTTGGACGAAGATCATCCGAACGCGCTCGCGCCGCGCAAGCGGACGTTTCACACGATCATTCCGGCGATGGCTCTCGACGGCAACGGAAAGCCTGCACTGCTGTTCGGCACGATGGGCGGCGAAGGACAGCCGCAGACGCAGACCGCGATGCTGACGCGCATCGTTGATTTCGGCTTTAATGTGCAGGAAGCAATCGAAGCGCCTCGCTGGCTTTACGGGCGAACCTGGGGACAGCAATCGAAAACTCTAAAGCTCGAAGCGCGTATCGGCGACGGAACGATAACGGAATTAAAACGGCGCGGTCACGACACGGAAGTTCTGGAACACTGGTCGCAAAAAATGGGACACGCGCAGGCGATCTGGATTGACCGCGAAAAGGGCGCGTTTCACGGCGCGGCAGATCCGCGCGGCGAAGGTTTCGCCATCGGTTGGTAAAAAAACGGAAATTAATTCTGTGATTTTGCTTTTTTGCAAAGCTTAAAAATTCGACTTTGGGAGGAAAGATTCGATGCCGGAAGGACAACAACTGCCTGTAACTTTCACTTTATGGATTGTCGCACTGCTCCCGCTGATCGCGATTCTGGTTTTGCTCGTCGGTCTGCGCTGGAAAGCGGCGACCGCCGCGCCCGTCGGATTTTTTATCGCCGTTATCGCCGCCTTTACGATTTATGACGCATCGGGCGAGGTCGTCGCTCTGCAGACGGCGAAAGGAATTTGGGACGCGATTTTTATCATCTACGTGATCGTGCCCGCTCTGCTGCTTTACCAAATTTCCAAGGAAGCCGGCGCGTTTGAAACTCTGCGGCGAGGCATCGAATCATACACGCCGAACGATCTTCTGCATATCCTGGCTTTCGGCTGGGTTTTTTCGAGTTTTCTGCAGGGCATCACCGGTTTCGGCGCGCCGATCGCCGTAACCGCTCCGCTGCTCGTCGCCATCGGCGTCCGACCGATGTGGGCGGTGATCATCCCGCTCATCGGTCACGCCTGGGCGAACACTTTCGGCACGCTCGCCGTCGCGTGGGAAGGCTTGGGACTGGTCGCCAATCTCGATAATCCCGACCGCACGGCGTTTATCGCCGCCGTCATGCTCTGGGCGGGAAATCTTCTGGCAGGTTTTACCATCGCCTGGATTTACGGGCGGATGAAAGGCGTGAAAGAAGCCCTTCCGGCGGTTTTGATAATTTCCGCAATTCATGGCGGCGGACAGCTTCTGCTGGTTACATTTCTCCCGACGCTTTCAAATTTTTTGCCGGGCGCGGTAGCCGTCGGAGCTATTTTGCTGCTGGCGCGCACCGATTGGTATAAGGAAAAATCCGATGTTACCGACAGCGCGGTAATGCAGGAAGGCGAGCAGAGCGGAAGCGGACAGCAGGATAAAAAAAGCAGGCAAAATGCGGAAACCGAATCAGACGGAGAATCCGACGCTAAGAAAAAAGCGCGCAAGGCGGCAGGCGGCGCAAAATCCGACGAGCAGCCCGATATGCCGCTCTGGCTGGCTTTTGCTCCGTATATCGCGCTCGTGATCCTGATCGCGGTAATTCTTCTGATTCCTGTTATCCGCTCGGCGCTCGAAGGAATTCAGCTCGGACTTTCGTTCCCGCGCATCGAAACCGGAAGAGGCGTCGTAACGGAAGCCGAACAATCATATGGCGCTTTTTCGCCGCTTACGCATCCCGGGACGTTTTTGCTGGTTTCGGCGATCGTCGCTTACGCGCTTTTCAAGATGCGCGGCTATATTCAGGGAACCAGAATTGACGACATCTTTGTGGATACCGTTAAGAAAAGCATTCCCTCGGCTATTGCTTTGTTCGCGCTTGTTCCGCTCGCCAAAGTGATGGAAGGCTCGGGACAGATTCTCGAACTCGCGCTCGGCATCGCAACGGTTGCGAGCGGAACGGTTTACGCATTCTTTGCCCCGTTTGTCGGCGCATTGGGATCGTTTATGACATCGAGCAATTTGTCTTCAAACATACTTTTCGGCGGATTGCAGGAACGGACGGCAGTCGCGCTCGGGGTCGGTGAAGCCGCGCTTATCGCCGCGCAGACGGCGGGCGCGGCGATCGCCAACAGCATCGCGCCGGGAAACGTTCTGCTCGGCGTCGGCGCGGTCGGCGAATCCGGTAAAACCGGCGACATCATCCGCCGCACGATCTGGTATATGCTGGCAGGCGTGGTTTTAGCCGGCATAATCGCAGTCCTTGTGGTAACGGTCTTTTCAGGAGGCGGAAGATAATGGATTGGATTAAAAAGCGTGTCTGGCAGCTCGGTGCGGCAATCGTTTTACTGCTTGTCGGGGCGGCGCTTATTTATACAAACCGTACCGGCGATGGCGGCGGGATGCTCTGGACGGGGCTTGTTCTGGTATTTATCGCGCTCGCTGTTCCGCTCGTTTCAAAATTGTTTCAGCCCGACGAAGAGCAAAAAGACGAAGGCTGATGATTTATTTTCGCGTTTAAGAAAGCCGGAAGAGAACGGGAAAAATTGTGTTCGGAATTGATTTTCAAAACTTCTCGCCGTGGCTTAACCTGGGGATTTTTGCGTGTCTGGCAATTACCGTCTGGTATGTCGGGACAAAACTCGCGTATTACTCGGACACGATCGCTGAAAGAACAGGACTCGGCAAAGCCTTCGCCGGAATGGTCTTACTGGCTGTGGCGACTTCTTTGCCCGAAATTTCCACGACCGCTACTGCCGCGAGCTACGGCAACGCGCCGCTCGCCGCCGGTAATCTGCTCGGCGGAGTCGTGATGCAGACTGCCGTTCTCGCCATAGTTGATATTACTTCGGTCAAAGGCGCGCTGACATATTTTACACCGCGCCCGGTCTTACTTCTCGAAGGCGGAATGCTCGTGTTGATTCTCGCTTTGATAATCGCGGGCGCAGTCACCGGAGACGTGCTTATATTCGGTGTCGGGCTGTGGACGAGCTTTATTTTCGCTGTTTATCTGATCGGACTCTATTTGATCAAAAATTATGAACGCCGCGAAACCTGGCAGCCGGTAGATGTGCCGGATGAGAAAGATTCCGGGAAGAAAAACCGAAAAGAGAAAAATAAACGGTTTGAAAACACTTCGACCAAAAAACTGGTGTTTTATTATGTAATCGCCGCGGCGGCGATACTTGCGTCCGGTTACAGCCTGACGCGCGTAACCGAAACTATCGGCGAACAAACGGGCATCGGCGCGACTTTTGTCGGCGCGACTCTGCTGGCGATCTCGACTTCGCTTCCTGAACTGTCAACGACGCTTACGGCGGTTCGGCTCGGAGCTTACAGTATGGCTGTTTCCAATATATTCGGAAGCAATGCTATTGATGCGGCACTGCTTTTTGCCGCCGATGCCGTTTACCAGGGTGAGTCGCTGCTGTCGGTCATCGGGCGTCCGGCAATATTTATGGCGACGGTGGGAATCGCGGTAACGATGGTTTATCTTATCGGCTTGATCGAACGGCGCGATCGAAGTTTTTTCCGCGCCGGAATTGATTCGCTGATCGTGATGGGTATTTATCTCGCCAGTTTGGTCGGACTTTATTATATGAAGTAAATTATGCCGGAAGTTAACAACAATCTGCCGGTCGAAATCGGATTTTGGCTGGCGGCGCTGACGCCGATTCTGATTTTGCTCATCCTTCTCGTCTGGCGGCGCTGGTCAACCTCGGCGGCGGCTCCCGTCGCGCTGGCGGCATCGGTAATAGCGGCGATTTTTCTCTTTAACACGCCGCTTGAAACGCTTGCGGTCGCCGCCGGAAAAGGAATCTGGGACGCGATTTTCGTGCTTTACGTAATCGTTCCGGCATTGATTCTGTATCACGTAACCGAAGGCGCCAGCGCTTTTGAATCAATTCAGAGCGGGATCAGAAAATTTATTCCCGACCGTCTGCTCGTCGTTCTCACCTTTGCGTGGGTGCTTTCGTCCTTTATTCAGGGAGTTGCCGGTTTCGGAACGCCGCTCGCTGTTACCGCGCCGCTGATGCTCGGTTTGGGCGTCAAGCCGATCTATGCGGTTTTACTGCCGCTGATCGGGCGCGCCTGGGGAAATATGTTCGGCTCGCTCGGCACGACGTGGCTTGCCACAACAACCGTGGTTGACATTTCCGCGCCGCAGACGACGCTCGTCTATTCCGCGATCCTTCTGTGGATTCCGAATCTCACCGCCGGTTTAACTATCGCTTGGTTTTACGGCGGCTGGTGGGGCATCAAACGCGGAGCGCCCGCCATCGGCGCGATCACGCTTCTGCACGGCGGACTTCAGCTCGCGCTCGTTCCGTTTCTGCCGGTGATCGGTAATTTTCTCGCCGCCAGCGCCGCGCTCGGCGGAATCGTTCTGCTCAGCCGCTGGAGCTTTTACCGCCGGCAGGACGAAAACGAACCCGATGCGATTTTCACCGAGCAAGCGATAAAAAAAGGAAAAAGCGGCGGGCAGAAGGACAAAGAAAAATCAGAAGCCGAAAAAACGCAGGTTGAATTCGGCGAAGACCGGAAAGCCAGCCGCCCGGAAGCGGAAAAGGAAGACGAACAGCATAAAAATCAAACCGGAGAAACCGGCAAAATGCCGCTCTGGCTGGCATTTGCGCCGTATATCGTTTTGGGAACGGTGGCGATCATCGCTCTGCTCATTCCGCCGGTCAACGGCTTTTTGGAAAGCTACAAAATCGGCTTGCCGTTTCCCGCTACGACGACCGGTTACGGCGTTACGCGCGAAGCCGCCGAATCTTACGCCGCGTTTGCGCCTTTTACGCATCCCGGCACGATTCTGCTCGTTGCGGCGGTTTTCGGCTATGTTCTTTACACGATAAAAAACCGTTATCCGAAAAATGTTTCGCTCGGCGGAATGTTAAAAAGCGCGGGCGAAGATTCTCTGCCTTCGATAACAGCCATCGTCGCGCTGCTTTTAATCAGCAAAACGATGGATCATTCGGGCGAGATCACCGTTCTCGCGCTCGGCATCACGGCGGTTTCGCCGCAAATCGTTTTCATTGCCGCGAGCAATTTCATCGGCATTCTCGGCTCTTTCATCACTTCATCGAATACGGCTTCGAATATTCTCTTTGCTCCATTGCAGGCGACCGCCGCCGAGGTCGAGCAGATACCGACTTCGCTCACCATCGCCGCGCAGTCGGCAGGCGGCGCGACGGGCAACGCGATCGCGCCGAGCGACGTGCTTTTAGGCGCGACCGTGGCGAGGATTCCCGACCGTCTCGGCGCGATTCTGGCAAAAGCATTGCCGTGGACGCTCGCCACCGGCGCGCTCGTCTCCGCCGCGAGCATCGCGATTTTTTACATTTGGGGGTAGCGGGAAATTATGACGAAAAACGTTTTATTTATAATTGCCGTCGCTCTGATCCTCGCGGGTTTCGTTTTGGTCGTATATGGTCTGCCGAACCGGAGTTTGCTCTGGCAGATCGGTCTGATCGCGCTCGCGCTCGCAATGCTCGCTTCTCTGGCAACACGTTTCGGAGAGAGTAAAGAAAAAGAGAAAAAGCAGGAAAAGTCAGAAGAAAGCGGAAACCAAAAAGAGGCTGAAGATCAAACGTGATTTTCAGCCTCTTTGAAATTTTACTTCCCGCTCGTAATCAATTTGGCAATCGTCTGCAATTGCATATTCGACGTGCCTTCATAAATCGCGCCGATCTTGGAATCGCGCCAGAATTTTTCGACCGGGTAATCTTTGACATAGCCGTAGCCGCCGAAAAGTTCGATTGCCTTTGATGAAACTTTTTCCGCCACGCGTGATGTGTAAAGTTTGGCGATTGCCGCTTCTTTGAGGAAAGATTTTCCGGCATCTTTCAAGCGGGCGGCGTTGTATGTCAAAAGCCGCGCGGCTTCGATCTCGACCGCCATTTCGGCTAATTGAAATTGGACGGCTTGAAATTCGTTGAGGCGTTTGCCGAACTGTTCGCGCTCGTTGGTGTAATCGAGCGCGGCTTCGAACGCGCCCTGCGCGATGCCGAGCATTTGCGCGGCGATGCCGATGCGTCCTTCGTTCAGAGTTTCGATGGAAACTTTGTAACCTTTGCCGACTTCGCCGAGGACGTTTTCTTTCGGAACTTTGCAGTTGTCGAAGATCAGTTCGGTCGTCGAACTCGCGCGGATGCCGAGTTTGTCTTCTTTTTTGCCGACCGAAAAACCTTCAAAACCTTTTTCGACGATGAAAGCCGTGATGCCGCGATAACCGGCTTCGGGATCAATGGTCGCAAAAACGATAAAGATTTCGGCTTCGTTGCCGTTCGTGATCCAGAGTTTTTGACCATTGAGTTCCCAGTGATCGTCGCGCTCGACCGCGCGGGTTTTCAGGGCGAATGCGTCCGAACCGCTTCCGGCTTCCGAAAGGGCATACGCGCCGACTCTGCCTTCCGCGAGTTGCGGCATATATTTTTTCTTGAGATCATCACTGCCCCATTTCATAAACGCATTGGTGACGAGCGTGTTGTGAACGTCAACGAAAACCGAAACGGAAGCGTCAACTCGCGCCAATTCTTCAATAGCTAAAATCGCGTTAAAAATCGTCGAACCCGCGCCGCCGTATTCTTCGGGCGATTCGATTGCCATCAAGCCTAATTCAAAACATTGTTTGATAAGTTCCTGATCTAATTTTCCGGCTTTTTCCATTTCCTCGACGCGCGGGCGAACTTCGCCTTCGGCAAATTCGCGCACGGATTGGCGGAAAAGTTCTTCTTCTTCGGTCAAAGCGGTCAAAGCGGGTTGTAAATTTTCTTTTTCTAAAGCTGTCGCACTCATAATGATTTTTGTTTCCTTGTATTTTGTAATAAAAAGTTAAATAAAATAACATCATAATAGCTATAACGGCGATAAGGCAAAAGCGGTGAAAGCGGAAACGAAAATAGAAAACACGAATCTTAAACCTCGAACTCCAAATCAAAAGCATCTTAACAGGTTGAAAATCGCGGGCGTTTTTCTGACGCTCGGCGGCATCGCGCTTTTTTCATACTTTATTTATTCGATCGGATTGGACGAGATCTTAAGCGGCATCGCCAATATCGGTTTTGCCGGTTTCGGGATAATTTTGCTCATTTATTTCTTACGGGTTTGCGCGCGGGCGACGGCGTGGAAACTGTCCGTCTATGACGACCACAGCGTCGGATTGCGCGATACGATTCCGGCAGTGATTATCGGCGAGGCTCTGAGCGCGATGATCCCGCTCGGTATTCTGGTCAGCGGAACGGCGAAAGCCGTGGCGATCCGTCACCGCGTTCCGCTCGTCGTCGGATTGTCTTCGGTGGCGACGGAAAATCTTTTTTACAGTATCGTAACGGGACTTTTCATTGTTCTCGGCGCGGTCAATTTTCTGCGAAATTTCGATCTCCCCGAAGGCTGGATTTTGACCATAGACATTTTTATCGCGGCTGTTTTTATTCTGATCTTTTTTATAATTTTAATGGTCTTGCGCCAGTGGCATTTTGCCAGCGAGCTTTGCGAAAAACTCTACGAACGGGGAATCGCCACGCGCTTTCTGGAAAACGGGCGAATGCAGGTCAGGCTTTTCGAGAATCTGATCTACGGTTTTTACCGCCGTTATCCGCGGCGTTTTCTGCCGATCATTCTGATGCAGGTCGCATTTCATTCGCTCGGCATCATCGAGGCATGGTTTATTCTTTCGCGCGTCAGCGAGCAGGTCATTTCTTTTTACACGGCTTTTCTGCTGGAATCGGTCAACCGCGTTACGCTGACACTCTTCAAACTCATCCCGTTTCTGGTCGGCGTGGACGAAGCCGGAGCGCAGTTCGTAACCGATACGCTGATGCTCGGCGCGGGGGTCGGCGTAACGCTGGCGATCATCCGCAAGGGAAGAGTTTTATTTTGGGCAATGGTCGGCGTAACTCTCATCGTCAAACGCGGTTTATCTGTCAGGGAAATCAGAAAACTCAGCAGTCAGGCGGAGTTTGCGGCGAAAAAATAAGCCGGCTCGCGCAAGACAAACCAATCCTGCGCCGCCGACATTTATTCATTTCGGCAGTCTGAAATTTCGTGCGGGAAATAAAGGCTAACCGGAGAGAACGTCAACCTTTCAGCCAATCATTTCCATTTGTTTTTGGGACTATAGCAGTCGGTTATCCGAATATCGAAATCAGGTATTGACGAACAAATTTCACAAACGGATTTTCTTCCGGCTGATCTTCGATCAGACAATTTTCCGTGCATGCCTTGCCGCCGCTGCCCATATCGCCGTCATCGGCAAATCCGCCGCTGCCCATATCGCCGGCAAAAACGGTCGTGCAGAAAAGACTGATGACCAAAAACAATTTGAGCGTTAATTTTGTCGTGTTCATTTTTTTTGTTCTCCTTAGTTGGATGATCTACCGCCGGAGTATCTCAATTTTGCAAAAAAAACCGTTCCTTCTGGATTTTTCCTGCATTTAATTGTTTATATTACGGAGGTAAATATCTTTTGAAACTTCAAGATTTTCTACTTTTTACTTGATACCGAAGTGTATCGGGTTTATACTACCAGAAATAGTTACAAAATTACCCGTAATTGGCTTCTACAAATTATGAAAACTCTCCACATCGAGAAAAAAACTGCGGCGTTATCTAAAAGACTGTTCAAACTCGAACGACAAGGCAGATATGACGAAGCTCTGGCAGATATCGAAGACCTCTGGCAAGACAAAACGGGACTACCGGATGTTGAGGATTTAGAGCCGAAACTTGCGGCTGAGATGATACTTCGCTGCGGCAGTCTGATCGGCTTTTACGGACATAACAAGCAAATCCCGAAATCACAGGAAAGATCGAAGAATCTGCTTTCGGAAGCGAGAAATCGTTTTCTTGAAATGTATGAAATCGAGAAGGTTGCCGAATGCGAAAACTATACGGCTTTGGCTTATTGGAGAACCGGTGAATTGAATGAGGCGGAAGTTTGGATCGAGGAATCTTTATCGCGCAATCTGCCGGATTCAAATGAGATCAAACTTCATTCCGTAATTATCAATTGTCTTATTTTGCTTTCAAACGGCAGATACGAAGATATTTTGGATTTGCTTAAACTTTATAAAAAGGATTTTTTGGCTTCCGGCAACAACGCATTCAAAGGCGATTTTTATAATCATTACGGTTTAGCATTAAAGAACACGGGCAAGATAAAAGAGGCACTGGTAAAATTAGAATCAGCCCGCCATTATCATCAAAGGTCGAAACATCGGATCTATCTCGGCACGGTCGAAAACAATCTCGCGCAAACATATAAATTGGATAAAAATTTTCCGAAAGCGCACGAATCCATTGATAACGCGGCGAAACTTTTCAAACAACTCAAAGACCGCACGCGCGAGGGTTTTTCGCTCGACACGAAAGCGCAGATTTTTCTCGACGAAGGCAAATATACGGAGGCTTTGAAAACGGTCGAAAAGGCGATCAAGATTCTCCGGCTCAGCGAAAATGCCGCGTATCTGGTTGAAACTTATCTGACGAAAGTCAAAACTCTGCTCTATCTCGACAGATTTTCGGATGCGACGTTTTGCCTGTTTGAAGCCGTGCAGATCGCTCGGACAAGTATCAGCGAGGCGGCGGCAAAGAAACTCGTCGCCGAATTCGAGACGGTTCTGAAGATCAGGGAAGCCAAAAAGATCAACGAAGCCGTCATCGAAACCGCCGCGATGTATGAAGGCGGTCAGGCGGACGAATACGGCGGCGGCTTTAATGAAACCGGACGGCAAACGGGTTCGGCAAATGAAGATTTGAAACTGCTTTTGCCGAAAGAATTGTCGCATTACGACGCCGACGATCTGGGCGGCGTGTGGCTTTCTTCCGACGCGCTGGAAGACTTCGGCTTGACGAGCGGTTCGTTCGCCTTGATCGTCAACGATGAATTGAAAGGCGGCGAACTGGCGGCAGTCGAAGAGATCGCGGACGGCGCGGTCATCTGCGGAAAATACGACAGCGCGTTCGGCATGGTCTGTCTGGAAGGCAAAGACGGCGAGTTGGAGCTGTTTGACGAAGATCAGGTCGAGATTCTGGGCAGAATAGTCGGTGTCGGAAAAAATAAAGACGCGGACGGAAAATTGATCATTACGCCGGTCGGTTTATAAAAGGCTGTTGTTTTCGGGCAGTGATATAAAAGTATAGGTAATATTTCTTTTATAACACTGCCAATTTTTATTTTTAAAAGTGCGGATACTAAAGCTCTGAGTGGGCGCAATAATTCCATTTGTGCGGGCAAAAATGCCGTTATTGCCCGCACAAAATAAAAATTTGCCCGCAATATTTATTATATTGCCCGCACAAAAATAATATTTGCCCGCAAAAAAGTTATTGTTGCCCGCAATATTTATTTTATTGCGCGCACTAAAGCCGTTATTGCCCGCAATATTTATTATATTGCGGACAATATTCTCTTTATTGCGCCCACTAAAACCATTATTGCGGGCAATATTTTTTTGCGAGAGCAAACTTGAACGATTTCTTGCAGAAAAAACGTATATTTTTGATGCATTCTTGCTGTTTCAGACCAAAAAAAACGGGCAGTCATTGTAAAAAATGACTGCCCGAATTGTTTTCTAAATAAGCGATCTTCACTCTATCGGAGTAAAATCGAGTCCTTGAACATCGTCATTGACCGTTACCGTTCGCGGTGCGAATTGGAATTCGCGGTGGCGGACATTGAAGAAGTAAGTCGCGCCCGTCTGCACGCCTTCGAAGCGGTAATAGCCGAACGCATTGCTGACGGCGATGCGGTTTTGCCCGTTTTCGTCCGTCAGAACGACGCTGGCATACGGGATGCCGCGACCTTCCGCCGTCAGAACGCGACCGCTGACCGAAACCGATGCGGCGAGAATCGGCAGAACCGTGTGCGGGACACCCGGAGAAACACTGCCGTTAAAATTCGCGTCGCTTGCGTAGGTCGCCGTCAAGGTGCGAACGCCGACATTGTTCAAAAACAGACTGCATTGACCGGCGGCAACCGTTCCGACGCAGCTGTTCGCGCCGTCCGAGACGGTTACGTTGCCGGTCGGAGTTCCCGCGCCGGGCGAGTTGACCGTTACGGTATAAAAGACGGTGAAGACTTCGCCCTGAGCGGTCGGGTCAGCCGATTCGCCCGTAATGGTCGAAGTCGTATCGGCTTTGTTGACCGTGTGTCCGGTCGTCAGCATCGTGCCGTTAAAGTTCGCGTCGCCGCTGTATGTAAAGGTCAGCGTCTTCGCGCCCGCGCTCGTGCTGGTCAGCATACAACTGGTCGAAGGCAGAGTCGCCGTACACATTCCGCCCGTGCCGTCCGTAACCGTTACCGATCCGGTCGGCGTTCCCATACCCGGAGAATTGACGCTCAGAGTAAAGCTGACCGTGTAGGCTTGACCTGTAACCGACGGGTCGGGCGAGTCCATCAGACCACTCAAAGTCGTGCTTGCCTTGCCGACCGTGAAATTGACGGTTGCCGGACCGTTGTCCACCTGCGCGGTCGCCGTTCGGTCGGGCGGGCTGGCGGCGGTCGCGGTAAACGTCGCGGTCGCCGTGCCGCTTGCCTGAATCGTCGTCTGCTGACCGGAGATCGTTCCGCCGGACGCGCTCCACGTAACGGGAAGCCCGATCAGCACGTCGAGATTGCTCACCGCCACCGCGCCGCCTGCCGAATTGAGCAGGAACGAAGCGGTCAATGATCTGGATTCGCCGACGACCGGAGTCGTGTTCGGCGAAGCCGTCAAACGAAGCTGAAGCCACGGGTCGAAATCAACCGATCCGCCGCCCGCCGTTCCCGCCGTGTCGCAGCCAGTCGTTCCGGGTCCGGTATTGCATCCCCACCAGTTGTTTTCGATGGTCGCCGTTCCGCCGGCAGTCGCCACATCGAGTCCGGCACCAGTATTTCCGACGATACGTGAAAAACTCACATTGAGAACATTCGATACGGTCGCCGAACCGAGATAGATCGCACTGCCCGTAGTCGTCGCTGAATTGCCGACCATTGTCGCTTCACTCATCGCGGTCGTTCCGTTGCCGTGATTGACAAACAGACCGCCGCCGAATCTGCCCGACGAATTGTTGCTGATGATCGTCGGCGTGTTGATGTCCAGAGGCTGGAGCGAATGAACGCCGCCGCCGTCGCTCGGCGCGGTGTTCATCGAAACGGTCGAGCCGGTCATAAACGATTTGCCTGCCGAACTCGCCGGACCGAAGGCGTAAACTCCGCCGCCCTGTCCGCTGTTATTTCCTCCCGCTACCGTATTGCCGGACATGATCGTGGTCGTCAGGCGATAAGTTACTACCGTGCCGACAAACAGCGCGCCGCCGAGCGGCGAATTCGCGCCCGTCCGGTCGGGATCGTTATTCGAGATCGTCGAGTTGGTGATCGAGACAAAACTATTTCCTCCAGCCGGGGTTGATGTCGCTACCACGCCGCCGCCGTCGCCGTCAAAAGTGGTGTTTTGGTCAACAATTACGTTAGAAACCGTCAAAGTCCCGGTTTGAAATGAATCCCAGTCAAAACCGCCGCCGAATCCGTCCACGAAAAATGTACTGGGATTGCGTCCGAAACGGACGGTTACGCCGGTAATACTCGAAGCGAACGCAGCGTTAAAATTCGGATTGAAGGACAATACCTTATCAATGCCGTTGGTCGCATTTGTTCCGGCTTGGAGAATCGTGTTTCCCGTGCCGTTTCCGACTATTGCCAAACCTTGCGTAACATCGAGATCGCCCTCCGTTCCTGTGTTTTCGGTTCCGGCTACGTCAATCGTCAGTTGGTGCGTTCCGTTCGGCGTAAAGGTGATCATATCGTCGCCTGCCGCGCCGTTCGCCGCATTGATGGCTTCGCGCACGCTACAGCCTGTTCCCGCTCCGCTACACGCCCCGTTGTTTTCGTCCGTCGTCGTCGTAACATTGAAAATCGCGTTCGGCGCAACCATCAGGGCAGTCGGTTCGAGATTTCCTTTGTTGAAAACGACAAATCCCTGCTGTCCCATGACGTTCAGGCGCATCGGTAAGACCGCCGCCGGAGACGCGGCGAAATCTACATTTTGAAATTTGGTTTCGCCGGTGAACGATGTCTTGTCCGCATCATAATTCGGTTCTTTGAAAATTATCCGCACGCGGTTGCTTTTTGAATCGGTAACCAGCAAATCCTCGGTTTCATGTCCTGTAATATAGGCTTTCTGCAAAGTCCGCGCGGAAGAATTTCCGCTCAATGAATAAACGCCGAGCTGATGCGTTTCGGCAACCGACCAGTCGTTCGAAAGATTATCGGTCGTCGTTTTAGTCGGCAGAGTGCCGCGTCCGCGTCCGCCGTTTTCTCTGAAATATTCGTATGCGTCGTCGGTCGTGAACGGTCGCGTGTCGAGCGTGCCGCGCGTCAGATACGAAACATTGCCGTCTTCGCTTAAAACGGCGATTTCGGCTAGCACCTCGCGGTCGCGGATAAATTCGCCGACGGCAATATCTACGGCTCTGAACGGCAGTTCTACCTTATTGATCGAAGTGTTCCGGTTTCCGATGCGGCGCATCGTGAAAATTTCGCCGTTTGCCAGACCGAAAACGTCTCTGCCCTGTGCCGCGCCGCCGGGGTTTGCCAAAATTAAAGAACCGACATCGCCTTCGACCTGAAATTTGCGCGGAGATGTTCTCTCCAACTCATTCGTTCCGTCAAAAACCGAAACGGTCGTTGATTTTCCGTTTCTCGATGCGACAACCAAACCCGTATATATTTTGGAAGCGTCGAAACTGTCCGAAGCAAGTGCGGTGATTTCACCGTCGAGCGTGATCTCTCGCGCCGCGCCGAAACTGCCTTTGCCGTCCGAACTCATCACGAAAAGCGACGTGCCGCCGCGCGATGCGAAAACCAGATCGAGATCGGAATTCCGCGAAAATCGTCCGGCGAAAATAAAATCCGGCGCGGTCGGAACTTCCAAAATAAGCGCGTCTTTTTCAAACGTCGCGGGAAATACCCCGCGTCTGAGATCGGCGAGAATGTTTTCGTCCGTCGGCTCGAACGCCTGACGGCTGACGCGGTGCAGAGCGATCAGCCCGCCGCCCGCCGCGTTGCGAAAACCGCTCACCAGATCGGCGTAGCCGTCGGCGTTGATGTCGGTCGAAACCTGCGCGGTCGGTTCAGCCGCGTTAGCTCGCAGAGCCGAAATCGCCGCATCATTTCCGTAAAACGTCGTATCGAGCGGCTTTCCTTTTTCCAGTTTGAGCCAGACGGAAGTTCTTTCTCCGACATTGACCGCCGCAGAAGATTCGCGTTCGACACTGAAAGATTTAAGTGAGTATTTGTTTTGGGGAGCCTGCGGATTGTCCGCTTCAGCCTGAGTTTTGTAATTTATCAAAAAGCTGATGCCCGTCAGAAGACAAACACATAAAAACGCCAAGAGTAAGCGTTTCCGACCATTGAAATTGTAAGTTGATTTTTTCATAAAACTCTCCATTGAACTAAAAGATTGAAGACACAACGGTTTATGTGCCGGAAAAGACCGGACACCAGCCGCGAGAATATTTAAAAACACCTGAAAAACTAATTGCGCGGCGGGTAAACTCCCTGAAGCGCAATGATAAAAGAAACCGCCAGATAAGGCTGCATATTATTATGCGGCTGACTCTGACCGTTAACGCCGATTGCTTGGGGCGACATTGCAACATTAGTTCCCTGACCCGCGTAGAACGCGGGTCTGCCGCGTCCGCCGCTTGTGCCGAATGTCGCGTTGCTCGGACTGTTCGCGTCGCCTGCCGCATCATTACACTGCATTAAATGATTATGCGAGGGCATTTCGGAAGTAAGCAAAGTTACCGCCGCTTCGCCGCCGAGTTCGCCGAGGGTGCGCGGAGTTAAACCGGGACCTCGTCCCTGATTCATCGGCGCCCGCCCTTGCAGATTCGGCAGACCGAAAGTCGTCTGACCGTTTCCGCCGTAAGTCGTGCCGAGAATCGAAAACAAAGCCGTATTCTGGGCGATCGGCAATAACTGCCCGTTACAAAAAGCATACATACGCGGGGCAAAGTTTCCCCCGAACATTTTTATTTCACCGATATATGGATCTGCCATAAAATTTTTCTCCTTTAATTTCTCGGCGGGAAAAGTCCCTGCAAAGCGATGATTATGTTCAGGACGAGATAGGGCTGCATATTGTTATGCGCCTGGCTTCCGCCCGTGTTGGTAATTTCATTTCCGACCATTGTCGTATTCGGGCTGGCGGCAAATGGCGATATATCCGAATATTTTCCCAGATAATTGCCGGTCGGCGCACCTTGCGACGCGCCTTGATCGGAAGCGTTCATCTGATGGTTATGAGCCGGTAATTCAGCCGTAGTCAAAGTATGATTTTCTTCGCCGCTTTTTTGTCCCAGAGTTACCGTTATTCCGGCGCCAGTTCCCCAATGGATCGGGGTTCTGCCCCGCAAATCCGGCAGGGCGAAATTTACCCGCCCGTCGCCGCCGTAGGTCGTGCCGAGAATCGAAAATAAAGCCTGATTTTGCGCGATCGGAAGCAATTGCCCGTCGCACTGTGCATATTGGCGCGGCGGAAAGTTGAACGCCACAATTTTTATTTCACCGATAAATGGTTCTGACATAAATTTTTCTCTCCGTTTCTTAGAATTTTTCAATAATGCGGAAATCAGATTCTTGTGATCTAATTTCTCGGCGGATATATGCCTTCCAACGCAATGATAAAACTGATGCAAAGATAGGGCTGCATATTGTCGTGCGGCTGTGAACCGCCGGTCTGACCGATACTCTGATTGCCCATCTGGTTGTTGACCGCCGTGGTGTTGAAAGGACCAGCCGTCGTTTGGGCGACGACGCCGTTTTGCGGATTGCCGTTTGTTCCGTCCTGCGAATTGACGTTAGCCGTATGATTATGCGAAGCAATCTGCTGGACGGTTAATGTTACGGTTTCCGTGCCTGATTTTTGACCGATCGGACGGTTAGTTAAGCCGGGACCTGTTCCCTGATGAAGCGGAATCCGACCGCGTAAATCCGGCAAAGCGAAAGTCGTTGTTCCGTCGCCGCCGTAAATCGTGCCGATCAGCGAAAACAAAGCGTCATTCTGGGAAATGTCCATTAACTGCCCGTCGCAGAAAGCATACCCCCGAATAGCGAAGTTTCCGCCAAACATTTTTACTTCACCGATAAATGGTTCTGACATAAATTTTTATTTCTCCAATATTCTTAAACTACAAAAATAAAAAACCGCCGCGCCGCCGGGAAATCGGCTAGACGGTTTCCGTTGCTGTTGAAAACGCCGACCCCTTGCTTGTTTCGTTCTTTTCCTCGAAATTTCTCTCCCACAGACAATAAACTCCGTCGTTGGAAACGCAGGTAAAACCGAGCCGCGAAAACAAATTCTGCGACCGGTTGTAGGTTTCGAGACAGATCGTTACGCACTTTTGCTTGTCTGCGCCGGCTTGCAAAATATCCGAGATAAGCCGCGTCCCGATGCCTTGATTGCGAAATTCGGGCAAAAGCGTGATGTCTATGATCCTGATCTCGCCGCCGGATTCCGCCGTGTATAGTCTGCCCGCCGCCGCGTCGTTGAGCTTGATCAGATTGAACGAACCGTGCGGGTATTTGGAAAGATAATAATCGTGCTGGGCTTGAAATTGAGATTGAAGAAAGGCGTGTTTCTGCTCGCCCGTCCAGGGAACGAACTGTAACTCTTCGGTTCGGGATGAAGCGTAGATTTCGAATAAATAAGATTTATCCGAAGGCACTACGGGAGTTATTTCGGGGAACATAATTTTGTAGCCTACTCCACTCTGTTTTTACTTCAGATTTTAAACGAAGAAAAGATGCAAGTAATAGTAACAAAAATACTTGTCGGTTACAAATAAAAAATACTTAAAAGTCGGATTTATTCTTCAAATACCGCCAGCCGCAGAATTTCCGGTCAAGCCATTTCGCTAAAACCGGAAACTTTCCGTCTTAAAAATGAAAGTCTGTGATTTAAATCGGAAAGTTTTCGATTTAAATCACAGAACTTTTGTCTAAAGACGGAAACTCCGCGATTTAAGACAAAAGTTCCGCGATTTAAGACAAAAGTTCTGTGATTTAAGACAAAAGTTCTGTGATTTAAGACAAAACTTCTGTGTCTTTAGACAAATTCCTTCCGTCTTCAACCGCAGATAAATTGGCTGAAAGCGATTTTCGAGACAAAAGAAACGAATGCTGAATTAACATCCGGCGTTCGTTTTCGTTTTTCAAATTACATTTTTCAAAGAATTCGGTTATATTTATTAATAGCGGCAGCAACAAATCCCAAAGGTTAAAAACTTATGACAATATCGAGAAGAGATTTTATCAAAATCGGGGGCATCTCTACGGCTTTGCTCACTACAGGGGCGTTGGGAACAATGACAAATGTTTTCGGTCAGTCGGGAAATATTTACGGAAAAGGTCTTCCGCGGGAAGTTTATTCGGACGCGCTTTTTTTACACCGCGCCGATACGTTCCGCAATCTCGTCGGTTCGGAGTTTTCTCTGTTCGCGGACGATTTTGCGGCGGCGGCGGTTTTGACCGATGTCAGAAATTCGCCGTTTATGAACGAAAAAAAACTGCGCGGCAGAACGGCGACCGTCTCGTCCGAAGATTTCACGCTTTCGTTTAAAATTCCTTACGCGAACGCAAGACAGGCGACCTATACGGTGATTCACCGGCGGCTCGGACAATTCGACCTGCTTCTCGTCCCCGCGCATAACGCGAACGGCGAGTTTCTGCTCGATGCCGTCATCAATCGTCTATGATTTCTGCCCGGATGTCAGACGGTTAAAGACCGCTTCGTATTGTATATTGTCATCATCCGCGCCGACCGGGACGAGAAAGATCGAACCGCGTCCGAGCGTTTCGTGTTCGAGTTGGTATAATTTCTGCGGCAGAAAAGCATCCTTGCCGCCGGTAAAGATCAGCGAGAAAACTTCCTGCCCGCCGCCGCTTTTCAAGTCGCCGACTTCCGCCAATTCCAATTCCAACGGCTCATCCGCTCCGACAACGCGAAATTTCGTATTCACCTGTTCGGTGTAATCTCCGTGATTCAATGTGGTTAATTTGTCTTCTTGTTCCATAAAAGTTTAAAAAAATCATGCACCTTGCCAGCGCATCATCAGATAAAGATCGTTTTCGCCGTTCACCGCAAAACCAAATTTTTCGTAAAGACGCAGTGCCGGAAGATTTGTTTTGAGAACCTGTAAAGTTACCGGCTTTTCTATTTTTGCCGCCTCCGTTTGCAGTTTCTTTATCACGAAACTTCCGACACCGAGACCGCGCGATTCGGGCAGAACGGCGATGTCAACAAGACGGATTTCGCCCGCTTCGTCATTTGTGATCAAGCGTCCGACCTTCGCGCCGCCGGATTCGATCGTAAAAGTTTCCGCTTTCGGATACTGCATCGCGTAAGCGCGCGTCTGCAGATCGAACTGCATTTTTAGAAAGGGCGTGAGCTGATCGTCGTCCCAACCGATCTGAGCGAATTCGCCGCGCCGCGTCAAAAAATAGAGTTTTTCAAAAAACATTGTATCATCGGCGCGGGCTTCGCGGATGGAAATCCGATCTTTTACCGAATGATTTTCGGAAACTGTCTCCATTAAAATTATAAAAATATATCAGAAATAAAAATTTTCATAATCGAGCGCGGAAATTCTTTTTAATAATTTTAAAGCTTGTCAATTTTAACCCGTGTTCTTTATACTTAAATACGACGACGACGACTTCTTTTTTTTTGGGGTAAAAATTTTGCAACCTAAAATTCATCAGGGACTACTTAACGCGCAAGGCTTTCGATTCGCGATTGTCGCGTCGCGCTGGAATTCGTTTCTGACCGAGAAACTGGTCGAAGGCGCGCTCGACGCGCTCGAAAGATTGGGCGCGGAAGAATCGGCGGTTGAAATTTTCAAAGTTCCGGGTTCGTTCGAACTTCCTTTGACGGCGCAGAAGGTCGCGGCAAGCGGAAAGTTCGATGCAGTGATCTGCATCGGCGTCGTCATTCGCGGCGAAACTCCGCACTTCGATTACGTCGCGGGCGAAGCGGCGAAGGGAACGGCGCAGGCATCACTGGCGACGGGCGTTCCGGTTCTGTTCGGCGTGGTTACAACCAACACGCTCGAACAGGCGATCAACCGCGCCGGCGTGAAAGCGGGCAACAAAGGTTTCGAAGCGGCGATGTCGGCGGTCGAGATCGTAAATTTGTATAGGGGAATGGAAAGCGGCGAAAAGCCTTCGAAGGACAAAGATCAGGTTTTTCCGCACGCGGTTTGATAACCAGTATTTATTATGGGAACACGGCGTAAGGCGCGCGAATGCGCTTTGCAGATGTTATTTGCGGCGGATGTTGCCAAAACGCGGGGCGGCGTTTTGACCGACAACTATTGGAACGAACTCGGCGAGGAAAATCTCGACGAGAAGACGCGCGGTTTTGCCGACGCGATCGTTATCGGCGCGCTCCGCCAGCTCGAAGCGATTGACGATAAGATACGCACCCGCGCCGAGCATTGGCGTATCGAACGGATGGCGATTGTTGACCGCAACGTTTTGCGGCTCGCCGTTTACGAATTTCTTTTCACCGACACGCCGCACACCGTCGTCATCAACGAAGCCCTGGAAATCGCCAGACGTTTTTCGAGTTATGAAGCGACGCAGTTTATCAACGGCATCCTCGATGCCATCAAACATGATCTCGAAAAAAAAAGTAAGGAAAACACAAACGGGAAAACCCGCGCTTCGTCGAATTCTTAAAATTTTCCGAAACGATCCGAAATTTCTGGAAACGAAACTCGAATAGCCCTTTTTAAAATACAACGGAAGAAAAAAAGGGTGGTCAAGTGCAGTGGCAAGCAAAAAGGCTTATCTTGAAGGCTTTCCGTCTATTCACAAAACTCCAATGTTATGTAAATGAGCCGCGTCTGCGAAACGCGGCTTTTTTATTTCGCGTCAAAGGCATCTGTCAGCGTGTAAACCGTTCATGTCAGCGTGTAAACCGTTCGTGTTAGTTTATAAACCGCCCGTGTCAGTCTGTAACCAGCCCGTGTTAAAGTGTAACCCGCCCGTGTCAGCGTGTAAGTCGTTCGTGTCAGTGTGTAAATCGGTCGTGTCAGCATGTAACCTGCTCGTGTCAGAGTGTAAACCGCGTGTGTTTAAAAGACATTCGCCCGCGTCAGAGAGTAATCAGTGCGTGCGAAAATCAATTTGCGGAGCGAAAAGGCGGAAATTTAATAGATATTCAATTATGCAAAGCATACTTTTTCACTTTTCCGCTTTTTCACTTTTCCGCTTTCCTATGGCAAATTAATGAAATATGCAAAAGGTTCTTTCAGCCGAAGAAATGCGCGAAGTTGACCGCCAGACGACGGAAAAATACGGCATCCCGTCAATTCTTTTGATGGAAAACGCCGCTCACGCCGCCGCCGCTGTGATAAAGGAAAAACTCGGCGGAAGCGTCGAAGGAAAATCCTTTCTCATCCTCTGCGGCAAAGGCAACAACGGCGGCGACGGCGCGGCTCTCGGAAGGATTTTGTGGAATCAAGGCGCAAATGTTTCGATACAGCTTTTTGGAAAAGTTCAAGACACAAAAGGTGATGCAAGAACAAATTTTGAAATACTTGAAAAACTTCCACAAAAGAATCGAAGAAAACTTAAAGGGATTGATTTTCACCCTTTTCAACAAAAGGATCATTGGGATAACTGGCTAAATACAACCGGATTTGATCTTCATTACTTTGACGTTTTGATTGATGCAATGTTTGGAACAGGATTGTCGAGACCGCTTGACGAGGAATTTACATTCTTGTCAAAAATTCGTTCGTTAAAGAATTACTACAAAAAAGAAAAGCCTTATTTAGTTTCGATTGATATTCCGTCAGGATTAGATGCGGACGTAGGAAAAACAATTGGTGAAAATTTTGATGCCGATTTAACCGTTACTTTCACCGCGCCGAA
Source organism: Pyrinomonadaceae bacterium (assembly GCA_041940425.1). GTDB lineage: Bacteria > Acidobacteriota > Blastocatellia > Pyrinomonadales > Pyrinomonadaceae > DATHTS01. The sequence goes on from JBGTSF010000035.1 coordinate 44,393, forward strand.
ACTTGCCAATGTTCTGCCGCCCGCGTCGAATTTCGGCGGTGAACTTTTTGTGGGGAATATCGGTTCGCCGCAGGAATTGATTGACGCTTCGCCTTCCAAAACTTTTTTATACGAACGGGAAGACGCGCGGCAGTGGCTCGAAAAAACGAGATTTACGAGCGATTCTTATAAAAACAAACGCGGACACGCGCTCCTTATCGCCGGTTCGAACAATTACGCGGGCGCGGCGGTTTTGTCGGGAAATTCGGCGATCGTTTCGGGTGTCGGTTTAGTTACAATTGCTACGGCCGAATCATCGCAGACGGCAATCGCTTCGCGCGTTTTGCCGGAAGTGATGACGCGCGGCGTGGCGGAAACCGAACGCGGCGCGGTTTCGGAAAACGCTTTTGCGGAGATCAGCGAATTTATCGAAAGCAGTATTGACGCGGCGGCAATCGGAAGCGGTCTTTCATCGTCGGAAGAAAGCACGAGGCGGCTTGTTAGAAAAATTGTCGAAGCAAGAAAAACGCCGCTCGTTATTGATGCAGACGGACTCAATTCGCTCGCGCCTTTTGATTTGCAGGGAAATGACGAACTGCCTTTAATTTTAACGCCGCACGAAGGCGAATTTTTAAAATTGCTCGGAACGAAAGATAAAGAAATTTTAAAAGACCGCGTGAAAGCCGCACGAGATTTTGCCGAAAAGCACAAAGTCATTCTCGTTCTAAAAGGCGAAAGAGTTTTAACCTGCGCGCCCGACGGTCGCGTCGTGATAAATCCGACAGGGAATTCCGGTCTCGGCAAAGCGGGAAACGGCGACACTCTGACGGGCGTTATAACGGGCTTTGTCGCGCAAGCCGTTCAGATGAAGGTTGATATTTTCGAAACCGTCTGCGCGGCGGTTTATATTTCATCTCTGGCGGGCGACATCGCGGCGGAAAAATTCGGTAAACGGACAATGCTCGCTTCGGATGTTCGGGATTGTCTGGGCGAAGCGTTTCGCCGAATGTAGCACGAGCAGCCTGCCCGCGAGTGTTTTAAAGATTAATAGAATAGCGGCGGGCAGGCTGCCCGCGCTCCGGTTTATGAATTCAAAACAGCTTTTACAAAGTTGGATTGACGCATTTCAGCGTCGTGATCTGGAAGCGGTCATAGAGTGTTACGCCGACGATGCGATAAATTTTCAGATCGCGGCGGGCGAGCCTTCAATCGGAAAAGAGCAGATTCGCAAAGACACGGCGGAATTTTTTCGCGGCTTTCCCGATGCGTGGTCGCGCGTGGAAAATATCATTTCCGACGGCGACCGGGCGGCGTGGGAATGGATCGGCGGCGGCACTTTTAAAGGCGAATTTTACGGCAACCAGCCGACCGGAAAATCTTTCGAAATTCGCGGCTGCGGATTTTTTCAATTCAAAGACGGAAAAATAATTTTACAGCACGGCTACTGGGACAAACTTTCGTGGTTTTCGCAGATCGGTTTATAAATGACAAGTCAAAAATCAAGCACTCAGCACTCAGCACTCAGCACTCAGCACTTCACGTGCGAAACGCCACAGGACACATTCGATCTCGGCGAATATCTCGGCAACCGGCTTTCGGGCGGCGAGGTGATTTTGCTTTACGGCGATCTCGGCGCGGGGAAGACGCTGTTTACGAAAGGCGTTTTGTATGCGCTCGATTTCGATGTTGACGAAGTAACGTCGCCGTCTTTTACGCTGGTCAATCTTTACCGGACGGAAAATTTCGATGTCTTTCATATTGATTTCTGGCGTTTGGACGAAAATTCCGATGTCGCGCAGGCGGTCGGTTTGAGTGAAATTCTCGAAGACGAAAAGGCGGTCGTCATCTGCGAATGGTCGGAGCGTCTGAAAGATTTTTCGTTTCCGGCGAAAACGATCAAAGTCAGGATCGAAGGCGACGGCGACGACGCGCGGCGCATCGAGATCGAAAATTTGACTTGAGAAAATCTTTGCATAAAGATATTAAGAAAGGAGAAAATTAAAATTATGATTGACCAATTAACGCAAAGAATTTCTGAAAAAACTGGAATTTCCGAAGAGCAGGCGCGGACGGCGGCGGAAACCGCCATCAATTTTATAAAGGAAAAACTGCCCGCGCCGCTTGCCGGACAGATTGACAATTACCTCGGCGGAAGCGGCGGCGAAGGCGCGGGCGGCGATGTGATGGGACAGGCGCAAAACGCGCTCGGCAATATCGGCGGAATGTTCGGCGGCGGCGATAAGGGCGAATAAATTTTTGTTTCAATTTTGCCGAAAATCTTTATAATAAGAGCCGGAGATAAAAATTTCCGGCTTTTTGTTATGCGTAAGATCTTTATTCTGCCGTTTATAATTTTGCTGACTTCGGCGTTTTTCGCGTCGAGGCATTTTATTATGAATTCCGAAAGTAATTCTGCGGCGGATAAGAAAAATGTTTCCGCCGCACCGGATTTTCAAAACGAAACGATCGAGCTTCCCGAAATGAAAAATCCGCGCATCGTCGTTAAAAAAGCGGAACGAAAACTGGAAGTTTTTGACGGCGACAAATTGATAAAAACCTACCGCGTCGGACTCGGTTTCGCGCCCGCCGGCGACAAGGAAAAACAAGGCGACGGCAAAACACCCGAAGGCGAATTTTATATTTTTACCAAAAACGATAAAAGCAAATTTTATCTTTCGCTCGGTGTCAGCTATCCTTCGACGGAAGATGCCGAAAGAGGTCTGCGCGATAATTTAATTTCCAAAACCGAACACGATAAGATCATCGAAGCGATCAAAAATAAAAAAACGCCTTTGCAAAACACCGCGCTCGGCGGCGAGATTTACATTCACGGAAACGGAAGCGCGAGCGATTGGACTCTGGGTTGTGTCGCTTTAGAAGATGCGGAAATGAAGGAACTTTTTGACGCGATTCCGGTTGGCGCGAGCGTTAGAATCGAACCGTAAAATCGGTTTAAGGTTTCAAGTTTAAGGTGTCTGGCTTCCATTCCGAACTTGACGAAAACAGTTTGAAATTTGATACTTGAAAAAAAGGTCAAGTTTCTTGAACATTAAACTTGAAACCTTAAACCTTAAACTTTTTTAGGAGAAATTATGCCATATCCAGAAATAATGATTCAGGGAATGCGTCAGGAGTTGGCGCAGTTGGGAATTGAAGAAACGAAAACGCCGGAATCCGTAAAGGAAGCGGTCGAAAACACGGACGGAGTTTTGATGGTCGTCGTCAATTCGGTCTGCGGATGCGCGGCGGGCGGCGTTCGTCCCGGCATTGCGATGGCTTTGCAGAATTCAGAAGCGAAACCGGACAAATTGATCACCGTTTTTGCGGGCGCGGATATTGATGCGACCGATGTCGCACGGGATTATTTTACCGGCTATCAGCCGTCGTCGCCGTCAATCGGTTTTTTGAAAAACGGCGAACTCGTCAAAATGTATGAACGCCGGGACCTCGAAGGTCGTCCGCCGATGATGATCGCGCAGGAACTCATCAATACGTTTCAGGAAGTCTGCTCGAAAACCGAAGCGGCGAACAATTAAAATAAATCAAAAATCAGAAGCACCGGGGGAAATTCTTTAAAAATCATTCCGCCGGTGTTTTTTCTATTGCTCTCAAATTCCGCAAACTTCCTTCCGTTATCAAGAGTTGGGCGACGGCGTAAGTCAGCATTATAAAAACCAACGCATATTTAAATGGTAAGACAAAGCGGTTGATCGCCAGAATCGAGTCCGACAGGACAAACAATAAAGTTCCGATGACGCAGAGTTTTCCGAATTTATTTCGCTTGAAATCAAAAGCCGTCAGACTCGCGCCGAGCATCACGGAAATCACCAAGCCGTAGATGCCGAGCGGTATGAGCAGGTCTTTTACATTCGGCGTGAGAAAAGCAAAAAACACCAGACTGTAAGCGGCGATGCCGACGAAGATAAGGGCGTTCGGCAGTTTGCCGATCCGGTTTATTTTCCGCATCCGCCAAAAATAAAAAATATAGAAAATATGCGCCGCGAGAAAAGCCGTCAGACCGTAAATGAAATACGATCCGAAAACTCTGTCGAGAAGCAGAAACACATCACCGAGCCATGAAAAAAACAGCGCGGAAATGATCAGAAATTTTACGGGAATCAAGTTTTTTGTGTTGACCGAAAAATAAAAGATCAAGATCAGCATCAGCGCGGGTTTTGAGAAAAACTGCAAAGCAATGTTCTGCGTCAGATGCGCGAAAACTTCGATAGTTAAAACCGAAAAATAGATCAGAAGTAAAAGCCGGAAATTCACGGTGCAAGTTTAACTTAAAATCGAAAAAAAAGAACAAGCATGATTGACGATTTGGCAATAAAACGCGATTATTGCCGTCAATTTCTGTCTGAAAATTTATTTGAGGTCGGGAAAATCAGGATTAAAAAAACGGAAAGACAAAAAGTTTGGCGCGGCTCGAACCTTGTGATTTACCGCGTTCGGTTTGAAAAACGGCGGCGTTCGGGCATACAATACAGGCTAAACCGATCACCGAATATTCAAAAAAAATCCGCATTTTCTTGGGCGATAAATCTGGGAGTGAAATTATGAACGTCAATTTAAAATCATTGATCGGCAGATTGAACGACACCTGCCGCACCGCGCTCGAAGGCGCCGCCGGACTCTGTCTGTCGAGAACGAATTACGATGTTGAGATCGAACATCTGCTGGCGAAACTGCTCGAACAGGACGACACCGATCTGCATAAAATTTGCAGTCATTACGAAGTAAATATTGATCGTCTGACCAAAGATGTCGAGGTCGCGCTCGGCAGTTTGAAAACGGGAAACACGCGCACTCCGGCGATGAGCGAACGGATTCCGCGCTGGATTCAGGATGCCTGGCTTTTGGCTTCGGTTGATTTCGGCGCGGCGCGGGTTCGTTCCGGTCATCTCGTTCTGGCTTTGCTTTCCAACGAAACTCTCGCACGGTTTGCCCGCGATATTTCGAGGGAATTCAATCACATCTCGGTCGAATCTTTGCAGAAAAAACTGCCGGAAATCGCTGCCGATTCAAAAGAAGAACGCGATGCCGTCGCTCTGGGCGAAACGTCTGGTGTGGATAGCGCGGAGCAGATTGCGAGCGGCGTTCCGGGAAAAACGAAAGCACTCGATCAATACACGGAAGATTTGACCGCCAAAGCAAAAGCGGGAAAAATTGATCCGATTCTCGGACGAGATTTCGAGATTCGGCAGATCGTTGATATTTTAACTCGCCGCCGTCAGAATAATCCGATTCTGACGGGCGAAGCCGGTGTCGGTAAAACGGCGGTCGTCGAAGGTTTTGCTTTGAGAATTGCCGAAGGAGATGTTCCCGAACCGCTCAAAAATGTTGCTGTGCGGACGCTTGATTTAGGACTTCTTCAGGCGGGCGCGGGGGTCAAAGGCGAATTTGAAAATCGTCTGAAATCCGTGATTGATGAAGTTAAAGGCTCGCCCCAGCCGATAATTCTTTTCATAGACGAAGCGCACACGATGATCGGCGCGGGCGGCGCGGCGGGACAAAACGACGCGGCGAATCTCTTAAAACCCGCCTTGGCGCGCGGCGAACTTCGGACAATTGCGGCGACGACGTGGGCGGAATACAAGAAATATTTTGAAAAAGATGCGGCTCTTGCCCGCCGTTTTCAGGTTGTCAAAGTTGACGAGCCGACCGAAGAAAAAGCAATTGCGATGATGCGCGGGATCGCCGACAAAATGGAAGAGCATCACAATGTGCGAATCTTGGACGAAGCAATCGTCGAATGCGTTATACTTTCGCACCGCTACATCGCCGGTCGTCAATTGCCCGACAAATCAGTTTCGGTTCTCGACACGGCTTGCGCGAAAGTCGCCATCGGACAAGGCGCAACGCCCGCGCCGGTCGAAGATGCCGTGCGCCGGATTCAAAATCTGACTTCGGAAATTAATTCGCTCGAACGCGAACAGGTAACGGGCGCGGAACACGACGAGCGGCTCGAAGAACTCAAAACAAAACGCTCGGAAACCGAAGCGGAACTCGAAAAATTAAACGAGCAGTGGACGAAAGAAAAAGATTTGGTCGAGAAGATTCGCGTGATTCGAACCAAGCTGGAAAATACTGTGAGCAGTGAGCAGTCAGCAGTCAGCAGTCAGGAAATCGAATCTGAAAGCGGCTCGACGGCGGCGACGGCGGAGACAACTTCCGGTGATGGCGCGGCGGTTGCAATGTCGGAAGATACTCAGCACTCAGCACTCAGCACTCAGCACTCAGAAACCGAAGATGTCGGATTTTTGAAAGGCGAACTCAAACGCCTGACAGAAGAATTGCATTCGATCCAAGGCGAAAATCCTCTGATGCAGCCGGTTGTCAATGGGCAGGCGGTTGCCGAAATTATTTCCGGCTGGACGGGAATTCCGATCGGCAAAATGGTCGCCGACGAGATTCACGCGGTTTTGAATCTGCACGAAAAATTGGCGGAAAGAGTTTTAGGGCAAGATCACGCGCTCGAATCAATCGCGCAGAGAATCCGCACTTCGCGCGCCGGTTTGACCGATCCGAAACGTCCGATCGGTGTGTTTATGCTTGTCGGAACTTCGGGTGTCGGAAAAACCGAAACCGCGCTTGCTCTCGCCGATACGCTCTACGGCGGCGAACGCAATCTGATCTCGATAAATATGAGCGAATATCAGGAAGCGCATACGGTTTCTTCTTTAAAAGGTTCGCCGCCGGGATATGTCGGCTACGGCGAAGGCGGCGTTTTGACCGAAGCCGTGCGGCGCAAACCGTATTCGGTCGTTCTCTTGGATGAGGTCGAAAAAGCGCACCCGGACGTGATGGAATTATTTTTTCAGGTTTTTGACAAAGGCGTTTTGGAAGACGGTGAAGGGCGCGAAATTGATTTTAAAAATACGATCATTCTTCTTACTTCAAACGTCGGCACGGACACAATTATGAAACTCTGCGCCGATCCCGATACGAAACCCGATCCCGACGGTCTGGTCGAAGCCGTTCGTCCCGAACTCGTCAAAACATTCAAGCCCGCGCTTCTCGGCAGAATGTTCGTTGTTCCGTATTATCCGATCTCGGATGAGATTTTGCGTTTGATCATCGAATTGCAATTAGGAAAGATCAAAAACCGCATTTTCGAGAATCACAAAGCGCAATTTTCTTATGACGACGCGGTTATCGAAACGGTCGCGGCGCGCTGCACCGATGTTGATTCGGGCGCGCGCAATGTTTACAACATTTTGACCAGCACTTTACTGCCGGAAATGAGCGGCGAGGTTTTGTCGAGAATGGCGAACGGCGACGGAATAGAAAAAATTCATGTCGGTGTCAAAGACGAAAAATTTGTCTATTCGTTTGAATAATTCAGGGTGTTTGAGTTTTTATGATGAAAAATATGATTCGAAATAGATGAAAGATGGGAGATGATAACTGATAGATTCAAATCTATTATCTCTTATCTATCATCTATTCCGAAGTTGTTATTCTCTTCATAAATTATCAGATAATCTTCTTAAATTTATGCCGATCAATTTGATAGCGCACGATACGCGGCTCGAAGGTCGAACGCCCGCTTCGACTTCCGGCACGATCGCATTTGAAGTCGGCGGAAGCACGCCGATCAACCAATTTTTCGAGCGCGTTATTCGATACGCGGACAATCACGGCGGCATCGGGACGCTCTACATAATGGCGCACGGCGTGATCGTCGCTGACGAGGATACGACCGCGATTCAATTCTGCCGCGAATTTATCAGTTACCGCAACATACATCTTTTCGGACAACTGCGCCAAAAGGTCGAGCGCATCGTTTTATTCGTCTGCCACGCTTCGGAAACTTCGATGACGGCGCACGGCGACGGCGACGAATTGTGCCGTCAGATGGCTCTGCAGGCGCAGGCGGAAGTTACCGCCGCCCGCGAAGTTCAGACATACAGCCGCGACGAATACTGCACGATGTTGTTTTTCTGCGAAGAATCGGCGATTGACTTCGGAGAATGGGAAGGAACGGTCGTCGTTTACGACCGCAACGGAAACCTCATCGCGCAGTTTCATAATCCGAGTGCGTGGCGCGATGACGAAGGCGTTCTGCACGATCCGCGCCGCGATCCCGACCCGCGAATTTCGGAAGACGCGAGGCGGCGGTCAGGCGAAAGATTCTCGCGCCACTCGATGCGGCTCTAAGCCGGAAGGCGCAAAAAACGGGCAGTTTCGCAGTCTATTGGTGCGATCCGGTATTCGATAAAACATTTATGGCAACTACGCAAGAAGGAAGATTACTGAAATTAACAACGCCGCTCGGCGGAGACGTTCTGCTTATCAAACGCCTGCGCGCCAGTGAAGGTTTAAACCGGCTTTTTCAATACGAATTGGAAATTCTTCACGATCACGATACGGCGATGAGCGACGAACCGTTTATCGCCGACGTTTCAAAACTTCTCGGTCATCCGATGACCGTCAGCGTCAATCAAAACGACGGCTCGCAAAGATTTTTTAACGGCATCTGCGCCGGATTTCATCAAGGCAACCGCAAAGGGCGATACACCGTATTTCAAGCCGTTCTCGTTCCGCAGGTTTGGCTCCTGACGCAGAATATTCAAAGCCGGATTTTTCAGCACATCAATGTTCCAGACATTCTGCGCGAAATTTTTCAAGGTTTTCAGGTTGATTACGAAATACAAGGCACGTTCGAGCCGCGCAATTACTGCGTGCAGTATCGTGAGAGCGATTTTGATTTCGCATCGCGGCTGATGGAAGAAGAGGGAATTTTTTATTATTTCGAACATACGGACGGCGCACACCGGATGATCGTCGCCAATAAACCGCCGTCGCACCGCATCTGTCCGAGCCGCGAAAAACTGCCGTTTCATCTGGTCGTCGGACGCGAAGACGAATGGATCGCGTCGGTTTTGAGTTGGAACATCGCGCACCAGTTGCGGACGGGAAAATATACGCTTTGGGATCACAATTTCGAACTTCCGACGAGTCATCTCGATGCCGAACAGTTGAGCCGTTTCGAGATCGGCGGAAACCGCCAGTTGGAGCATTACGATTATCCCGGCGAATACGCCAAACGCTTTGACGGGATTGACAAAGGCGGCGGCGAACAGCCGGCGGAACTGCAAAAAGTTTTTGAAGACCGCCGCCGCGTCGCGGAAATTCGTCAACAGGAAATTGACGTTGCTTACAAGACGATCAAAGGCACTTCGGACAGTTGCGCTTTGACCGCCGGTTACAGATTTGAATTGACGGATCATCCGGCGAGCGAAAATAATGCTTTTCACGTTCTCGTGAGTCTTCAGATCGAAGCCGTGCAAACGCCTTCGTATGCTTCCGACGAAACTGTGAGCAATGCGTATGTGAATAGTTTTTCCTGCATTCCGTATGCGGACAATCCGAACAAAGCGCCGTTTCGCCCGCTTCGCAAAACTCCGAAACCGGTCGTGCAGGGAACGCAGACGGCAATCGTCGTCGGACCGGCGGGCGAGGAAATTTTTACCGACAAATACGGGCGCGTCAAGGTTCAGTTTTACTGGGACAGACACGGGCAGATGGACGCGGGAAGCTCGTGCTGGATTCGCGTCGGAACGCTCTGGGCTGGCAAACAGTGGGGCGTAATTCTTGTGCCAATTTCGCCGCCTTTTTCATAACGCGAAATCGAAATAAAAAATCGAAG
>JBGTSF010000036.1:0-46157 GCA_041940425.1 Pyrinomonadaceae bacterium
ATGGACGGTTTCGAATCGAACGACGGCGTTATCCTGATGGCTTCGACCAACCGACCGGACGTTCTCGATCCGGCTCTTCTCAGACCGGGACGTTTTGACCGCCGCGTGGTCGTCGGTCGTCCCGACGTTCGCGGGCGCGAAGGCATTCTGAAAGTTCACACGCGCAAAATTCCTTTGGACGAAAATGTTGACATCAGCGTTATCGCGCGCGGAACGCCCGGATTTACCGGCGCGGATTTGGCGAATATTGTCAACGAAGCGGCTTTGAATGCGGCGCGTTACAATAAAAAAGTCGTTACGATGTCGGATTTCGAAATCGCCAAAGACAAAGTTTTGATGGGCGCGGAGCGCAAATCAATGGTTCTGTCGGACGCGGAAAAGAAACTGACGGCGTATCACGAAGCCGGACACACGCTCGTCGGTCTGAAAGTTCCGTCGGCTGATCCGGTTCACAAGGTTTCGATCATCCCGCGCGGAATGGCTCTCGGCGTAACCCAGCAATTGCCCGAAGGCGACCGCCACAGCTACACGAAGGAGTATATCCTGAGTCAGATCGCTATTTTGATGGGCGGGCGTATCGCCGAGGAAATTTATTTCGGCGCGGACAAGGTTACTACAGGAGCGTCGAACGACATCGAAAGAGCGACCGAACTGGCGCGTTCGATGGTTTGCGAGTATGGTATGAGCGAACTCGGACCTTTGACTTTCGGTAAAAAGGACGAACAAATTTTCCTCGGACGCGAGATCAACCAGCACCGCGATTATTCGGAAGACACGGCGATCAAAATTGACCAGGAAGTCAAAAAGATCATCGCCGAGCAATACGAAAGAGCCAAGCAGGTTATCACCGAAAACTCGGAAGCGATGGTTCGTCTGTCGGAAACTCTGCTCGAACGCGAAACGCTCGACGGAGTTCAGATTCGCCGCGTCGTGGCGGGACTCCCGCTCGACGGCGATGACGGAAAACCTTCGACCAACGACGACGGCAATGCAACGGAAACCGAAGAAGATTCGAAGAGTTCTCTAAAGAAACCCTTCCTGCCGCCGATCACCGGAAACAATCCGGCAACGGCGTGAAGAAAGGGATGAAGGATGAAGGATGAGGGATGAATTTTTTCATCCCTTTTTTTATTATTGAAACTGATGTATTGGAAAACCGCGCGGCGGGAAATCTCTCTGGAAAAAACTCTGGTCATGGCGATCTTGAATATCACGCCGGACAGCTTTTCCGACGGCGGGAGATTTTTTTCGGTTGACGACGCATTGCGGCAGGCGGAAAAAATGATCGCGGACGGCGCGGATATTCTGGATGTCGGCGGCGAGTCAACGCGCCCGAATTCGGCGAGAGTCACGGTCGAAGAAGAAATTCGCCGCGTCGTTCCCGTTATCGAAGCGGTTGCGAAACGCTTTGATGTCCCGGTTTCGATTGACACTTCAAAAAGCGAAGTTGCTGCAGAAGCCGTCTCAGCGGGTGCGGAAATCATCAATGATGTTTCGGGATTAAGATTCGACGAAAAAATCGCAGAGGTCGCCGCACGGCACGAAACCGGGCTGGTTTTGATGCACCTGCGCGGCGATTTCGAAACAATGCATCAGCAAAAGCCCGTTTCCGATATTTTGAACGAGGTTACAAAAGGTTTTCGTTGGAGTTTGAAAACGGCGGAAAGTTTTAAGATCGAAAAAGAGCGGATCGTTCTCGATGTCGGCATCGGTTTCAGCAAAACCTTCGAACAGAATTTAGAACTTATCGCCAAACTTGATAAAATCTCAGCAGAGTTTCCCGAATTTCCGTTACTGGTCGGAGCGTCGCGCAAATCGTTTATCGGAAAAATTCTCGGCGACGCGCCGGCGGACGAAAGACTCTTCGGAACGCTTGCCGCCAACGCTTTAGCCGTCTGGAACGGCGCGAAAATAATTCGCGTTCACGACGTAAAGGAAACGGTTGACACGATCAAAACGGTCGAAGCTATCAAAGATCAAAAATGAAAGTTATAAAAATCGCAATTTTATCAGTTCTAATTTTCACGGTTTCCGGTTTTACCGAATGTTATAAACCCGTAACGAGCGCGGGCTTGCCGAAAAACATCAAAACCGTTGCCGTTCCCGCCTTTCAGTTCGAAGTGCAGGGCGCGCGCTACCGCGTCGAATCGCGTTTTACCGAAGCCGTTATCAAAGAAATAATCCGGCGCGGTCGCGGGCTGGAAGTGCAGGGAACGCGCGAAAACGCCGATGCCGTCGTCGAAGGAACGATCAAGGACTTTAATTTTTCTGGCGTTCTGCTCGACCGTCAGGGACGTGCCAGAGTTTACGAGGTAACGATCGTTTCGGCGGTTACGATCCGCGATGTGAAGGCGAACAAAATTTTATACGATAATCAGAATTTCATCTTCCGCGATTCGTTCGAATTTTCCGAAGACCCGCGCTCGTTCTTTAACGAGGAAGACCCGGCTGTTCAGAGAATGGCTCGCGCCTTCGCCGAATCGGTCGTCTCGACCATCGTCAACGGAATGGGTGTGAAGGAAGAGAAAAAGTAAGGCGCATAGATAAATAAACTTCAATGGCGGTTTTTTCGAGAGACGAGTTAAAAAAGCAGTTGGTTAAAAGGGAGATCGCGCCCGTTTATCTTTTGTTCGGGGCGGAAACGCGTCTGCGCGATCTGGCGGCGAAAACGATTGCGGATTTTGCTTTGAAGGATTCCGAACTGCGGGAATTTAACGAAACCGTTTTCAGTTTGAACAATGAGAACAATTTGCTTTACGCGCTTTCCGCCGCCGAACAGCTCCCGATGATGGCTTCGCGCCGCGTCATCAGAATCACCGATGTCCGCATTTCCGCCAATGCCAACAAGGACAATCTCAAGGAAGAAAGCGAACAGCTTCTCAACTCGTATCTCAAGCGTCCGGCGGAAACTTCGGTCGTTCTGTTTATCGCCGACGAACTCGACAAACGCCGAAAAATGTCGAAACTCTTGATCGAAAATTCGGTCGCGGTCGAATTTTCCGAACTGAGTCATTTCGAGCTTCTGAAATGGGCTAACGACGAACTGAAAAAATATGGCGTTTCGGCAGACCAGAAAACTCTCGATTACCTGATCTCTTTGACCGGAAGCAATGTTACACGCCTGACGAATGAACTCGAAAAACTTTCGACCGCCGTTTTGCCCGACAAAATAATCACGATTGAATTGATTGACCGGCTTGTTCCGAATTCGAAAGAATTGAGCAATTTCGATCTGACCGATTCTTTAATTGCCAAAAACAAATCGCAGACTTTTCGGATTCTCAAAAAAATTCTCGACGACGGCGCGGAGCCTCTGATGCTGCTCGGTCTGATCGCTTCAAATTTCCGGCGAATTTCGCTGGCGAAAGAGTTGATGGCGAACGGGGCGGATACAAAGGAAGTTTTTCGTTTGATAAAAATGCCGCCGAACAAGCACGACAATTTTCTGGTTACGGCGCGGCGTATCGAACGGGAAAAACTTTCGAAAATTATGAAACGAATCTCCGAAACCGATCTAGCGATCAAAACTTCAAAAGGCACTCCACAGATGCAGATCGAAATGCTGGTCGGCGAAATATTGAGCTATTAAGAAATTAAAATAATTTAGCCGCAAAAAGGCGCAAAAAGCACAAAAATTAAATTAAAAGTTTTTTTGTACTTTTTGAGCCTTTTTGCGGCTACTATTTTCCGGCAAAAAAAAGACGGAAACGATTTCCGAATCGTTTCCGTTTCTAGTCAAAGGAGAAAAACTATGAAGATGAGGGGCGTTTTTCTATTGGGCTAATTCGTTCACATGCGACGTCAGACGCGATTTGTAGCGCGCCGCCGTGTTTCTGTGAATAATTCCTTTATTGACCGATTTGTCAATCAAAGAGATCGTCGGCTGGAGAAGTTCCTGGCTTTGCTTTTTGTCGCCGGAAGCCAGTGCCGCGCGGAGTCTTTTGATCTGCGTCCGCAGTTTCGAACGGTTGCGGGTGTTGACTTCGTTGCGCTTTTCGGTCTGTCTGACGCGCTTTTCTGCTGATTTATGATTTGGCATAACTTTTCTAAATTAAACTCAAAGTGAATCTGTCTCAATTTGAGAAATTATAGAGTATAAGTTTTGAAAAAAAATGTGTCAAGCGGGAAATGGAGTTTCAGTAATCGAGCCGCGAAGCGAAGCTGTGCATCATATCCACGATCAGAACGACGATCGGCGGATAAAAAATAAATTCCGGTCGGAGCGTCGTTGAATACGTCGAAGGCATCATCGCGTGAATGAACATCGAAAGATAATTTCCGATCAAAAGCCCGATTCCCAGACTGATCGAAACTCCGACGACCAGAAACGCCGCCGCCGTGAAACGCGAATAAGGTTTTTTCTCCTCTTCGATCTCCTGCAGAATTGTATCGTGCAGGCTCGTTTCGCTGTAAGTGTATCTTTCAAATCCGGCTTTGAGGCGTTTGAAAATATGCAGAACGCCGATGATGAAAAGCGTCAGCAATATTATTTTTCCGACCGTTTCCGATTTTGTCCAGAACAACGGTTTAAAGATCGCCACGAAACAGGTCGAAAGAAAAAGCGCGACGACCGGATAGATGACCTTTTGCAGTGCCATTGATTCGCGGCGTTCTTCGGCGATCATCCGGTCAATGATCGCGTTGTAGCGTTTTTCGTAAGCCATCCGGCGCAGACGGCGGGCGTGCGGATTGTCGGAATTGAGAATCGTTTCCGAACCGTTCGGCGAAAAAGTAAATTCGTATTCGAGCAGTTTTTTATCGTAGTAGGCGCGTTCCTGCGGGTCGCTTAAAATCTTGTAGGCTTTGGCGATCAGAGCGAATTCGCGCGCCGAAGATGCGGAGTTTTTGTTGACATCGGGATGTTTTTTACGGGCGAGGCGGCGGTATGCCGATTTTATCTCGGCTCGCGTCGCCTTTGGTGAAATCTTCAGAATTTTATAGTAATTCACCATCAACTAAAATCTTATTAAAAAGGAGAGCAGGCGCAAAATCAGTTCAATAAGGTTCTTGTCCAACAGGACAAAAAAATTATAACACAATTTTACGCCGGATTTTGAACAAATTATTCGAGATCGTCAATCTGAAGACTGATCGGCTCGGCTCCGGCGATTTTCACCGCGTCAACAATCCTAACGACTTTGCCGTAAGAAAGGTTTCTCGGGGCTTTGATAAAAACGGTTTTCCGTATATTTCCGGTTTCGTCAAATGGCTTGTTTTGCTCGCGTTCGTTAAACGTCTGAATCAGTTTTTCGGTCAGAGCGGAAGCGTCTTCGCTGTTGCCGAACTCTTCTTTTAAATTATTCAGTCTGATCGAAGATTCCGAATCCAGGGCGACGATCAATATGTGCGGGTTCGGATCAATTTCGTCGTTATTTACCGGTTCTTGCGGAATTTTCGTTTTAAAGTCCGACGGTTTCAGCGGCGACACGACCATAAAAATTATCAGCAAAACGAGCAGAACGTCAATCAAAGGCGTTACGTTTATATTCGGTTTGTTGTCTTTCATATTATCCTCCGTGATTTTTTAAAGATTAGACACTTCCGAATTGTAAAAGTTCCCGTTTAAGAAAATAAATTCAAAGCACTGAAAAAAAATACGATTTGCAACGCAGTTTCCAATTGTGGCATCTTTTCCAAGAGGACGTTTTCGGAGAAAATAATATGAAAAATTCAATTGCAATCAAATTTCTAATTCTATCTGTGTTTGTTTTTAGCACTGTTTTTACCGCTTTCGCTCAAGTTGACGTAGCGCGGGAAACTAAAGCGATCACCTATCCTTTGGATGAAACCGTGATGGTCAATTTTCGCGGCACGACCAGATTTCCGCGTATGAAAGGCGAAGCGAAGATCAAACGGACGAGCAAGAACGGAACCGAGATTAGTCTTTCGGTTTCAAAAATGCCGCGCCCGTTCGAACTCGGCGCGGGCTACGCGACCTATGTTCTCTGGGCGATTTCGCCGGACGGACAGGTTGATAATCTCGGCGAGATCAAACGGCGCGGTTTTTGGGAATTCGATTCGAATATTTCTGTAACTACGCCGCTGCAGACGTTCGCTCTGATTATCAC
Source organism: Pyrinomonadaceae bacterium (assembly GCA_041940425.1). Classification (GTDB taxonomy): domain Bacteria; phylum Acidobacteriota; class Blastocatellia; order Pyrinomonadales; family Pyrinomonadaceae; genus DATHTS01. The sequence goes on from JBGTSF010000036.1 coordinate 6,069, forward strand.
GGCTGAACCGCATTTTCTGGTGCGCCGTCCGAGCCAGGCAATTATGCTGGAAAACGTAAATCCGTATAGCCGGAGCGGAACGACCTTAGCGACGACGACCGCCATTCAGTATTTCGGAAATTCGTCGGACTATTTCCGCGACGCGCGAACGCCGGAAATCGCCGAGATTGATTATTCAAAAACGCCTTCGACGATTTTGCAGGGCAAGCAAGCAATCGCGCTCGCCAAATTTGCCGGAGCGCAGCGCGACGCGCCCGACGAATTGACGGAAGCCGAAACGCTTCTGCAAAACGCGGAAAATTCGTGGAAAGCGGGACGCGACGAAGAGCAGGTTGACATTCTCGCCCGCCGCGCCATCAGCACCGCCGTCAAAGCGGAAAATACCGCCGCCGTCCGCAAAGAAGCCCGCGAAAAGCGGAACGAGAGAACACGCGCAGATGCGGAAATGCGCGAAGCCGAAAGCCGTTTTGTTGACGCGCAAAACGAGATCAGCGAATTAAAAACCGAATTGGCGAGAGAAAAACGCGCCCGCGAGCTTGCCGAACGCGACGCGCAGAATTATTCGGCGCAGGTCAGACAACTGCAAACCGAACTCGATCAGGTCAGAAAAGACGCCCAAGCCGATAAAATCAAACTCGCCCGCATCGAAGCAGAGCAGGAGGTTTACCGTCAACAGCGCGAGCGTCAGGAACGAATTAATCGTCTAAATGAAACGATGCCGGTTTTGATGCAGTCTTTGAAACGGTTCGGCGCGGTTACTCAGACAGACCGGGGAATCGTTCTGACACTGCCGGAAAAGTATTGGACTTCGACACGGGTCAGCAGTTTTTCAGCCAGCGCGGAAACCGATCTTCCGACTTTGGGACAGGTTTTAGCGAATAATTCGGATTACAGAATCATCGTCGAATCGCATACGGACAATAACGGAGCTCCCGAAGATTTGGAAACATTGACCAAAGAACGCGCTCAGGCGATTACCGATAAAATGATCTCGTTCGGCGTAACGAGCAACCGCATCGAATCGAAAGGCATGGGCGCGAGCCTGCCGCTCGTCCCGAATTCGACAAACGCCAACCGCGCGAAAAATCGCCGGATTGATGTTATTTTAGTTCCGAATATCCAATAAAAGAGTAGGCATTAGGCAGCGGCGGTAGGCAGTATAGTTTTCAAATTTTACAGTTTCAACTGTTTTCAAAATTGTAAGTTTTGGAAAAAATCAACAAACTGCCTACTGCCGCTGCCTACTCTTTTAAAATCAGAATCCTGTCCGGCGGAAGACCGACGACGCACTCGTCGCCGACATTCAAACCGACCAGCCGCAAAACCATCGCTTCGAGTTTCAGTTCGTTCGCATCGAGTTTTATTAAAGTCGTATGACCGAGAAATTTTACGTCCGTAACGGTCGCTTTTAAGAGATTGTCTTCGGGAAACGACGCGCCGAACGAAATAGAGATGTGTTCGGGGCGAATTGCGAGAAAAATATTTTGATTGATCGCGCCGAGCGAGCTTTTCTCCCGCATTTCGGCGAAAATTCGGTGGTTTCCTTCGATGGTTTGAAATTCCTGCGTTTCAGTTTTATTGGAAGTCAGACGGCGTGCGAGAATCAGATTATTTCGCCCGAAAATCCGCGCGACTTCCGCCGTCGCCGGTTTTTCATAAACTTCGCGCGGCGTTCCGGTCTGGACGATCTCGCCGCCGCTCAAAACCGCCACGCGGTCGCAGACCTGAAAAATTTCCTCGAAATCATTGCTCGCTAAAAGAACGGTCAGATTTTTTTCTTTGACGATTCTTCGCAAATACTGCTGGTTTTCTTCGCGCAGGATGAGATCCATCTGGCAGAAAGAATTGTCGAGCAGGATGACATCTTTCGGATTTTCGAGCGCGGCTTCGAGCGCGAGCGTCTGACCTTCACCGTCGGCGAGTTCGGATTTTGTTTTGGTCTTAAAAACCCTGTTCCAGAATCTTTGGTTCGAGATTTCGGGAAATTCGATTTCCCGCGCCGAAGCCGGAACAAAAGTTAAATCTCGATTATTAAACTGTATTTCGCCGCCGTCGCATTTTTCCTTGCCGGCAATCGTCTTTAAAAGCGTCGTTTTGCCCGCGCTCGTTATTCCGAAAACACCGAGAATTTCTCCGTTTTCGGCTTCAAGCGAAACATTCTTGAGAACAAATTTACCGTCAAATTTTTTGCAGAGATTTACGATCTTCAAGGACATAGTTTTCGATATTTATGCAACAAAGCGGTCGAATGTTCGTGGAAACCCAAAGAAAGTTGTTGTCATCTGAACAGAGCAAGTATAAACTTTATTTTACGAAAAAGGGAAATACTACTTATGGCTGACAATCAAAAGACTTTGAAAAGAAAAGCGGCGGAAGCCGGCGGCTGGGCGATTGCCCGCCGCGCGGCACGTTCGATACCGTATGTCGGGACGGCTGTAGCGATCGGGCTGGTCGGTTATGACATCAGGAAAAAGGGCGTTGTTAACGGCGTTTTGAATTCCGGCATTGACGCGATCCCGTTCGTCGGTCTGGCAAAAAACGCGGTCGAATTTTTCACCGGCGACTTTTTTCCCGACAAACCGGGAAAAAACGGTAATTCGACGAAAACTTAAAATTATGAACATACAGTTTTTTAATAAAAAATATTTTAACCTTAGTAAATTTTTCCTTTCGATTTTTGTCGTGAGCTTCTGTCTGATCGGTTTTTTGGAAACGAACGCTCAAAACTCTCGCCGGACGAGATCGAGTATTCCGCAGCCGGTCGGAACGCCCGTTCCCAACTCGACTTTGACAATTCCCGAAATCGTCCGCCGCGCCGACCAAACCGACATTACAAATTCGACGCTGGCGAATGAAAATCAAACGGTCGAAGAAACCGAAGACGTTGACGCGCTCAGAGATAAGATCAACGCATTGAACGCCAAAATAAAATCCCTCGAATCGGAAAATAAACCCGCCGCGGACGCAAAAGAAAAGAAACTTCTTTTGAGTTTGGACATTCTTTCACGCGCCGAGCAGAGAGCGGAATCACTCAGAAAACAGCTTTTTGAAGTGATCGAAAAAGAAAACGCCGTCAAAGCCCGAATAGATCAAATTAACTACGATATGCGCCCGGAAATGATTGACCGGAACGTCGCCTTTGCCGGTTCGCTCAGACCGGAAGACGTGCGCGAAGCGCGCCGGAAATCGCTCGAAAGCGAAAAGGCGAATCTCGAAAGTCTTCTGGCGCAGATAGTGTCAAACCGTTCAAAACTCGAACAAAGCGTCGAACGAGCCGATTATCTGGTCGAAAAAATCCGGCTTAAATTCGAAAAAGAAATTGACGACGCGCTGGTAGATGAAGATCAACTGCCTTAGCTTTTAAAGCTCCCAAATATTAATAACCTCAAATTTTTGCCGCCAAAATCCGAACAGATACTCTTAGTATGGATACAGATGCCGTTAGCATAGATACAGGCGGTCTTAGTATGGATACAGATGCCTTTGGCATCGAGACAGATCGAATTATCATTGATACAGTCGGTCTTAGCGTCGAAACCGACGGAATTATCATCGAAACAGACGCAAATATCGGCGTTCAGCGGCTGTTAGCAGGTTGTTTGTAAAGCGGTTTAGCGTCGTTTTATTCCCAAACTCATAAAAACTTCAGAACTTTTTCATAAAAAGTTAAAGATTACCGCAAGAATTATGAATAAAATGGTTCTATTCTCGAATAAACGCTACGGGAATGTTCACTTGTTTTTATAAATCAATTCATAAATTTTGGAGGTAATTATGTCTAATACAGCACTCGGAACGAGTACGGAATTTAATCAGGAACGCGCGGAGAAATTTGCCGAAAATCTTCTCGACACGTTAAACCGCGCGGGCGTTACATTGATGATCAGCATCGGGCACCGGCTCGGTCTGTTTGATAAATTGGCGGAACTTCCGCCGATGACGTCGCAGGACATCGCCGACGCGACCGGCACGAACGAACGCTATATTCGTGAATGGCTCGGCGCGCTGGTTACGGGAGGAATCGTCGAATACGATGAAAACGCCCAGAAATACAGTTTGCCGAAGGAACACGCGGCATTTTTGACGCGGTCGGCGAGATCGGACAATATGGCTTCCATTTCGCAGTTCGTTCCGCTTCTCGGTTCGGTCGAAGATAAGATTTTGACCTGTTTCCGCGAAGGCGGCGGGCTTCATTATTCGGAATTTCCGCGTTTTCACGAGGTGATGGCGGAGGAAAGCGGCAATACCGTTCTGCCCGCGCTCGTTGATTCGATCCTGCCTTTGGCGGAAGGCATCACGGAAAAATTGGAAGAGGGCATCGAAGTTCTCGATGTCGGCTGCGGAAGCGGTCGGGCGATGAATCTGCTCGCGCAGACTTTCCCGAACAGCCGTTTTACCGGCTACGATTTTTCCGACGAAGCGATCGGCAGAGCCAGAGAAGAAGCCGAAAGTTTGGGGCTGACGAACATTCGTTTTGAAGTCCGCGACGCGGTTTCGATCGGCGAATTCGAAAAATACGATCTGATCACGGCGTTTGACGCGATTCACGATCAGGTTAAACCGGCGGAAGTTCTGGACGAAATTTCCGCCGCTCTCAAATCGGACGGCGTGTTCCTGATGCAGGATATTTCCGGTTCGTCGCACGTTCACAAAAACGTCGAACACCCGGTCGCGCCGCTGATGTATACGATTTCCTGTCTGCACTGTATGACGGTTTCGCTTGCCAACGACGGCGCGGGACTCGGCGCGATGTGGGGCGAGGAAAAAGCGACGGAAATGTTGAAGGATGCCGGTTTCGATTCGGTCAAGGTCGAACGGCTCGAACACGACATTCTTAATAATTATTACATCGCCCGGAAAAACTAATTATCAAACGGCATTTCGGGAGAGAGAAAGGCGCAGGGGAATTTTCCTTTGCGCCTTTTTTATTGATGTGCTAATTTGTTTCAGAAGTTATGGCTTGGATAAAAACGATAAAATTTGAAGACGCGGACGAAAAACTCAGGGAAATTCTGTTGGAAACGCGGAAGAATTATCCGCAGGAATACTCTTCGCCCGCGCCGAACGCCAGCACGATCAATGAATCAATCGTTGATTCACACACATTGATTCCCGACGCTTTGTTTCACGCTTTTTCGACGTTCAGCGCATTGATGTCGCCCGAACTTCCGCTCGAAAGAAGGCAGCACGAGATGATCGCCACGATGGTTTCACACACGAACGATTGTTTTTACTGAGTGGAATCTCACGCAGAGTTTCTGCGTCGCGTAACATTGGATGGCGATTTGATCGAGGCTTTACGCAACGATTACGAAAACGCGCCGATCACCGAAGCCGAGCGCGTGATGTGCGATTACGTCGTTCAACTGACGAAAGATGCCGTGAAAATTCATCCCGGACATCATAAAAAATTGCGCGAGGTCGGTTTTGACGACACGGCGATCTTGCAGATCACTTTGATCGCTTCGTGGTTTAATTACATCAACCGAGTCGCCGACGCGCTCGGTATCGGGCGGGAAAATTACAATGTGGCTTCCGGCGATTGATCGAAAAACGATCTGAAAATTAAGCGAGTAAAAAAAAGCGAAAACCCGTGATTCATTCGGGTTTTCGCTTTTTTGGAGCAATTTTTCAGTGTGCAGACCGATTTTTCACTGTGCAAAGCGTCTTTTCTATGTGCAGAGCGATTTTTCCGTGTGCAGAGCAACTTTTCTGTGTGCAGGGGAGAATTTTGTCTGTGCAGAGCGATTTTTCTTTGTGCAGAGCGGTTTTTTTGTGTGCAAAAGAAAATTTCGTGTGTGCGGAACGATTTTTCAGTGTGCGGCGCGTTTTGCGCAAAAATTATCAAACGATTTTTCTGATGAACTATCCGGCAATCATTCTAAAAATCTTTTCTAACTTTTTTGACTTTGAACGCATCATAAATTCCAAAAAAAGGTTTTGATCTAAAAATGGGAAAAGGAAAAATGAAAAGATTTTTGATTTTAGCGGCGTTTTTATTGGGAATTGTTTCGCTAATTTCAGCCCAATCCGGCAGAAAGATCGCCGCGCCGCCTCCCGAATCAACAGTTCCCGAAAAGGAAGATCAGTATTCCGAATCAAAACCGGCAAAGCTGCCGCCCGTCTATCTCTCGCCGAAAATGCGGCGCGAAATGGAAAAAAGAAAACGCGAAGCCGAAAAAAAATCCAAAGTCATCGAGGATAAATCTTCGACCGTTCCGCAGACGGTCGCCGAAGACGAGGACACGATCACGATCGAGACCAATCTCGTAACGATTCCCGTTTCGGTTTTCGACCGCAACGGGCTTTACATTCCCGGTCTGCGAAAAGAAGATTTCAAAATTTTTGAGGACGGAAAAGAACAGGAAGTCGCTTATTTGGGAACATCAGACAAACCTTTTACGGTTATTTTACTGCTCGACACATCGCCCTCGACCGAATACAAGATCGAAGAAATTCAGGAAGCCGCGATTGCTTTTACAAATCAATTGAAACCGCAGGACAACGTGATGGTCATCGAATTTGACGCGAATGTTCACGTTTTGTCCGAAATAACGAACGACCGCCGGAAAATTCACAAAGCCATCCGCGATGCCGATTTCGGCGGCGGCACTTCGCTTTACGACGCGGTTGATTTCTCGCTCCGCAAACGCCTGAGCAAGATCGAAGGTCGCAAAGCGATTGTTCTGTTTACCGATGGCGTGGACACGACTTCGCGCAAAAACTCATACGATACGACGATGTATCTGGCACAGGAATCCGATTCGATGATCTTTCCGATCTACTACAACACGTTTTTTGAAACCTCGCAGAGAAACGGCGGGATTTTGTCGCCTTTTCCCTTTCCCGGCGGCGGAATACCGCAGGGACGCGGCGTAACGGCGGAAGAATACGCGGTCGGTAAAAAATATCTCGAAGATTTGGCGGCTTCGACCGGCGGGCGGGTTTTCCGTCCCGAGTCAACGCCGGGCGGTCTGACGAGAGCTTTTGAAGGCATCGCCGAAGAACTGCGCCGTCAATACAACATCGGTTATTACCCGCAGGAGGCGGGAAAAACTGGCGAGAGAAAACAGATCCGCGTCCGCGTCAATCGTCCTAATCTCGTCATCCGCGCCCGCGACAGCTACATCGTCGGCGGTGAGATCGGCTCGAAAAAATAATCCTTACAATAGACTTGCCGCTTTTATACAAAGTCTTTAACATTTCTAAAAATGAAAGCGGATCTGATCGTTCATAACACAAAACAACTCGTTACCTGCGCGTCCGCAGGCATTGTAAAAAAAGGCGCGGCGATGCGCGATGCAGGAATCATCGAAAACGGCGCTTTCGCGGTCGAAAACGGTTTGATCGTCGCCGTTGGCTCGTCCGAGGAAATTTTAAAAAAATTTGAAGCCGAAGAAAATTTTGACGCGAATCAAAGGAGCGTCTGCCCGTCGTTCGTCGAATGCCACACGCATATTATTTTCGCCGGAAACCGTCTTGACGAATTCGAGCTGAAAATAAAAGGCGCGGATTATCTCGAAATTTTGGAAGCGGGCGGCGGCATTCTTTCGACCGTCCGGCAGACGCGCGAAGCGGATTTAGATGAATTGGTCGAACAAAGCAGAAAACGTCTCGACAAAATGCTCGCCTTGGGCGTGACGACCTGTGAAGTAAAAACGGGTTACGGTTTGGATTTTGAAACCGAGATGAAAATGCTCGAAGCGTTTGCTTTGCTCGACCGGCTTCACACGGTCGAACTCGTCCCGACATTTCTTCCGGCGCACGCCGTTCCGCCCGAATTCAAGGGCAACGCGGATGCATATGTCGAATTGATCTGCAATAAAATGCTGACCGGATTGAAAGATTGGCGCGATAATGCCTACATTGATGTTGACCGCGCGGATTTTTCTTATAAAAAAGACAAACCGTTTTTTGTGGACGTTTTCTGCGAAAAGAACGCCTTCGATCTCGAACAGTCGCGCCGGGTTTTGGAAACCGCCAAAACGCTCGGTTTCAGTTTGAAAGCGCACGTTGACGAATTTACGAATCTCGGCGGCGCGCAAATGGCGATCGAACTCGGCGCGACCTCGATTGACCATCTCGACGCGATTTCGGATGAAGAGATAAAACTGCTCGCCGCGTCGGAAACCGTCGGAGTCGTTACGCCGACGGTCAATTTTAATTTCGGATCGAAAGAATTTGCCGACGCGCGAAAATTAATTGACGCCGGTTGCGCGGTCGCCGTTTCGACCGATTACAATCCCGGCTCCGCACCGTGTCCGTCTATTCCGAACGCGATGGCGATCGCTTGCCGTTACCAGAAAATTCTGCCCGCCGAAGCGGTAAACGCGACGACGGTCAACGCCGCATTCGCCGTCGGTTTGGGAAAAAACAAAGGCTCTATCGAAATCGGTAAATCAGCAGATTTTCTCGTTTTGCAGACTTCGGATTACCGCGAACTGTGTTACGAGTTCGGCGGAAACCTGATCGAAAGCGTTTATAAAAACGGTCGTAAATGCCGAATTTAGAAAGCAATTTATGGAATTTAATCCGGCAATCGGTTAGAATTCTCGAATCAATAAAATGTTCCAAACAAATAAAATTTCATACCGGATTTTTCGCATCGCCAGATTCTGGAACAAACTGCGCGACCGGTTTGCGGCGGCTTTGAATGTCGGTTCGGAAAGAAAAACCGAGATTTACATACAGCTTTCCAGATCGGCAACCTTGACCGACCTCGTCTATTGGCTGCAGCTTTTATTTTCCGCCGGCATCGCTACAATCGGATTGGTCTTAAACAGTTCGGCGGTCATCATCGGCGCGATGCTCATTTCGCCGCTGATGGGTCCGATTCTCTCATCGGGTTTGGCGCTCTCGACCGGCGATCTGATTCTCGGTTTGCGTTCATTTATAAATTTGTTTCTCAGCACGGCGGTCGCTATCGGTTTCGCGGTTTTGCTGGTCGCGCTTTTACCGTTTAAGGAAAGCACGACGGAGATTCAGGCGAGAATCGAACCGAATACTTTGGATTTGGTGGTCGCGCTTTTTTCGGGCGCGGTCGGTTCGGTCGCCATCTGCCGCGAAGTAAAAGGCGTTGTAACTTCGATTCCGGGCGTAGCGATTGCCGTCGCTCTGATGCCGCCGGTTTGCGTGGTCGGTTACGGCATCGGTCTGGCTTTGAGTTTGAATTTTTCCGAAGGAATGAGAGTGGCGATGGGCGGCGGTCTGCTTTATTTGACGAATCTGGTCGCCATCACGTTTACGGCGATGGTCGTATTTTTTCTGCTCAGATTGGACACCGGGAAAGTGCGCGAAAAAAATCACGAATGGCGCAATACCGATAACGAAAGCCTCTGGTGGCTGAATCTCATCAATAAAATCCCGTCTCTCAAACAGGCGCGCGAAATCAGAAGCATACCGCTTAGAATTTTGATGGTTTTACTGCCGCTTTTGATCATCTTCATTCCGCTAACGCAATCGTTCAGCAAGATGATTGACGACATACAGGAAAAGCAGAAACACAACCAGGTTATTCAGAAAACTACAAAATTATGGCAGGAGTTTTATGCTAACGGTTCGGATGGAAGCGCGAGAAGCTTTCTTGACGAAGTAAGAGTTTCGGAAACTGACGGCAAACTCGAAATTTTTATGAGAGTATTTGACAATTTGCCTTACTCGCAGACCGAAAAGGACGAGTTCAAAAAAATTCTCGCCTCGAATCTCGACCGTTCGATTGATAAAATTTCGCTTCAGCTTGTCGAAATTCCGACTTCGGCAATGCGGACGGTCAAACCGCAGATCGAAGCGACTCCCGCGCCGCCGACTTCCGCCGAGATCAAATCGCTTTATTTAAGAAACATCGAAAGCTCTCTGAACGAGATCATTTTCCCTTCGAGCGCGAAATTTATTGATTATCAAGCGATCAATATGCCGAACGGACGGCTGAATCTGAAAATTTTTTATCTGAGTGAAAACGAACTGAGCGAAGACGCGAAACAGATTCTCGCGGCTGACGCGCTCGGTAATCTGAAACTGCCGAATACGAGATTCGAATTTGAACGCGTTTCGCCACAGGCGTTTTCGATCCCGTTCGAAAACGGAACGGCGGTTTTAAGAAACGACGGCGGAACGATTCTCGAAATCATAGGCAGCATTTTGCAGGATCATCCGCGGCTCAATCTCGTGGTCAACGTTTCATCAAATCCCGGCGCGAATGCGAATGCAAATGCCGACACAAATCCGAATCTCTTGACGGACAAACAAAACGCCGTAAAAAATTATTTCGTGCAGAATTGGAACCTCGAAGAAAGGCGATTTTTATTCAGCGAGGGCGATGATAATTGCCGTTTGGTTTTGAACGAATAGTTGAAAATTTTAAAACCTCTTTTGGTTAAAAAAGATAAAAGCAGTATCATTTACGGAAAAAAACTGGAGAAAAACTGGAGAAAAAGAATATTATGAGCGATAACAAGCACGCCATTGACGAAGGAAGAAAGTTTCTGGCGAGCGTTGACCGTTACTTTGACCGGGCGGCAAGTCTGACCGATCATCCCGATGGATTATTAAAACAGATAAAACACTGCAACAGCGTTTATTCTTTCAGCTTTCCGATCCGAACGGACGAAGGCTACAAGGTGATTGACGCCTGGCGCGCCGAACACTCGCATCACAAACTGCCCGTCAAGGGCGGCATTCGTTATTCGGAAGACGCGAGCGAAGACGAGGTGATCGCGCTGGCGACCTTGATGACGTATAAATGCGCGATTGTTGACGTGCCGTTCGGCGGCGCGAAAGGCGCGGTCAAGATCAACCCGAAGGAATTTACAAAAGAACAGCTCGAACGCATCACGCGCCGCTACACGACCGAGCTTATCAAAAAGAATTTCATCGGTCCGGCGGTTGACGTTCCCGCGCCGGATTACGGGACGGGCGCGCGCGAGATGGCTTGGATCGCCGACACATACCTGGCGTTTCATCCCGAACAGATTGACGCATTGGGGTGCGTAACCGGAAAGTCCGTCCCGCAGGGCGGGATTCGCGGGCGGACGGAAGCAACCGGACTCGGGGTTTTTTACGGTCTGCGCGAACTCTGCTCGAATGCCGAGGACATGAAGGTTCTCGGACTCGAACCCGGAGTCGAGAACAAGCGCGTCGTCGTTCAGGGACTCGGAAACGTCGGCTATCACGCGGCGAAATTCTTTACCGAAGGCGGTTCGATTCTAGTCGGCGTTTGCGAATTCGAAGGCGCGATTTCAAAACCCGACGGGATTGATCTCGAATCATTGATGCGGCATCGCAAGGAAACCGGCTCGATTCTCGATTTTCCGGGCGCGACCAATCTCGCCCGCCGGGAAGACGGTCTCGAACTCGAATGCGACATTCTGATTCCCGCCGCGCTCGAAAACCAGATCACGCACGAAAACGCGCCGCGCATCAAGGCGAAGATCATCGGCGAAGCCGCCAACGGTCCGATCACCGCCGCCGCCGAAGATATTCTGCAGGAAATGGGCGTGCTGGTCGTCCCGGACGTTTACATCAATGCGGGCGGCGTGACGGTTTCGTATTTCGAATGGCTCAAAAATCTTTCGCACGTCCGCTTCGGTCGGATGGAAAAACGCTTCGAGCAGGCGGCGTATGACCGGCTTCTGAAATTCGTCGAAGCCGAGACGGGACGAAGTCTTTCGACCGACGAAAGAAATATGATCGCCCGCGGCGCAGACGAAGCCGATCTGGTTTATTCGGGTTTGGAAGAAACGATGATCACCGCCTATCACCAGATACGCGAAACCTGGAAGGAAAAGAAAAACGTTCCTAACTTGAGGACAGCCGCGTTCATCAACGCCATTGACAAGATCGCGCTGTGTTATTTCGAACTCGGAGTTTTCCCCTAAAATGCGTATAATCTATGCGTTCTTTATATCCAAAAAAATTGCGGATATAAAGAACGCATTTCAATTTGGAGATAAATGAATTACCACATTCACGATTTTTAAGGATGAACAGATACCTTTCGATTTTATTTACGATCTTTTTATTCTCGATCAATTTAACGGCGCAAAATCCTCCTCCGCCCGCGCCTCCGCCCCCGGCGAAAATCACGGGAGATAAAGCCGCGCCTCCGCCTCCGCCGCCTCCGCCGTTGATTTATTCCGCGCCGGATAAGTCTCTGATGACGAAATTCGCTTCGGAAACTTTCGGTTTTAAAGCCGAATTTCCCGGTCAGCCCGCAGTTTCCGAATCGAAAGATGAAGATTCGGCAACGACCGTTTTCCAAGTCAAACTGAAAGGCTCGAATGAAACGGTCGAGATCACGGATTTTAATTTCGATGTCGAGAAAACTTTAGGCAAAGCCGGTGTTTTCGAACAGGTCAGAGAAAAATATCTGAGCGGAGAGACGTCCGAACTCGTTTACGAAAAACAAATCGAACAGAACGGTTTAGAGGGCAAAGAATTCGGTTTTAAGGTTTTCGGCTATTTCCGCCGCGCGCGGGTTTTCGTTAAAAATAACCGGATTTACGAATTAACCGCCGATGTCGTCAACTGGTCTGTTATCAAAGGCGGTGAAAAGGAAAAAGCCTTTAACGACGAAGCCGGAAGATTTTTCGATTCGTTTGTCATCGAAAAACTTCCGGCGACCGTAAGTTCGGAAACGGTCAAAGCGGAAAAGGTCGAAATTTTCAAATCGAAAAAAAATATCTTCGAATCGAAAGACGGCGGTTTCCGGGTTTATCTTCCGGGAAAACCCGAACTGCAAAAAACAAGAATTCCGGCGGGTTTCGGTCAGGCTGATTTTTTTATTTACACGCTGCCGACCCTGAGCGCGTATTACGCTGTAACGTATTTCGATTATCCGGCGATTATTCACGACCAGACCGAGGTCAGGTATATTTCCGACGCGCAGAGAGACTTGCTGATGGGAAAGGGGTATGAACTCGTCAGCGAAAAAGATTTGTCTTACAGGGGAAATTACGGTCGGGAGTATGTTCTGACGAACGACGGCAGAACGGTCGTGATGCGGAATTTCTTTGTCAATCAGAGGTTTTTCCGTCTGATGGCGATCACGCGAGGCATCAAGGGAAAGATGCCGGAAATTTTCGAAAAACAAAACCGCGACATTACTTACAGATTTCTCGATTCGTTCGAGCCGACCAAACTGCCTCCGCCCGCATTCGCCGAGGTCAAGATGCCGGAAGATTTCGGAGTTCGGATCGAAAACTCGGTTTTCTACAGCGACTTTTTCGGATTCAGTATGACCGCGCCGAAAGATTGGGAGCTTTTTAACAAAGACGAAGCCGCCGCGCTGAAAATTCTCAGCCGGCAGTATCTGGAATTGGAAAATAAAGAGTCCGATCTGAACATGGAAAAATCTTTCGAGAACACGGAATTCTTGTTCGCCATGGCAAAAGGCGGCGGCGAAAATGCCGAAAAGATGAAAATTCTGATCGTCGCCGCTGAAAAGATGAGCGTTCCGAATTTTCTGCCCGAAGCGGCGGTTGACGCCTATATCCGCAGTTTTCTCGAACCGGACGATGAAGTCGTCGGCGGCGTCAACAAGGTCAAGTTTGACGGCGTAGATTTCGCGTATGTCGAAACGCTGAATAAAAAGGACAAAACCCGAAGCCGGATTTATTTTGCAAATCTCAAAAATCTGGCTTTCGAAATTACATTCACGTATGACACGGACGAGGATTTGAAGGAGATTCAGAAGATTCTGGAAACGATCAAGATTAAAAAATGACCCGATTTATTGACTCGCATTGTCACATTGACGGCGATGCGTTTGACGAAGACCGCGACGCGGTTGTCGAGAGAGCGAAAGAGGCGGGTGTCCGGGCGATGCTCGTCGTCGGGACGGGCAATCCGCACGACGGCGAGATCGCTAAAGCGGTCGAAACTGCCGAGAGATACGAGAACGTCTTCGCATCGGTCGGCGTTCATCCGCATGACGCGAAACTTTACGATGAAAAAGCGGAAGACAATCTGATCGAACTAATAAATTCGAGCGAAAAGGTCATCGCGTGGGGCGAGATCGGTTTGGATTTTTATTACGACCACAGCCCGCGCGATGTGCAGAGAGAGGTTTTCGTCAGGCAAATCCGCAAAGCGCGCGAATTGAATCTGCCGATTATCATTCACAGCCGCGACGCGGACGACGAAACGGTCGAGATTTTAACAAATGAATGCGCGGACGAAAATTTTCGCGGCGGGATTATGCATTGTTTCGGCGGGACGGCGCGGATGGCGGAAAGTTTGATGCAGGTCGGTTTTCTCATCTCGTTTGCCGGAAACGTAACTTTCAAAAAAGCGGACAATCTGCGCGAAGCGGCGCGTGTCGTGCCGCTCGACAAACTTCTTATCGAAACCGACTGCCCGTTTTTAACTCCCGTCCCGTTTCGCGGAAAACGGAACGAACCGGCTTACGTCGTTCACACGGCGGAGTTTCTGGCGGATTTTTACGATGTCGAATTGGAAGAATTAGCCGAACGGACGACGCGGAATTTTACGGAATTTTTCGGTTTGAATCTGAATTAAGCCGTCCGAACTGCCGGAAAACCTTTTATTTATCAGGAAAACGGCGGTTTTGACCGGCGGCACGACGCTTCGGAAAGGCTTCCGAAGCGTTCGGACGCTCATCCGAAAGCTTCGGACGGCTTTCCAAAGGTTTCGGAAGCCTTTCCAAACGGTTCGGACGGCTTTCCGAAAGCTTCGGACGCTTATCCGAAAGGCTTGGACGGCTTTCCGAATGAAGCGGACGGGCATTTTCGGCTGGAATGCGCCGTTTTACGGTGATAAAAACATTCGGCAATTTATATAAATTCTTCAATTCATTTACAATAAGCAATTATGGCAAAAGACAATTCTTTCGATATTGTTTCAAAAACGAATTACGCGGAAGTTACCAACGCGATCAATCAGACGCGCAAGGAAGTTTCCCAGCGTTTCGACTTTAAAGGCAGTAAGGCGCTCGTTGATCTGTTCGACAACGACCTGATCCTATCCGCCGAAGACGAGACGAAACTGAAAAATATGAACGACGTTCTCCAGTCGAAGCTCGTCAAACGCGGCGTTTCATTAAAAGCTCTGGATTATCAAAAGGTCGAACCTTCGGCGGGCGGCACAGTCCGGCAGGTCGCCAAAATCCAGCAGGGAATCCCGACCGACAAGGCAAAGGAGATCGTCAAATTCATCAAAGACCAAAAGCTGAAAGTGCAGGCGGCGATACAAGGCGATATTGTGCGCGTTTCGGGCAAAGACCGCGACACGCTTCAGGACGTAATTACGAAACTCAAAGCAAAAGATTTCGGGATTGATATGCAGTTTGAAAATTACCGGAGTAATTAAATCATGCCGATCAATTACAAAAAAACTTACGAAAATCTCGATTATGACGAACGGATGGAATTGCGCGACCTGTCAATCAAAGCGATTCGAGAGATTTATCCCGATTACATAGTTCAGCCGTTAAATCCGAACGACCCTGATATAATCTTCATTCGCAACCAACAGAATAATGTGCGTGTGAAAATGGGACTCAGACTCATCTACGTAAGATTTGTAGATACCGCGCGAACGAAAAATGACCTCAAAGATATTATTTACGATCATTTCGCACCGATGCTGAAAATGGTTGAAGATGTCGAATTGATCAAAGATCATTCGAATCTTACCCTGGCGGAGGCAAAAGATCGTCTATACCCGCGTTTGGCGCGAAAAGATGAATTTCCAAATGTCGAGGATATCGTCAGTTTTCCTTTCGGCGAAGATTTGGTAACCGCCTTTTTTTATGATGACCCGGATGAAGAAGGCTTGCTCACCCGAGTTTCGCGGGAAATGTGCGACAGATGGGAAATCAGCGATCAGGAATTATACAAAATAGCCATGAAAAATTTTATGGAACGGATGCCCGCCCTCGATCTGGTCGGAACGGAACCGCCGCACGGCTATCTGCGAACCGATTCGAGCGATGAATATACGGCGACGGCGATTTTGATCGGAGATTTCCGCTATACGGTCGCCCAAACTATCGGAACGCCGTTTCGTTTCGGTGTGCCGAGCCGTTATTTGATAATCGCCTGGAGCGAACTTGACGATGAAGAATATCAGATCGAAATGCGGGCGTGGATGAAACGGGAATTTGACCGTCTGCCATCGCGTTTGACGGAAAAAATTTACGAAGTAAACGACAAAGGAGAAGTCAGCCAGTTAAAAAATTTGCCCGAATTACCAACGATTCCCAGAACCAGCAACAATTAAAATGCAGACGTTTTCACCGATCAGAGAAAAATTAAATCCGCAGATCGCGGCGCAGAAGATTTTCAGTTTGATAAAAACCGAGATCGCGCTGGTCGAAGCGGAATTCGAGCGGCAGGCGAGTTCGAACATCCAGGTCATCAATTATCTCGGCGACTATCTTCGCGCGTCGGGCGGCAAGCGCGTGCGTCCCGCGCTTTTGCTTTTGTCGAACTATGCGGTCGGCGGAAACGCGGAAAATGAAAATGTGATCCGGCTGGCGACCGTGATGGAAATGCTGCATACGGCGACGCTCGTTCACGACGATATTATTGACAACGCCGACACGCGCCGCAGCCGGGCTTCGGTCAATTCGCGGTTCGGCAATCAATCGGCGGTTCTGATGGGCGACTGGCTGTATATGTCGGCGTTTGAAAACTCGCTCCGCGAAAGAAGTCTGGAAATTCTCGATATTCTGACGCGCCTGACGCGCAAGATGACCGAAGGCGAACTCATCCAATTGACGATGCTCGGGCGCACCGATATTTCCGAAAACGAATACTTCGACATTTTGCAGAGAAAGACGGCGTTTCTGTTTTCCGCCTGCTGTGAGATCGGCGCGATTTTGGGAAATTCTTCTTCGGAAGAACAGACGGCTTTAAAAGAATACGGAATGAATCTCGGAACGGCGTTTCAGCTTGCCGACGACGTTTTGGATTTTACGGCGGAAGACGAAATTCTGGGAAAAGCTTCGGGCGCGGATCTTTTGGAAGGGAAATTGACTCTGCCGCTTATTTTACTGGTCAAAAAAGATTCTGCGGTGCGCGAAGATTTGGAACAAATTATGACGGACGGCGATTACCGGAATATCTCCCGCGCGTCGCTTCTCGAAAAACTCGAAGCCGGCGGAACGATCGAGGAAACGCGCCGCCGCGCCTACGAATTTGCCGCCAAAGCCATAAAAAATCTTGAAGTTTT
Source organism: Pyrinomonadaceae bacterium (assembly GCA_041940425.1). GTDB lineage: Bacteria > Acidobacteriota > Blastocatellia > Pyrinomonadales > Pyrinomonadaceae > DATHTS01. Next base: position 23,259 of record JBGTSF010000036.1, read on the forward strand.
GCCCAAAACAGAGTATCGTTTAGCCTTAGAAGAAATTCCCGGCTATATGATCGAACGGAATAAATAGTAATTGGTAATTAGTAATTAGTAACTGGTTTTTGAAACAGCCAGTTACTAATTACCAGTTACCAGTTACCAACAAAAATTATGTTAGACGAAAATCTGATTTCAACTCTGGAACAAAGCCTGCGGCAGACGCGCAACGCCCAGCATCGTTTGATGTCGCGTCTTAACGAGGTCGAAGCGGAAGCCGACCGTCTGCGTCAGGAAATTGACGCGCTCGAAAACAGCGCGAAGCAGACTTCTTCGGCGATCTACAGCCTTTTGGCGACGATTCGTTCGGGCAAGCAGTCGCAGTGGAATCTGCCGAACGATTTCGAGGTTGACGATTACGAACTTCCGCAGGACATACAGCGAACGCCGCGCATGGACAACCGCAGCCGCAACACGCACCAGCTTCGCAATCCGCAGAATCACAATCAGAATTATCAGCAGCAGCAACAGCAACAGCAACAACAGAACGATTACCGCAACAACAACACGGTCGCCTACATCAACAACCGCACGATCCCGAACATCGCGCCGAACATCGAGCCGATCAGCAACCGTTTTGCCGACCGGACGATCACGCAGGCGTGCAAACTGCTTCTGCTCGAAGCCGGAAAACCGCTCCACGTCAACGAACTTTATAATTTTCTCGTCTCCGGCGGCTTTGAATTCAAGGGCAACAATCCGACGATCTCGATCGCCGTTTCTTTAAACAGAAACCGCCGTTTCCGCAAGGTCGCGCCCGGCACATTCGATCTCGTGATGCGCGAAGCGTCGCAGGCGGCTTCGTAAAAATTTCAGAGCAACCAAAAACACCTTTCAAATAACTAAGTTCGCAAATACATTTTGTGAAACGGGCAGTTGTATTTTATTGAAAAATAAGTAAAATATGCCTTTGTTTCAACAAGTCCGTTTTTCTAACTTTTTCCCGGGAGAATTTAATAGTCCAAATATGAGTTTAAATAATTTCAGATTTTTGTCATTCGTCTTCGTCTTTGCGGTTTTGCTTTTCGGCTTAAACGAAAATCTGTCCGCGCAGAAGGTCAAAATTCGGTCGAAGATTACGCCGACGACCTGCACGACGAGTTCGAGTTTAAAGTTCGCAGACATTTACGCCGACGGCAACCTTGCCGTGATGGGAAGTTATCAATGCCGCGGCGCATTTATTTTCAATGTTTCAAATCCCGACGCGCCGACCGTTCTGGCGCATTACAATCCCGGAAATAATATCCAGTTCTTAGAAGCCATAGTCGTCGGCAATACCGGATATTTCGGAAGCGGCAACAGCAACGGCGTTCATATCGTTGATCTGTCGGTTCCGTCGAGTCCGCAACTGCTCGGAATTGTCAATGTTGCTAACGGAAACGGTTTCAGCTCGATTCACGAAATGATGGTTTTCGAACAAAACGGACAGACCATTTTGTTGATAAACTCGAACAGCACTTCAAACAAAATTCTTAAATTCATCAATGTGACGAATCCGGCGCAACCTGTTCATATCAGAGATTTGAATCCGACCGAACCGCAATGGGTTCACGCGATGCATATTCGCGGCAACCGTTTATTTACTTCGGGCTGGGGGAATTCGTCGAATCGCGGCAGAACGGAAATTTACGATATTTCGAATATCGCCACGCAGGCACCGACACTGCTCGGCTACATTGACGATCAATCTAGCGTAACCGCCGGAAACAATATGCACAGCAGTTGGACGAGCGAGGACGGAAATTATCTTTATAGCGCGCGTGAGATCACGAATAGCAACGGTCCGAATCCGGGCGACGTCCGCGTTTATAATATTACGAATCCGGCACAGCCCGTTCTGGTCAACAGCCTGAAAATGGTTGATCTCGGTCTGAACGCCGTGACGCCGCATAATCCGGTCGTGATGGGCAATAAACTTTACGTTTCGTGGTATCAGGCGGGAATTCAGGTGTTCGATATTTCAAATCCCGCAGAACCGAAACGCATCGGGCAATACGATACATATTCGCCGACCTTCGCGCCGGAAGAAAACGCGGGCAGTTTGACCGATGAGCCGTGGGATCTGGTTTGCGGCAGCGAAAATCTGCAAAACGCTCTGCCGACTACTTATGACGGCAACTGGGCGGTTTTCCCGTTTTTGGGTGAAGACAAAGTTTTAGCCGGAGATTTGACCGGAGGATTGTTTATTCTCGATGCCAGTGCGGCGAACGCGCCGCTTAAAAACAGAGTTTCCGATTTCGACGGCGACGGGAAAACCGATTATTCGGTCTTTACGCCGGCGACCGGAATTTGGCAGGTCGAACAAAGTTCCGACAATTCGCAGTCGCAGACGGGTTTCGGACTGAGCGGCGATAAAATTGTAACGGGCGATTATGACGGCGACGGCAAAGCGGATATGGCGATTTTCCGTCCGTCAACCGGAACCTGGTGGATTCGCCGCTCATCCGATCCGAATAATTTTATGGCAGTGCAGTTCGGTCTCAGCACGGATATTCCGGTCGCCGCCGATTACGATGCCGACGGCAGAACCGACATCGCGGTTTTCCGCCCGTCAAACGGTGTTTGGTATATACAGCAAAGCACGCTCGGTTTGCGAATCGTTCAATGGGGAACGAACGGCGATAAGCCGGTAACGGGAGATTTCGAAGGCGATGGCAAAGCCGATCTGACCGTTTACCGTCCAGGCACGGGCGTGTGGTATGTGATGAAAAGTTCTTCGAGCCAATGGTATGCGATCCAGTTCGGCGTCAGCACCGACAAACCGCTCTCCGCTGATTTTGATGGCGACGGCAGAAACGATATTGCCGTTTACCGTCCCTCGACGGGCGTCTGGTATATCATAAAATCGGGCGACAATTCGATTCTCGCCTTGCAGTTCGGCGTGGCGGAAGACATGCCGATCCCGTCGGATTTCGACGGCGACGGCGAAGCCGACATCGCGGTATTTCGTCCGAGTTCGAACGTCTGGTATCGTCTGGACAGCTCAAACGGCGCGGTCAATATCCGGGCGTTCGGCGGCGGCGGCGACATTCCTTCGCCGACTTCGGTTCAGCCGTAAATTTTCCGAACATTTTTTTTGTAAAACCCAAAGTCTCGAAACAAATTGCTTGACTTTGGGTTTTTTGTTTCTATTATTGCTGTATGAAACTTTTACTGACGATTGACAGCGGCTCGCTGGCAGGACAGACATTCGATTTGACAAGCGGTTTTATCACTATCGGTCGAAGCGATAATTGCAGTGTCCGGTTCGATCCGCTCAATGAAAAGATCGCGTCGAAACAGCACGCTTTTATCGAAGCTAAAGAAGACGGTTTTTATCTGACCGACAACAACAGCACGAACGGCACATTCGTCAACGGCGAGCGCATTCAAACTACGAAACTCGGTTCGGGCGACCGCATCCAGTTCGGCATCAACGGGAATACGGCGCGTGTTTCGATTGAAACGCAAGCTTTTCAAGAACCGATGTCCGAGCCGACCGTTATTCATCCCGCCGCCGATGCCGGACAATTTCAAGCCGCGCCGACGATGTTTACGCCGCTCGCCGCTCCGCAGTTGAGTTTTAAAAACACTCTTTCCGGTCTCGGACTCGGTCAGGTCGAGATCGCGCCCGAACCGCCGCGCAGTCAGACAAAAAGATACATCGTCATCGGTTTAACGATCTTCGGGGTTGTTTTTTTGTCGCTGATCGTGATGCTTTTGATGTTTTTCAGCGTCGGTCCGGTCGCGGCGGTCATCGCTTCAATCGTCGCTTTCACGCCGGCGATGTTTTATCTTCTGCCGCTGTTATGGCTCGACCGCTACGATCCCGAACCGCTCTGGCTGCTTGCGCTGGCTTTTGCGTGGGGCGCGCTCGTTTCGGTCATCGTTTCGTTTATCATCAATACGGCGATCGGTCTCGGTGTCGGGAGCATTGATCCGTCGCTCGGCGTGGTTGCCGGTGCAGTCATTTCCGCGCCGGTTATCGAAGAAGGCTCGAAAGGTCTGGGCTTGATAATAATTCTGCTGTTTTTCCGCAAATATTTTGACGGGATTCTGGACGGGATAGTTTTCGCCGGGGTGATCGCGCTCGGTTTCGCAACCGTCGAAAACGTGCTTTATTACGGGCGCGGGATTTTGCAGGGCGGCGTTCCGGGCTTGGTCGTGCTGTTCGTGATGCGCGGCATTTTATCGCCGTTCGCGCATGTTACATTTACGATGATGACCGGAATCGGCTGCGGCATCGCGCGCGAATCGCACAATAAACTCGTCAGAATCCTGTTTCCTGTGATTGGTTACGGCGCGGCGGTTTTTCTGCACGCGCTCTGGAATGGGATGGCTGTTTTCGGAGGTCTCGAAGGATTTTTTCTCGGTTATCTGATTCTCGAAATCCCGTTTTTCCTGATTTTGGTCGGATTTTCGTTCTACATAATGTTTAAGCAGAACCGCATTTTGAAAGAAATGCTGGCGATTGATGTCGCCCGCGGGCTGATTCCGCAAGAGGATTTCGAACGCGCGACTTCCGCCTTTAAAAGCACGGGCTGGCTGCTTTCGAGTCTGTTCAGCGGAAAATATATGGCTCGGAAACGCTATCTTCGCGCCATCGGCAAACTCGGTCTGAGTTACTGGCACATCCAACGCGCGACCGCCGCGCAAGGTCACACCGCCAGTTTTCAGCAAAACCCGATTCTGCGGAATGAAGTTTTGAAATGGAAAGAGCAAATTTAGCGGCAGAATGCCTTTCATCCGTCATTAAATGATTAAACTGTTGAAAAAACGGAGTTTGCGCTAAAAAAGAAGTTTCCTGAAATCATTTCAGGAGTCCCTGAAATGATTTCAGGAGTCGCTAAAATGATTTCAGGAGTCCCTAAAATGATTTCAGGAGTCCCTAAAATGATTTCAGGAGTTGCTAAGATTAATTCAGGAGTCCCTGAAATAGTTTCAGGAGTTGCTAAAATTGTTTTAGAAGTCCCTGAAATAGTTTCAGGAGTTGCTGAAAAGGTTTCAGAAGCCGATTTAACAATCCGAATTGTAAAAAAAAGCGATTTTGAATGCGAATTGAGTAGAATCGCATTCAAAATCGCTTTGTGATTTGCCGGTATTAAGTATTAATCAGCATTTGCCCAGAAGCCAGAAAACGACGATAAAAATCAGAATTGTCGAAATCAAACCGCCGCCGAGTTTCCAAGCCGCCGCGCCTGCCAAAAGTCCTCTAAAAAGATTGTTCATTAAATTTTCTCCTTTCCTTCATAAAATTTTCAGGCGTTCGTATAGATTTCATACAAAAACGCTTATAGGATTGGAGAAATGCAAGAGGCGTTCCTTAAAAAATTTTTTTTGAACTTTTGCGCTTTTTTGCGGCTAATTGATTTAATACGCTCTCGCAAATACGACTCTTCTTGAAGAAGGCTTGCCCGAATAGACGCATTCGCCCGCTTCATCCGTAGAATTAAAAGGAATACAGCGGATCGTCGCCTTTGTTTCGGCTTTGATCGCCTCTTCGGTTTCGGCTGTGCCGTCCCAATGCGCGAGAATGAAACCGCCCTTTTCGATCTGCGTTTTGAAATCGTCCCACGAATTAACTGTAAAAGTATTTTCCTCGCGGAATTTCAGAGCCTTTTCGTAAATGTTCCGCTGTATTTCATCAAGAAGTGAAACAATTCTGTCTTCGATGCCGTCGAGCGCGACGGTTTCTTTTGAAAGCGTATCGCGCCGCGCGATCTCGACCGTATTGTTTTCCAGATCGCGCATCCCGATGCCCAAACGGACGGGAACGCCGCGCAGTTCGTATTCGGCAAATTTATAACCGGGTTTATATTTGTCGTCGGTGTCGTATTTGACCGAAACGCCTTTAGCTTTCAGATTTTCGATCAAAGGCAGAATCCGCGCGTCGAGCTTTTCCAAATCTTCCGTTTGGCGATAGATCGGCACGATGACGACCTGAATCGGCGCGAGCTTCGGCGGCAAAACTAAACCGTTGTCATCGGAATGCGCCATAATCAACGCGCCCATCAGACGCGTCGAAACGCCCCAACTCGTCGCCCATGCATATTCGAGCTGATTTTCTTTATTGACGAACTGCACATCGAAAGACTTTGCGAAATTTTGACCGAGAAAATGCGAAGTTCCCGATTGCAGGGCTTTTCCGTCCTGCATCAGAGCCTCGATGCAGTAAGTTTCGACTGCCCCGGCAAATCTTTCGCTCGCGGTTTTCACGCCTTGAATGACGGGCATCGCCATCCATTTTTCGGCGAATTCCGCGTAAACGCCAAGCATCTGTTCTGTTTCTTCGATCGCTTCCTGTTCGGTCGCATGCGCCGTATGTCCTTCCTGCCAAAGAAATTCTGCTGTTCGCAAAAATATTCTCGTCCGCATTTCCCAGCGCACGACATTTGCCCACTGATTTATCAAAATCGGCAGATCGCGCCACGATTGAATCCAGTTTTTGTATGCGTTCCAGATAACCGTTTCCGAAGTCGGGCGAATGATGAGCGGTTCTTCGAGTTCGGAATTTTCGTCAACTATCAAGCCTTTGCCGTCCGGGTTCGCCTTCAGACGGTAATGCGTAACGACCGCGCATTCTTTCGCAAAACCTTCGGCGTGTTCTTCTTCTTTTTCCAAAAAAGATTTCGGCACGAACAGCGGGAAATAGGCGTTCTCGTGTCCGGTCGCCTTGAACATATCGTCCAAAGCTCTCTGCATTTTTTCCCAGATGGCAAATCCGTAAGGCTTGATGACCATACAGCCGCGCACGGCGGAGTTTTCCGCCAGGTCGGCGCGTTTGACGATCTCGTTATACCACTCTGAATAATTTTCGCTTCGTTTCGGTAATGCTTTGCTCATAATTCAAAAAGGAAAATGATACGTTAATTGAAAAAATTAAACAAATAATCGAAAAATTTTTGAAACCGTGAGCGAATGCGAAATCAACGGGCTTTGTGATAAATTTGTTTTTTACAAGAAAAAGAAATGAGCGAATTCAAACTTAACTTTCAAGACACCGAAACCGCGTTTGCAGACAAATCCGACAGGGAACTAAAAGAAAAATACAAACTTTTTCAAATGATGAATTCTCCGCTTTTGAATTCACTGGGAACAAAGGCGGCACAGTTCGCGCTCGCCGTCGGTCTGCCGGTCAAAGGCTTGATCAAAGATTCGATCTATAAACAATTCTGCGGCGGCGAAACCATCGAAGAATGCCAGCCGACTATCGAAAAGCTCGCCGCGTCGAATATCGGAACGATCCTCGATTATTCGGTCGAAGGCAAGGACGAGGAAGCGGAATTCGAGCATACGAAAAACGAGATTCACCGAACGATCACGCGGGCAAAGGAAGACGATTCGATCCCGTTCGCCGTATTCAAAATAACGGGCATCGCGCCGTTTAAACTTCTGGAAAAAGTCGGGTGCAACAAAGAACTTTTCAAGCACGAGACGGAAGAATGGGAATTGATCGGCAGGCGCGTTGAGAAACTTTGCGAATACGCTCATTCAATCGGACAGCCGATTTTTATTGACGCGGAAGAAAGCTGGATTCAGGACGCGATTGACTGTCTGGCAAATGAAATGATGGAGCGGTTTAATAAAGAAAAGCCGATCGTTTTTAACACGATCCAGCTTTACCGCAAAGACCGTTTGCGGTTTTTGAAAGATTCGCACGAGGAAGCCAAAAAGAAAAAATATATTCTCGCCGTCAAACTCGTGCGCGGCGCGTATATGGAAAAAGAACGTGAACGGGCGGAAGAAAAAAATTATCCTTCGCCGATCCACGACAGCAAATCTGCGACCGACCGCGATTTTGACGCGGCGATCGAATATTGTCTCGACAATATCGAAGACATCGCCTTTGTCGCCGGAACGCATAACGAAAAAAGCATCCAGCTTCTAGTGCAGAAAATGGAGGAGCGCGGAATCTCGCACGATCATCCGCACGTTTTTTTCTCACAGCTTTACGGGATGAGCGATAATCTTTCCTACGTTCTGGCGAAAAACGATTATCACGTTTCCAAATACGTTCCCTACGGTCCGGTCAGAGACGCCGTGCCGTATCTGATCAGAAGAGCGCAGGAAAACAGTTCGGTGATGGGACAGATGAGCCGGGAGCTGGAATTGATAAAAAAGGAAATGAAACGAAGAAAGATTTGAGATTCAAGATTCAAGATTCAAGATTTAAAATTCTAGTTTGTTGAACAAATAGAAGAAAAACTGCGTTGTAATAAAAGTTAGATGTTGAATTTTAAATTTTGAATCTTGAATCTTAAACTAACCATGTTTTGTCCAAATTGCGGAAATGCGGATCAGGAAGAAAACACATTTTGCCGTCAATGCGGCACTTATCTGCCCGATTTCGATAAAATTAAAAAACGTGAAATTCCGCCCGAAGAACATTTAAAAGTAACGTCCGTTCTCAATCTGATGACGGCGGTCGTCAGTCTCGGTCTGGCGATCACGCTTTATGTGATCTTTCTGGGCAGAGCCGACACGCCCGTGATTATCTACATCACAGCCGGTTTTTTGACCGCGATGTGCGCGTGGCAGGTCCAGACTTTTATACGGACTTTAAAATTGAAAAAACAATTTCCGAAAAGAAATATTCCGTCTGATGACCTGGAAAATGAAAAATTTTTGGAGTCGAAACCGACCAAAGACTTGCTGGACGAAGCCGATTTTTCGCAAAATATTCCGGCGAGCGTTACCGAGCGGACGACGAGAAATTTAAAAGAAAAAATAAAACGCTCATCTTAAACCGAGCATCAGCCTGACCGAGCGGTCGGAAACCGCGCCGCCGCCGTTTTGTTTCCAAACTTTATACCCTTCTAATTCTTTCTCGTTTAAAGGTTCGTTTTTCATCCGCGCGACCTGCGTCGCTTCAAAGGCGCGTGTCGTCAGAGCGAGATGCGGATTTTCGATTGTTAGATTTTTGGTATTTTCGAGAGCCGCGTCAGCAGTTTCGATATCCAAAAACATTTCGCGGTAAGAAGCCAGATGCCAGATCGTATCGTCGGCGGTTTGTTCGATGCCGAGTATTCTCAAAAGCCCGTAACCGCTTTCGATTTGAAAAATAAGAAAATCGCCCGGTTGAAAATTTTGCGACATATTCAAAGATTAGCACAGCCCGGCGGTTGAAACTAATTTGATATTTTGATCGCCGGGACTTTTCGATTTGATTTATTCGAGAGGCGTGAAAGATTTGAAAACAGAGAATTTATATAAATTGTAAAAGGCTTGACAAATAAGCGTTTTTCGGGCTATTTCTATAATTGAAAAGGCTAGAAAAATCTGCAAAATCAAAGTGAGAGAAATAATTTAGCATCTTGTTTGCACGGCTATTTCTGCATTTCAAACTTATGCGGCGAAACGCTGCAGAGAAATTTCTGAAAAATAATTTTGGACGGAAAAATATGACCGAAACTTCGACAAACCTTTTATTAAAAAATTATTTGTTCGATCTGAAAAAACTGGAAAAAATAGCCGAAGAGCATCACGAACAATATCTGAATGCCAAACCTTTTCCACACGCCGTGTTGGATGACTTTTTACCCGAAGAAGCCCTCGACATCGTTTTGGACGAATTTCCCGGAAGCCGTCAGATTGACTGGATTGATTTCGACGGCGACGTGCAAAAGAAATTAGGCTCGAAAACCGAAGAACAGATGGGACCTTTCACGAGGTTTTTGATGTATCAATTCAATTCCGCGACTTTTATCAAATTTTTGGAAAAATTGACCGGAATCGAAGGTTTGATTCCCGACCCGCATTTTTGGGGCGGCGGACTTCACCAGATCAAACCAAAAGGATTTTTGAAAGTTCATTCGGATTTCAATTTTCATCCCGTTTTGAAAGTTGACCGGCGGATTAATCTGCTAATCTATCTAAACAAGGATTGGGACGAAAGTTACGGCGGACAGCTCGAATTATGGAATCGGGAGATTACCAAATGCGAGCAAAAGATTCTGCCGGTTTTCAACCGTTGCGTGATATTCAATACGACGGATTTTTCGTATCACGGTCATCCCGCGCCGCTCGCCTGCCCGCCGGACCGAACGCGCAAATCGCTGGCTCTTTATTACTACAGCAACGGGCGACCGGAAGAGGAAGTTTCGCGATCGTCGCAGACGATGTGGCGATTGACACCCGCCGAAAAAGAAACCGGAAAATTCAAACGCGCGGTCGGAAAATTCGTCCCGCCGATCGTTCACGACGTGCGGCTCGGTATAAAAAAGCTCTTAAAATGACACGGCTTTTTTCTTTCGACAAATTCCGCTGATTAGAATTTCTTTTATTGAATAGTTATAAAACTAAATTTTTACGATTTGCCGACGCGCTCGATGATTTTATAAGTTTTATAAAATGAAAGAAGTTTTTAACCATTTGAGCGCGGTTCATTATTTGCCGATTTTAACGACCGTTTTCTCGGCTTATTTTTTTGTTGAAATAATCAGCCGTTACTTTAAAAAAGGCGGAACGCATCTGTTATGGTGGGCAATCGGAGTATTTACATACGGACTCGGGACGTTTTTTGAATCCTTTATCACTTTGAGCGGAAACACGCCGCTGCTCAATAAATTCTGGTATGTGGCGGGCGCGATTCTCGGCGGTTATCCGCTCGCGCAGGGATCGGTTTATCTTCATCTGAAAAAACGGACGGCGAATATTTTGACGGCGATAACAGTGCCGTTTATCGTTTTCGCTTCGGTTTGCGTTTTTCTTTCTCCGGTAAATTTAGCCGAACTTCAAACTTTTCGTCCGTCGGGCGGGTCGCTCGAATGGCAGTGGGTTCGGCTTTTAACGCCCTTTATCAACACCTACGCCGCAATTTTTCTGATCGGTTCAGCCGCTTACAGCGCGTTTCGTTTTGCCAAAATCGAAAACGGTAAAAATCGCGCGGTCGGAAATATTTTTATTACTGTCGGCGCGCTGCTGCCCGGAATCGGCGGCGGCATGGCAAAAGCCGGAATGGTCGAAGCGTTATATATCGGCGAATTTATCGGAATTATTTTAATTTTTATCGGCTATCGAATTTGTTTGAAAGATAAATTGATTAACCAATTGCCGTAAAATTTTTAACCAGCAGTTAAGGCGCCGCAGGGCGCGACGACCGCCCTTTTAATTTTTACGGGATTTTCCGGTTTTTCGTTTTCGACCGGCATTTTGTTGATCTTTTCCACTACTTCCATACCGTTTTTGACACGTCCGAACGCCGCGAATTTTCCGTCGAGCGTGCTTGCCTCGCGCAGTAATATAAAAAAATGAGTCGTCGCGCTGTTCGGTTCGTCGGAACGCGCCATCGAAAGAATTCCGCGTTCGTGTTTGATCTGATTCGGCTCGTCGGGTAGAGTTTTCGAAGCTCGTTTAGCAAGCTCGTTCGACCATTTTTCGCTTGTCGAGAGATTGCCGCCCTGAATCACGAAATCGGGAACGACACGGCTGAAGGTGGTTGTGTCGAGCGAGCCGGTCGCCGCTAAATTCAAAAAACCTCGAACCGATTCGGGCGCGCTTTCGGGAAAAAATTCGAATTCGATATTTCCGGCTTCGGTTTCCAGAGTAACGCATTGCGCGGCGAGCGTTTTGACATCCGCTTTTTCAAACGGGTCGGCTTTCGCTGTTTCCTTCTCAGCCGGACGCTGGTTGACTTTTTTTTCCGATACAGGCGGGTCTTTTTTCGACTTTTCGCCTGACGTTTTGTTTTGCGAAAAAGTATTCGTCAATGAAAAAATCGAAATCGAAATTACCAAAATCAAACTTTTTAGATTAAATTTCATAATTAATAGAACTATCGAAAACAAATTTCTGCATTTAGATGCAAATTATAAAGGATAAAATATGCCGGAAAAAACCGTTTACGAAGAAATGTTAAAAATCGCCGTCGAAGAAGCGCGAAAAGGAATCGAAGAAGGCGGCATCCCGATCGGCGCGGCGTTGTTTGACGCGGAGGGAAATCTTCTCGGTCGCGGTCATAACCGCCGCGTGCAGGAAGACGATCCTTCGATTCACGGCGAAACAGACGCATTCCGCAAAGCCGGAAGACAAAAAAGCTACCGCGACACGATTATGGTAACGACTCTCGCTCCGTGCTGGTATTGTTCGGGACTCGTCCGGCAATTCAAAATCGGGACGGTCGTCGTCGGCGAATCAAGGACTTTTCAAGGCGGCATCGAATGGCTGAGAGAAAACGGTGTTGAAGTCATTGATCTGGATTCGGAAGAATGTTTTAAATTGCTCAATGAATTTATCGCCGCGCATCCCGAAATCTGGAACGAGGACATCGGCGAAGAATGAAAAATATTTAGAAATATGGAAAATTGTCCGAATGATTAAAACGAAGCCCTCCATTTTCCTCCGCGTTCTCCGCGCTCTTTGCGTGAAACAAAAACGAATTCACGCAGAGGACACAAAGAACGCGGAGGAAATTAAATTGTTTTTTACTGAACAGTTTTTTACAAACATTCTGTTTTCAAAAAAATAATAAGCCCGACTTTTAAAAAATACTTGTCATAAAACTCCGACCTCCGGTGTTTATTTATCAGAAAGTTGTAAATCGCCTATAAAAATTTATACATTGCACCGTTCGATTTACAGCGTCGTTTATTCATTTTCAAATTACGGTCGAAAGTTTTTGCTATGACAAAAGCTTTTCGTTTTGAAACCCGAGTTTTATCGGTTTCGTAAACAAACAGGTCTTTAGTCTTTTAAAGACCGAATTCATTCATACGGCTTTATACATAAAATTTTTATATGAAAATCATAATATTTTTACTACTTTTTAGTTTGGGAATTTACAGCATTTCCCCCCAAACGCCGTCTGATACTCCAACTTCTAACGATGACGGAACGCTTCAGACCAAATTGGAAACTCCGGCTTCTGTAAAATCCGAAAAGAAAACGAACGAAGATACTTCGGTTTCGCGTTATGTAAACAAAGAATCGGCTGTGAGGATTCCGCGTATTGAGTCGGCGCCAGTAATTGACGGGCAGTTAAATGATGCGGTCTGGCAAAATGCGGCGGTGTTCGGCGATTTTTTGCAGACCAATCCGGGGGACAATATCGCGCCGACTCATCCGACCGAATTTATGATGGCGTATGACTCGAAAAATCTCTATCTGGCTTTTCGCGTCAAACAAGACCGCGACAAAGTTCGCGCGACCGTCGCCCGCCGCGACAGCATTTTCAACGACGATTACATCGGCGTTTTTCTCGACACTTTTAACGACCAGCGGCAGGCGTATATTTTCTTTTTCAACCCGCTCGGCGTGCAGGCGGACGGCACGATGACCGAAGGACGCGGCGAAGATTACAGCGTTGATCTGGTTTATGAATCGAAGGGCGTTCTGACCGAAGACGGTTATACCATCGAAGCGGCTATTCCATTTAAATCTTTGCGCTACGAGGCGGGCAAGAATAAAGATTGGGGAATTCTGATCTACCGGCGGGTCAAATACAACAACAACGAACTGAATTCGTGGACGCCGCATAACCGTAGTATTTCCGGTTCGCTCAATCAAGCCGGAAAAATTACCGGACTCGAAGGCATCGAAACGACGCGCCAGTTGGAAATAAATCCGAGCATCACGCTCAGCGAATCGGGCAGGCGCGTCAGGTCGGTTCCGCCTTCTCAGCTTCCGCCCGGCGCGATTGACGAGGGAAGATTTCTCAACGAAAACGTCAAAGCCGAGATAGGCGTAACCGCGAAATTCAGTTTAACGCCGACGATCACGCTCGATTTTGCATACAATCCCGATTTCGCGCAGGTCGAAGCCGACGCGCCGGTTACGACCGCCAATCAGCGTTTTCCTATTTTCTTTGCCGAAAAACGTCCGTTCTTTCTCGAACGAATTGACATATTTCAAACGCGGATGAATGTCGTCAACACACGCGCGATCGTTGACCCGGACGTGGCGATGAAACTGACCGGCAGACGCGGCAGAAACACTTTCGGAATTTTGTATGCATCGGATAACGCTCCCGGAAATTATTCGCCGGACGAGCGTTCGAGTTTGCTCGATTGCCAGATCAGGAGAGTTTCAAATCCGCTGCTCAATTGCGGAAGTATCGAGCGTTATATGGACAAAAATGCCGACATTGGCATCATTCGTCTGAAACGCGACATCGGCAGACAGCATAATCTCGGATTTTTCGCCACGACCTACAATTTCCCTGACCGCCATAATCATACCGCCGGATTTGACGGGCGTTTTCGGCTGAGCGAAAAGATCGTTGCCGAATTTCAAGTTGTGGGAACGAATTCGAGGCGGTTTTTCTACGATCCGAATGAAAACCGCAATATTTTCCGCACGGGTAATGGTTTCGGTTATTCGTATTTTATCTCGCGCTCGGACAGAAATCTCTATATGGAAATCGGCGGCACGGGCAGAACGCGCAATTACCGCGCCGATGTCGGTTTTACGCCGCGCTTTGACACGAATCAGCATTTCGGTGTTCTCCAATACCAGACCGACCGCGATCCGAAGAAAAGTATCATCTTTAAACGCATCAGAAATAATTCGGCGATTACGCACGACTGGCGCGGGCGGACGCAGAATTGGAGCAGCAACACGCAGGGAATGGTCGCGCTCCAGCGTCAGACGTTTATCGGCGCGGGCGCGGTGTTCGGCTACGAGCGGATTTTCGAACACGAATTCGGACCGAACCGCACGGCGACCAGACAAGGCGCGTTTTTCGGCAACGACCCGGAACGCTCGGCGAATTTCCGCGATTTCTACGGTTTTATCGAAACTTCTCCGACAAAACAGTGGTTCGCGCTATTTGTTTTGGGTTATGAGCAGGGACAACTAGATTACGATCTGGGTTCAGGTCCGACCCGCAAACGTGTCAGTCCCGCCGCACTTTTGAATCCGAATAATCCGTTCGATCCGGGACCCGGCAATCAGCTTTATATCGAAGCAAGTGTTCGCTATCAGCCGACCGCCGCGTGGCAGGCACAGCTTAATTATAATAAAGTCCGATTGGTGAGAAACGATAACGGGCTTTTGGCTTTTGACGACAATGTTTTCAGCCTGCGCTCGACCTACCAATTCACGCGCAATATTTTCGCGCGTCTGCGCGCCGATTATTCGACACTTTCGACGCGGATCCGTCCGCAAATCATTTTAGGCTGGACGCCGAGTCCCGGCACGGCTCTTTACGCCGGTTATAACGACGATTACAGCCTTAACGGCTACAATCCATTTACCGGACATCACGAACCCGGATTTCGTCAAAACGGTCGCACATTTTTTATCAAAGCGTCCTACCTTTTCCGCAAGAGTTTCTAAGATTAATAAGTTTCAGGGTAACAGGTTTCAGGTTAAAAAACCTGAAACCTGTTACCCTTTGCTGTCGCAGGCGGCTGGGGGGAATTGTTTATTAAATTCCGCGGGATGAAATTAAACTTCCGAAGTTTTATAATAAAAACATAAATTTTTATACTAAATATAAGGGAAAATAGTAATGACAAATATAAAAGAAGCAGTAATTATCAGTGCAATGCGAACGCCGACAGGCAAGTTTCAGGGACTTTTGAAAGATTTTACCGCGCCGGAATTGGGCGCGGCGGCGATCAAAGCCGCGATTGAAAAAGCCGGAGTCAAACCGGAAGATGTGGACGAAGTGATTATGGGCTGCGTGGTACAGGCGGGAATCGGTCAAGCTCCCGCCCGCCAAGCCGCTCTCAAAGCTGGTCTTCCGCCGGAAGTTTCGGCGCTGACCGTGAATATGGTTTGCGGTTCGGGACTTCGCGCCGTCGCGCTCGCGGCGCAGGCGATTCAACTCGGCGATTCGGAGACGGTCGTCGCGGGCGGAATGGAATCAATGTCGAATATTCCATATGCCATGCCGAAAGCGCGCGACGGCTACCGGATGGGTAATCAGCAGGTTTTGGATCTGATGGTGCACGACGGTTTGTGGTGTCCGTTCGAGCAGTGGCATATGGGCAACACGGGCGAAGTCGTCGCCGAAACCTGCGGCATAGCGCGTGAAGAGCAGGACAATTTCGCTTTCTTCTCGCACAAAAAAGCCGCCGAAGCGCAAGCCGAAGGTCGCTTTAAGGACGAGATCATTCCCATCGAAATCCCGCAAAGAAAGGGCGATCCGATTTTGATGGATTACGACGAACCGGTGCGCCCCGACACGACGGTCGAAACACTCGGCAAATTAAAACCGGCGTTCAAAAAAGACGGCGGAACCGTAACGGCGGGAAACGCCCCGGGCGTGAACGACGGCGCGTCGGCAATCGTCGTTACCTCGTCGGAAAAAGCCAATGAATTGGGCATCGAGCCGATGGCGCGGATCGTCGCGTCGGCGACTTCGGGCATCGAACCGAAAATGATCATGCTCGCGCCGGTCGAAGGCGTCAAGAGAGTTTTGAAAAAAGCGGGCTGGGATATGTCGGAAGTTGATCTGTTCGAGCTAAACGAAGCGTTTTCCGTGCAGGCGCTCGGCGTGATGAAGCAGCTCGGACTCGACGAATCAAAAGTCAACGTCAACGGCGGCGCGGTCGCGCTCGGACACGCCATCGGGCAGTCCGGCGGTCGAATCCTGACGACGCTTCTGCACGAGATGAAACGACGTGATGCAAAAAAAGGCGTTGCCGCGCTCTGCCTGGGCGGCGGTAATTCGGTGGCGTTGGCGGTTGAAAGAACCTAAATCTGTATTTGCAACAAAACATTTGCGGGAATCGTTTTATCGGTTAGTATTGATTAAACGATTCCCGCGTTTTATTTGGAGAAAAACTATGACCGGAAAAGAACACGCGAAACTTTTAGGACTTTTTTTACTAATCTACGAGGGCTTTCAGATTTTGGGATTGATTATTGCGGCTCTTGTCATGATCGGAATGTCGGGCTTTATGTTTTTCGAGTTATCGAGAATACCTCAACGCCACGGCGATCCGCCGCCTGAAATTTTTCTCGGTTTAATGGGCGTGGTTTTCCTTATCATTATCGTCATTAATGTTTTGCTGATGATACCCGCCTTCGTCGCCGGTTACGGACTCAGAAAAGAAAAAAGCTGGGCGAAGGTCTGGGCGGTCATCGCCTGCTGTTTGGCGATCTTGAGTTTTCCGCTCGGCACGGCTCTCGGAGTTTACGGTCTGTGGTTTATTTTCGGCGACCTGGGCAAGGCGTATTTCGACAATCCGCAGGGAAATTTCAATGTGCCGCCGCCGCCGAATAATTGGCGTTAAGAATTTAGACTATAAAGAAAGAAAAGCGGACAGAAAATTTTAGAGCCGCTTTTTTTTAAAAATTATAAAGCAAAATCATTTGATTATTTTCGTATATATCCCGAACTTTTATAAGGAGAAGTTTTAATGCCAAACGAAAATCATAAAATTCTGGGCGTGATTTTTTTAGTCGAATTCGCTATCACAATCCTTTTCGCCGTTTTCTTTCTGCTTATATTCGGAATCAATTTTATCTTATTGGTTGTGAATGAAAATTCGAAAGCTGAAGGATTTTTCGGTGTTTTTTTAGTTTATGCGATTATTTTTGTGTTATACGGAGTTTTGATGGCAGCCTTCGGGATCGGCGGCTGGAAATTATTTAAAAACAAACCCGGCGCGAAAGGTTGGGGAGTTGTCGCTTCGATTTTTTCTATATTTTTCTTTTTTCCGCTAGGTTTTTTGATCAGTATACTCGGTTTTATTCTGTTATTTGCGGATTTTGGAAACAGCAGAAATCAAAATTTCAGAAATCAACAACAATACAATAATCCGCCCCAGCCACCGCAAAACTGGCGGTAAAATTTAAGAAAAATAAAATCCGTAAACGGGAGAGCGAATCGAAATTCGTTCTCCCGTTTGTTTTGTGTTCGGACTTTGGTTTATTTTTAAAGTTCGGTTTATCAAACAAAAATTAAAAAAGGAAATCAATATTATTATGAGTGAAATTATTGGAGTTATAGGTGCGGGAACGATGGGCAACGGCATTGCTCAAACTGCGGCGAGCAACGGTTTCGATGTCGTGATGTGCGACATTCAGCAAGATTTTGTCGAACGCGGTTTGCAGAATATCGGCAAGAGTCTTGACAGGTTCGTCAAAAAAGAAACGATTACCGAAGACGATAAAAACGAGATTCTCAGACGCATCAAAACGACAACCGAACTCGAAGATTTAAAAGACTGCACGTTGATCGTCGAAGCGGCGACGGAAAATTTTGAAATAAAAAAACAGATTTTTCAAAAATTGGATGAAATCACAAATGAAGACGCGATTCTTTCTTCAAACACTTCTTCGATCTCGATCACGAAAATCGCGGCGACGACCAAACGCCCCGAAAATGTTATCGGAATGCATTTTTTCAACCCGGTTCCTCTGATGAAACTCGTCGAAGTCATTCGCGGCATCGCCACTTCGGATGAAACTTACTCGAAGGTCAAAGATTTGTCGGAAAAACTAGGCAAAACGCCGGTCGAATGCAACGATTATCCGGGCTTTGTTTCCAACCGCGTTCTGATGCCGATGATCAACGAAGCGATCTTCGCGCTCTATGAAGGCGTGGCGACCAAGGAATCAATTGACGAGATCATGAAACTCGGAATGAATCACCCCATGGGACCGCTTACGCTGGCTGATTTTATCGGTTTGGACGTTTGTCTGGCGATTCTGAATGTTCTTCATGAAGGATTGGGCGATTCGAAATATCGTCCGTGTCCGCTTCTTAAAAAATACGTTGATGCCGGTTGGCTCGGACGAAAATCCGGTAAAGGTTTTTACGATTATAATTAGGTTGAACCGCAGAGATGCGGAGACGCAGAGGATTAAAAAGTTTTTATAATTGTAGAATTGGAATTTTAATGATTGATTTAAAAAAAACTCTGCGTCTGCGCGTCTCAGCAGTGAAAAAAATACAAAATAAAAATTCAATTTCGCATCCTAAAACCATATTGCGCCTCATTGCGTAATAAACGAAAATCTTCTAAAAGGAATAAAATATGCAGAAAAATTTTAAAATTTTAATTGCTTCGATTTTTGTCCTGAGTCTGAGCGTGATCTCATTCGGACAGGTCAAAGTCGCGCCGTTAAATATCAAGCAGAGAACCTTGCCGAACGGTATGAAGGTCGTTTCATTACAGGACAATTCCAGCCCGACCGTTTCGATTCACGTCTGGTATCAAGTCGGCTCGAAGGACGACCCGCAGGGGCGTTCGGGATTTGCGCATATGTTCGAGCATATGATGTTTAAATCCACGAAAAATATGAAAAGCGAGATGATGGATCGTTTGACGGAAGACGTTGGCGGTTTTAATAACGCTTCGACGTGGGATGATTTTACGAATTATTACGAGGTCGTGCCGTCGAATTATCTCGAAACACTGCTCTGGGCGGAAGCCGATAGAATGCAAAATCTCGATGTCAACGAAGCGAATTTCGCTTCAGAACGAGAAGTCGTCAAAGAGGAATTCCGCCAGCGCATTCTGGCAAATCCTTACGGCAGGCTTTTCGGGCAATACCTCGAAAATCGTTCGTTTACGGCGCATCCGTATAAACGTCCGGGAATCGGCAATCTTGAGGAATTGAGCGCGGCGACTCTGGAAGACGCTAACGCTTTTTACAAAACTTTCTATCGTCCCGACAATGCGGTTTTGATCGTCGTCGGCGATTTCGACCAGAAACAGTTCGATGCCTGGACGGATAAATATTTCGGTTCGATCAAAGCAGACAAATCGGCGATCCCTCGTGTTACGGCGGTCGAACCCGAACGCAAGGAAGAAAAACGCTTTATGGAAACCGCGCCGATCGTTCCGTTTCCGGCAGTAGCGATCACCTATCTCGCCCCGCCTTCGAAATCCGAAGACGTCCCGGCGTTGGTCTTGGCGCAGACGATTCTGTCCGGCGGCGAGAGCGCGCGGCTTTATCAGCAGATTGTCAGGGAACAGCAGATCGCGCAGGAAGCCGCTTTTTATACGGATATTCGCGTGGATAAAGGTTTGCTTTATTTTTACGCCATCGCTTCCGAGGGACATACGGCGGCGGAACTCGAAAAATCTCTGCTTGCCGAATTAAAGAAAATTCAGGACGCGCCGGTTTCCGCCAAAGAACTTGAAAAAGCGAAAAATCAGGTCATTACGCGAATGCTACTTGAACGCGAAGATAATGACGGCAAAGCCATCGCCATCGAACGCGCCGTCGCATTTCAGGGCGACCCGACGGCGGTCAACCGCGATGTTCAGGAACTCCAGGCTGTTACGATCGCCGATATTCAAAGAGTAATGAAAAAATACTTTACCGACAAAAACCGCGTCGTGATCTATTACGAGCAGGAAAAAAAGGAGGAAGCCTCTAAATGAAAAATAAACAAATAAAAGTAAAAAGTCTTATCACAATCTTATCCTTCATCGGTCTTTTTTGCGCCGGAGTTTTCGGGCAGGTAAATCCGCCCGCGCCGTCCGCGCCGAAAGCCGTTAAAATTCCTGCGGTTAAAGAAACCGTTCTGAAAAACGGTCTGAAGGTCGCGGTCGTCGAGAGAAAAAATGTGCCGCTCGTGACGGTTCAGCTTCTGGTCAAAGCAGGCGCGCAAAACGAAGAACTCGAAACCGCCGGGCTTGCCAATATGACGGCTTCGCTTCTGACCAAGGGAACGGCGACGCGTTCGGCGACCGAGATCGCCGAAGGAATGGAATTTCTCGGCGGTTCGATCTACACTGCCGCCGGCTGGCAAACTTCGGTCGTTTACGTTACCGTGATGTCGGACAAACTCGATCAGGCGATGACGATCATGGCGGACACGGTTTTGAATCCCTCGTTCAAACAGGACGAAATTGATCTGCTCAAATCGCAGACGCTCGACGGTTTGACCTACAATCTGAAACAGCCCGGTTTTCTGGCAAACTACGTCGCTTCGGCTTACAGTTTTAACAAACATCCGGCTGACGGAACGCCCGACAGCATCAATGCGCTTAAACGCGATGATATTGCCGGGTTTCATAAAGAAAGTTATCTGCCCGATAATTCGGTTTTGATCTTTGTCGGCGACATCACGCCTGCCAAAGCAAATGCTCTGGCACAGAAGTTTTTCGGTAAATGGAAAAATCCGCCGAAAAAAGAAACCGAAGAAAGAATTGAAATCGTTGAAACCAAAGAAAGTGTCGAGAAGAGAAAAAGCAAGGAATTTAGTCAGCCGTTGGTAAATAAAATTCTGGTTCTGGATCTCCCGAATTCCGGTCAGGCGGCGGTTACATTTGCCCGAAATATGCAATACAGCGGACGGATCACCTGGGACGATAAAGCGAATGGCGGTGTCGTCAGCAAAATGTATTATCCGGCGATCGTTCTCAATTCGCTTCTCGGCGGCGGTTATTCTTCGCGTTTGAATCAGGAAATAAGGATCAGACGCGGGCTTAGTTACGGCGCGGGAAGCTTGATTAACTGGCAATGGTACAGCTCGGATTTTGCAACCCGAACGCAGACGAAAAACGAATCGGCGGCGGAGGTTGCCGAACTCGTCGTCAAAGAGATCAAACGTCTGAGCGAGGAAGACATTCCCGAATCGGAACTCAATCCGCGCAAAATGGTTTTGACCGGCGGTTTCGGCAGAAATCTGGAAACCAACAATGGTCTGGCGGCGGCGATTGCCGATCTTTATTCTTATGAACTCTCGCCGAACCTTTTGAATTCCTATATGCCGAGCGTCGAAGCCATCAAACCGCAAAACGTCAAAGAATTTGCAAGCGGAAATTTTAACGGCGGCGATATAATCATCGTCGGCGATTACAACGTCTTCAAAGACGATCTAGCCAAACGTTTTCCGAACATCGAAGTCAAAGTCATCAAAGCCGATGAACTTAATTTGAAAATGTTCGAGGAAAACTAATTAACGGAAGCCCGCGCGTGAGCAAGGGCGGAATAATCAGCGTCGAGCATTCCGCCCTTGCTCACGCGCGGGTTTCTGCTTTAAAAAAACTATTTTCTCGCTTCGAAAATTCTGTTAAACGGCGTTTCGGTCGCGCGTCGAAATTCCGTGAATCCGCCCGAAGTCACTTTTTCTTTCAGAGCGTCTTCGGTCGCTACCGCGCCGAGCGCGTCGCCGCCCTGTGCGAGGGCGTTTGCCGTGCAGCAGAGCGTCGAAGCGGCGGAAAATGTTCTGCCGACCGGATTGAAATTTTCCTCGACCGTGTTGCCCGCCATCGGTTCGACGATCAAAACGCTTCCGTCATCGTCCAGAGTTTCAAAAGCGCGTTTCGCCGCGCCTTGCGGGTCGCCCATATCGTGCAGACAATCGAAAAAGCAGATCAGATCATAACCGTCGCCCGGAAAATCCTGCGCCTTGGCGACTTCGAATTTCACGCGGTCGGCGACTCCGGCTTTTTCCGCGTTTTGCCGCGCTTTTTCGATTGATGCTTCGTGCGAATCGAAACCGTAAAACTCGGAATTCGGAAACGCCTGCGCCATAATGACGGTCGAAGCGCCGTGACCGCAGCCGATGTCGGCGACCTTGCCGCCTTTTTCCAGTTTTTCTTTGATACCTATTAAAGCGGGAATCCATTCATTGACCAGAAAAGCGGTGTAGCCCGGACGGAAAAATTTTTCCGTGCCGACGAAGAGATCGGGATCGTGTTCGCCCCAGAGCATTCCGCCGCCGTTTTTGAATGAATCGGTAATGCGCGTTTGCGCGTTCAGTAACGCTTTGACCAGATAAAAACCGCCGCCGACATAGAACGGGCTGGTTTCGTCCGTCAGGGCGACCGCTTGTTCGGGCAAAAGGGAATATTTTCCGGTTTCGGGACTGTATTCGACATATCCGCCCGACGCTTGATTCAGAAGCCATTCGCGGACATAGCGTTCGGTCGTGCCGGTTTTTTCGGCTAATTCGGCGGGCGTCATTCCGTCGGAATCGGCGAGCGCGTCGTAGAGTCCGAGTTTTAACCCGATATAACCGAGCATCGAACTCAT
>JBGTSF010000037.1:0-45525 GCA_041940425.1 Pyrinomonadaceae bacterium
ATAGGTTTTAAAATTTCTGCCTTGAAATAAAATGACTTCGCCCGGAGCTTCTTCCGTCCCGGCAAACAGCGAACCGATCATTACCGAATCCGCGCCCGCGACGATCGCTTTGATGACATCGCCGGAAAATTTCACGCCGCCGTCGGCGATGATCGGAACATTTGAGCCTTTCGCCGCCGCGACGCAATCAAAAACCGCTGTTATCTGAGGAACGCCCGCGCCGGTAACGACGCGGGTTGTGCAATTATGAACAGCGACACGATTGGCAATGTAGGTATGATCTTCTTCGACTTCGAGGTTAAAAACTTCGAGTTCCTGATCTTCTAGTTTTTTAACCGAACGAATCGCAACATAAAAATAATCCTCATCCGAAAAAACATCTTGTTTTGTTTTAATTTCCAAAGGAAAATTCAAACGAAGTTCGGGAAATTCTTCGGCAAATATTTTCAGTTGACTTCCGCCGATGCGAACGTAATAGCTCGTCGAGTAGTTTTCATTTTTCGGCTGATAGCTTTGGATCGAAGCGAGATAACCGAGACGCATAAAAATTTCTGCAACTTGATGCGCGAGATGCGGCGAAGCGGTTTTGTAGCCGATACGACGCGCGTCTTTTAGACATCCGTCGCCGCGCAGTGCGCCGATCAAAAACTGCCGCAGATTTTCCTTCGATTGATTCAGAATAAAATCCGGCAAACTTTTATTAACCGCGCCTTTCGGTAAAAGCGATTCAAAAAACCTGGCGATGGCGTGATTGTAAATTATGACTTCAACCGCACTGCGCGGAGTTTTGCGAAAAAAGGTTTTGCCATAACCGAATATTTTTTCGACGAGATTTTTTACATCTTGGCAGTATTCGCTTTCGTTTTCATTAAAGGAAAAACGCAGTTGACGATTATTTTGATTGCCGATGACATAGCCTTCAGCCGCAAAATAGCCGATCAAACGCATCAGATTTTTATCGAGAAAAATAAAGCGGTTTAGTTTTTGCGGCTGTAGATCACGCTCATATTTTGTTTCGTCAAGATATTTGTTCAGCGATTCGGAGAGCGAATCTTCGAGTTTTCGTGTTTTTTTGACGATCGTTCCGACAACCCGTGCGGTCGTTTCAAATTTTTCGGCGAGTTGATGATAATTTTCTGCGTTAAAATTCGCGCTCGGTTTATTTGCCCAAATAGATTTATTGTCGAAATTATAATGCGGAACGGCATCGAGCAGATCAAAGAAACAAATTTCCGCTTCATATTTTTGTTTCGGAATAGCCAAAACATCCTGCGGTTTTAATTTGTCGGCGCGAATCCATTTTAGACCTTTGTTATATTTCGATTTTGAGAAGAAATACTTCGCACCGCTTTTGCTCCTGATTTTGTCGGAAACATCAAAAGTTAAGGCTAAAAATTCATGATTCGGCGTTGCCTGAATTTTGTCAGGACAGCCTGCCGCATTTATTTCGATCATCGAACCGCGATGATTACGGCGGTAAGTTTTGGTGACTTTTCGGGCGCGCCCGAGATGAGTAACGACTTTTTCGCCCAACTGGACATCGCAAATTCGTTTAATGCTGTTATCATACATCAAAATTTGCGTGTTTTTTTCAAAACAAATCGAACCCGGACCGATTCCGACTTTGACGGCATCAACGCCCGCGTCAATCAATGCTTTCGTGGCTTCGCCCGTAGCGACATTTCCGGCGATGATCTCGATTTCGGGAAATTTCGATTTTACTTTTTTGACCGCTTCGATGACGCGCGAACTGTGTCCGTGCGCCGTGTCAATGACGATGGCATCAACCCGTGAGTCAATTAAAGCGGAAGCACGTTCGAGAAAATCGCCCGTCGCGCCGATTGCCGCCGCGCATCTCAAGCGTCCAAGATCGTCTTTCGCCGCGTGCGGGTATTTGATCGCTTTTTGAATGTCCTTGACCGTAATTAAGCCTTTGAGATGCCCGTCGTCGTCAGTAACGAGAAGTTTTTCGATGCGGTGTTTTTGGAGTTTGACCTTCGCGCCTTCGAGCGTCGTGCCGACCGGAACGGTAACGAGCGGCTGTGGTGTCATCACGTCCGAAACGGGAATGTCGAAGCGCGTTTCAAAACGCAGATCGCGGTTGGTGATGATGCCGACGAGCAAGCCGTTTTCATCCAGAACGGGAACGCCGCTGATCTTGTAGCGTTCCATAATATTGAGGGCTTCGGAAACCAGTGCGTTTTCACGAATCGTAACCGGATCAACGATCATTCCCGATTCGCTTCGTTTTACTTTGTCAACTTCTTCCGCCTGCTGTTCGATGGAAAAATTTTTGTGAATCACGCCGATTCCGCCCTGCTGGGCGAGCGCGATGGCGAGAGCGGCTTCCGTTACTGTATCCATCGCCGACGAGCAGAGCGGAATTTTTAAATTTATGTTTCGGGAAAATTTCGTCGCCGTATCGGTTTCGCTCGGCAGAATATCCGAATACGCCGGGACAAGTAAAACGTCGTCAAAGGTCAAGCCTTCTTTGATTTCTTCGATGGTCATAAATAAAAAAAGGTCTTTGGTTTTTGGTCTTTGGTTTTTGGTTTCTTTGTTTAACTGTTCAATTTCAGTTAAATATCCAAAGACCAAAAGCCAAAGACCAAAAACCATCTTGAATTAAAAACGCCCGCACTTTTCTTGCGGGCGCGGTTTCGCTCAGTTCGTGTCAATAAAAAATTCTTTCGGTTTCGCTTTCCAAAAAAGCCGCATAAAAATTTATCTTCCAGCCGGTGTCGCCGCCGGATTCGGATTGTTAAAAGTAATCTCGCCGCTTTGCAAAATTTGGGCGATATTGTCTTTCGTGATCTCGATCTCGATCGGAATTCGCCGCGGATTCGCGGGTTCGGTCGGCAGTTTGATCTCTCTGCCGTTCACAGTAACCTGCACACTCGACGCGAGCGATTTCGCATACTTGAAACTTACGGATTGTTTTCCTTCCAAACTCAAAAGCGAATCGGATGTAACGAGTTTTGTTCCCGGTCTGCCGTCTGTTGCATAGCTTACGGAAACCGGTTCGTTGGTTGTTTTAAATTCGACTTTTATCTCGTCGGTTGAAGGAAGCGGCTGGGCGACATTCGTATTTGTGTTCGCATTGGCGACATTCGCGTTCGTGTTTGTATTCGCCGTGTTTGCATCTACGGGCGGCTGATTTTGCTGGTCTTGGATGTAGCTGACGAGCGATAAAACGCCCCACGTCATCAAGCCTAAAATTACGACCGCGAAAACGATGGTCAGAAGATTTGAAGACGAGGCGCGGTCATCGGTCAAAACTTCCGGTTTGTAGGTTTGCGGTTCGAGATTGTCTTCGCCTCCGGTTTGCTGCGTAACGAGCCGCGCGTAGTCCTGCAAGGCTTCGTTTTCGTCTATGCCGACATATTTGGCAAACGATTTGACAAAACCTTTATTGAAAATTCCGCCCGGAAGCGGCGAGTAGTCGTCGTTTTCGATGGCTTCGAGATAGAGCGGGGAAATGCGCGTCTGCTCGGACACTTCCATGATCGTGATACCGCGCTCTTCGCGCGCCTGCCGTAATTTTTCACCGAGGGTTAAAGACATTTTTTGTTCGATATTTGTTTTCTTTCGCCTAATGCGGGCTTGAAACAACTTTAATAGTTGAATATAGCTTTGTAAAAACTGAAATGTCAATTTTAACCTCATTTTCGCGCTTGATAAATGGCGAAGCGGCGTGTTACGTTTAGGCTTTATTCTATTCTTGTATTAAAATCTGAAAAATAAGAGAGGATTCGAAAATGGCTTTAGAAGCTCTGGGAATGGTTGAAACAAAAGGTTTCGTCGGCGCGGTCGAAGCGGCTGACGCGATGGTCAAAGCCGCAAATGTTCAGCTTATCGGAAAGGAATATATCGGCGCGGGATTCGTGACGATATTCGTGCGCGGCGATGTCGGCGCGGTCAAAGCGGCGACGGACGCGGGCGCGGCGGCGGCTCGCCGAGTCGGCGAATTAATCAGCGTTCATGTCATTCCGCGACCGCACGGCGAAGTCGAAAGAGTTCTGCCGAAAGGCGGCGCGACCGGCTACAGCCCTGATGAAAAAGCAATCGGCGGCGGCGGTTCGCGCGGTCAGCTCGGCGCGGGAAACAACGACGATCAGCTTTCCGCAAGCGATAAAACAAAGTCGAAGAACAAGTAATTTTCGATTTTCGATTTTCGATTTGCGATTAGTCTTCTGCTTTACATTTCAGTTTAAATAAAAGACGGAAAATAAGACAAAATAAATCGCAAATCGCAAATCGAAAATCGCAAATCAAAAGATGTCCGAACACAAAGATTTGATTTCACAACAGGAAGCGCGTGACGCGGTGGAAGCCGCGCATCTTGCTTTCCGCACGGTTGCGAAATTCGATCAGGCGAAAATTGACCGGATTTGCGAAGCGATGGCGAACGCCGCTTTGCAGGAATCAATGCGTCTCGGACAGATGGCGCACGAGGAAACCGGATTCGGCAAAGCGGAAGATAAACGCGAAAAAAACCGTTTCGCGGCGGAAGACGTTTGGAATTATTTTAAAAATCTGAAAACCGTCGGTGTCGTTTCCGACAGCGGAAGCGTCGTCGAAATCGTTTCACCGCGCGGAGTCGTCGCGGCAATTATTCCTTCGACCAATCCGACCTCGACCGCGATCTTCAAAATTATTATCGCCATCAAATCGAGAAATTCGATCGTGCTTTCGCCGCATCCATCTGCCGCGCGATGTATCGCGGAAACGGCGCGCGTGATGAAAGAAGTCGGCGTAAAAGAAGGCTTGCCGCCGGATGCGATTCATTGTTTGACGACTTCCTCATTGGAAGGCACGGAAACTTTGATGAAGCACAAAAAAACGGCGGTCATCCTGGCGACGGGCGGCATCGGTCTGGTTCGCGCCGCGTATTCGTCGGGCAAACCGGCGTTCGGTGTCGGACCGGGAAACGTGCCGGTTTTTATCGAGCGGACGGCGAAAGTCGAAAAAGCGGTGTCCGATATTTTGACCGGAACTTGTTTTGACAACGGAACGATCTGCGCTTCCGAACAATCGGTTGTCGTTGACGCTCCCGTGGAAAAAGAAGTCCGCGAACAATTCAAACAGCAGGGCGGACATTTTCTTAATCAAACTGAAGCCGATGCGGTGGCGAAAGTTTTATTGACCGATCAGCGGACACTTAATCCGAAAATTGTCGGAAAATCAGCCGAATTTATCGCCAATCTCGCGGGCATTTCGATTCCGCCGGGAACGCGCTGTCTGCTCGCCGATTGCGGCGGTGTCGGGCGCGATTACCCTTGGTCAATCGAGAAACTTTCGCCGACGCTGGCGTTTTTCGTCGTGGACGGCATCGAAGCGGGCGCGAATCGCTGTGAGGAAATTTTGCAGTTCGGCGGAATGGGACACACTGCCGGAATGCACACCGAAAACCGTGACGCGGCGATCCGTTACGGCGCGCAGATGCCCGCTTCGCGTGTCGTGATAAATTCGCCGACGACGCACGGCGCGATCGGTTTTTCGACCGACCTGCCGCCTTCGATGACTTTGGGCTGCGGTTCGTGGGGCGGAAATGTAACGAGCGATAATGTTTCGCCGATTCATCTGATGGATGTCAAGCGTGTGGCGTTTGAAACGAAGCCGGTCAGCAGTCAGCGGTCAGCAGTCAGCAGTCAGTCGCAAATTTCAAATTTCAAATTTCAAATTGAAGACCAAAGACCAAAGACCAAAGACCAAAGACCGAAAAGAGAAGAAATTGCGGCAATCGTTGATAAATTTTTAAGTCAGAAACTTTCGGAAACGCCCCAGAGAGTCGAGAGTCGAGAGTCGAGAGTCGAGAGTTCTAATGCCGAAGACCAAAGTCCGAAAACCGATTCGCCCGTGAAAACCATTATTCACGAATTAAAACAGCCGAGCGCGAACGGCGCGAAGCCTGTTCCGGTTGATTTTGTCAGCGAAGACGATGTGCGGCAGGCGGTCAATAAAGGCGAAAAGATCTACATCACGGCGAAAACGATCATCACGCCGTCGGCGAAAGATTTGGGAGAGGAGAAGGAAATTTTTGCAAAGGTCTAGTGATTTTGTATAATTGCCGTTTTCGGAAATACCTCAGCAAATAAGTAAAAAATGGCTGAAACCTTGGTTCAAGAAAAAGTTTGCGGAGCTTGCGGTGCAGATGTCAGACCGCAGGCTTTGTTTTGTTACAACTGCGGCTCGGCGGTCGCGCCCGATGCTCCGCCATTTGAAAACAACAATAACAAAAAAACGGGCAATGCGTGGTTTAAAGACGAACTTGTCGCGGAAGACAGACAGGATTTGGAATTTCAAGATGACGAAAGTGAAGATGAACTGATCGCGGACGGGGAAGAAATTGAAGTCGAAGAAAGTCCCGAACAGGAATTCGATGACGAAAAAGCGGAAAAGAGGGATTTAAGCAAACTGGAATCCGCCGCTAACTTACGCCGTCGCGGAAAATCGGTGCAGAAAAAAAGAGTCGAGATCGTCTGGGAAGAACATGACAACGCGCCGAACGGCTGGTTTATCTTTTTCGCCGTCGTTTTGACGATTCTGGCATTCGTCATCTGGATAATTTCGGCGTATCTCGAATAAATTTCAAAAATTATGGAAATCGCTATCGGCATAGTCTTTCTGGCACTTTTCGCAGGCGCGTTTTTTCTACTCGTTTTGATTGCGGGTTTTGTTATCTGGCGAAGATCGAAACGCCGAAACACCGCGTCGAACCGCCAATTTTCTTCAAGTAGAAGTCAATTTATCGAGAACGATTCGCTGGACGACAATGATACTGATGATCACGATTTCGCTTTTTCCGAAGCGTCGGATTATGCGGAATCCTCAACCGAAGAATCAAAACCGGAAAACGCTCAGGCATCGGCTTCGATGAGCTTTGAAAGCGCGTCGGAAGGCGGCGGATATTCTTCGAGCAGTTCGGATTATTCGGATTCCTATTCATCATCGAGTTACGATTCGTCTTCGAGCAGTGATTCGTCGAGCAGTGATTCGGGAAGCAGTTCGAGCAGTTGGGACTAGAAAATAGAAAATTTTTAAAAGTAAAAATATGGAAGCACTCGGAATGGTTGAATGTTACGGGCTGGTGGCGATGATCGAAGCGGCGGATGCGATGGTCAAAGCCGCGAATGTCAAACTCGTCGGTTATGAAAAAGTTGATGCCGGATTAGTAACGGCGATCGTGCGCGGCGAGGTCGGCGCGGTTAAAGCGGCGGTTGACGCAGGCGCGGCGGCGGCGCGAAGAGTCGGCACGGTTACGGCGGTTCATGTCATCCCGCGTCCTCATTCGGAAGTTTCCGGCGGCATTCCCGTTATCGAAACCGGCGAAACAAACCGCAAGAAGATCAGCGGATCAGTGCCGGAAAAGCAGTAGGCAGCGGCGGAGAAAGTAGGCAGCGGCAGTAGGCGGTAGGCAGTTGCATTTAAGAAGTCAATAATGGATTTTTAAAATCAAAAGAGGTTTGAGAAATTGAAAATCATAATTTCTCAAACCTCTTACTGCTTTCTGCCTACTGCCGCTGCCTACTGTTTTTCGGCTGTTCGTCCGGTTCTCGTGATCGGAATTCTTCTTTGACCGTTCGGTCCTTCGGCGATCATTACTTTGATGCTTCGGTAAGTTCCGTCTTTGCGGTCGTTGGTCGGCATATAGCCGATCGAATACTGGGTTCTGAGTTCCGAAGCGATGTCCTGCGCGATGCCGTTCAGTTCGCTGACATTTTCGGGGAAGTAGGATTTGCCCCCCGTTTCTTCAGCCAGCCGTTCGAGGAAATTTTTGGCTTTTTTCTGCGGACTTTTTCTAATTAAGCTTCCATCTTTGTCCAGTTCATTGATAAAACCAACCGTATAAATCTGAACATCGGCTTCGCGCAAAAGCTGGAAAAGCTGTGTTTCGTTGTAATAGCTGTTGCGGTCTTCGCCGTCGGAAACCAGTATGATCGCGCGGCGTTTGCGATTGTTCGCTTCGCTGGATTTTTTGTAATCGTCAACCGATTGCACCGCCAGGTAAACCGCGTCAATGATCGCCGTCTGCCCGCCTTCGATATAGAGATTGTCGAGCGCGTAGAAAATATCGTCTTTGCTGGACGTAAATTCCTGTTTGACTTCGATCTTTGTCGAATCTACGAAACGGATGACGCTCGTTTCATCGTCGGGGCGGTTGGCGTTGACGAGAATTTTTCCGGCTTCGATAACCTTGTCTAATTGCGAACGAAGCGAGCCGGAATTATCAATGACCAGCGAATAGTTGGTCGGAACTTCGGATTTCGAGAAAAATTCTACTTTCTGAAGAACGCCGTCTTCGTAAATCTTGAAGTCGTTTTCCAGAAGATTGCTGATCGGGCGGTTGTTGCGGTCAACGACGCGCACGTCCAGATTGACGAGTTCGGATTTAATAACGATCGGCGTATCGTCAATAATCGGAAGCGGCGGCGGCGGCGCGAGATCGCCGAGCGATTTCGGTGTCGGCGTTGCCGCCGTTTGACGCGGACGCTGCGTGTTTGTCTGAGTTTGCGCTTCGGTCGCTTGAAAATTGTAGAAACCGAATCCGAAAGTTAGAGCGAGACAAAAAAACAGCAGCAGAAAATTCGAATATCTTTTTTTCATTGTAATTAAAAGGTCTAACGATAATTTATTCTCGGAGTGGCGTAGTAGCCTTCACGACTCCTGACTGTTAGACGCGGAAGACCGCGCGGAGGTTTGACCTTAACTTTTACTTTGTGCCATTTTCCGTCCGGCTGGAAATTTTTCGGCGTGTAGCCGATCGAGTATTGATGGCGGAGTTCGAGCGCGATGCGTTCGAAGATCTCGTCGAGCTCGACATTGGTTTGCGGGTAAAAAGATTTTCCGCCCGTAACCGACGAGATTTCGTCGAGCAGAGCCTGTCCCTGCATTCCTTCAATCGTTCCGGCATCGCGGTCGCTCATAATTCCGACCGAGTAAATCACGACATCTGATTCTTTCATCAAACGTTTCACTTCCTTGAAATTATAGCGTGAAGAATTATCCTGACCGTCGCTGATGATGAGAATCGCTTTTTTCTGGTGCGCGCCGCGCGTTACTCTTTCGACGCCGAGATAGCAGGCATCGTAAAGCGCGGTGTTGTTTTTCGGTTCGACCAGCGTCAGTTTTTGCAAAACGGCTTCACCGTCGCGCGTTCTGTCCATCAGAAGCTGGGCGCGTGAATTAAAAGCAATGAGAAAATATTCATCGCTCGGATGGCTGGTATTGATAAATCTTTCGAGAGCGTTCCGCGCTTTGGTGATTTTTTCACTGCTCATCGAGCCGGAAATATCGAACAAAATTCCGATTGAAACGGGCGCGTCGGCATCCGAGAAATGCGTGATTTCCTGTTCTTCGTCCTCGTCCCAGATGGTAAAGGCTTCTTTTGAAAGACCGGAAACGTATCTGCCGTAATAATCAGTAACGGTGAGCGTCAGGGTTACGAGGTCAACCTGAATTTTTACTTCGCCGTCATCTTCGGTCGGTTGGGTTTTCGGTTTGTCCTGCGCGAGTGAAAGAGAGGTCAGAGAAATCAAAAACAAAAACACTAGTGCGCCGCGAAACGCATAACGCATTTCCCGGGCGGTTGGAAAATCTTTTACAGCCATATATACCCCCAAAATTTATTTAATTGTAGCTACACCAAGAACTTTTAGCAAGATAATTTTTTGATGTTCAATATTTAAATGGCGTTGTTTCTCCGCTTTTATTCCCGGAAATTTTTTTGTTTGCAACCTTTTGTTCGTCAAAAGCGTGTTATAATCCGATTGTTCAAAGTTCAAAGTTCAAGGTTCAAAGTTCTCAAAGCGACCTTGAACTTTGAACCTTGAACTTTGAACTCATTTCATGGCTGAATTCATCTGTCGTTTAGGAACGCCTTCGGGCGAAGTTGTTACCAGAGTCGTCGAAGCGACCGCCGCCGGAGACGCGCGCGTCCAGCTCGAAAACGAGGGCTTTCGCGTTTTTGCAGTGTCCAGCGCGGAAAAAGGTTTGTCGGCTGTTTTGCCCGGCGGGTCATCGGGCAAAGGGCACGTCAAACAGAAAGACTTTCTGCTCTTTAACCAACAGTTCTCGGCTCTGCTTCGCGCGGGCATTCCGGTCTTGCAGTCAATTTCACTGCTCAAAGTCCGTTCCGGTTCTGCTGCTCTGCGGACGATGCTGGCGGACATCGAAGAGAAGATCAAAAGCGGCATTCCGCTCTCGCAGGCATTTGAAGCGCAGGGAAGTTTTCCGAAAATTTACACGGCTTCGCTTCTCGCCGGCGAGCAGAGCGGCGCGCTCGACGACGTGCTGGCGCGGTATGTTGATTATCTGAAACGCAGCGTAACGGTTACGCGGAAACTGCGCGGCGCGCTCGCTTATCCGGCGTTTCTTTTGATCGCCGCCGGTTTTATGATGGCGTTTTTGACGATGTATGTCGTGCCGAAAATGTCCGATCTTTTCAAAGGATTGAACGCCGCGCAGGGACTGCCGACGATCACGGTCGCCGTGCTCGCTTTTTCAAACGCGCTGGCGAATAATTTCTGGTGGCTTCTGCCGATGCTGCTCGTTCTCGGTTTTGCGATTTACATCTGGCTGAGAACTCCGGGCGGAAAACTCATCGTGCATAAATTTCTGCTCAAACTTCCGCTCATCGGAACATTGATTAAGCAGATGGCGACCGCCCAGCTTGCGCGTTCGCTCTCGACGCTTTTGGCAGGCGGCATCACCGTTCC
Organism: Pyrinomonadaceae bacterium; assembly: GCA_041940425.1. Lineage (GTDB taxonomy): Bacteria > Acidobacteriota > Blastocatellia > Pyrinomonadales > Pyrinomonadaceae > DATHTS01. The sequence continues at coordinate 10,719 of JBGTSF010000037.1, forward strand.
CGATTCGTGGGACATCGCTTCGCAGGCGATCAATAATTACGAACTGCGCCGCCGGAGTCAGGGCGTTCTGCCGCTCATCCGCGAAGGTCGTTCGTTTACCGAATCGCTCGAACAAGCCGGATGGCTGCCCGAACTCGCGCTCGATATGACGGGCATCGGCGAAAAATCGGGAAGTTTGAAGGAAATGCTCGATGAGGTGGCAAATTTCTATGATGCCGAATCTGAAGTTCGTTTGGATCAGTTGACGACGCTGATGGAGCCGGTGATTCTGGTGATTATGGCTTTGATTGTTGTCTCGATCTTGCTGGCAATTTACCTGCCGATCATCCAGTCAATCTCGTCGGGACCGTATGCCGGAAAGGGAAGATAAGAAAAAATTACAAATTAAAAATTACAAACTTTTTCGAAAGTTTTAGAAGTAAAAATGGAAACAAAATCGAACAATGGCGAAAACGTCTATACGAGTTTGCCGACCATCAACACAGCCGAATTTTTCGAGAACGAACCGCCCGAAGTGAAAGAGGCGAAAGCTCTCGCACAGCGGTATCGTTTGCAGTATATTGACCTTCTTCCGCCGGATAAGGAATCGCCGATTGATTACGAGGAACTGGCGAAAATTCCGGTTGATCTGATGCTCAGGAATCATTTCGTTCCGCTCAAACGCGAAGGCAGAAATCTGCATGTGGCGATGGCTGACCCGACTAATTTGGAAAGACTGGACGAACTCGAAAACGCTTTGAATGTCCGCCTCGTGCCGCTGGTCGCCACGGAAGGCGCGATTGATGTTGTTTTGAAAAAAGGCGACGCGACGCAGCGCGTTTTGCAGGAAGCGGCTTCGACCTTCAAAATTTCGCTTATCAAGGAAACCGAACAGGGCGAAGAAGTTTTGGATTTGGACAGATTGGCGACCGATTCGGAGATGTCGCCGATCATCAAACTCGTTGACACGATCATCTATAACGCGATGGAATCGCGCGCGTCCGACATCCATATCGAAGCCCGCGACCACGACGTTTCGGTCAAATTCCGCATTGACGGCGCGCTCTATCAAAAAGTTGACCCGATTGATCTTGCCTATCATCAAACATTGGTTTCGCGCATCAAGGTTATGTCCGAACTCGATATTGCCGAACGGAGAATTCCGCAGGACGGCAGATTCCGCGTCCGCTACAAAGGCAGAACAGTTGACTTCCGCGTTTCGATTCTTCCGGCAGTATTCGGCGAAAACTGCGTGATTCGTATTTTGGACAAAGAACAGATCTCGGAAGAGTTTAAAAATCTGAGTCTCAACGTCGTCGGTTTTGACGAAGACGATCTGCGCCGTTTCCGGCTCTACATCAAAGAGCCTTACGGGATGGTTCTCGTTACGGGTCCGACGGGTTCGGGTAAAACGACGACGCTTTACGGCGCGCTCAACGAGATCAGCAATGAGGAAGATAAGATCATCACCATCGAAGACCCGGTCGAATATCAACTTCACGGGATTATGCAGATTCCGGTCAATGAGAAAAAAGGTCTGACATTTGCCCGCGGACTGCGTTCGATTCTGCGCCACGACCCGGACAAAATAATGGTCGGCGAGATCCGCGACGAGGAAACCGCGCAGATCGCCATCAACTCCGCGCTCACCGGACACCTCGTTTTTACGACGGTTCACGCCAACAACGTGATTGACGTGATCGGGCGTTTTTTGAATATGAACGTGGATTTGTATAACTTCGTCGCCGCGCTCAACTGCGTTCTCGCCCAGCGTCTGGTCAGAAAACTCTGCCCGACCTGCAAGCGCGTCTATGTGCCTTCGGACGCAGAAATTTTAGAATCCGGTCTGCCGCTCGAAGTCAAAAAAGAACATACGTTTTTGATGAGCGTCGGGTGCGATGCCTGCAATCACACGGGCTACCGCGGCAGAACGGCGATTCACGAGCTTCTGGATATGTCGGACACGATCCGCGAAATGATCATCGCCCGCAAATCCGGCGCGGAAATCCGCCGTCAAGCCGAAAAAGAAGGACTTTCATCCCTTCGCAAAGCCGCGCTGAAAAAAGTGTACTCGGGAATGACGACGCTCTATGAAATAAACCGCGTTACATTTGTCGAGGAATTGCGGTAACCGGAAAGTAGGCAGCAGCGTTAGAAAAAGTAGGCAGCGGCAGTAGGCGGTAGGCAGTTTTAATTCTGTTATTGAAATCGTAATTTTTTTTCTGGAATAATAAACCTGATAAATAAGCTTTAAAATTCAGAATTTACTCTACCTTTTACTGCCTACCGCCTACTGCCGCTGCCTGCTTCTTCCTGAATTTCTTCCGTTTCAAACTCGTCTTCAAAACGCATTTTTTCTTCCAATTCTTTCGCTTCGAAATTTTCTTCCAGTTCGCGTTTCGTATTTCTTTCCTTAACTTGAAATCTGACGCTCAGAAAAAAACAGACCGCGCCGAGAACTGCCGCGACGAACGCGCCGTCGCCGTTGCCCTGCCATAAAAAATAAGCGGCGATTCCGGCAAGGATCACCGCGACTATTTGAAAACTTCTTTCCATCTGTTTACTGCTCGTCCGTATCGTCTCTGAAAGTTTTTTCAGTTGTTTGTTTCGACGCTGGTTTTCTCCAGAAATATCTCAAGATGAAGTATAGCGGCAAAACGATCAGGATAAAAAACGGCGCGAGCGCGATTGCCGCCGTGACGAAAAACAGAACGAATTTGAGCGCGGCGTTAAAGCCGGTCGAGAGAGCTTCTTTCAACTCGTAGAAAAATCCGCCCGGATTTGCCGAAAGGGAAGTCGGTGTTTGAAGTTGGATTTTGATGGTCGAAAGAGCCGCTTGATTTTCTAAAAACCTTTTACGACCTTCGATCTGTTCGATCTCGCCGCGCACTTCGGCAAGCTGTGTCTGAACTCTGAGCGCGTCTTCGACCGTCGCCGCGCGTTTCATAATTTCGAGAAACTGTTCTTCGAGCGCGCGCTTTGCTTTGAGCCGCGCTTCGATGTCAATAAATTCTTCCGTAACGTCCTGACCTTTGACCGTTTCCTCGATGACGCGGTTTCCCGCCGCACGAATTTCATTGATCGCTTCGTCGAATTTTTCCGCCGGGACGCGAATCGTCATATTGACAATATCGCGCGTCGAAGTTCGGACATCACTGCTCGTCTGATTCGTCTCGACGACAAAACCGTTTTTGCTTTCGGCAATCTGCGTGATCTTTTGCTGGGCTTCGGCGGGCGAATTAGATTCGAGTTTCAGATCGGCGTTGCGGATGATTTTTCGTTCGGTAACGGTCGGCTGAGTTTGCGTATTCGCGGCTTGATCGAGCGAAACTTGCTGAGCCGTAACGGATTGATCTCCGGTTCTTCCGCCGCCTCCGCCGCCGGTGTTTGCAACACTGTTTGACGCCCTTGCCGTATTTGCCGGTCGGCTCTGACTTACATTACCGACTCCCGCATCGCACGCTGCCAGAAATAAAAATGTCGAAATTAAAACTAATTTTATTTTGCTCATTTAGTTTCTCCGTTTATTAAATTTTGATTATAGAACGCGAAAATCTAACCCGCCTTGCGTGCTACATCTTTAAAACTTTCACCGCGAAACAGAGCGCGGATTCCTTTGAACAAACGCATAACTGCGCGAATTATCTTCGGGAAAAACCAGAAAAAGAAAATAAGAAATATAACCAGAACAATGGCGATCAAAACCGGCGCGATGACGGCGAGAATCGCGCCGAGAAAAGCGATGATGTCTTCGATGATTGATAAAACCCAATTTGAAACCGGTTCGGGCGAAAGATTGGCGGTCATCCGAAGCGCGGCTTTCGTCCCATGAGACGAAAACGCCAGCCCGCCGCCGAGCAAAGTTGCTATGACCATAAAGGTCGCGTCCATCTCGTTCGTCGCCGCATAAGCGACCGCCGCGCCTGCCGGAACGCGGATAAATGTGTGAACGACATCCCAGACGCTGTCTACATACGGAACTTTGTCGGCGACGAATTCGACGACATAAAGACCGCCCGCCACGCCGATGATCCACCAATTATCCAGAACATCGAGACCGCCCGGAAGCTTGATCGCACTGAATTTCTGCAAAAGTCCGAGAACCGAAACCGTCGCATAAAGATTTATTCCCGAAGTCCAAGCCGAACCGAGTGCTAATGTCAGAGTCGAAAACCATTCCATCTCTATTCGTCCTTTATAAATTCAACAAGCACGACCGCGCCGCGCTCAATCTTGTTCGTGGAGAGCGGATTTTGCATTGTCGTAATCGTTGTAAATATCTAATGCGGGATCGTTCCAATCTTCAAACGCCGCAAATTTTTCGCGTAAATCTTTTGCCTGCGTTTCATCTATGCCTGTTGTTTGCAAATCAATATCGCTGTTTTCGATAAAAGTTACCAGCACCTTTGCCTGCTTTACATCCGAAACGGTTTCGAGCAGCTCGATTTTGCCGTCTTTATAAATTCCTTCGACTGTCAGCATATTTTTCCTCACGCCGATTTTAACACAGTTTACGATTCTTCCTCTTCGTCGGTTCCGTCGCGTTTGATGCCGAATTTTTCCAAACGATACTGCAATGTTCGGAAAGTCAGACCGAGCAGTTTTGCGGATTTTGTGATGTTGTTGTCGGTTCTTTCCATCGCCTGCATTATCAAACTTTTTTCGACATCTTCGAAATTTACGCCTTCGGGCGGGAGCTTGAAAAGTTCGTCCGCATCGGCGGGTTTTGCGCCGGCGAGCATTTCGGGCGGCAGATCGTCGGGCGTTATTTTATTGTCCTCGCAAAGCAGAATCGCGCGTTCGATTGCGGATTCCAATTGGCGGACGTTTCCCGGATAGCTGTAATCCAAAAGAATTCGTTTCGCTTCGCCGCTGACTTCGATCTTCCGGTCGGTGCCGCGCGTATGTTTTTTAATGAAATAATCAAGCAGAAGTTCGGTGTCCGAACGGCGTTCGCGGAGCGGCGGAACTTCGATTGAAAGCACGTTCAGACGGTAATACAAATCTTCCCGAAAACGTTGTTCTTCGACCATTTTCAAAAGATCGCGGTTCGTCGCCGCGACGACGCGCACGTCCGTGTTGATCTCCTTCGTTCCGCCGACGCGCCGGATTTGTTTTTCCTGCAAAGCACGCAAAAGTTTTGCCTGCAATGAAATATCGAGTTCGCCGATCTCGTCCAAGAAAAGCGTGCCGCCGTCGGCAATTTCAAACAAACCTTTTTTGTCGGCGACCGCGCCGGTGAACGAGCCTTTTTCGTGTCCGAAAAGTTCGCTTTCCAAAAGATTTTCATTGATCGCCGCGCAGTTGACGGCTTGGAAAATCTCGTTCGAGCGAAGCGAATTTTTGTGGATCGCCCGCGCGATGAGTTCTTTTCCCGTGCCGGATTCGCCGCGAATCATGACGGTCGAATTCGATTTCGCCACTTTCAAGATGAGCTTTTTCACCCTGTCCATTTCCGGCGAAGCGGAAACGATCTCGGCATCGAGCGTCGTCAAAGAGTTCAGAGCGCGCGAAATAGTTTCAAGAAGTTTTTCGCGGTCATACGGTTTCTGCAAATAATCGAACGCTCCCAAACGAAGCGCGTCAACCGCCGAATCAACCGAACCGTGCGCCGTCAGCAAAAGAACGATGATTGACTTATCGAAATTCGTCAGTTCTTTCAATAGATCGAGACCGCTCATTCCAGTCATTTTCAGATCGGTCAAAACGAGATCGAATCTTCGATCAGCGACAAATTTCATCGCCGCTTCGCCCGAACTCGCCGTCGTTACGTCATAACCTTCGTCGGAAAGAATCATCTCCAAAATCTCGCGCTGAGATTTTTCGTCGTCAACTACCAAAATTGATTTTCTAGCCATAGATCATTTAATTTCTTTTTCGAATGAATCGTTGCAAAATTTTATAAATTCAAATGTAACATCTTTAATATCATTCTCTATAAGAAAGCCTGTTGATTTTTTGTCAATCAAAACGGCATAGCCATTTTTAGATGCGAACTCCTTTAATTTTTCTTTTATTTTATTTTCAAGGGGTGTGATGACCAAATTCCATTTCCGATCAAATTCTTTGACTTTCGCTTTTTCGGATTCGTCGAGTTCGTTTTCTAACCGTCGTAATTCAATGAATTTTTCATTGATCGGTTCGTTTCGTTCGATCAAAAGTTTTATCTCGCTTTTTACATTTTCGATGCGTTTTTTTAGCGCGTGTATCTCGAAATATTCGATATGATAACTTCTCTTTGCATTAACTAAAAGTTTTATACCTTTTTCATTGTCATCGAAAATACTCGTGTCAATTACGGCAATCTTGCTCGAATCGGGATTTCGATTCGTTTGAGCAAAAAGGGAAGCGGGAAATATCAAAAACAAAACTACAGGAAATATTATCTTCATAAATTAACAGGCAGAAACGCGACCGTCAGGGAGCGTGTAATTTGCGTTGTCAAACACGCTCCCTAACGGTCGCGTTTCTGCCTCTTTATCAATGCTTGTTCGAATATCATAATCAAATGTTTGGCTGTTCGACACGATTGTTAACCTGCACGACGCAATTGTTGAACTGCACGATGCGATTGCTAAGCTGTTCAACCCGATTGTTGACCTGCACAATTCAATTGCTAAGGTGAACGATTCAATTGCTAACCTGCACAACTCAATTGCTAAGCTGTTTAGGTCAATTGTTGCCCTGCACGATCGAATTGCTTGCCTGCACGATTCGATTGCTGACCTGCATTTTTCGATTGCTAAGCTGTCAAACTGCTTTGCTTGCCTGTAAAAATCAATTTCCGCGCCGTTTAACTTAATAAATCATTGAGCTTTCGGCAATTTTACGATAAAAATCGTGCCTTCGCCCAAAATCGAACCGACTTCGATCGTGCCGTCGTGGTCTTCGATGATCTTTTTGACGATTGCCAAGCCCAAACCCGTGCCGGTTTCTTTGGTCGAAAAATACGGCTCGAAGATTTTGTCTATATTTTCTTCTTCGATGCCGATGCCCGTATCTTTGACTTCGATCTTGACAAAATCGCTGCCGTCCGGCGAAAGCGTTACATTTAATAAGCCTCCATTGGTTTCCATCGCCTGAACCGCATTTATAAAAAGATTGTTGAAAACCGAGCGCAGAATTTCCGCGTCGCCTTTGATCCTTGAAACGCCTTCGTGTTCGCAGACGCTGATCTTGACATCTTGATCGGCGGCTTGCGCTTCGACGATGCGCAGGGAATCTTCGACGATCTTTCTTGCGTCCGTCGGCTGTAAATCTAATTTGATCGGGCGCGAGTAGCCGAGAAAATCGGAAACCTGACGGTTGATGCGTTCGACTTCGGATTTTAACTGCGCGGTCAGTTTGTCGAATTTTTCCTGTTTATCAACTTCTTCCGGTTGGAATTTATTCCGCAGATGATCGAGCGTCAGATTTATATAATTTAAAGGATTGCGAATCTCGTGCGCGATTGCCGAGGCGAGCCGACCGACGACGAGAGATTTTTCCGCCTCTCTTAATTTAGCTTCGAGTTCCTGTTTTTTCTCTAACTGCGCGGTCATCTCATTGAACTGTGAAGCGAGCCGTCCCATCTCATCCGTTCGATCCGCGCCCTCGACGCGCACCGACAGATCGCCCTGCGCGATGCTTCGCGCGGCGTTCGACAGATTCGAGATCGGCTGTGTAAAACGCCAGACGAGATAAAACGTAACGAGCGTTGTCGCCAGAAGGATAAGAAGCGTGTAGATCAGAGACTGCGCGGCGCGGGCGGCGGCTTCGCCCTTGTCGGTCTTTAAGATATACATCACATACCAGCGTCCGCGATCCGTCTCGATGGGAATGGCGTGCGCTTCTTCTTCGAGCAGTTCCTCGGATTGATTGGCGGGCTGTTTTCCCGGCGCGTTCGGAAATTTCTCGATGTCTTTGCCGAGCCGGTCTTCGCCTTCCATCAAGGGCGGCAGATTTTGCAAATCCTGTAAATTTTTATAAACCTTGTCGCCGTTCTCATCGGTCGTCGGCAGATGTTCGGGACTCAGACTGTCGTAAACCTGCCATTCGTCGGTGATGACAATGATGTCCTTGATGCGTTCGGTGGTTTCCTTATCGAAAAATGTCTGCCCTTCGCTTTTGACGAAATCGCGCAGGCGGAATTCGCTCGTCAGGCTGTTCACGCCGAGCGCGAATCCGGCTACGAGAGCCTTTTCCTGCACTTCGCGCAGTGCGTTGTTTTCCTGCTGTTTGCGGTAATTTAAATAAAATTGAACGCCGAGCGTAACGATCAGAAGAAGTGTCAAAATAACGAGCAGTCTGCCGCGAAATGTGTTGAAGAAATTCATAGATTGAAAGTTTTTCCAAAAATACTTGCCCGACCGTCGAATTGAATGTTATAGTCTTTTTTAGCTTTTTAGCAAATTTGAAATAACTTGAAAAGTCCCAAAATTATCAAGTTTTTTTCTGACTTTCCCCGGAAAATCACCCGTTATTTAAGTCAAAAAATTTTAGAGGTTTTACAAATGAAAAATTACCCTGTAGTTCGTTTACTGAATGTTGCCCTGATTTTCTGCATCGTTTCGCTTTTCGCTTCCGATCAAGTCTTTGCTCAAAAGAAAAAGCCGGCGGCGAATACGAAAACCAAAACGACCGCCGCAGATAAGACTAAAACGGCGGCGGCAAAGGATGCCAAAAATAATAAAAACGCGAAAACAACTGCTAAAAATTCAAAAGATACAAAAACCTCAAAAGACACTAAAAATTCCAAAGACAAACGCGCCGCAAATAATTTGAAAGACAACAAAGCCGCTAAAAACGCTAAAAATTCCAAAGACGCGAAAACTTCAAAAGTAGCGAAAACCTCATCGGTTCGCTCGACCAACGTAAAAGAATCGAGAAAGGAAAGCCTCACCCGCAAAGCCGAAGAAGCGCGAAAATTAGCCGAACGGCGGCAGGCTTTACTGGAAGAAAAACGTCGCCGCGAAGCCGCGATCCGCGCCGCCGCTTCCCGCAAAGCCGCTTTTGAAAACGGTCTGCGGGTTGATACGGTCGAGAAAATTCTGGTTGACGACACGACGGGCGAAGATTTACAGATCCGCCGCGCCGCCGTGAGTGCGCTCGGCAACCGCGCCGGAACGGTCGTCGTGATGGAAGCGCAGACCGGAAAGATCGTTACGATAGTCAATCAGGACTGGGCTATAAAGAAGAGTTTTAAACCGTGTTCGACGATCAAACTCGTAACTGCCGCAGGCGGAAAGAACGAGGAATTAATTGACAATGAAGGAACGCTGACGAAGCAGAATTACCGTATGGATCTCGACGACGCGCTCGCTTACTCGAACAATCCGTATTTTCAAAAAGTCGGCACGAATCTCGGCAATGAAAAAATGATCTCGTATGCGCGTGCGCTCGGTCTCGGCGAAAAGACCGGCATCAACGCCGAAGGCGAAACGCCCGGAAAACTTCCTTACGGCAACAACAATCCGCGTATCTATTCGCACGGCGACGATTTTGAAGTAACGCCTCTCCAGCTTGCCGTGATGGTTACGGCACTTGCCAACGGCGGCAAACTCGTCGTTCCGCAAATTCAGAAAGACAAAACCGAAAAGGGAAAATTCAACGGTTTTTACAAACGCGATGTGAATCTGCCGAAAAGCACGCTCCAGCAGGTCGTTCCCGGAATGATCGGCGCGGCGGAATACGGCACGGCGCGGCGCGCCGGAATTGCCGACATCAACGCGGCGGGAAAAACCGGTTCGTGCATTTTCGACGGTTCGTGGATCGGTCTTTTCGCATCGGTCGCGCCGGTCGAAAATCCGCAGTATGCGGTCGTCGTCATTACGCGTGGGCAGGGCGAGCGCGGAAAATACGCCGCGCAGATCGCCGGAAAAATTTACGAAGCACTGCGTCCGCGTTTTACCGACAAACGAAACAAGGTTTTGCTCGCCCAGTTCAAACCGAAAAGCAAGGTCAATCCGAACGATAAGGAACTTTTGAGCGACGATGAGGAAAACGATGCCGTTGATAACGATTCGTTGGAAACGGAAATAAAAAATCAGAGTCCGAAAAAAGGCGATACGCGTGAAGGATTTTCGGTCGAAAAACCCGTTTCCGAAAATCCGGCTCAATCCCGCGAAGAGATCGTCATCGCACCGAAAACGACGACCAATATCAAGGTGGACGAAAAAGTTTCTACGCCCGTTTTCAAGCCCGTTATTATCGAATATAAAAAGGACACGGAAGACGCGGAAACCGTAACGCGCCCGCAAATCACCCGCCCGCGCGTGGTCGTAAGTCCCTGAATTTTTAGGAAAATACAAAAATAACAAAAAGTTTAACGGCGGCGGTCGGAAAAGAGCGTTGAAAATTCAACGCTCTTTTACTTGACAGAATCCCGAACTATGCGTGATTATTAGTGTTTCTGTCATTCGACGGTTTCTTGTGAAAAATAATTCATAGAAAATTGTGCAACTTTTTTTTTTCGTAACACATCTGAATTCCCGCAAAAGACAGAAATTCCGCGGGGTTTCTAAAATAAAAAAAGGACAGATTGAAAATACTTGGAGGAAACAAATTAATGAATAAGTTTTTAAGAGTTTTAGGACTCGGATTAATGATCGCAACCTTTGCCTTCGCCGGTTTTGCTCAGACCGATGAGAAGACAAAACTTTACAACACCTATATTGAAAAATATCAAAGCGATAAAGTCGTTGATTTACAGGCGGCTTTAGATGCGGCGAAGGAATATATCGCTAAGTTCAACACTCCTGATGATCAACAGCAGGTTGATTACTTCAAAGAAGCGATTCCGACTTTGGAAGCCGCTATTGAAAAGAAAAAAGAACAAGTTATAGTTGATGCCGAAAAGAAAGAATGGAACGCTCTTTTAGGTCGCGTTAATACGGCTGTTCAAGGCAAAAACTGGCAGCAGACGTTTACGGTCGGAAAAGAAGCGCTCGACAGACAGTTGAAATATGTTGATGCGAATAGCGTCAAGCAAACCAAATTGGATCTGGCGATCGTTTTGGCTCTGATCGGTTTCGACCGCGCGGTCGAAAAAACCGACACATTTAATAATGAAACCATCGCTTACGCCAAACAAGCGATCCAACAGATCGAAGCCGGACAAACCTCGCAAAAATTCGGCGAGTTCGGAAACTTTCAGCTTAACAACAAGGATAACGCGCTCGGTCTTTTGAATTATTACATCGGCTACATTATGTATTACCGCCAGAATAAAAAAGATGAGGCGATTCCTTACCTGTATAAAGCGACGCAGTATAATTCGGCTTCAAAAAATATTCCGGCTATTTATCAACTGATCGGTCGGAAATACTACGATCAGCTTGCCGAAATGAGCAAGAAAAGACAAGAAAAGACTGCGGAGCTTGAAAAGGCGGAAACCGAAGAAGCCAGAGAACCTTTAGTCAAAGAAATCAAGGCTCTTTATGCGGAGGAAAAAGGCGTTGCCGACCGCGGAATCGAAGCGTATGCGAAAGCCATCAAAGCCGCGCAGCAGCCCGATCAGAAGGTTTCACAGCAATATAAAGACGATCTTCGCGCAAGTCTCGAAGACCTTTACAAATTCCGCTTCAACAACAAGATGGACGGTATTAACGCTCATATTGACGCGGTGGCGAGCAAACCTTTGACGAATCCGTCGGCACCGATTCAGCCGGTCGTTGAAGAAGAAACCGAAACGACCAATACCGTGTCAACGCCGACTTCGACAACTCCAAGCACGAAGCCGGCGACTACGAACGGAACGAAAACTACAACTCCGGCAAATAACGGAACAAAAACCGTGAAAACGGCGACGACCGATACCAAAACCACACCGGCGAAAAAACCGCGCAAACGCTAGTTTCAAGCGGTCTTTTGCAGAAACCGGAAAGCCGGACGTGAAATTACTTTCGCGTTCGGCTTTCTTTTTTGTTCACAAGTTTTATAAAATAAGCGCAAATGTCCCTGTCGCTTGGCAAACTCGAAAATCTGATCGGCTACAAGTTTCAAAACATCGAACTTCTCGAACGCGCCGTAACGCACCGCTCGTGGGCGTATGAAAATATTGCGGACGGCGACGAGGTGAAAATCCGTTCTCTGCAAAACGAATCGCTCGAATTTGTCGGCGATTCGGTTCTCGGTTTGGCGATTGCCGAACAGCTCTATCTGAAAAACCCGGAAATGAGCGAGGGCGATCTGACCTTGATGAAACATTATCTGGTCAGCACCGAAACGCTGGCGCGGCTGGCGGTAAAACTCGGCATCGGCGGTTTCCTGCGCGTCGGAAAAGGCGAAGAAAAAACCGGCGGCAGACGCAAACAGGCGCTGCTTGCCGACGCGCTCGAAGCGATCATCGCCGCCGTTTTTTTCGACAGCGGTTATCTTCAGGCGAAGGCGTTTGTTTACAGAATTTTTCACGATGAATTTCGAACGGCAACGCCGACCAGTTCGATTGATTACAAAACGCTCTTGCAGGAAACCCTGCAAGCCGCAAAGCGTTCCGCGCCCGTCTATTCGGTCGTCAAAACCGAAGGAATGCCGCACCAGCGGACGTTTTATGTCGAAGCGGTCTGGGAAGGCGGCAAGGTCGAAGGGAAGGGAAGTTCGATAAAATCTGCCGAAATGCAGGCGGCGCAGTTTGCGCTCAATGAATTAAAAAAGGAAAATAACAAAACATAAAATTTGAATTTTGCGTAAATCGAATCTATGAGCGAAAAGGAACAAGTAGAAAAAAAAGAAGAAAAGAAACCTCTCGGACCGCCGAAATCTACGGCGCGCGAGTATTTCGAATCATTTGTCGTTACATTAATTATGGCGATCTTCGGGATGACGTTTATCGTCCAAGCCGTTACCGTCCCGACCGGCTCGATGCAGAATACGATCCTTATCGGCGATTATCTTTTGGTCAATAAATTTATCTTCACGCCGGGCGGCAATCCCTTGCCGTTCCTGCCCCAGCGCGATGTCGAGCGCGGCGACATAATCGTTTTCAAATATCCCGGTTTTCCCGACAACAAAGCAAAAGTTCCCGACCAGGGCGGAATTCCTTATCAGATTAATTTCGTCAAGCGCGTTATCGGTCTGCCCGGCGAAAAAATAGAATTTAAAAACAATCAGGTTTATATCAACGACCAACTCCTTCCAGAACACCGCGTCGTTGCCGATTTGCCGACCGACCGTTACGGCAGAAAAGACAATCAATCCGCTTTAAACATCAAGTCGGAGGAACCGCGTCAGGAAGGCGAAAAATACTCCGTTTACTATTCCGAGGAAACGACGCGCGCCGTCGAAAAAGGAATTTATGAAGAAAGAGGCGAATACGGTGTCGAGGGAAAACCGTTAATCGTTCCCGAAGGCAGTTATTTCGTCATCGGCGACAGCCGCGACGAAAGCCTCGACAGCCGTTACTGGAGCGTCGTTCCGCGCGAACTCATCATCGGGCGGGCGATGTTCGTTTATTGGTCTTGCGACCGCGCCGCCAGCAACGGCAGTTTCTTCGGCTGTCTGACGCATCCGCGTCTTGACCGGATCGGGAAAATGATTAAATAAGCATTTCGTCCTTAGTCCTTAGTCCTTTGTCCTTAGCAAAAAACAAAGGACTAAGAACTAAGGACAAAGGACAAATGTTAAAAATAAGCGAAGAAGTCGCCGACGCACTCGAAAATAAAATGCCGGTCATTGCGCTCGAATCAACCGTTATCGCCCACGGTCTGCCTTTTCCAAAAAATTTAGAAACCGCCCGAAAACTTGAATCAATCGTCCGCGAAAACGGCGCGATTCCGGCGACGATTGCCGTTTTTGACGGTGAATTCTGCGTCGGTTTAAGTGACGAACAGATCGAGCGGCTTGCCACAGACAAAAATATACGCAAAATCTCGCGCCGCGATCTGCCGGTCGCCGTGGCGAAAAAATTAAACTGCGCGACGACCGTGGCGACGACCGCGTTTATCGCGCATACGGCGGGAATCGAAGTTTTTGCGACGGGCGGCATCGGCGGCGTTCATCGCGGTTTTTCATCGGACGTTTCGGCTGATCTGCCCGAACTTGCCCGAACGCCGATCACGGTCGTCTGTTCGGGAGCGAAAATCGTTTTGGATTTGCCCGCGACACGCGAATGGCTTGAGACAAACGGCATCACCGTCTTAGGCTGGCAATGCGATGAACTGCCCGCGTTTTATTCGAGAACAAGCGGCTTAGAAATTGATGAAAAGGTCGAAACGGCGGAAGAAGCCGCAGAAATTATCCGGGCGCGTGATGAATTGAAACTAAAAAACTCGATAATTTTAACCGTTCCCGTGCCGGAAGAATTCGAGATCGAATCAAGAGAACTCGAAAGAATTTTGTCCGATGCTTTAGAACTTGCCGAGAAACAAAAAATCAGCGGCAAAGAGATCACGCCGTTTCTGCTCGAGCAGATGTCAGAAAAAAGCGCGGGCAAAACCTTGCGGGCAAATATCGCGCTTTTGGAAAACAACGCCCGCATCGCCGCCCGAATCGCCGCCGCGCTTCACAAGTAGGCGGTAGGCAGCGGCAGTAGGCAGGAAGTTTTTTATATTTAAGGATTCAAGTTGAAATTTGCATTAAAAACTGCCTGCCTACTGATTTTACTTCGCTTCTTCAAAAACCGCCTTCAACGAATCGAGCCGTTTTCTCGCCTCGACCGCTTCCGTCGAATTCGGAAATTTTCTGACGATCTCCTGCCAACTCGCGCCATCGTAGTGGAAGGTTTTCGTTTTCGTGTCGAAAAGAAAAATTATTCCGAGTTTTCGGTAGCGGTCGAGGCTGACGAAATTCAGATAGAAGCTGTGCAGAGGCGCGCCGGTCGCCGCCATTTCGCGTTTGTTCAAACGCCGCGTCGCATCACGCGAAAGCCTGACGGCGGTTTCTTCCGCCAGATCGCCGAGCAAAAGCAGGATCGCCGGACGAAACGCGGAAGCGGGAAAAAGTTCGAGAAAATTTACAGCAAGTTCGATCTGATCGAAGCCGCTCGAAGCCTGAATCAAACGCGCCAGACGCTCGTCGTCGCCGCGCCGGAAACTGCCGAACACGGCTTCCGACTGCACCCAGCCGAAACGGTTCGGCGGCGCAGAAACGCGGTAAAAAGTAACGCCGTCCGCCTGTCTCGTTTCGAGAATCTTGACGCGCCGACCGCGCCGCATTCTTTGGATCGAATCGGAAAAAAGACTCGGTTTTTGACGCAGAACCGACAAACTTTCATCAATCACCATCGCGCTGCTGCCGGTTTCCGAAGGCTTTTGCGCGGCGGGCGGTTTGTTTTTCGATTTGGAAACCGCGCGGCGTTTTTGCGCCTCGACGGAAAAAGAAAGGAACAGAAAAACCGAAACAAGAAAGAGCAAACGAGAGCTTTTCATAGGAGTTCTCCTTTTTTATTTTTTTATGCTTTGGTCTGCAATTATGTTTGAGGAAAAAGAATTTGTCAACGATTTTTTTTATCTGACCGCTTATTGCTTTTGTTTGAAAATGATTTAGATAAATTGCCACTGGCTTTAGCTAGCGGTCTGATATGTCAACAAACTACAAGGCTTTAGCCAAACTTTATTAAAAAAACATCCTTTTTGCTTTAGCACAAATCAGGCTGAAGCCAAAAGGATCGGTTTTTTGAAGAAGTTTGGCTAAAGCCTTGTGGTTGTTGTGTATCTTGTCCACTAGCAAAAGCTAGTGGCAATTCATAAGAAAAAAGTGATAAACGGTCAGTTTTTTTTATATGCAAGACGACAAATCTGATTTAGTGATCGAAAATTGTGAATTTCCTTTCGAAAACCGTCAATTGTCTTTCGACTACTGACATTTTCCTTTCGACTATTTCAAAAAGTCTTTCGACAAACGGCAATTTCCTTTGGACAAATGACAAAAATCTTTCGACAAACGATAATTTCCTTTCGACAAATATCAACATTCTCTCGACTATTGACATTTGTCGCCTTATTTTATCGAGGTTTCGTGAAAAATGGATAAAAATAGCCCTATTTCTTCAAAAGCGCGCGGTTGATCTTATTCTGCGCTCCGGCGTGGTGAAAATGGCAGATGGCGATGGCAAGCGCGTCCGCCGCGTCGTGCGGCTGGGGCGCGGTTTTCATTTTCAAAAGCAGGCGCACCATTTCCTGCACCTGATGTTTTTCGGCGTTGCCGTAGCCGACGACCGTCTGTTTGATAAGTCGCGGACTGTATTCGGCAACTTCCAGATTCGCTTTTTCGCCGAGATACAAAACAACGCCGCGCACCTGTCCGAGTTTCAGAGCGACCTTGACGTTCGTCGCGTAAAACGCTTCTTCGACCGAGATGACATCGGGCTGAAATTTTTCGATTATTTCGCCGACACCCGAACCGATCTTCAAAAGCCGTTTGGAAAACGCCTCTTTCGGCGAAGATTTGACCGTGCCGAAATCAACGAGCCGGTATTTTAAATTCTCGCCTTCGACCACGCCCCAACCAAGCGTTTCGCTTCCGGGATCAATTCCTAAAACTTTCATAAGGGTAATTGGTAACTGGTAACTGGTAACTGGTTTTTTAGCAGGCAGATCGAACTTTTATTAATAAAGCTGCGATTTGTTTTTGTAATCTGATAATTTCATCGTTCAATTCCGAGTAAGTGTTTTTATCAATATATTCAAGGTCTTTGGCGAGAAGAATCTGATAATCCAATTCATAAGCCGAGCCGATTGCAATTTGTAAAAATTGGGCAAACTCTTTATTCGTTCCGCGACCGCAACCTTCGGCAATATTTGTCGGAATAGAACTTGAAGAACGTCTTATTTGACTCGTCAGAGCATATGTTTCTTCTTTCGGAAATTGTTTTGTAATGCGGTAAACTTTCAGTGTCAATTGATGAGATATTTCCCAAATTTTCAACTCCCGAAAATCTCGCATTTTAATTCATTCAATTCAAACTAAAAGCCAAAAAACCAGTTACCAGTTACCAATTACCAGTTACTCAAACTCCGACTCATCAATATCAAAGTTCGCATAAACCTTCTGCACGTCGTCGTTATCGTCAATCGCTTCGTAGAGTTTGAGCATCTGTTTGGCATCGTTGCCTTCGAGTTTGATGTAATTTTGCGGGATCATCGAAAGCTCGGACGCTTGCGGTTCGATGCCGGCTTTTTTGACCGCCTCGTCAACCGGGTCGTAATTTTCCGGCGCGGTGTATATTTCGAAAACTTCGCCTTCGTCCTTTAAATCTTCCGCTCCGGCGGCGACGGCGATCTCGAAAAGTTCGTCTTCCGATTTTGCTTCCTTGTCCACGACGATCAAACCTTTTTTATCGAACATCCACGCGACCGAACCGGCTTCGCCGAGATTGCCGCCGTTTTTTGAGAACAGATGGCGAAGTTCGGCAACTGTTCTGTTTCGATTATCGGTCATCGTTTCGACGAGCATCGCCACGCCGCCCGGACCGTAACCTTCGTATGTGATTTCCTCGTAGTTTACGCCTTCGAGTTCGCCCGTGCCGCGTTTGATGGCGCGGTCAATCGTGTCGTTCGGCATGTTCTGCGCTTTCGCGTCCGAAACGGCTTTTCTTAAACGCGCGTTCGCGTCAACGTCGCCGCTTCCGCCCGTGCGCGCGGCGACCGTGATTTCTTTGATAAGTTTTGTAAAAATCTTCCCGCGTTTGGCATCTAACGCGCCTTTTTTATGCTTTATTGTGTGCCACTTGGAATGTCCTGACATTTTATAAATTCCTTTTGTTTATTGATTTTGATCGAAAGAGAAAAATATATCACGCTGGATTTTGGCTTGCAAAACCTTTAAAAATCTTTCGCCTGTAAGATTTGAAATTTTTATCTGTTTTGATTTTGAAGTCTGCCCGCCGATGATCTCGATCTCGCTTTTCGTAATGCCGAAAGTTTTTGATAAAAGTCTGACGAGTTCGGCATTTGCCGCGCCTTCGACCGGCGGTGATTTTAATTTTATTTTCAACGCGCCGCCGAGTTCGCCGACGATCCCGCTATGTGAAGAACGCGGCACGACCTTGATTTCAAAAAGAATCGCGCCGTCTTTTTCCGTAAAATTTATCACCTGAGATTAAAAACCCCGACGACCGCCGCCTGCAAAAAATTTAATATGATCAAAACGATGATCGGCGAAATATCGAACATCCCGAGCGGCGGAATAATCCGGCGGAACGGTTCCATGATCGGGTCGGTGATTTTTCTCAGGAAACGCAAAACCGGATTTCCGATTGACATCACATACGACAAAACGATGCGAATGATGATGGCGAGCGAAAGAAATCCGAGCGCGCCGTAAAGCAAAAACCCGACGATCTTTGTAATGCTTCCGCCGGCGGCGTTGGCGACGATGCCGTCAATCGTAAAAAACAGAGTCCAGAAAAGCTGAAGCGTAAAATAACCGATGACGATCACGCCGAGAATCGTAACCAGCGGCGCATACCGCGTGTCAATCCGCATATGCGCGAGAAGCCCCGCCGAAGGATAAACGATGCGGTCGGTATTTTTTTTCAAAAAACGCGAAAACCTGCCGACCGCGCTAAACGGATTCGGGTCTTGAAAATTAAAGATCAAACGCAGGATCATCAAAACGACGACGACCATCACGACAAAGAGTATAAAACCCTGAATAACAGGATAAACAATTGGTAAAAGCATAAATTTTTTAGTGCTGAGTGCTGAGTGCTAAGTGCTTAGTTTAATTTCGTTCTTAGCACTCAGCACTTAGCTCTTAGCACTATTATAATTTCTTTCGCCGAAGATTGCCGTGCCGACGCGGATAATTGTCGCGCCTTCTTCGATGGCGACCGCGAAATCGTGGCTCATTCCCATCGAAAGTTCGCCTTCGGGCAAAAATTCGTTACGGATTTTTCTTAGCCTTTTAAAAAACGGGCGCGTTTTTTCCGCGTCTTCAAAAAACGGCGGCAGAATCATAAAACCTTTTAATTTCAAACATTCGCATGATTTTAAGTATTTGACCAACTTCGGCAGATCCGTTTCTAAAACGCCCGATTTGGTTTCTTCATTTGCCAGATCAGCCTGAATCAAAACATTTAGTCCGGCGCGATTTTCTTCTTTGCAAATACGCTCCAGACGTTCAGCAAGTTCGATGCTGTCAATCGTGTGAATCCAATCAAAAAGGCGAATGGCTTTTCGCGCCTTGTTTTTTTGCAGATGCCCGATCAGATGCCATTCCGCCTTTTCGCGCCCGATTTCTTCGATTTTCGATTCGGCTTCCTGAACCTTATTTTCGCCTAAAATTTTCGCGCCCGCTTCGATGGCTTTTAATAAAATTTCCGCCGGATGAGTTTTGCTGACGGCGACGAGTTTTATTTCATCCGCGTTTCTTCCCGCGTTTTGCGCCGCTTGTCTGATTTGATTTTTCACTTCGGCAAAATTTTGCGCCAAATTTTCAGCCATTTATTTCATCATAGCAAAGTCGGGTTTGAACTTTCGAGTTTGAAATTGTATATTGACATTTGCCTTTCGCACGCGGACGTGGCGGAACTGGTAGACGCGCAGGTCTCAGAAGCCTGTTCCCTTAAGGGAGTGGAAGTTCGATTCTTCTCGTCCGCATATCAAAATTTTAAGGATGAGAATAAAAATTTCTCATCCTTTTCTCTTTGCGTTCTTCGCGCCTTTGCGTTTTAATTTTTCTCGATGAGAAATGAATTTGTCGAAGCGGTCGAAAAATTTCAAACCGAATTCGGAATAAATCTTACCGACGAAAAAATCTCCGCGCTCGCCGATTATTACGAAATTGTCCAAAAAGAAAACGAGTTTCTGCATCTGGTCGCGCCGTGTTCGGCGGAAGAATTTGCCGTCAGGCATATTTTGGAATCTTTGACAGCACTGGAATTTTTGCCGGAAAACGCCCGTTTCGGCGATGTCGGAACGGGCGCGGGTTTGCCTTCGATTCCGTGTCTCATTGTGCGCGAAGATTTGCACGGCGTTTTGATCGAATCGAAACTGAAAAAAGCGAATTTTTTGCAAAACGTTTTGGCAGAATGCAAACTGGATGATCGTGCGGCGATTATCAATCGGCAGTTTGAAGAGATCGAAAAGCCCCGTATTTCTTACGTTTTGTGTCGCGCGCTCGATAAATTTACGAAAAAATTGCTGAAGATTCTCAAATGGTCTGAAGGTTGCACCTTGTTGTTTTTCGGTGGAAACGCTTTGCGCGTAGAGTTAAACAAAAATCGTGTAAAGTTTGAAGAAATTTTGTTGCCTTTGTCGGAACAGAGATTTCTTTTTGTATCTGCCAAAAAAAATGAGGAGCAAAAAGATGTCAAAAAATCAAAACGATAGCGCGTTAAGATACGTTTCCGCAGTTCTTATTTCCACGATTGTTTCGGTCGGCGCAGTGGCGGCGGGAGTTTATTTTTACAGAGATTACGGTCTTGTTTTATTCCTATTTCTGCCGATATTGATTGGGATTTTGTCCACGATTATTTATTCTCCGAACAACGAAAAATCTGTCGGAAAATGTATCGAAGTCAGTTTTGTTTCGATATTTTTGATTGCCGTTTTGATCTTGATCTTCGCTTTTGAAGGTATAATCTGTCTGATTATGGCGGCTCCGCTGGCTTTGCTTCTCGATCTGGCGGGCGTGGCAATCGGAAGGGGAATCGGTTTGATAATAAAAGATGCGAGGAAGAAAAATTATATCTCGGCGATCCTGATTTCGAGCATTCCGTTTTTATTCGGATTTGAAACTTCAAGCAAGTCAGAACCCAGTATTCATAAAGTCGTTTCGACGGTTGAAATAAACGCCCCGATTGAAAAAGTCTGGGAAACAGTCGTCGCATTTCCGCAGATCGAAAAAGAGCCGGAAGGAATTTTGAAATTAGGTTTCGCTTATCCGATCAATGCCAGGATCGAGGGCAGCGGGGTGGGCGCGGTGCGTTATTGTAATTTTAATACAGGCGTGTTTGTCGAACCGATAACCGTCTGGCAGAAGCCGAATTTATTAGCGTTTGATGTAAAAGAACAGCCTGCGCCAATGATCGAAACGAGTTTTTATTCGGAAATTCATCCGGCGCATCTCGATTACATAAAATCACGGCACGGGCAATTTCGTCTCTATGAAAAAGACGGCAAAACCATCGTTGAAGGAACTACATTTTATACACACGACATTGCACCGGATTTTTACTGGAAATTATATTCTGACGAAATCATTCATCGGATTCATCTAAGAGTTTTGAATCATCTTAAGAAAGTTGCAGAGAATAATTAAAAGATCATTCAAAACAGTTTGCTTAATGATAAATTATTTAAGAAAGTCGGAAATTATTTTCCCATTTTATCTAGAAGCTGTTGATAACGCGGATCGTCGCGTAAGGTGTCGAGCGACGGGTCATTTTCATACCACGGTTTGTTTTCATTTCCGAGCCGCACGGCGCGTTCGAACCATTTGAAAGCCAAATCCGTTTCGCCTAGACGCGCATACGCCGCGGCGACCCAATACGCCATATCGTGATCGGCTTTCGAGAGCGCGAGCGCGTCTTCGGAGAGTTGTTCGCGGGCTTCCGCGTCTTTTCCCGCACCGGCGAGATAGATCGCAAAGAGCGGACGAATACCGTCCATCTGCGGGTTTTCCGCCAGCACGTCGCCGATCATATCAATCGCTTCCTGCTGCTGTCCCATATAGAAGAGGACGGCGGAACGGAAAACTCGAATCAGCGGGTGATGCGGTTCTTGTTTCGCGCCGCGGTCTAACTCGGCAAGAGCTTTATCATACATTCCCTGATAAAGATAAATTCTCGCGCGGTTATAGCCGGAAATGACACGCGCCGCCGGATCGAGGCGCGCGAGTTTTTCAAAACTTTTCAGAGATTCTTCGTATTCTCCGTCCAAACGGTGCATCACGCCTTTGACAAAATAGAGCGGCGCTTCATTGGGAAACTGCTTTTTGAGAATCTCGATCTCCGACCGCGCCTTTTTCTTTTCGCCGCGCGCCATATAGATCATCACCATCAGAACGCGGGCTTCGGAGACGTTCGGGTCGTATTTAAAGGCTTTTGAAAACGCGGCTTCGGCGTAAGTGTAATCTTCCGGCTCGCCCAAACCTTTGAAAACGCGGTTGGCGTAACACGCCCCCAGACCGCTGTATGCGAGCGCGAAATGCGGGTCGAGTTCGATGGCGTGTTTGAAATTATTGATCGCGGCTTCGCAGTCTTCGTTGGAAACCGTGCGGAAAATAAACCGCGCGAAATTGTCGCGTCCGCGTAGAAATTCCTCGTAGGCTTCGGCGTTGTCGGTCGGACGGCGACCGAGCGTTTCCTGTTCCTTGTCGGAAAGTTCGAGTTCCAGACCGCCGAGAATTCGACGCGCAATATCATCCTGCAAAACCAGAATATCATCGCTTTCCGCATCAATCCGGTCAGACCAGAGAATCTCGCCGCTCACGACATCGAGCAGTTGGACGGTTACGCGCATCTTGTCGCCGACGCACATAAAACCGGCGGACAAAACGGCGTGAACGCGCTGTTCGCGCCCCGCTTCGCGCGGATCAACTTCCGTTCCCTGATATTTCGTCGTGACCGAACTCGGACGGACGATTAACGAGCGAAGCTGGGCGAGTTCGGTAATCACGGCATCGGCGAGCGCGAATTCATAAAAATCGGATTTCGGGTCTTTGTGCAGATTCTTAAACGGCAGAATCAGGATGGATTTCTTTTCATGTCCGGTCGCCGTCAAAGTCGTGTCGGGCGAGTAGGTCGGCGTGTTGGAAACCGAAGGCGTGTGCTGTGTCGCCTCGTCCGCGCTCGATTTTCCGGTCAGCCAGTTCCACGCGCGTTTGACGACGTTCCCGCCTTCGAGATGCTCGGGCGAAAACGTATCGCTCTGCGAATACGAATTGCCGGAAACAAGCTGCAATACGCCTTTGAGTTCATCGCGCATCGTTTTGATCTTTTGATAACGCTCTCTCGGGTCTTTGGCAAGGGCTTTGTCAATGATCTGCTGAAGCTGCGGCGGAAGCGGTTCGTTTCGCATATCGGAGAGCGGTTTCGGCGTGCCGTGCAAAACCTGATGACGCACATCAATTACCGTTTTTCCCTGAAACGCCCAGATGCCGGTCAGCATTTCGTAAAGCAGAACGCCGCTTGAAAAGACGTCGGCGCGGTGATCCGTCTTTTCGCCTTTCGCCTGTTCGGGCGCGGCGTAGGTCGCCGTGCCGTAGGGAATTCCGAGTTCGGTCAATTCGGCGCGATCCATTCCTTTCAGATGATCCGCCGGATCGTCCTGCAGGAGTTTCGCCAGACCGAAATCGAGAATTTTGACCTGCCCGGTTTTCGTCACCATCACGTTTCCGGCTTTGATGTCGCGGTGAATGATGTTTTTCGAATGCGCGTAAGCGAGCGCGTCCGTAACCTGAATTTCGATCGAAAGCGCGCTTTTCAGTTCGAGCGGGCGACCGTTGACCAATTGGCGGACGTTTTTTCCCTCGACATACTGCATGACGATATAAAAAACGCCGTCGGTTTCGTTAAAATCGTAGATCGTGCAGATATTCGGGTGATCGAGCTGCGAGCAAAGCTGGGCTTCGCGCTCAAAGCGTTTGAAGTTGGCAGTCTTGGCGGTTAATTCGGGCGGCAGAATTTTGATGACGACTATCCGATTGAGCTTTGTGTCAAGAGCCTTATAGACTGTCCCTTGTCCGCCTGCGCCGAGTTTTTCCAGTATCTTGTATTGGTTTATCTCAGAACCAATCATAAAGAGTTTCTGAACTTTTGTTGTCTTCTCAGTAAGGTCAACTCCTGCATTTTATGCCTATGTGGAGGCATTGGCAAATCCGCAGATGTTAAAAAATAAATAATGCCAAAAAAGCAGTGCTAATATTTTTTCAATCGCCGTTGAACACGGATGTTTTTGCAGTTTTTACAGATAATTATTGTCGTTTTATAAAAAACACTTGAATATAATCCGTTAAAAATTTTTGTCTATCTGTGTCCGTCTATGATTAAATTTCTTAAAATAAAGAACCGGCAAACTGCCGGTTAATCGAGTGTGATCGTTCAGCCGCGCGGCGGGTCGCCCCAGCCCGATTGAACATAAACGCCGTTTTCGACGATGCACGGCACGACCAGATCGCCGCCCGAATAGTTCAGCATTTCCGTTCTGCGCTCCTTATTGTTCTGCGCGTCGTATTCGGTAAATTCGATACCTTTTTCGTTGTAATAATCCCGCGCCTTCTGGCAATACGGGCAATTCGGTTTTGTATAAATTACTAAAGACATAATTTTTAAAATCGCTTCCTGTTTGTTTTCAAATCTTCCATTTAAATTTTAACTTTCAAACCGCTTCATTGCAAAAACGCCGATGATTAGTTTAAAAATAAAACAGCCTTCCGAAAAATATGATTTTGTAAAACAATGAATTTTGACGATATAAAAGATATTTTCGAACCTTTCGACAGACTTATAGAAATTACAATTTTAGGCAAAAAATGCGAGGTGCCGGAAAATAATACGCTTCTCAGATGCCTGCAATATCTTTCGATAGAAAAAATCTCCTACGCCGATCTGTGTTGGAACGGCGATTGTCTGAACTGTCAGGTCTGGATAAAAAACGGCGACAAGGAAAAGGGAATCATCTCGTGCCGCACGAAAGTCTTCGATGGAATGGAAATCGTGCGGATGAGCGAGGAAGTGAAAATAGTGCAAAGTGCATAGTGCAAAGTTAAAAATACGAACTATGCACTTTGCACTGATTTAGTATTTCGGGACTTTCGGGTCAACCTCGTTTGACCACGCTGTAATTCCGCCGGCGAGATTTTTCAGATTTCCCTTGAATCCGGCATTTTTCAGAGCGGTGATGGCTTTCGCGCTGCGCCCGCCCGCCTTGCAGTGAATAACGGTTTCGCGGTTTTCGTCAATCTCGTCCATTCGTTTGACGATTTCGCCGAGCGGAATGAGTTTCGCGCCTTCGATCCGGGCGAAGTTGTATTCGTCGGGCTGGCGCACGTCAATCAATTGAATATCGTCGCCCGTGTCCAATCTTTTTTTGAGTTCGGTTGCAGTTATCTGTTCCATAAATTTTTCTGATTTTTCAATTTTAATCCTTTTCAATTTTATAACCGCATCGGGAATTTTCCGCAAACGGTTCGGAGAGTATCCGATTATTCGTAAATGATTAAATTTACTCTTTATCTTACTTTACAAAAATTTACATACCGTATATACCTGATGCTCATCTGATTGAGATAAAATGCTTATTTAATATTTATGCGGGCTTTTTATCAAAAGAAAAATATATCTATTTTTAAGATCGCGTTTTTTCTACTAATCGCGGCATACGGTTTTGCCTGCGGACGTTCGAATGCGGAAAGCGAAAATAATGGGGCGGAAAGCGAAAAGAACACGGTCGTCAACATAACGGTTGCCAATGCCGAAGCGCGGCAGGTTCCGGCGTATATACAGGCGACGGGCAGTCTGGTCGCCGACGAAACCTCGGATGTCGCGCCGAAAGTCGCGGGCAAGGTCGTCAATATCTTTGCGGACGTCGGCGATTTTGTAACAGGCGGAAGCATGATCGCAAAACTCGATGACAACGACGCCCGTCTGCGCGTCGCCGAAGCCGAGGCGAACGTCAAAAAAGCGCAAGCCTCCGTTCGCCAAGCCGAAGCGCGTCTCGGACTCGCGCCGAACGGGCGGTTTAATTCCTCGACGATTCCCGAAGTTCGGACGGCGGCGGCGGGCGTCGAACAGGCGCAAGCCGAGTTGCGGCAGGCTGAAACAAATTTGCGGCAGGCGGAAGCCAATGAACAGCGGTATCGTGAACTGGTCGAAACGGGCGATGTCGCCGTTATGACATACGAAACTTACCGCACCGCCCGCGATGCCGCCCGCGCCGCCCGCGATACCGCGCTGGCTCGCGTCAATGCCGCCAAGCAAAATCTGGAAGCCGCCGTTAATAATGCGAAACTGAACAATCAGCAAATCAGAGCCGCGGAAGCCGATGTCGAAGCGGCGCGGACGCAAGTTGCGACGGCACGGGCGGCGGTTGCCGACACGGTCATTCGCGCTCCGTTTTCGGGTTATGTCAGCGAACGCCCGACGGCGGTCGGCGAATTCGTAACGTCTTCGTCGGTCATCGCCACGATCCTGCGTTCGAATCCGATCAAAGTCCAGATGCAGGTTGCCGAAGCCGACGTGCCGTATATCTCGACCGGCGCGGGCGTTTCGATTCAGGTTGACGCTTACAAAGACCGCAATTTCGGCGGCGCGGTCGTCGCGGTCAATCCTTCGATTGACCCGACTTCACGCGCGGCAATCGTCGAAGCGACGATTCAAAACGACGATAACGCGCTTCGTTCGGGAATGTTCGCAACCGCAAAGATCGTGCGCGGCGGCGGAAGCACGGGCGTTTTCGTTCCGCGCTCGGCGGTTTTGCGCGACGAAGCGACACAGAATTTCCGCGTTTTCGTCATCGAAGAAAATGTCGCCAAATTAAAAGTCGTCCAGATCGGCACGCCGGAAAACGATTACTATCAAATTCTTTCCGGCGTAAACCCGGACGAAACGGTTGCGACGAGCAATCTGGAACAACTTTACGAAGGCGCGAAAGTAGCTTATTAGGGACAAGGGACGAGGGATGAGGGACAAGTGAGAAAATCTCGTCCCTTGTCCCTCATCCCTCGTCCCTCAAAAAATTATGCAATGGTTAGCTGAAATTTGTGTTCACCGTCCGGTTTTCGCTTCCGTGATCGTGATGTTTTTAACGGTCGTCGGCGGGTTTTCGTTTTTTACGCTCGGCGTTGACCGTTTTCCGAAAATTGACGTGCCGACGATCTCGGTCTCGACATCGAATCCGGGCGCGGCGCCCGAAGAGATGGAATCGGAAGTTACAGACGTTATCGAAGGCGCGGTCAACACAGTTCCCGGCATCGAGGAAATGCGTTCGAGTTCATCGCGCGGCGGCTCGAATGTAACGGTAACGTTCAATCTCGAAAAAGACCCCGATCAGGCGTATCAGGAGCTTCAGCAAAAAATCTCGACGGTCGTCAACCGTCTGCCCGAAACTGCCGACCCGCCGGTCGTCAGAAAATCCGACCCCGACTCAAGCCCGATCTTGATCTATGCGGTCAGCGCGCCGAAAAGCGTTATCGAACTGACCAATCAGGTCGAAAATCTGATCGTCGAACGTATCGAATCAACGGACGGCGTGGGCGAAGTGCAGATTTTCGGCGCGCGCCAGCGCGAAGTCAAAGTTTATATCAATCCGAATCGCCTGCGTGCCTATAATCTTTCGGTAACGGATGTTTCAAACGCCGTTCGCTCGCAAAATCAGGAACTTCCGGGCGGTGATCTGACGGAAGGCGCGAAAACTCTCGGTCTTCGGACGATGAGTAAATTGACCGACATCGAGCAGTTCAAAGAGATCGTCATCGCCACGAAAAACGGTTTTCCGGTAAAGATCAAAGATGTCGGGCGCGTTGATGACAGCGGCGCGAACGCTTCGTCCGCCGCGTCGCTCAACGGCGTGCAGTCGGTTTCGGTCGCCGTCCGCAAACAATCGGGCGCGAATACGATTGCCGTCATCAACGGTGTCAAAGAACGGATGAACGAGATCATCCCGAATCTGCCGTCCGATTTCAAAGTCGCCAAGACGCGCGATCAATCCGAATTTATCGAAAATTCGCTTCACGCCATCGAAGAACATCTGATCATCGGCGGACTGCTTGCCGCGCTCGTCGTTTTTCTTTTCCTATGGAATTTCCGCTCGACGATCATCGCCGCGCTCGCTATTCCGACCTCGATCATCGCGTCATTCGCCGTCATCGCCGCGCTCGGTTACAGCTTAAATCAGATGACGATGCTCGCTTTGACCTTGATGGTCGGCATCGTGATTGACGACGCGATAGTCGTTTTGGAAAACATTTACCGTTTTGTCGAAGAAAAGGGAATGAATCCGTTTCAGGCGGCGATCGAAGGAACGCGCGAGATCGGTCTGGCGGTTTTGGCGACGACGCTTTCGCTTCTTGCAGTGTTCATTCCGGTCGGATTTATGACGGGAATCGTCGGGCGTTTTATGTCCAGTTTCGGTCTGACGAGCGCGGCGGCGATTGCCGTTTCCCTGATCGTTTCTTTCACTTTAACGCCGATGCTCGCGGCGCGTTGGATCAAGCAGAAAAAGAACAAGGATTTAGGCGAAGAAGTCGAACCGTTTGGCGCGGGCGAAGCGAAAAAGTCCGGCAGTGACGGAATTGTCGAACCGCATTACGCCGAACCCGTTACCAATCGAAACAGCGAGGAAACCGTCGAACACGACAGTAAAGACAGTTGGTTTTACCGTAAGATTGACGGCGCATACACATTTCTTTTGAAACTCTCGATGCGTTTTCGCTGGGCGGTTGTTCTGCTCTGCGCTCTGGTCGTCATTTCGATCTATCCGCTGTTTAATTTCGTCGGAATGGCTTTTCTGCCCGACGAAGACGAATCGGCATTCGACATAAACCTGCGCGGTCCGCAGGGAACTTCTCTTTCCGCAACGCAAAGCATTCTCGACCGCATCGCCAGAGATTTGCGCGAGCAGATGCCGGAAGTCGAAAGCACGCTCGTTCTCGCCGGTTGGGGACGCTCGTCGGGCGGCAACGCGGGCAGGATTTTTGTAACTCTGAAGCCGATCTCGGAACGCGAAAAATCGCAAGCCGATCTGATCAATCAGGCGCGCGGCATCACGAAAAAATATTCGAACAAGGATTACCGCGTCAATGTCGCCGGTTCGTCCTCGATCGCCGGAAGTTTGGGCTTGGGGCGCGGCGGTTCGGGAATCGGTTATTACATCGCCGGACCGGATCAGGAAAAATTAAAACAATACGGCGAGGCTCTCGTTGCAAAACTCGAACAAGACCCGCTGTTCCGCGATCCCGACACTTCAAATGAAGAAGGTTCGCCGGAAATTCAGGTTAAAATTGACCGCCAGAAAGCCGCCGATCTCGGCGTAAAAGCGGGCGATGTCGCGCAGGCTCTGAATATTTTCGCCGCCGGACAGCGCGTTTCGACATTCAGCGAAGGCACGGAGCAGTATGATGTCGTCGTGCAGGCGGACGAAGAATTTCGCCGCGACCGCAATAATTTACAGTATTTTACCGTCGCGTCTTCGATGGGCGCGCCGGTCGGTCTGGAAAAATTGGTGAAAATCGAAGAAAGCACCAGTCCATCGTCAATCAGCCGTCTGAATCGTCAGCGGCAAGTTACGATTTCCGCCGGACTTCCCCCGAACGCTTCGGAATCGGACGCGCTCGAAAAGATCGAACAATACGCCAAAGAACTCAATATGCCCGCCGAATACCGGACAGGCGTAACGGGACAATCGAAAGAACTGCAAAAGGCATACGAATCTTTTATGCTCGCGTTTTTGCTCTCGTTCGTTTTTATGTATCTGATCCTGGCGGCGCAGTTCGAATCGTTTATTCATCCGGTTACGATTCTTTTGACGCTTCCGCTTTCCGTGCCGTTCGCGCTGCTTTCGACGGCGATTGCCGGGCAGACTTTGAATATTTTTTCCGCGCTCGGAATTCTTTTGCTGTTTGGTATCGTTAAGAAAAACGCCATTTTGCAGATTGATCACACAAACCATCTGCGCGAAAAGGGAATGGCGCGATACGAAGCGATCATTCAGGCAAACCGCGACCGTCTCAGACCAATTTTGATGACGACGCTCGCTTTGGTTGCGGGAATGATTCCGCTGACGCTGGGCAGCGGCGCGGGCGCGGCGACCAACCGCTCGATCGGCATTTTGGTTGTCGGCGGTCAGTCGCTTTGTTTGCTTTTGACGCTTCTCGCCGTTCCGGTTTTTTATTCGCTGTTTGACGATGCCCAGCAGTCGAAATTTTTCAGAGGATTTTCAGGAAAATTCGATAAATTCAAAACCGTCGTTTTGCGTCCCGTTTATGAAAGATTCGGCGGAAAGACCGAAAACTTTAAACGAGGAAGAGAGGTCGAAGAAGAAAATTTGGGCGGCACGGAAGGTTTAGCCGAGCCGAGTTCGAGCAAATAAATTTTTACAACAAAGACAATCTTTTTTGTGAAATTGAAAGTTCGAATAAGTCGCCAAAGGCGACGAACATTATAGCCCGGCGAGAATCGCCGGGTTACGATGACAGAAAAATATTCCGACGCTGAAAGCGTCGAACACGCTAGGCGAAAATGTTGCTCGCTTTCAGCGAGCGATTGAATTTTTGCGGCGAAACCCAGCGATTCTCGCCGGGCTATAATGTTCGTCATGAATGATGATTTTGAGTTTCATTGAAACTTAGAAATTAACGAGAATTTAGTATGTTAAGGAAAGCAGTATTTATTCTTTTTTCAATCTTCCTCACGGCATTTACGGTTTCGGCGCAGAATCCGCAGGCGACTCCGCCCGTTAATCAGCCGACGACGCAGCCAACGCCGCCCGTTCAACAGCCGCAAAATCCGCCGACAAATCCGGCACAAGAGCCGCCGGTAACAACGCCCGCTGAGCCGCAGACGCCGGGCGTTACGCCGAGCGGTCAGATCGCTAATCCGAACACTGTCATTCAACAAACGCCGACGCAGACGGTCGGAACTTCCGGCATTGCTCCGGCGGTTTTGCCCGACAATCCGCCGCCCGTTGCGCCGGATTTTCAAGCTCCGGTTCGCCCGTTGCCGTCGGCTGAACGAGTCGGCGTTGACCTGATGAATCAGCTTCCTCTGACGCTCGAAGAAGCCATCGAGAGGGCTTTGCAGAACAACAATAATATTGACGTTTCGCGCAACGATGTGCGGATCGCCGAATTCAATCTGCGCGGCGCGGAAGGTGTTTACGATCCGGTCATCGCTTCGGAAAATTATTATGAAAGCGCGACCACGCCCGTCGCTTCCGTGATTGGCGGCGCGACCAACGGGTCGGTTACGCAGAGGCGTTTTGTCGGTTCAGCCGGACTTTCGGGATTTTCGCCGTTTGCGGGCGGACTGTATTCGGCGCAGTTCAATTCATCGAGAACGACGACGAGCAACACCAACGCAACGCTTAACCCGCAGTTTCCTTCTTCGTTTTCGATCAC
Source organism: Pyrinomonadaceae bacterium (assembly GCA_041940425.1). Taxonomy (GTDB): domain Bacteria; phylum Acidobacteriota; class Blastocatellia; order Pyrinomonadales; family Pyrinomonadaceae; genus DATHTS01. The sequence continues at coordinate 41,673 of JBGTSF010000037.1, forward strand.
CTATGAACAGCCGCTTTTCCGCAATCGGCGTTTCGACATCAACCGCCGCAATATCGAAATCGCCAAGAAAAACTTAAGCCTTTCGGACGCGCAGTTTCGCCAGCAGGCAATCGAAGTCATCGCGGCGGTCGAACAGTCTTACTGGAATTTAGTTTTCGCTCTGAGAAATTTACAGGTGCAGATTGATGCCGTCAAACAGGCGCGGACGCAGCTTGAAAGCAATCAGCGTCTGGTTTCAAAAGGTGTTCTCGCGCCGATTGATATTGTCGCCGCGACGACGCAGATCACGACCTTTGAACAAAATGTCTATACGGCACAGGAAGATGTAACACGGGCGGAAAACGCTCTGAAAACTTTGATGTTGGCGGACAGAACTTCCCCCGAATGGTCGCGTCCGATCACGCCGATTTCAGAAGTCACGCTCGATCCGCCGCAGATCGGTCTCGAAGTCGCGCTTGCGGAAGGCTTAAAAAATCGCCCCGAACTCGCCGAACTCGACACCAATGCCGAGATCAACAAAATTGACGAACGCTTTTACCGCGATCAGACGAAACCGCAGATCAATATTTTCGGTCAATACACATCGCAGGGACTCGCCGGTGCAGAGACCGGAACGCGCGAAGTTCCGCCGAATCTAGTCGGCGGATATTTTACATCTTTGGGAAATTTGGTCTCGCAGGATTATCCGACCTACCGCGCCGGTGTAACGATCGAGCTTCCGTGGGGAAACCGGACGGCGAAAGCTAATTTGGGCAGAACGCTCGTGCAGGCTGACCGCATCAAAAATCTGAAAGCGCAAGCCGAACAGATCGTCGAGGCGGAAGTCAGAAATTCTTTGCAGGCACTTCGTTCGTCGGAAGCGCGTCTCGCGTCCGCGCTCGCCACGCGCCAGTCCGCCGAGCAATTATACGAAAGCGAACAGCGACAATTCCGCGCCGGAACGACGACGCTTTATCTCGTCCTGCAAAGACAGACCGAATTATTAGTTGCAAGAAGCAGGGAACTTCAGGCGCAGACGGATCTGAACAAAGCCATATCCGAATTCCGACGCGCCACCGGAACGACGCTTTCGGCAAACAGCGTGGACATTTCCGACGGAACAAATTTTATAAAAAGAAACGTCCGCGGAACGACGGCGTTCAATACTTTTACTAAACCGAACGGAAATTGAGCTATCAGAACGCCATCGAGCGGTAGCGACCTGCTCCATCGAAAGTATAAGCAGGTCGCTACCGCTCGATGGCGTTCTGACTTACAATCCGCCCGTTTTTTATAACAATCCGATTTTTCTCCAATCTTTCCGCTTCCTTTTCGTTGTGCGTTACATAAATAAAAGGAATTTTCGTTCGCCTCTGCGCTTCTTCGATTTCGCCGAGCAGTTTGGTTCGCGTTTCAAAATCAACCGCCGAAAGCGGTTCATCCAATAAAACAATTTGCGGTTCGGAAGCAAGCGCGCGGGCTAGCGCGACACGTTGTTGTTCGCCGCCGCTCATCTCATTCGGAAGACGTTCGCCGATATGCTCGATATGAAAAAGCGCGAGCATTTCACGCGCCGAATCATTTTTTGAATTTTTATCTTTTATGCCGTAAGCGATATTCTGCCGCGCCGTTAAGTGAGGAAAAAGCGCGTAATCCTGAAAAACAAAACCGACATTTCGCGCTTGGATCGGAAGATTCATTTTTTTCGACGAATCGAAAAACGTCTGACTATTTAAAATTATCGCGCCTTCGTCGGGCGTTAAAATCCCCGCGATCAATCTGAGAATCGTCGTTTTTCCCGCGCCCGACGCGCCCATCAAAACGGTGATGCCGTCGCTTGCCGTAAACGAAACATCGAGCAAAAAATCTTTCGCGTCTTTGTTCCGAAAATGTTTTTTGAGATTGACTGAAAGCATCTACCCGTAAATCCGCGAACGGCTGATCTTGTTTGTGAAATAAACGGCGGCGACGGAAACGGCGGTCAAAATTATTGCTAAAACTTGCGCCCGTTGGTCGTCGCCCGACGCGACCGCTTCGTAAATAGCGAGCGGCATCGTCTGTGTTTTTCCCGGAATATTTCCCGCGATCATCAATGTTGCGCCGAATTCGCCAAGCGCGCGCGCAAAGCTCAAAACGAGTCCGGCAATTATTCCGCGTTTCGCCAGCGGCAGAGTGATTCGCAAAAATGTTTCTAATTTACTTTTGCCGAGTGTATAAGAAGCAATTTCATAATTCGGATTAACGCTCTCGATGCTCGCCCGCGACGCTTTGATCATCAGCGGAAGCGAAACGACGACCGCCGCGATCACCGCGCCCTGCCATGTAAAAACGATCGTCCAGCCCGTCCATTCGTAAAGAAAAGAACCGATAATCCCGTTTCTTCCCAAAAGCACGATCAAATAATAACCCGTCACGGTCGGCGGCAAAACGAGCGGCATCGTTAAACATGCGTCGAGAAATTCCTTGCCTTTAAAATTAAATTTCGCCAGCAGATAAGCAAACGCCAAACCCAAAACGCCGACAACGACCGTCGCCGAACTGACAACCAGCAGAGATAACTTTAGCGAGTCCCAAATCATTAAAATTACTTAACCGCGAAATACACGAAATACGCGAAAAATAATTATCCACAGATAAACACGGATGAACTCAGATTTTAAAGATAATTCAATAACGGAAAGAATTACAAAATCATCTGTGTCTATCTGTGTTTATCTGTGGATAATTTTCTTAAAATTTTTTCGCGCCCTTTCGCGTATTTCGCGGTTTAATTTCTTACACACCCGAAAAACCGTATTTCTGCAAAATCTTTTGCCCGTCCGCGCTCAAAACAAAATCCAAAAATTCCCGCGCCGCTTGTTTATTCCGCGAATCTTTTAAAATAGCAATCGGATAAAGAATCGGCGAGTGCGAATCTTCGGGCGCGACGGCTACAATGTCAATTTTATCATTCGCAACGCTCGCGTCGGTTTTATAAACGATGCCTAAATTAACTTCGCCGCGCGAAACATAATCGAGAACCTGCCGCACATTTTCAGCAAAAATCAGTTTGGTTTGTAAATCTTTTTTCAGATTCATTTTTTCAAAAAGTTCATCCGCGTATTGTCCGGCGGGAACGGTTTTGGGATTGCCGACCGCTATTTTTTCGATCTGCGGTTTGGTGATAATTTCAAATCCGAAAATAGTATCGCCGTGATTTTTTGCCGCGATCAGAACGAGCGAATTTCGCGCAAAATCCTTCCGGCTGTCTGCGTCAATCAAATCTTTCGCCGCGAGTTCATCCATCTGCCGTCCGCCCGCGCTCGCAAAAACGTCAACCGGCGCGCCCGTTTCGATCTGCTTCTGCAAAGTCCCGGACGCGCCGAAATTAAAGATCACGGATTTTCCCGTTTTCGATTTATAAACTGCGCCGATTTCCGTAAAAGCGTCCTTCAAAGAAACCGCCGCCGAAACTGTCAGAGTTTCATTTTCTAAGGAATTTGAACCGCCGTAATTACAGCCGGAATAAAATAATAATGCGGCGATTAGAAGAATGAAAGCTGACCGAAATCTCATTATTGATTCTGAAAATAATTGATGATTTATCATACAACAATGAGATTTGCTTTGTCGTGAATTACGATTCTTCTAAAAGAAAAAGGGGTTACTAAGAGGGAGATAATAATCAATGACTCCGATTCTGCTGTTACTTACAGAGAATATTAAAAAAAATTTCCGAATTCACTGGTCAAATTAATTAAAGAAATTCAATTGATACTAGCCGAATTACAAAAAAATTGAAGAGTAGCCGATTGCTTGTCATTTTTTAACTCCTTCTCGGTTTCCAAAATCGTATGCGTCGTCTGAATCACCGTGTCGGGATTCAGGGAAATCG
>JBGTSF010000038.1:0-44963 GCA_041940425.1 Pyrinomonadaceae bacterium
TTGTTTTTCAAACTCTCGAAGGTCATCTTCGTGCAATTTTAGGAACTTTGACGGTCGAAGAAATTAATAACGACCGCCAATCTTTCGCGCAGAAACTGACTTCGGAAGCCGCCGTTGATCTCGAAAAAATGGGTATCGGTCTCGACGCTCTGACGATTCAGGAAATTTCCGACGATGAAGGCTATCTCGATGCTTTGGGCAAACGCCGGACGGCGGAAGTCAAACGCGATGCCGAGATCGGTCAGGCGGAAGCGAACCGCGATTCGAAAATAAAAGCGTCGCTCGCCTTGCAGGAAGGCGAAAAAGTCCGACTCGAAACCGAAGCGCAGATCGCGCAGTCAAACCGCGAAACCGAAATTCAAAAAGCGCAGGTGCAGGCGGAGATTGAAAAGGAACGCGCCAAGGCGAATCAAGCCGGACCGCTTTCCGATGCCAAAGCCCAGCAGGAAGTCGTCGCCGAAGAAGTCCGCATCGAGCGCATCCGCACGCAGGAGCAGATCGCCGTGCAGGAACAGGAAGTTCTGCGCAAGGAAAAAGAACTCGAAGCGACGGTCGTCAAACAGGCGGAAGCCGAACGCCGCGCCGCCGTTCTGCGGGCGCAAGGAATGCAGGAAGCGGCAATTTTAGAAGCCGAAGGACGCAAAAAAGCGCAGATCGCGCAAGCCGAAGCCGAGTCCGAAAAATTGCAGAAAGAAGGTTCGGGACGCGCTTCGGCAATCGAAGCCGAAGGTCGCGCCGAAGCGGAAAAAATCCGCGCTCTAGGTTTGGCGGAAGCGGAAAAATTACAAGCTCAAGGTTTGGCGGAAGCAAAGGCAATCGAAGCGCAGGGCTTGGCGGAAGCCGCCGCGATCAAGGAAAAAGCCGCCGCGTGGCGCGAATTCAATGATGCCGCGCGTCTGCAAACGATTCTTGAAAAACTGCCTTCGATCATCGAAGCCAGCGCACCTGTTTTCCAAGCTGTCGCCGAACCGCTTGGCAAGATTGACAAGATCGTGATGATTGACCAGGGAAACGGCAACGGAAACGGCGACGGCAAACACACGAGCGGCATCAATCGTTTCGCAAACACCGCGCCGACCGTCATCTTTTCGCTTCTCCAACAGCTTCAGGCGATGGGCTTGAGCGTGCCGGAGGTGATGGAACAGCTCGGCATCAAACAGGACGAAAAACTGATCGAAGCCGAAAAAAAAGACGCGCCGAAACAAAACGGTTCGCCGCAGAAGCAGGTCGAAAAGCCGGTTGAAAGACCGGTTCAGCAGAAACCGAACATCAATCCGGCGGAAAGAGAGAGCAAACCGTTTACGGAAGAATAAAGCTTGGAGCGCAAGCAGCCCTGCTTGCCAGCGTTTGAAAAACGCTAAAACGCCTGAGTAAAATTCAACTCGATTTTGCTCAGGCGTTTTTTCGCGCATCCGCGCTCAAGGCAAGCGGGGACGCTTGCGCTCCGACCTCGCTCCGGTCAATTGAATCGAATCTTTCCGCGTGGTAGATTTTAAGTTCGTTTTATTGAGATGAAAGAAAACATACAGACCACGAGATTTAATAACGGTTTAACGATTCTCACCGACAAAATGCCCGATGTCCGAAGCGTTACGCTCGGCTTTTTTTTCCGGCGCGGCGCGCGGCACGAACCCATCGAACTAAACGGCATTTCGCATTTTATCGAACACACGGTTTTTAAGGGAACGACGAACAGAAGCGCGATCGAGATCGCTACCGAAACCGACCGTCTCGGCGGAAATCTCGACGCATTTACGATGCACGAAGAAACCGGATTTGCTATCAAGGTCGTTGATAAAGATTTGCCGCAAGCCTTCGACCTTTTAGCCGATCTGCTCGTCAATCCGGTTTTCGACGAAAAAGAATTAAAGCGCGAACAGCGCGTCATCATCGAAGAGATCAAGATGACCGAAGATTCGCCCGAAGAATATTTGGGCGAGATTTTTAGCGAAAAACTTTTTCCCGAAGATTCTTTGGGGCTGTCTATCGCCGGAACGCCGCGCACGGTCAGAAGTTTCAATTCGGAAAAAACGCGCACCTTTCACCGCGCAATAATCAATCCGAAAAACATTATCATCGCCGCGGCGGGAAATCTGGAACACAACCAAATTGTTGATTTAGCCGAAAAGTTTTTCAGTTACAAAACAAAACTCAAAACTCAAAACTCAAAACTCAAAACTCCGAAGTTCGCTTCGCCGATTTTGATAAAAAAGAATAAAAATTTAGAACAGGCGCACCTTATAATCGCCGCGCCTTTTACCGACGCGAAAAACGAACGGCGTTACGCCGCCGATCTTTTGGCGAATATTTTGGGCGGCGGAATGAGTTCGCGGCTCTGGCAAAAAGTGCGCGAGGAGAAAGGTTTGGCGTATTCGGTCGGCGCGAGCGCGGCGATGTATCTCGACTGCGGCGTGTTTTCGATCTACGCCGGAACGTCGCCGCACCAGACGGAATCTGTTCTCGATATTTCGATCAAAGAACTGCGCGAAATCGTGAAAAACGGCGTATCAAAAGAAGAATTGGAACTTATGAAAGAACAGACAGTCTCCTCGATCCTGCTCGGTTTGGAAGATTCCGCTTCACGCGCCGGGACGCTGGCGCGGCTCGAAATGGTTCACGGCAGACAAATTCCGATTGAGGAAACCATTCAAAAAATCGAAGCCGTTACGGTCGAAGAAATCAGAGAAATCGCCCGTGAATTTTTCCAAACCGAAAAAATCGCGTTCGGCGCGTTGGGAAATTTGAACGGTTTGAAGGTGAAAAGAGAAAGATTGGAAATTTAAGATTGCGACGTAGTTTTGAATTTTAATTTTTTCTACCTGAAAATGATACTTTCGAAAAAAAATCTTCTCTCCTTTGATCATTATGGAATGTGGCAATCCACACCATCGTTTTGTGTATTTACCTCTAAAATCATTCTGAATTTGGAATTATCATAAACAGGTAATAGTTATTAATTCGATTATTTTTGAGAGTAAAGATATATGAGATATTTTGTTTTTGCTTACGTGATTATAGGCTTGTCAGCCGCTCTTAACTTCACGGTTTACAGTCAAACGGATCTTCCGCGATCTGAAGATTATCCGGTAAGAAAAAGCGAATATTTCAAAGGAAAGCCCGTCGCTCCAAAACTACGCAGCAAACGAGCAAAGACTTATCGAACGGTAATTCGTGAAGGCGCAAAATCAGGACCGAACTTTGCCGGACGTTATACGATTGTAACTTGGGGCGCGGGACTTGGCGTTTATTCGATGGCGGTCGTAGATGCCAAAACGGGAGAGATTTATTTTCCACCTTTCAAAACCGTCGGCAATACGAGTTATGGTTTGCCGTATTTGGATAAAGGAAACAATCCGGCATTTCGAATTGACAGTAAACTTTTTGCAGTTGGCGGCTGTCCGAGTCAGCGGGATGAGTGTTCCGACGACAAATACGGGCTTTATTTGTATGCCTTCGATAAGGGAAAGTTTAAGTTAGTCCGGTTTGTAAAATGGGATGCCGCTGCCGAAAAAGAAGTGTATGAAAAGGAGAGAGAGCGGAAATTGAGTTTCCTTGGAGAAATTGATAAGAAAATGAGACGGCAAATCAATTCCGGTGACAAAAGTTTGTTTTGTTCACAGGGAAGAAAGTTGGTCGTGCCGGTCTCGATTGATATCGGTTGTTTTAATGAACAACAGGCGTTTAGTATCAATATTATTTATCATGATTCGGATGAAACGGCAGCCGAAGAGTTTAAGAGCAACCTGAGGGACGACGTTAATTTTCCGAAGTGGCGACTTATTAATGAAATTGGGGACGAAGGTATCGTCGCGGATGGATGCCGGCGAACATGGCTGCGGTTTAGAAAAGGAGAGTTTTTTATCTGGATCAACGGCAATGTAAATGATGTTTCCATTCACTCAGAACCGAATTTATTTGGGAAGCAATGCGAACAGAAACGCGATGAGGTAAGTAATGCACTCAGTCAAACTGCCGAAAGGATTGCTAAGATACTTGCCGATCATTTAGAAACAAAATAAGTATTTGTTTTTATTTTCCAGACTTCATATATATTTGTAATTCAGTACAAACCCTGAATTTAAAGAAATTCTTTCTATATTTATATTTATTTATCGGTTCGGTCGCTCTCGCAGAACTCGAAACGCGGCGCAGGGGAATTACGGAAAATGAGAACTGAAATTTACGGCGAAAAGATCGTTTTGCGGAAATACGAGATCGAATTTATTCCGCTTCTTTTTGAAGCCGCGTCTGAATCGAAAGGCGGCGAATTTACGCGCTGGATGCCGTGGTGTCACGCGCATTATGTGATTGAAGACAGCCGCGATTTTATCGAAAAAACGGTCGAGAATTGGAAAAACACGGAAAACGTTTGGCGCGAAAATATGCAGTTCGGCTACGCGATTTTTGATGCGGAAACGGGAAAGTTTTTGGGCGGCGCAGGACTGAATAAGCCGGATAAATTCAGCAGAATGTTTAATCTCGGCTACTGGGTTCGCACGTCGGAACATAATCGCGGGATTGCGAGTTCGGCGGCGCGTGTTTTGGCAAAAGCCGCGTTTGAAGCTTTGCCGGAATTGAACCGCATCGAAATTATCGCGGCAATCGAAAATATTCCGAGTCAAAAAGCGGCGGAAAAAGCGGGCGCGGCACGCGAAGGGATTTTAAGAAAACGCCTGATCATCGGCGGCAGAGTTCACGATGCGGCGATGTTTTCATTCGTCCGCGACGATTTTTAGGCGAAAAGATTTTAGATTACATTTTCGGTTTGTAGCCGTTGTCGGCGAGTTCGCGCGCTTTCTGGTTGGCGTTCGGCGTTTTCGCGTCAACCTTGAAATTTATTTCTTCAAAACCCTGTAAACCGACGACGACCAATTCTTCGCCGGTCTTTTTTCCGAGATACGGATTTTCTTCATCCGGTTCGCCGTATTTCGCCACGCGCATAATCACCGCAAAAGGTTTTCCGTCCGCCAGACGCCATTCGATCTTGCGCTTTGTCTGGTCGAATTCGAAACCCTGCGTGGCAATCGGAATCGAACTGTTTTTGTCCGGTGTTTGCGCGGAAATGCTCAACACAGCCGCCGCCGCAGATATATTGATTCGATAACCGCCGGCACCTTTGCAGTCGCTCGCATCGTCCGTGCCTTCGCCGCCCTTGATCGTTTTGCAGTCGCTCGTCAGATTTGTGTAGGCGGACGTAAATTTCGGCGCAGAGGTTTTCTGCGAATAGACACTGCCCGTCAGAAAGATCAGACAAAATACAAAAAGCGCAGATACATGTTTCATTTTTGTAAACTCTCCTTTAATGACTTTTTTAGGTCTTATGTTTGATAAGCAATCGGATCAATTTCCCCGGCGCGTTCAAATCCGCGCAGACGCAAAGCGCACGAATCGCACGTTCCGCAAGCCAAATCTTCGCTCCGGTAACACGACCAACTCAGATAAAGCGGTGCATTTAATTCAAAACCTTTTCGCACGATTTCGGCTTTTGAAAGATGAATGATCGGCGTTTCGATTTTTATAACGGTGTCGGGCTTTGTTCCCGTCTCGATCGCTTTTTCAAACGCCGCATAAAATTCCGGTCGGCAATCGGGATAACCGGATGAGTCTTCGGCGACCGCGCCGATGTAAATTTTACTCGCGCCTAAAACTTCCGCCCAAGCCGTCGCAGTCGAAAGCATATTCGCATTGCGAAACGGAACGTAACTGGTCGGAATTTCTTTCGATTCCAAATTCGCTTCCGAAACTTCGATTGCTTCATCGGTCAAACTCGATCCGCCGATTCGCGCCAAGTATTCAATCGAAACGTCAAGACGTTTTTCGACATTGTAATAATCCGCGATGTCGTTAAACGCTTTCCGCTCGCGCCGTTCGGTGCGCTGACCGTAGGAAATATGCAGAAAAGCGATTTCCGTGTTTTCACTTTTCGCAATCGCCGCCGTAACGCACGAATCCATTCCCCCTGATACTAAAATAATGGCTTTATTCATTACAAAAATTTCTTCACAGATAAATACGGATGAACACAGACTTTAAGAAAAACTCAATAATGGAAAACTCTTTTCCATCTGTGGTTATCTGTGGAGAATAAATTCTTATTTCCCTAGACCGTCTTGCAAAATCTGTGATAATTTCCAGATCATTTTCAGTCCGGGATTTTCCTGATTGTAAAAAACGTCCGGCATATCGTCGGTCGTGATCGCCATGGCGATTCGTCCGCGCGGTGTGTAAATGATGCCGACATCGCTTCTTAATTTATCGAGCGAGCCGGATTTTGAAGCCGATTGAACCGCGCCGGAAAGTCCGCGACCGATGCCGTCTTTGTATTGCTGGCGTTTTAAGATAGCGAGCATTTCGGCGGACGCTTCTTTTGAAACGAGTTTTCCGTTTTCGAGCATTTCGAGCAGTTTGACCATATCGCGCGGGCTTGATACGCCAAGCCCGAAGGCTTTCATTTTTTCGTCCGTAAGCAGAATTTTCGATTCGCCGCCGCCGAAAACTTTTCTTAGACTGCGCGTTTGTTTCAAGCCGAGCGTGTCCATAAAATCATTCACGCTGTCGGAAGTTACTTGGTCGAGAACGAGATTCGTCGCCGTGTTGTCGGACACGACGATCATCAAATGCACGGCGGTTTTTAAATCAATCTTCGTCCCGTCGGAAAACTCGAATAAAATGCCCGAACCGCCTTTTTTATTGTCTTTTGTTACGACAAGTTCATCCGTCCATTTTAATTTTCCGCTTTCGACCTGACGAAAAGTTTCCGCCATGATCGGCAGTTTTATCGTGCTTGCCGTGCGCACCTGTTCGTCGCCGCGCAGAGAGAAATCTTTTCCGGTGTCGAGATTCTTCGCGTAAATCCAGACTCTGCCGTTAAAACCCTTGATCGCGTTTTGGATTTTTTCGTCGAGCGTTTGCGGATTTTTTGAAATGACCGGTTTGGCATTTTGGGCGAAAGCGATTTGCGAAAAAAGCAGAATCAATAAAACAACGAAAGATTTTTTATTCATATATTTTAACTTTTTTGCCCGCGAAATACGCGAAATGCACGAAAGAAAAACTGATGTTAAAAACCGGAATTTTATTTTAGCGATTTTCGCGTATTTCGCGGGCAAATAATTCTTAAACTCCGTGAACATCCGCGCCCCAGATGTATTTATGCAGTTGCAAATTGAGCCGGACTTTTAAATTACTTTTAGAAACAGTTTCGGCGATTTCCCGCAAATTTTCAACGCCGTGAACGGGCGAGATCAAAATTTCTTTCGTCCGATTTTCCAAATCGTATTTTTCGATAATTTTTCTGGCAAATTCCCAATCGTTCAGATCGGCGACGACGAATTTCACCTCGTCTTTTTCGCTTCTTAATCTTTCCAGATTTGCCCAGTGATTTCTTCCCGCTTCGCCCGACGCGGGACATTTTACGTCGAGAATAATTTTCGCGCGTTCATCTACTCGTTCGGTCGAAACATAGCCGCCGGTTTCGATCAAAACTTCGTAGCCTTTATCTAAAAGTCCGGTGATAAAAGGAAAAACCGATTTTTGCGCGAGCGGTTCGCCGCCCGTTACTTCGACCAGATGACAGCCGAAATTTTCGAGTTTTTCATAAATTTGTTCAAAACTCATTTTCTCGCCGCCCGTAAAAGTATATTCCGAATCGCACCACACACAGCGCATCGGGCAACCCGTCAGACGCACGAACGCGCACGGGCGACCGGCATGCGAAGACTCGCCCTGAATCGAGAGAAAAATTTCCGTGATACGCAGATTCATCAAGACAAAAATTAACAGGGATAGACAGGATAAACAAGGGTAGATTGAAGACTGGAGCGCAAGCGGCTCGCTTGCAAAATTGCACGAGCAATTTAAAAACAACGTAATTAAAACTCAAGATGAATTTTAGTTACGTCGTTTAGCGTGTTGCACACGCTGGCAAGCGAGCCGCTTGCGCTCCAGTCATTACTTACCGATTTTGCGGCGAGATAAACGTAACCGCTTCGATCTCCGCCAGAGCCGAAATCTTTTCAATCGTAATGCTTCCGACGACCGCTTTTGCCGAAGGCATTTCGGTCAGAACCGTAAAGCCGAGTGATTTTAACTGCCCGATAGTTTCCGGTTTCAGTTCTTTCAGACGAACGATCAAATCGGCGCGACCATTTTGAACAAATTTAGTTTCATTCGCATCAGCCGCCGCGCCTGTTTTCAAGCGTTCGACGAGAGCCTTGACCATTGAATGATATTTGTTCGGTTTGACTTCGATCCCGGCGTTTTGCAGATTTTCCGAAACGGTTGCGGTCTTTGTCTTCGCGTCGAATTTATATTCGAGAATTCCTTTGATCCGTTTGATCTCAAACTGGATTTTCGGAATCTCGAATTTCGCCGATTTGGCGGACGTTTCCGCCGCTTCGTAAAACGCTTTGTCGCCGGAAACCGCTTTGGCGGAAACTACTTTGCCATCTTTATCTAATATAACTTCGACCGTTGCCGCGCCGCTTGCTTTAGCCGTTTTCGGATAAATCGGTTTCGGCAAATTCGTCGCTTTGATTGGCGGAACAAACGCTTGTTTTTCTTCATTTGAAATGATGTAAGCAATATCTTTACTTACATATGCTTCATAGAGTTTCTCGGTTTCATTTTTTACTTTTCGGGCTTTGTCATCACTCCTGACTTGTCTATTACCGGCACCAATAGCAAAGTTGTCTCTTCTTAAAGTTTGACCGTCATAAGTGCTAAAAAGTCCGGTCGGTCTCCCGAGACTTCCGGTTGGACGTCCCTCGTCGCCGAAAATTCCTTCGTAGCTTACACCTTCAGGAATCTCGACCGGAACTTCGATTTTGCGCGGCTGTCCGCCGTCGGTTACGACTCGTTCTTCGACGGCGACGAATGACGTGAACTGCGTCATCAGACGGTATTCGATGCCGAGATTTGTGATCGTATCTTTAATTTCCGCTTTCGAATTTCCGCTTTGAATGCCCTCGTAATCGCGCGACATCAGATCGTCAATCCGCGTCCGTGCCCAGAGCGTTGCCAGCACGTCGTGAGCGGGCTGATTTTCGGGAAATGTAACGGGAATTTCCCGCACGATTTCGCGCCCGAATGATTTGCCTTTTAATTTGACAATTCCGCTTCCCGCATTTGTAAAACGCCCGTGAATAACGACCGGTTTCGCGCTGAAAAGATCGTTGATTCTCAGCGGATAAACATCCGCCACTTGCAAACCGCCGAAATCAACGGAAATGTCTGTCAAAAGCGGACTTCTGACGCGCTCGTGAAAACGCTTTGCGGCGGCTGAACCGTCATCATTTAACGCGACGTATTCGACTTCGCCGCGACCTTCTTCCGCCATTTTGTCGAGCAGAAAACGATTGACCGAGCTTCCGATCCCGAACGAGAAGACTCTCGCGTTTTTGTATTTTTGAATTTCGCCGACGATTGCCATATCGTTGCCGACATAGCCGTCGGTCATAAAACAGACGATGCGGATATGCTGTTGCGAATCGCTCGGCGCGAGTGCGGCTGTGATTGCCTTCATCATTTCCGTTCCGCCGCCGCCCTGCCGGGATTCGAGAAATGCCTGCGCTTTTTGCAGATTTTCCGCGCTTGCGGGAACGGGTTTTTCAAATAAAACGTGCGTGTCGCCCGCGAAAGTTATCAGATTAAAAGTGTCCTGCGGATGAAGACCGTCGAGCGCGAGCTTCATCGCTTCCTTCGCTTTTTCGATCGGAAAACCCGACATCGAACCCGAAGTATCTAAAACAAAAACGATCTCTTTCGGCGTTACGTCTTCGGAATTAACTTTGTCGGGCGGCTGTAAAATCAAAGTAAAATATCCGCCTTTCCCGTTTCTGTGCGTCAAAACCGCGTCCTCGATTTTCTTGCCCGCGACATCGTATTTCAAAATAAAATCTTTGTTCGGAATCGTGTTTTCGTTTTTCAGTTTTACATTGAAACTGTTTGCCGAAAGCATCGCGGATTCGATCTGGTGGGAATTTGAAACGACCGATTCGACCGGCACGCCCGCGTCCAGATTTACTTCGATCGAGATGTCGTGTCCGGCGCGGTCTTTCGCGGGCATCGGCGTAATTTTAGAAGCGTCGGGAACGCGCGTCGTGTCGGGCGAAAAACCGCCGCCTGTTTTGCCCGCTGCATTTCCGGGATTGTATCTTGGTCCGACGACCATCGGGAAAACGAATTCATATGTGCCGCCGTCGTATTTCAGAGTTTCGACATAGGAAATTTCGATAAAAATTTTCTCGCCGGGAAGAATATTGGCGACCGACTGCGTAAAAATATTCGGGCGTTCTTGATCTAAAAGCGAGGCAATCTGCCCGTTTGATTTAGCGGCTTCATAAACTTCGCGGGCTTCTTCGCGCCGCATAATTTTTCCTTTAATAACGCGCTCGCCGATCCGCATTGTCATATCGTCAACTGCCGCGTTTTGTGGAAGCGGAAAAACATAAACGGCTTCGATCTTTTCCGTGAAATTATTTTCAAATTCCTGCGTAACGCGCACGCGCGACAGAAAACCGGAAATTTCGGCTTTCACGGAAGTGTGTTTGAGCGGCACGAGACCGATTGATTTCCCTTCGGAACTGACGGCTTCGAGTTCGCCCTGCGTAACTTTTTGGGCAGTAATTGAAATTGAAAAAAACAAACAAAGGAGAGTCAAGAATACGGCTTTTCGCATAAGTTTTACCTCGACTTAAATTTTAAGATTTATTTTCCGAAAAGATTTTTCAAATACTTCGTAGTTTGAAACCAGCCCAAAGTTGCTTTTACGGAAATTTTTCGTCATAGACATTTTGGGAACGCGCCGCATTTAGAATACTTGCAGGGGAGAATTTTTCAGCCACCGAGAACACAGAGATTTTTGAGGGAAATTGTCCACAGATAAACACAGATAAAGAAGATTTTTAAATTATTTGATTTTATCTGAAAAATCTGTGTTCATCTGTGTTTATCTGTGGACAAATATTTCTTTTTCCCTTTTGCGCCTTTGCGCCTTTGCGTTAAAATTACACGAATAAAGGAGTAATTTAATGAGAAAACAGTTAAAAGATTTTATTGACCAAATAGGCAAAGACGCGGTTGCCGTCATTCCGGCGGCGCACGAAGTTACGCGCAGTTACGACACGGAATTCAAGTTTCATCAAGACCCGGATTTTTATTACTTAACCGGATTTCCCGAACCCGACGCGGTTGCCGTCATTGATCCGTCGTCGAAGAAAAACAAATACACATTGTTTGTCCGCCCGCGCGACCCGGAAATGGAAACGTGGTATGGCAGGCGCGAAGGCGTTGACGGCGCGAAGAAAAATTACGGCGTTGACAAGGCTCTGCCGATTGAAAAATTGGAAACCGAATTGCCGAAACTGCTTAACGGCAAAGAAAAACTTTATTACCGTTTCGGTGTGGACAATCAATTAGACCAGACGATTTTGCAGTATCTTTCCGGTCAAAGATTCCGCCGTCTGAAAACTGCCTATCCGCCGCACACGATCGTTGACCCGACTTTGATTCTCGGCGAGATGCGTCTGCATAAAACCGAAGAGGAAATAAAATTGATGCATCGAGCCGGAGAGATCGCCGCCGAAGCGCATATTTTGGCGATGCAGTCGGTCAAACCCGGAATGAACGAATTGCAGGTCGAAGCGATGATGGAAGCCTATATGCGCGACCAAGGCGCGGCGGGCGTGGCGTATAATTCTATCGTCGGCGGCGGCGACAATGCGTGCATCTTGCACTACGTCGAAAACAACTGCGATCTGAAAGACGGCGATCTTCTTTTAATTGACGCGGGCGCGAACTACAAAGGCTATGCCTCTGACATCACGCGCACATTTCCCGTCAATGGACGTTTCACAAAAGCCCAACGCGAAGTCTATGACATCGTTCTCGACGTGCAGTTAAAATGCATCGAAGCGACCAAAACCGGCACGACGATTAAAGAACGTCAAGACCTTTCGATCGAACTTCTGACCGAAGGAATGAAGCAGCTTGGTTTATTGAAGGGAAAAACGAAAGACCTCATCAAAAACAAAAAATATATGAAATATTATATGCACGGAGTCGGACATTATTTAGGTCTTGATGTTCACGACGCAGGACGCTATTTCACCGATCAGGCGGCGAAAAATTCCCGCCCGTTCGCGCCGGGAATGGTCTTGACGGTCGAACCGGGACTCTACATTCCGCCCGACGACAAAGACGCGCCAAGCAAATATCGCGGCATCGGCATCCGCATCGAAGACGACGTTTTAGTTACCGAAGAAGGCAACGTCAATCTGACCAGCAAAGTGCCGAAAGAAGCGGATGCGATTGAAGAATTGATGAACGGCAAAAAAGCGAAAAGCGCGAAGAAATGATTGAAAACAATCTATATGAAACTTACAAAAATTTTACTTTTAACGCTCGCGCTCGGATTCGGCGCAAATCTTTACGCGCAGACAACGCCGTCGCCGACCGCTTCGCCAACGCCCGATTCGAGCGGCGAAATTTACCGTTCGTCCTTAATGACGGTAGATACCAAAGTTGCCGGGATTTCCGATCAAACTAAAAAAGAACTCGACAATGCCGTTCAGATGGCGGAAAGCGGAAAGTTTGAAGAATCAATCGGCGTGCTGACGAGCGTTATCAAAAGGTTTCCGAATATCATGATCGCCTATAATAATCGCGCTTATGCTTATTCAGAATTGGGCAGATTTGACGAAGCCATCGCCGACTACAACTCGGCTTTGAAAATGTCGCCGACCGCGCTCGCTTACAATAACCGCGGAATGACATACATTAAAAAAGGCGACCTGACAAACGCCGCCGCCGATTTTTCCAAGGCTGTCCAACTCGATCCGCAGTATGCGACGGCTTACCATAATCGCGCCGTTGTATATATGAAGGCGGGAAAATACGATCTCGCGCTGGAAGATCAGAACAAGGCGATTTCAATTTCGCCGAAGAGGGAAGCGTTTCTTTCAAACCGCTGTTTTATATATTCAAAAATGGGAAAATTGGAAGAAGCGATTAAGGATTGTTCGGCTGCGCTGGCGATTGATCCGAAATCCGAGTTGGCGTATGCCAATCGCGCATCGGTATATTTGAAACTTTCAAATTTCGAAGCCGCGCTTGCCGATTATGACGCAGTGATCAAACTCATGCCGACGGTTGCCGAGCATCATTTCAGTAAAGGCTATACTTTGCTGAGTCTCGGTCGGTTTGACAAAGCGGTCGAAAGTTTTAGTAAAGCCGTCGAAATTCGTCCCTTTGCGCTGGCTTATATTTACCGTGCGACGGCATATGCGAAACTCGGCAAATCCGATCTGGAGTTAGCCGATTACAACAAAGCGATCGAACTCGAACCTGCTAACGCCGTCTATTACAACAACCGTGCGGCTTATTATATGAGCCATAACAAAATAGATTCGGCATTAGCGGATTTGAGCAAAGCAATCGAAATTGACCCGAAACTTGCGGCAGCCTATAGAAACCGCGCCAATGTTTACAGGGTGAAGGGCGATATGAATATGGCAAAGGCTGACGACGAAAAAGCGGAAATGCTGGAAAATCCGTCGAAAAGCAATGACTAAAAGATAACTTCTAAATCGTTCAAATATCGAAAAATATGACATTTGAAGAAATCGGCAAAAATCTCCCCGCTCTGCTCGGAGCGATAATGCTCGGCATTCTTTTTATTCAATCGGGACTCGACAAGATTTTCGATTGGAAGGGAAATCTCGAATGGCTCAGCGGACATTTTGAGAAAACTTTTCTCGGCGGATTTGTGCCGCTTTTGCTGGCGACGATTACCGTGATGGAATTGGCGACCGGATTTTTGAGCGCGGTCGGGGTGATCTATTTTCTCGCAACGGGTTCGCTTTCGCTGATTTTTTATGCGGCGGTTATCGGTGCGTTATCATTGCTCGCGCTGTTTTTCGGTCAGCGCGTGGCGAAAGATTATCCGGGCGCGGCGGTCATCGTGCCGTATTTTATTTTGACGCTGATTTTGATTTATTTAACGAATCCGTATTTAAAGTAGGATTTTCACCGCAGAGACGCGGAGACGCAGAGAGTTTTAAAGTAAAAAAGGAGTGAAGAGATTTTAAGATTATTTCTTCACTCTTAACTCTTTAAAGCTATGCGTCTCTGCGGTGAAAAAAACTATCTCGTCAAACGGCTGACGGCGAAGGTGGCGACGTAGCCGTTTCGGTTGACGCGGACGTTTTCTTTCGGCACCGGCGTTAGAGAAACTAACTCGACTTGATAGCCTTTGTAAGCCGCGCCTTTTGCGCCGAGATTGGTGTTCATTTCAAAAGTCTGTTTATTTCTTCCGTTGCGGCTGATCTCGACTTTGATTTTCGCATTTCCAGCCCAGACGCAAGTCGCGCCGACGGGACAGCGCGAATCTTCTTCTAATGAAAACTTGACGGTCAGATTACTGCGCGAAAATCGTTTTTGTTTATTGATCTGAATTTTCTGCCGTTCCTTGGTCTGCGCTTCGGCGGCAAACGCGCCGAACGCGAGCGTTATAATCAGTGCTAAAATAAATTTGGTTTTCATAAAATTTTCTCCTGCAAAACGCGCCCGACTTTACGCAGTGATAAGAATGATTCAAGCACGCGAAAGTTGCAAAATTTATCGGTTTTCGCAAATTTACTTGACGCTCAAAACTTTCTATTCAATAATCTTTGGCAGAAAATTAAAATGAAAGATGCATCGAAAAAAGCGGAAAATTACGGCATTAGATATTTTGAAACTTCCTCGCCCGCGATATTTGAAGCCTCCGCCGAACAGCTTTATCATTTCAAAACTTTTATCGGAGCGCATGAGATCGAAGTCGAGCGCGGCGACGCGGTTTATTTTTTCAGCGACGATTTGCAGACGGCGTTTGTCAAAAGAGGAAATTGCGTTGTCGAATCGCGGCACTGCGCGACCGTCATTCGCGGCTATATGCCGCCGGACGCTTCGTGTTCGTTATTCGGAACGACCGTTCTGCCGTATATCAACGGCTGTTCGACAAAGCAGATTTTTCCGCCCGTTCGCGCGGGCGATCCGACATTGCAGTATCTCTATATGCCGCCGCACAGCCGCGAACAGGAACATCATATTCATTCGACCGTGCGCGTCGTTCTGGTCTTGAAAGGGCGCGGCAAAAGCATTGTCGGTTTGGAAAACGCGGTCAGCGAAAGAGAACTGAAACCGGGAACGGTCTGCATTTTTGAGCCGATGTGTCCGCATCATTTTGAAACTCCGTTTTCCGAGCCGTTAGTGGTCGCTCCTTTGCACGTTTTTTCGGCGATTCCGAATCTTGAAACAAATCATCCGATGTTTAATGGAACGATCAGGATTTAAGAAATATTTGCCCACGAATGAACACAAATCTTCACGAATAAAAAGAAATTTGTCGGAATTTTTTAATTGAATAAAAATTATTCGTGTTTATTCGTGTAATTCGTGGGCAAACTATTAAAAAGATATGAGCTTTGATCAGAATTTTGAACTCGTCGTGAGAAATTTCGTGGCGAATTTCAATCAGATGTGCCGCGCGACCAACCGCGATTATCTGATTCGCACCGACAATCCGAAAGCCGAAAAGCCGAAGGAAAAAACCTATATGGTCGAGTATAAATACGAAAATGCCGGTTACGGCTGGAGCGTTTATGCCGAGTGGCGGAAATGGTTTATTTTCTCGAAAAAAATCCCGTTTATGCAGATCGTCGAGACGGGCAAAAATCAGATTCGGCTGACGGGAATGTTTACGGAAAATATGCCCGTTATAAACCGCGATCCGGTTCAGCTTCAACATCTGCTTCAGCATTATCTCGTGCATTGCCGCAATATTCCGGGAGCGTCTTTTGTTCGTGTCTGAAAACAAAATTACATTTTTGCCGCTTAGCGAAATTCTAACCAATCGGCGTTTGAGAAAAAAACTGCGTCCCGAATACGTTGCCGCGTGCCGTTTTTTCGCCGCGCCTTTGATTGACCGGACGGAAACTCTGGATGCGGGAATCGAGTTTGAAGTTCTCGATCCGCTAAAGGATTTTTCAGAAACTGAAAAATCCTTTAGCGCGATTTGTGCGGAACGAGCGGAAACGATTTGTCAGAAATCGTTTGAAGAAAATCGAAAAATTCAGCTTCTTTGGTCGGGCGGAATTGATTCGACGCTCGCGCTGGTTTCGATCTTTCGGGAATTGGAAAAACGCGACTCTTTACATCATTTGGAAGTTCTTTTATCGAATGAATCAATCGCCGAATATCCGGCTTTTTTCCGCGATGTCATCGAGCAAAAATTGAAATACGTTTTGTTCGCGCCGCCGATCTATGATTTTCTGGACGAGCGAAAGATCGTCGTTACGGGCGAACACGGCGATCAGCTTTTCGGGAGCGATAAGGCGCATCATTTTATAAATACCGGTCAGGCGTTTCGTCCGTTTGAAGAAATTTTGCCGTTTGTTATTGCGCGAAAATTAGGTTCGACCGAATCGGTTGACGCGATAATTTCTTATCTAACGCCGCAGATCGAAAGATCGCCCGTGAAAATAAAAACGCTTTTTGATTTCTTGTGGTGGATGAATTTTTCGCTCAAATGGCAGCACGTTTCTCTGCGGATGTTTTACGCGGATGAAACGCGGCGATTTTCGCTCGATAAAAATTTCGTGCATTTTTTCAGCGCGAAGGATTTTCAGGCGTGGTCAATTTCAAATCACGATTTAAAAATAAAAAAGACGTGGAAATCTTATAAATACATTGCCAAAGAATGTATTTTCGATTTTCACAAGGACGAAAATTATTTGCTGAACAAGGAAAAAGAGCAGTCGTTGAAAGACGCGATCATTTCTCAGCCTGATTTGTTTGGCTTTATAAAAAGACCTTTCAGAAAGTTGTTTTTTCCGGCTAAGGCGTGAGCCATTTTGTTTCCAACTCACTGCTTTCATTCCAGCGAAAAAGCGAGCGGCGATGTCCTTTAACGTCCAACTCAAGACAGTCAATTTCATCAATCGTCGAAGTAATAACGACAAAATTAGCACGACCTTCTTCTGATTCCTCGGCGGAAGGTTCGCGTTCTTCGAGACCGTCGGGCAAGCCGGAAGTCGGTTTTTTGCTTTCCTGCGAAGGAGCTTCGCCGACATAACAGCGGCGCGAAAAAAGTTCGGTCGCAAGCCATTGTTCTTCGGCTAACTCGTCGTCGGTATGAATTTCCGCTTTGCCTTTTATCCGAATTTGGAAACGGTCTTCCGCGTGATAAAAAAGCCAATAGACGTTCGGGTTGGCTTTGATCTGATTGATTTTCGGCGAGCCGAGATGCGAATGAAAAGCGAGCGCGGGCGGTCTGCGCCAGAATCTTCTGAGGACGACCACGCGCAAACTCGGCTCGCGGTCGCAGATCGTGCCGAACACGGGAAGATGGAAGGGATGTTTTCTCTGCAACGTGCCGAGATCGAGATTCTTCCAGATTCTTTTTAATATTTCGCCGTGTGAAACCGGTTTTTCCCAAATACTTGTCATAGAGTTTGGAGAGTTTGGAGAGTTTGGAGAGTTTGGAGAGTTTATAGAGTTCGGAGAGTTTGGAGAGTTGAAAAACTTCTCTCACTCTCCGAACTCTATAAACTCTATAAACTCTATAAACTAATTTTTCAGTTTTTCTATTATCGCATTCGCAAAATCGGCGGTCGAAGCCGAGCCGCCCAAATCTCTTGTGCGGATATTTCCTTCTTCAAAGACATTCATCATCGCTTGTTCGGCGCGGTTTGCGGCATCGAATTCGCCGATGTGCCGGAGCATCATAAATGCCGACATCATGATCGCCGTCGGATTGGCGATGCCTTGTCCGGCGATGTCGGGCGCGGAGCCGTGAACGGCTTCGAACACCGCGCCGAGTTCGCCGATATTCGCGCCCGGCGCGAGCCCGAGACCGCCGATCAAACCGGCGCACAGGTCGGAAACGATGTCGCCGTAGAGATTTTCGAGAACCATCACCTCGAATTGTTCCGGTCGCATCACGAGCTGCATACAGGCGTTGTCAATGATCTTGTCGTCGGCTTCAATGTCCGGGTAATCCTCGGCGACATTGCGGAAACATTCGAGAAAAAGCCCGTCGGAAAGTTTCATAATATTCGCCTTATGCATCGCCGTTACTTTTTTGCGCCCGTGCGATTTAGCGTATTCGAAAGCGTAGCGGGCGATGCGCGTCGAGGCTTTTTCGGTGATGATCTTCAGAGATTCGACCACGCCCGGAACGACCGTGTGTTCTAACCCGGCGTAAAGACTTTCGGTATTTTCGCGGACGATGACGAGATCGAGTTCCGGGTAGCGGCACGGCACATTCGGCAGTGCTTTGACCGGACGTACATTGGCGTAAAGATCGAGAGCTTTTCTTAAACCGACATTGACGCTGGTGAAACCTTTGCCGACCGGCGTGGTCAGAGGTCCTTTTAAAGCGACCTTATTTTTTTTGATTGATTCGATGGTCGCTTCGGGAATCGTCGTCCCGAATTTTTCGAGCGCGTGCGCGCCGATAATCTGCGTTTCCCATTCGATGTCCACGCCGCTCGCTTCGATAACGCGGACGGTCGCCGCAACAATTTCAGGTCCGATGCCGTCGCCGGGAATTAATGTAATCGTGTGTTTTGCCATTTGTTTTTATTTTATTAATTTTTTTTTACTGTCTTTTACAAAGTATATTAACACGCCCTTTATTTACTTCATAACCACTAATAAATATAAGGAAATATCGTCTTTTCGATCCGTTCGTTTCGATTGGATTTTGCTCGAAAATTTTCGTCTTCAAAAAAATTACAAATTTTTATGAAATGTTTTGAAAAAAACTGCCACTTGTATGTGAAAACACATTTTTGAGCTTAGAAAAGTTCGCCAATAAAAAATTCTTAGGAGAAGAACATAAAATGAAAAAATCTACTTTTTTGCTAATTTTATTAGCCGTCGCAACACTTTCAATCAATGCTTTCGCACAAGGGAATAAACCGAAAAACTCCGATACTATTGTCATTTCGACTTTTCAGGATGTTGATTCAAATTCAAATCTTTTCTATACAATGCGAAGCGATGCGGGCGGAGATTATGTCAACGGCACCGCTTCGGTGGCATCGGCGATTCAGGGCATCGGCGATTGGGATTTAGACCTTTTGAACTCGTCAACCCGCAGAGTTTTCTTTGATTTCAGTTCTCCGACAGGAACAAATATAGATAACATATCACCTCCTGCCTCTGGCGCATATACCGCCCGTTTTTTGTCGCAATGTTCGGTCAGACCCGGGAAAAAATTGCAAGACCTCAGAATCAGCGACGGCACTATCAATTGTCCGCTTAATGTTCGGATTCTGGTCGGCTCTGAAGAGTATTCACTTCGTTTTAGAGCGGTCGAATTTCCCGGCTCAAACGATGTGGCGTGGACATGCGCTTCGGAAGCGAACGGCAAATGTAATAAATGGAGAATGGAAAGCGCGCCCGGCGGAAGTCTCGCCCGTTTGCTGAAAATTACAACGGTAAGGAATAAGACGACGACAAAATCCGGCTCGCTTTATTATTTTACATTTAAGGTTGAGCTGAGAACTCCTTAATCAACGATGGCAAAGTTAATTGTCAAAAAAAGCATTAAGACGCGGCAAGATTTTTGTAGATTTTTTGCACGTCTTAATGCTATTTTATAGGACATTCAAAACGTCATTAATCGCAAAAAACACTCCTTGGTAAATAACACTCCTACTTCAATAGATGGAAATCTAACGATTTTTGTTTTTCGGAGGCGGCTATGAAAAAGATTTCCCGCAAACTATTAAAGAGAAAATCAAAAAATAGATTTTTTCATTTTTCTCATTTACTCGGTTTACAAATGCTGCGCAGCGGCATAATTCTGCTTATTGCTTTTCAACTTCCGGCATCGGCAATTGTAGAAAGTTCGAACGAAATAATTTTCGACGGCAAAACAGTTAACTCTCAAATAATTCAGCAGGAAATCCGCGAACTAAAACCGGGCGAAACAGTCGAACGGCAAGCCAAACCGAATGAGATTCACGGCTACCGGATAACTCTTCAAGCCGGCACGGCTGTGGAGATAAATGTCGGAAAACGCGATATTTCTACTCAGCTAACAGCAAAAATCCCTGACAGCAAAGATTACACAGTTCCGGGAAATAAAATACCCGAAGGAAAAGAATTAGCTCGCGTGATTGCCGGAACTGGAGATGTTCTGGTTGAACCGATGGTGATAATTGCCGAAGAAACAGGTGATTATATTTTAACCGCTCAGTTTCTGACTCCGGGAACTTATTCTTTTAGTATCGGTTTAGCGCACCCGATAACCGAAAGAGATAGAAAATATGCCGCCGCCGGAAAACTTTTTGCGGAAATTCGGCAATCGGTTGAAAAGGGTGAGTCTTGGTGGAAATTGCGCGAAAAAGTAGAAGAAAGAGCCGCGATCTATCGAAATCTAGGTGATAAAAAATCTCTCGCTCTGAGCCTTAATGATGTTGGGCGCATCTATCAATCGAGTGCCGAATTCGGCAAAGCTGTCGGAGCTTTTAAAGAAGCATTAGAGCTGTTTCGCTCATTAAATAACGCCAGTAATATGTTGGAAAACTTGAGTTTGATCGGCGGATCTGCAATCCGGCTGGGTGATTACCAAACTGCGATAGACAGCTACAATGAAGGGGTATTACTCAGTCGTTCCATCGGAAATAAAAGCGGAGAAGCCGGTGCTTTGCATAGCTTGGGCGTTGGTTATCATCTTCTTGCAGATGAACAAAAGGCACTTGATTGTTATGAGCAATCACTCGCCATCAAAAAAACACTTCCTCCCGATCCGATAAACGGGGAACCGCTTACTTTGATAAACATTGGCAATATTTACAGAGGCGTTGAAGCGAATGAGATAGTTGTTGAAGCCTTTGGTCAGAGAACTACAGCCGATAGACAAAAAGCTCTTGAATATTATAAACAAGCTCTTGAAATCGCCAGAGAGTTTAAGAAATCAAATCCCGGCGCAAGAACAAGAGAAAGCTACCATCTTCTTCAAATTGGAAATACCTACAAGGAATTGGGAAACTATTCGGAAGCCTTGATTTACCTGAATCAATCGCTTGAAAATTATAAAAACTCTCCGGGGCTGGTTTATGTTCTTCTTGGTCTCGGAAATCTTTTCGTTCTCAAAGGCGATTATCAAAAAGGTTTTGAATATCTGGAACAAGTAACGGCTCTCGTCAGATCGCAAACCGATAATCATAATCAATCACAATACTTTAAAATTATCGCCCAAGATTATTACAGGGCGGGCGAAACGCCGAAGGCTGTTGATTTACTTAACGAGTCACTTACTCTTAGCCGGACAAGAGAGCAGCCGGTGATTTCGGCAATGTCGCTGTTTGAAATCGCCCGCATCGAACGCGATCTTGGAAATTTTAATAACGCGCGAAACCGGATCGAAGAAGCGATTCAGGTTGTCGAATCTATTCGCGCCCGAATTACTTCTCAAGAACTCCGCACGACTTACTTTGCAACCGTTAAAAGATATTACGATTTTTACATAGATTTGCTGATGCAGGCGCAAAAGTCTCAGCCGGAAAAAGGCTTTGACGCGCTGGCTCTGCAAACCAGTGAAAAGGCGAGATCGCGCAGTTTGCTTGATTTACTTTCTCAGGCAAGAATTGACATCAAGCAGGGTATTGATCCGATATTGCTTGAACGCGAACAAAATGTAAAAGAAAAATTGATTGAAAAAGCATATCAGCAAAATCGTCTTTTGCTCGGAAAGCACACGCCGGAAGAAGCGGAAAAGATAAAAGCGGAGGTTTCAAATCTGACTGCCGAATATGAAGCCGTTCAATCCGAGATCAGAAATAAAAGTCCGCGCTATGCCGCTTTGACTCAGCCGACTTCATTAAATGCTAAACAAATTCAACAGCTTTTGGATTCCGGCACGATTCTTTTGGAATACTCGCTCGGCGAGAAGAAAAGTTATCTTTGGGCTGTAACGAAAGATTCGATCACGAGTTTCGATCTTCCGCCGCGCGAAGAGATCGAAACCCGTTCAAGAAAAGTTTACGAACTCTTGACCGCCCGCAATGATCGTCAAACAGGCGAAACCGATGCCGCGCGCACCGCCCGCATAAAAGCCGCCGAAGCGGAATATGGAAAAGCCGCCGCCGAATTAAGCCGGATTCTGCTCGCGCCGGCTGCTTCGCAGATCGGAAACAAACGGTTATTGATCGTGGCGGACGGCGCGTTAAACTACATTCCTTTTTCCGCTTTGCCCGCGCCGAACGGCAAAGAAAATGTCGCTCAGGCACAGCCGCTCGGAATTAATCACGAAATTGTAACTCTACCGTCGGCTTCGATTCTCGCGCTTTTGCGTGAAGAAACTCAGAACCGAAAACCCGCGCCGAAAATGCTGGCTGTTTTTGCCGATCCGGTTTTTAACCGGCAGGACACACGCGCCGATTCCGCAGCAGACCGAAATATAAAACAAACGAAACAAGACATTGACGAATTGAAAAATCTTTCTGCCAGCCGCGATTTCGAGCGGGCGGTTTTGGGTGTCGGTTTGCGTTCGGATGAAAACGGCGGTCTTCCCAGATTGCCGTTCTCGCGCCGCGAAGCGGATACGATATTTAAATTCGCGCCGAAAAACCTGAGCATCAAACAATTGGATTTCGATGCCAGCAAACGGACGGTCTTCGCGTCCGGGCTGGAAGATTACCGGATTCTGCATTTCGCCACGCACGGGCTTTTGAACAGCCGGCATCCGGCATTGTCGGGCGTGGTGCTTTCGCTGGTCAGCGAAAACGGCGGCGATATTGACGGATTTCTGCGGCTTCAGGATATATACAATTTAAAACTCTCTGCCGACCTCGTTGTTCTAAGCTCCTGCAACAGCGCACTCGGAAAAGACGTGAAGGGCGAAGGTCTGATCGGTTTGACGCGCGGATTTATGTATGCCGGATCGCCGCGCGTCATAGCGAGTTTGTGGAAAGTTGACGATGCGGCGACCGCCGAATTGATGAGTATTTTTTACAGGAAAATGCTGACGGAAAACCTGCGACCGGCGGCGGCTCTACGCGCGGCGCAAACCGAGATGATGAAGCAGACGAGATGGAAATCGCCGTATTATTGGGCGCCGTTCGTAATTCAGGGCGAGTGGAAATAGAGATTTGGGGAGATTTGAATGAAACAGTGGACTTTATCCCAATCTTCATTCGACCGTTTTTTAGCGAATCTCGACTCCGACCGGGAACGCGCCGGGCAAAAGTATGAAGCCCTGCGAAACCGGCTCGTCAAATTTTTCGAGTGGCGCGCCTGCCAATTTCCCGATGATCTCGCCGACGAAACCCTCGACCGCGTAGCCAGAAAAATTGATCTGGGCGAACAAATCAACGATTACGTCAATTACTCATACGGCGTGGCGCGGCTTCTGTATCTGGAGTCTGTAAAAAAACAGGCTAAACAGCAAGCCGTCGTTATTAATTTACCCGTCAAAAACGATGTCTATGAAGAAGATTCTCAATTGAGCTGTCTGGAGATTTGTCTGCAAAAACTTTCGGAAAATAGCCGGATGATGATCCTGCATTATTACCACGACGACAAACAAGCCAAAATTGACTACCGGAAAAAATTAGCCGAAAAATTGGGAGTTTCGCTCAATGCTTTGCGAATAAAAGCTCTTCGCGTCAGGGCAAAGCTCGAAGAATGCGTCTTCAAATGTTTGAACGGCAATCCGGCTTAAATGAAATGGATCGGCGTTTTTTGCCACTTATAAGCGGGGGGAGAAATAAAATGAAAACAGAAACTGACGACATAGCCGGAAAATTTCTTCTCGGCAAACTAACCGACGCGGAACAGACCGAAATCGAAAAACGGTATTTTCAAGACAAAAAACTTTTTGAAGAAATTCTGATCGCCGAAAACGAATTGATAGACGCATATGCGGCGGGCAAACTTTCCGCCGAAGATCAAAAGCGTTTTGAAAGCCGTCTGCTGCTTAATCCGAAACAGCGGCAGCGAGTCGGATTTGCAAAAACTTTTCTCGAATACGCCTCAAAACAATCTTTGGCAGCGGAAAATCCGAATTCTTCTCAGGTAAAATCGGCTTGGACGGCTTTTATCTCAGGTCTGTTCTCCAATAAGCCGGTATTTTCATTCGCTTTTGCCGCCGCGCTTTTAATAATATTCGGCGGCGGAATCTGGCTGATATTAGATAGACGCGCGATTCAAAATAATCAATCCGGTGATTTAGCCGTTATCCACACACCGCAACAAGCGCAGGATGAAAAAATTCCGAACGAAATAAATAACAGTAATCAAAAAATCGAAAGCGAACCTGAAGTTTTGCCGCCGCACGACTCTATTGAACGGAAAAAAACGCCGCCGATAAAACAAGAAACTCCGCAAAAGGAAGACGCGCCGCGTGTTTTTTCGCTGATCTTGTCGCCGGGTTTAACCAGAGATGCCGGAACAAGCCAAAGATTTACAATTCCGCCAAAGACGGATTTCGTAAAAATGAGCTTGAAATTTGAAGAAACGAATCTTTCCTCTTTTCAGGCGATTCTGGAAACGGTCGAAGGAAATCAGGTTTGGAGAAGCGGTAAACTGAAAAGCAGAAGCGGGAATTCCGTTGACATTTTGATCCCTGCAAAAAATCTCAAAAATGCCGATTTTATTCTTTCGCTGAAAAGACTCGCAGACAATGGAATTTATGAGCCGGTAGCGGATTATTCGTTTACGATAAGCCGTTGAAAAGATTCGATGGTCGCATCGGGAATCGTCGTGCCGGATTTTCGAGCGCAAATGATTTTCTTACCGGTTTTCAAAATCTTCTTAAAAATTCTATAGAAATCTTTTTCCTTTCAATCTATCCGTTTTTCTTTTCCTTCTCAAGTTTCTTTTTCGCTTCTTCGATCTGTTTTTTCAGTTTTTTGTCGGGACGCGGATACTGCGCGTGAAACGTTTTTAATTTATCGGCGATGATCTCGGCGACCGCCGCCTTGGCAAACCAACGGTGATCGTCCGGGATGATATGCCACGGCGCGTGTTTCGTGGATGTATTTTGGATCGTTTCCTCGTAGTATTTGATAAATTCGTCCCAATGCTCACGGTCTTCGATGTCGTCGGGCGCGAAGCTGTGTTTTTTGTCCGTTCGTTCGAGCCGTTCGAGCAGGCGTTCGCGCTGTTTTTCCTTCGACATATTGAGGAAAAATTTGAGAACATGGATGCCGTTGTTCGTCAGGTATTCCTCGAAATTATTTATTTCTTTGTAAAGCCGTTTCCAGATATTTTTGTCTTTCGCTTCGTCGGGCAGAGTCCATTTGTCCAATTTTTCGGGATGCACGCGCTCGACCGTCGTGTGTTCGTAATACGAGCGGTTAAAAATCCCGATCTGCCCGCGAGCCGGAAGCGCGCGAACGGCGCGCCAGAGATAATCGTGACGGCGTTCTTTTTCGGTCGGCTCTTTAAAGGATTTCGTTTCGCACGCCTGCGGGTCAACCGAAGACATTATATGTTCGATAACCGGGTCTTTTCCGGCGGCGTCCATTCCCTGAAAAATTATCAGCAAGCCGTACTTTTCGTGCGCCGCGAGCATGTCCTGGTATTTTTTCAGATCGGCGCGGCTTTCTTCGATGCTCTCTTCGGCTTCCTCTTCCGATTGAAATTCGCCCGTAAAATCTGGCTTATATTCGTCGAGTGAAAATTTTGACTTCGGTTTTACCTTAAATTGTGAATGTTTCATCTGTTTGTCTGGTTTCGATTCTTGTCGCGGCAATGCATCTAAGCAATAATGTTTATTCGTGAAATATAAAATTTCATTTTAATAAATTTACAACGAACACAGGGTAAATATAAAGCAGTTAATGAATTCAGGCGAAAAAACGACGGATATTTTGATTATCGGTGGCGGCATCATCGGCTTGAGCCTCGCCCGCGCGCTTCACAAAAAAGGATTTAAGCGCATTACGATTCTGGAAAAAGGCGAAACCGGGAGAGAGGCTTCATACGCCGCCGCGGGAATGCTCGCCGTTCAATCCGAAACCGACAAACCGGACGAGTTTTTTGAATTTTGCAACGAATCAAACGAACTTTACCCGCAATTTGCGGAAGAATTATTTGAAGAAACAGGCATTGACATCGAACTCGACTGCGAAGGAACGCTCTATCTGGCGTTTAACGAAAGCGATATAAATAAAATAAAAAAGCGTTTCGAATGGCAGAAAAAAGCGGGCTTGAAAATCGAAAAACTTTCGGCAATCGAAACTCACAAATTAGAACCGTTCGTTTCGCCCGACATTCTCGGCAGTTTGTATTTCCCGAATGATTGGCAGGTCGAAAACAGAAAATTGCTTCACGCGCTCGAAAAATACTGCGAACTTTACGGCATCGAAATCCGCGAAAATACGGAAGTAAAAAATCTTCTGATCGAAAAAAATCGAATCGCCGCCACGGAAACCAAAAGCGAAAAATTCTTTTCTGAAACTGTCATTCTTACAACGGGTGCGTGGACTTCGCTCATCAAAGCCGGAGATTTTTATTTGCCGAAAATCAAACCGGTTCGCGGTCAGATGATCGAATTTCACACGGCGAAACGGCTGTTCGGAAAAGTCATCTACAGCCCGCGCGGTTATCTCGTGCCGCGACGCGACGGGCGAATCCTGGCGGGCGCGACGGTCGAGGATGCCGGATTCGACAAAACGGTTTCGGAAAGCGCGACCGGATTTTTGCGCGAAAACGCTTTGGAAATCGCGCCGGGTCTTGTAAATTTAAGTATTCACGATGAATGGGTCGGGCTTCGCCCGTTCGCTTCGGACGGCTTGCCGGTTTTGGGCGCGTTCGGCGAGATCGAAAATCTTTTTATTGCGACGGCGCATTACCGCAACGGCATTTTGCTCGCGCCCGCGACGGCGAAAGTTTTGGCGGAAAAAATCGCGGGTGAAAATCATTCGGAATTTCTTGACAAATTCAGCCCGCGCCGTTTAGAACAGAAGGCGGAAGCCGGTGCGTAAAATTATCAGACAAAAATTATGAAACCACGGATTTGCACAGATGAACACGGATAAATCAGATAATATCTGTGTAAATCCGTGGTTTCATTTTTCTTTTGGTTTAATTTGTCCGGCGGCTTAATTTTTTTAAAAACTATGCATTATTATTTTACGGTTTTCACAATTATTTTGATTTTGGCTTTAAATTCATTTGCCCAATCGCGGCGCGTCAATCCGAACAAAACTTCTTCTGCGCCGCCCGTTAATTCGGTCGCCGCCGAAACGAGCGATCTGACCGCCGAGCAGATGTTTACGGAAGCGAGCAATTACGCGATGACCAAGTATGCCGAATACCAGCAGAAAAAAATCGCCTACAGCAAAGTGCTTCATGAAAAAACACAGCGCGACCAGAAACAGCTTGCCCATAAATATGCGACCATTCTGGCGGAACGGCAGAATCTTTCGAGCGATGATACGTATTATCTCGGAATGCTCAACTGGGTTGCGGAAAATTTTGAAAACGCCGACGCGGTGATGCGAAAATATCTCGCGGCGGAAGACCGGTCGGCGGAGAAAGCGCAGACGGCGCGGTCGGTTCTGGTCGTCATCGCCGCCCGCCGCAAAAATTTTGAAGAAGCCGAAAAAATTCTCACGGAATATCTCAACAACGATCCTGTCCGCCAGCGCGAACGCGCCAAGATGGACGAAGAACTCGCCGCCGCTTACCGCGAGGAAAAGAAACTCGAACCGGCTGTAAAACACGCTGAAGAATCTTACCGCGCGTTGAAAGCCGCTTTTAAGGATACCTCGTCGCGCGTGCGCGGGCTTAACGATCTGCTCAACGCGGGAATGAAGATTTTCGAGATTAACCGCGAAGCCGGAAATGTCGAAAAAGCCGACGCCGCGCTCGAAGATTTGCGGCAGACCGCCGCGTTTGTCGAATCGAACAGCATCTACTATCAAACGGTTGACCAGCGCGTCAAATATATGATCGAGACGGGACGCAAGCCCGCCGCACTGCTTTTTGTCGAAAAAATACTCGCCGATCTTTCGACGGATTTTAAAAATAAAACTTTGGAAGCCGACATCAAGCGAAACTTGAAAAAACGCAAAAAGCATTACGAAGTTCTCGGCTCGACCGCGCCCGAACTCGAAAAAATTGACCAATGGTTTCCCGGCACGCCGCAAACTCTTACGGCGATGCGCGGCAAAGTCGTTCTGCTGGATTTTTGGGCGACATGGTGCATCCCGTGCATCGAGCAGTTTCCCGAACTGATCGGCTGGTATCAGACCTATAAAAAAGACGGCTTGGAAATTCTGGGCGTAACGCGCTATTACGGCGAAGCGCAGGGCTTTCAGGTTGATAATCAAAACGAAATCGAATATTTGAAAAAATTTAAAACCGGACAAAATATTCCATACGATTTCGTCGTCGGAAAAGACATTACGAACCAGCTCAGATACGGCGCGACAAGCATCCCGACGACCGTTCTGATTGACCGCAAAGGCATCGTCCGCTATATCGAATCCGGCTCGAACAACGAAGAAGAAGTCGAGGCGATGATCGTCAAACTCTTATCTGAAAAGTGAGAGAGTTTATAGAGTTTATAGAGTTTGGAGAGTAATTTTTCTTTAACTCTATAAACTCTCCAAACTCTATAAACTCTATAAACCTAAAAATGCAGGAAGCGAAAAAATCCAAAACGCAAAACTTTTACGACCGCATCGCCGACGTGCAGAATCTGGCGATGAAGGTCAACGGTTACCGCAAATCGGTGGAAAAATTTCTGCGTTCGCTCGATTTGCAGGTTGACGAAAATTCTTATGTCCTTGATGCCGGAAGCGGAACGGGCATCGTAACGCTCGCCTTTCAGGGGGCGGGTTTTCGCCCGAAAAAAACTATCGCGCTCGATCTTTCGTTTAATTCTCTGCAAGTTTCCCGCGAACAGTTTCAAAAAGACAAAAAAACCGATGCGGAAAACGTCGCCGTAACACAGGGCAATATTCTCGAACTGCCTTTTGCCGACGAGACATTCGATCTCGTTCTAACGTGCGGCGTTCTGGAATATGTTTCGCTCGAAGACGGTTTTCGTGAACTCGCGCGCGTGGCGAAAAAGGGCGCGCGTCTTGTTCTGATTCCTGTCAAACCGTCGCTGGTCGGTTCGGTTCTGGAAATTCTCTATAATTTTAAAACGCATCCGCTCGAAAATGTCAGACAAAGTTCACAACAATTTTTTAATATTGTCGGCGATTACGAATTTCCAATCACCGAACCGATCGGCTGGTCGAAAAAGATTTTTCTGCTGGAGAAAAAATAAAAGCGATAGCCGCAAAAAAGCGCAAAAGGCTCAAAAGTTTTTAAATTTTTTTTTTGTTTTTTTGCGCTTTTTCGCGGCTATCTTTGTATTAAATGAAACCGGATTCCGAAAATTTTCCCCTGATCGTCGCGCATCGCGGAGCGTCCGCGCTCGCGCCGGAAAACACTCTGGCGGCGTTTAGAAAAGCGATTGCAGACGGCGCGGAAGGCATCGAATTTGACGTGCGGCTTTCCAGAGACGGCGAAGCTGTAGTTTTTCACGATGCGGATTTAAAAAGAATCGGCGGGCGTGATGAAAAGATATCTGATTTTTCGTTTAAAGATTTGCAGAAAATTGATGCCGGTTCGTGGTTTAACCGCGCATTTCCGCGCTTTGCGGATGACAAATTTTCCGGCGAAATGATTCCGTCTCTGAAAGAAGTTCTAAATTTACTGAGCGATTTTCGCGGTTTGATCTATATCGAACTCAAATGCAGGGAAGGCGAAGTCGAGCCGCTTGTCCGCGCCGTTTGCAGGGAAATCGGCGCGTCGCATCTTCTGCCGCAGATAATCGTCAAAAGTTTTCGCCTGCAAGTCATTCCCGAAATCCGCCGCCTGTGCGAAGGCGTAACGACCGCCGCGCTGTTCGCGCCGAAAATTATGACGATGCTCCGCAAGGAAAAACATCTTTTGAAGCTCGCGCACGAATTTCGCGCCGATCAGATATCGCTTCATTACACGCTCGTATCAAAGAAATTTATGAAAAAAGCGGAAAAAAGAAATTTTCCGGTTACGGTCTGGACGGTGAACAATCCGCGTTTTGTCCGGCGAGCGATGAAACTTGGCATTAAATCTGTTATCACCAACGATCCGGCAAATCTGCTGGAGAAAAGACGCGAAATTCTGGAACAAAATTCTACTCAATTCTAACAAATCTTCTGTTCAAACCTTTTTTCGACTCAAAATATTCCGCTTTCTATTTTGCAGACCTCAATTCTATGGATAAAATTAAAGCGTTATAAAAACTCGATTCAAATCTGGAGAACAAATGAAAGTTTATCAAAATGTTTTAGAGATCATCGGCGATACGCCGCTTGTCAAAATTAATAATTTAACCAAACAACACGGCATCAAAGCGCAGGTTTACGCGAAAATGGAATCGCTTAATCCGGGCTATTCGGTCAAAGACCGCATCGGCGTTTCGATGGTCAACGACGCGGAAGAAAAAGGAATTTTAAAGAAAGGCGGAACGCTCATCGAAGCGACTTCGGGCAATACGGGAATCGGTCTCGCGCTCGTCGCGGCAGTGCGCGGCTACAAATGTATTTTCGTGATGACCGATAAAGTTTCGGTTGAAAAGAGAAGATTTTTAAAAGCTCTCGGCGCGGACATCGTGATCTGTTCGGCGGCGGCGAAATACGGTTCGCCCGATCATTACGTCGAAACGGCGAAACGCATCGCACGCGAAACGCCGAATTCGTTTTATCCCGACCAATACAATCATCCGGCAAATCCGATGGCGCATTACCGGACGACCGGACCGGAAATCTGGCGCGACACCGAAGGCAAGATAACGCACCTGGTCGCTTCGATCGGCACGGGCGGAACGATCACTGGAACGTCGCGCTTTTTAAAAGAAAAAAATCCGAACATCAAAGTCATCGGCGCAGACCCGTATGGTTCGATCTTCAAACAATACAAGGAAACCGGTCAAGTTCCCGAAGCCACGCCTTATCTGGTCGAAGGCATCGGGCAAAATATTCCCGTCGGCAACGCCGATATGAAAGCGATTGACGAAATTATAAATATTACCGACCGCGAATCGTTCGAGATGTCGCGCCAGCTTGGTCGGCACGAAGGAATTTTTTGCGGCGGCTCTGCCGGAACTATTTTTGCCGGAGCTTTAAGAGTTGCGAAAAATCTGGACGAAAATGCGGTCGTCGTTTTCATCGTCTGCGACACGGGCGAACATTATCTGACGAAACATCATTCGGACGAATGGATGAAGGAAAAACTTCTGCTCGAACCACAGAAGATCACCGCCGGTTTGATCAACGAAACAAAAAACTCGGGCGCGCCGCACGAACTTATTTTCGTCTCGCCCGAAGAAACCGTCAGCGCGGCTCTTTCGATCATGAACGAAAGCGGCGTAACGCAGATTCCCGTAATGGAAGAAAATTCTCCGGTCGGAAGTCTGCGCGAAAGCCATATTTTGCAGAAACTCGTGCAGAACCGCGACCTTTTGGATGCGAAAGTCAAAGACGTAATGGACAAGAGTTTTCCGGTTGTTGACGTTGACGCGAGTTTCAGGGAAATAAAAACGAAACTGTCAAAATCGCCCGCCGTTCTGATCGAAAATTTTAACCGCATTACTGGAATTATCACGCGCTCGGACGTGCTGGATTTGCCGGAATAGTTTACAAAAAGTAGGAAGAGAATTTACAGAGATAAAAGGATGGACAGGATAGAAAAAAACAAAAATCAAATTTTTATCCCTGTCTATCCTGTTATCCCTGTTAGTTTCTTTTTCTGGTGGTGTTTCAAATTTTATGATATTTGAATTTTGAAGGTTTTTAATTCGGAATAAGTGAAAGGTGAAAAGTGATAGGTTTTATCAAGGTTTCAGCTATCACTTTTCACTTTTCACATATTCCGAATTTGTTTCTTTCATCATAAATTCTGCGACACTACCCTTTTTCTTAATTCATTTGCAGTTGGAAGAGTAAACTCAAAGCAAACAAAACTTTTTCTTTTCGTCAGTAAATGGCGTTTTTTATGGCTGAACCGAAACTGAAATTTAGCGGCAGAGAAATAACTTTGTATAAAGGCATAACGACTATCGGGCGCGTTTCGGATAAT
Organism: Pyrinomonadaceae bacterium; assembly: GCA_041940425.1. GTDB lineage: Bacteria > Acidobacteriota > Blastocatellia > Pyrinomonadales > Pyrinomonadaceae > DATHTS01. Next base: position 32,119 of record JBGTSF010000038.1, read on the forward strand.
TTCGTGTCGTTTCCCGAAGACGCAAATGTTTCGCGCTATCACGCCGAAATCCAGTCGCGCGGCGACGAATTTTATCTTATTGATCTTGACAGCAGTAACGGCACGACCGTCAACGGCAAGCGCGTTTCGGGCGAAAAACTTTTGCGAAACGGCGACAAAATCGTTCTCGGCGGAACAAGCCGGATCGAATTTTTTATTGAAAAAGAAAGCGAAATTCCTTTGACTGATGTCGAAGGCGCGGACGAACAAATTTCTGCTGAGGAAAGCGAAGACGAATATATCGAAGAGCAGGAAGCGGAAATCGCCGAAGAAGCGGAAAAGACTTCGAAAATGCCGACGATGCTCACCGTCGCCGCCGTTACCTGCGGTTTGGCGGTCGTTTGCGCGGTCGGCGCGGTCGCTTATTATTACACGCGCCCCGAACCGAAATGCGACGCGACCGCCGTCATCTCGCGCCCCGAAACCGGCGATGTTTTGAAATCGGAAACGCCCATCGAAGTGCAGACGGAAAACGCCGGATGCGTCAGCCGCGCGGTTTTTATTCTCGATGACGAACTCGTTATTGACAGCCGCGAAGGAAGTCCGTTTTCCTCGATGATTGACCCGCGCGAATTTCCCGAACTCGCCGACGGTTTGAATCATAGTTTAAAAATAATTTTAGAAGACGAAGAGGGAAATCCGATCGGCACGCCAAGCGAGGTTTTATTAGCCTTTGAAACTCTCGCCACACCGACACCGAAACCGGAATTTACACCCGAACCGGGCGCGACGCCGAAACCCGCCGAGCCGAAAAAGGAAATCTCTCTGCTCGAAACGCAGGAGATGGCAAAGCGTCTGGTCAAACAATTTGCGGGCGGCGCGGAATACAGATTTAATAAGCAGTTTTTGCAGGAAGTTCAAAAGCGGACGGCGGAATATAAGACCGAAGGCTATTCGCAGCGCGCGGCGCAATACCGCGATACGATCAACGAAGCGTTCGTCAAAGAACAGAATATTGATCCGCCGCTCGGATTTGTTCTGGCGATGAGCCGCACGAAATTCGTTCCCGCAAACGAAAACGGCGAAGAAGGTTTGTGGCGGATTTCAAAACAATTGGTGACGGCAAACGCATACGACGGAACGTGCGAAGATAAAAGTTTGACCGAACAGACGCAACGCTGTGCGGCGGTTGCGACATCCGTCTATATGAAGGCGATCGCCAATAATATTTTTGAAAACGATTTTGTCTATGCGGTCGCGGCTTTCGGAATGCCGCCGCTCGAAGCGAGCGAATGGAAAGACGCTCTGCCGCAAAATCGTCAGGATTTTTGGCTGTCAGTAAAATCGCCCGCGCAACGCGAGCAGATCGTCCGCTTTTTCGCCGCCGGGATCGTCGCGGAAAATCCGCAGAAATTCGGTTTGAAACAGGACGCGCCGCTTTCGGAAATGTATAAAATATTTATTGTCCAATGACGGAAATTTATCTGACATATCCGACCGATGAAGGCTCGCAGGAAATTCGTTTTGATGGCGAGAAGATGACGTTCGGGCGCGGAAGCGATGCCGATTTCCGTTTCGAAGACGACGGGCTTTCGCGTCTGCATTCGACCATCTACCGCGACGGCGAACGGGTTTGGATCGTGGATGAAAACTCGACCAACGGAACATTTGTCAACGGCGAAAAAGTCGGCGCGAGCGGAACGCCTTTGCAAAACGGCGATACGATTAAGATCGGAAATTACACAAACTTAAAGATCAGATTTTCGGAAACGAAATCCGTATCGGCAACAGCCGGAAATTCTCAAAATTCATCGGTCGTCTCTTCGTCTTCAAAAAAATCTTCAAATTTTTTGCCGCTCGTCATTACCGCGTTCGCGCTTCTTGTGATTACAGCTTCGGCGGTTTTTATCGGTGTAAAGGTTTTGGGCGGCGATAAAAAAGAAGTTGTCAGTAATAATAATTACGACACGCCGCGTGAGTTTGAAAATGAAAATGAAAATACATCTTCGCCGACACCGACACCGAAAACCGAAACAAATTCGGAGACGAATTCGATTGAAGACAATGTGAATCTGACTGATTCGCCCGAATCGAACGGCAATTTAATCGAAAAAAATTTGCCCGCCGGAAAAACATATCTCGAAATGTCCGACGCGGAAAAAAGCAAATATATCGAAGCCAAAGCCTTGAAAGTCGCGCGGATGATCGGCAACAGCGAAAGCCGTTCGATTCCACCGGCGGCAGTCGAAAAAATAAAAAGTTTTACGAATGCTTACGCGAGCCGCGCCAATGTCCGACCGCTTTCGGGCTGTCGTTTCGGCGACAATTTACAGGCGACTTACGAACGTGCTAGCAAAAACGCGCCGTTTATTATCAAGGCGTTTAACGGCTACGGCATTGATCCGCAGATCGGTCTGTATCTGGCGATGATCGAATCCGAGCATTGCGTCTGTCTGCAATCGCCGACCGGACCTCTGGGAATGTTTCAATTCACATACGCGACCGCCAAAATTCATTTCAAGCCGAGCGACGGAGTTGTGAAAGGCGCGAGTCCGTCAAACCCGGACATACGTTGTCAGCCGCAGCCGGCGGCAGACGCGGCGGCTTCGTATATGAAGGCTTTGACTTTAAGATTCGGCACGGGACCTCTGAGCGTTCCTCTGGCAATCGGAAGCTACAATAGCGGCGAAGGCGGTCTCAGCACAAACTTAAAAACCGCGCTCGAAGCCAATGAAACGCAGGAACGTTCTTTCTGGACTTTGGTGGCGAACGCCGATAAATTGTCGAAACAGTTTCAACTCGAAAACGTCAAATACGTTCCGAAATTTTTCGCCGCCGCGATTGTCGGTGAAAACCCGAAAGATTTCGGTTTGAATCTCCAACCGCTTTCGACTTATGCGAAGTAGCAATCAGCAATCGGCAATCAGCATTCAGTAAGCCGGATTTTTATGCTGAAAATGGATTTACCGATTGCTTATTGCTGATTGCTGAATACTAATGACCGAAATAAATCTCAAATTCAAAAATGAAAACGGCGAGATGAAACGGGTGCGGGTTTTGACCGAAGAATTTTTTATCGGCAGGCATTCGGAAAACGATCTGAGCATTGCCGATTCGGCGGTTTCGCGCCGCCATTTGAAGATTGAACGCTTCGGCGATATGTTCGTCGCGTCGGATGCCGGTTCGTCGCTTGGCACGAAAATAAACGGGCAGATTTTGTCTGCGCCCTTTACGCTGAAAAACGGCGACCGGATAGTTCTGGGTGAAAGCGTCGAGATCAGTGTTGTTTACGGCGAAGAAATTTTTGAAAGCATCGAGGAAGTAGCAGGCGAAAATCAAACGGTCGAAGAAATACCCGAAGAAAAAATCCAGGAAGCGGAAAAGAGCGCGGAAAAACCGATCGCTCCGGCAGATTCAAAAAACGGCAGTTCCGTTCCCATCAGTTTTTTTTACATCGCGCCCGTTTTGGGAATTGTTGTTTTATTATTGGTCGGCGGTGTTTTTCTCGTTATTAAAAGCGGCGAAAAAAAGGAAATCGCCGAGGGAAATGATTTTATTTATACATCGAATCGTCTGGGGGAAAAAAATCAGACGGAAGGTTTTGAGAATTCAAATCCCGAAAACAATTCGACGAATATTTCAGTTCCGGCGAATGAGAATGTAAACACGGATCCGGGCAATGATTCGACAAATGAAATTATCGAATCGAACAGCGATTTGCCCGTTAATCAGCCTGTTTCAAATGGAAACGCAAGCGAACTCGCAAAAATAGAGATCAATTCCGCGTCGTTTCTGCGGCGCATCGCCCAGCGCGATCCGCGGGCGGCTCTGATCGGGAAACATCAGGAAATTCTGCGCGGCAAGATCAATCAATTTAAAAATTCATCCGCGCTTGCTGCCAATTTAAGATCAGCTAAACAAAATTCCGCGCAGATTCAAACACTTGCAAGTCAGAAAAATTTGAAGCCGCAATTTTTGACCGCCGCCGCGCTCGCCGGACTAGGAAATTCGCAAGGCAATGTTTTGACGCAGGCGCAGGCGATGGCGAATGTTCTGGACGAGCTTTCGCGCAATGTCGGCGACGAGCTTTCCGACGACAGTCTGTTAGTTATCGCCGCCTACGAGCAGGGCGCGGCGGGCAGAACTCTGGAAATGCGGAATATGCTGCAAAGTCTGACCGATCAGTTTCCCGAAAGCTCACGCCGCATCCGCACGATCTGGTTTTTGAAGGAAAACGAAAAAATCTCCGATTCTCAGTTTGAATTCGCGCTTCGCTTTCTCGCCGTTGGAACGATTTCGCAAAATCCGCGCGATTTTGGTGTCAATGCCGAAGCGGTTAAGTTTTAAAAGTGAAAAAGGGAAAGAGTGAAAAAGGGAAAAGGGTTCGATGTAACTTGATGGCGCATTTTTATAAATGGTAAATGATTAATTTTCCGCGCAGGTTAAAATGATTTTCATTTTAACTTTTTCACATTTTCACTTTTCCCCTTTTTCACATTAAAAATTATGACAAACGAAAGCGAATGGATAGCCGGGCAAATTACGTTAAATGTCAACGGCGAAAAATTCGAGATGGAGATGACCGTTCCGGCAAACGCGGTCAAACCGACACGGATGCTGCCGGTTTTTCAGGCGATGACGAGTTCGTTTGTTGATTTGAGCGTCGGTGAAGTTGAAGAACGCGGTGAAAAAATTTCCTGCAAAGCGGGTTGCGGCGCGTGCTGCCGTCAGCCGGTTCCACTCGCGGAGATCGAAGCATACAGAATCGCCGAGTTAGTGGAGAATATGGAAGAACCGCGCCGCAGCGAGATCAAAAAGAAATTTGAAGACGGATGCCGTCATTTTCACGAAACGGGGTGGTTTGAACGGATGGAAGATTACGCGAATCTTTCGCCCGAAGAACGCCAAAAAACGGTGATGGAATATTTTTACGAAGGCGTTGCGTGTCCATTTCTGGAAAACGAATCCTGCTCGATTCACAAAGACCGTCCGCTCGCCTGCCGCGAATATCTCGTAACTTCCCCGGCGGAAAACTGCGCGAAACCTTCGGCGGAAACCGTAAAAATGGTCGAGATGACCGTTAAACCTTCGAAAACTTTGCGCGAAACGGCAAGAAGCGAAAATTTGCGGAGACTGAATTTTGTTCCGATGATCCGCGCGCTTGAATGGGTGCGAAATTTCCCCGAAAAAATGCCGGAAAAAACAGGGCAGGAGTGGGTGATGGATTTCGTAAAGAATCTGGCTGATAACGGAACACGATCAAAGCGGAATTAGCGCAAACCATTGACAAATATGCCAACACGGAACACAATCAAAGCAAAACACCTGCAATAATTTATCTTTAATAATTCAAATTTTTATCCGGTATTTATGAGCCAATATCGCAAAATAGTCTGGAATGAAGGGATGCTTTTAACGCCGCATCATTTTCAGCAATGGGACAATTATTACGAGGAACTTCTCAATTCGCGCGTCCGTTCGATCCAGCCGTTTGAATACGGCGTTCTGAATTTGCAGATCAACACCGACGCGATTGCCAACGGGAATTTTCAAATTACGAGTTTTCGCGGCGTTCTGCCCGACGGTTTAATGATCAGCGTTCCCGACGCGGAAGCCGTTCCCGATCTTCGTCCGGTGGGCGAGCATTTTCATCCCGAACAGGAAGTGGTAGGAGTTCATCTGGCGATCCCGGCAAAGAAGATCGGCGAAGCGAATTTTCAGGCAAACGGCGCGAAGCCGAATGCCAATATCAGATTTTTGCAGGAAGGCGTGCTTGTAAAGGACGAAACTACGGGGACGAACGAACAGCCTTTGGCTTTAGCAAAAAGTAATCTGCGAATCATTTTTGACGACGAACTGCGCGACGGTTTTACTTCGATAAAAATTGCCGAACTCAAAAGAACGCCGACCGGCGGACTGCAAATTTCGGACGAATATATTCCGCCGATCCTGAATGTTTCGGCTTCGAATTGGCTTGTCAATATGCTTCGGCAGATCGTCGAAATTTTGATTACGAAAAGCGGAAGTTTGGGCGAACAAAGGCGGCAGAGAAACGCTTCGCTGGCGGACTTTACGACTTCGGAAGTCGCCGTTTTCTGGCTTCTGCACACGGTCAATTCTTCCATTCCGGCGATGGCACATTATTTTCATTCGCCGCTCGTGCATCCCGAACCGCTCTATCTGGAAATGGCGAAACTCGTCGGCAAACTGATGACCTTTTCGGTCGAGCATCATCCGAAAGACATCGTCAAATACGATCACGACGATCTTTATTTTACGTTTCACAATCTTTCGACCGTTTTAAAAGAACTGCTCGAAACCGTCATTCCGAGCCGGTGCGTGCCGATTCCGCTCGAAAAAACGCGCGAAACTTTATACGTCGGCAGAGTCGAGGACGAGCGGCTTTTGAAGGAAGCCGAATTTTATCTCGCGGTCAACGCGAAAATGCCGGAATCGAAACTAATCGAAGGCGTGCCGCGCGTCGTCAAAGTCGCTTCGCGCGACGTGATTGACACGATCATCGGTTCGGCGCTTCCGGGCGTGGTTTTGTCTCACGCAAGCCCGCCGCCCGCGCCGATACCGGCGCGCGTCGGCTTTAAGTATTTTAAACTCGACACTATCGGACCGTATTGGGATGGAATAAAAGGCTCGAAAGTTTTAGGCGTTTATGTGCCGGACGAAATCGCCGATGAGAAATTAGAAATGTATGCGGTCAAACCTTAAAGAAGTTTGACCTCAATTGAAGAAATTTTGCGCGTTGTAATTTTAAGTAGATGAGTGAACGAACAAGTAAAAACGACTTAGTGACATTTGCGGGACCGATTTTTGATCTGATACTTCGTTTGAAAGCGGGAATCATTCAGCCTTCGAATGATCTGCGTCCGAAGATCGTTTCGATGCTCGACGATTTCGAAAAACGAGCCGACCGTTATCGTTTTAATCCGAAGGTCGTGCAGGTCGCCAAATTCGGTCTGGCGGCGTTTGTTGACGAAACGGTTTTGACGAACAATTTTCCGCTCCGGCAGGAATGGGAAAGAAATCCGCTTCAACTTGAATATTTCGGCGAACAGCTCGCGGGCGAAAAATTTTTCGACAAACTCGAAGCGATGTTAGGTCAAATTGACGTAACGCAGGACGCGGTCGAAATCTATTACGTCTGTATGCTTCTAGGGTTTAAAGGCAAATACGCAGTTTACGAAAAAGACAAACTTCTCGCCATTATGCAGAAGACGGCGAACGCGCTGGTGAAGATCGGAAAGATCCGTCCGGTCGAGCTTTCACCAAATTGGCTCGTCTCGGATCAGCCCGCGCCGCCCGCCGAACGCAAGATGCCGACGTGGGCAAAAGTAACGGCTTTCGCGGGTCTCGGACTGGCTGTGATTGTTTATCTGACGATGTTTCTCGTGTCTTCGAAGTTTTTGGACGACGCGATGCAGGCTCTGCAAATTTAACGCTAATTTTAATTTATGTCTTGGCAAGCTGACCAATTAAAATACGCTTTCGGACTCGGCGGTCTTTTCTCTTTCTACGGCATCGTCGGACTGCTCGTGTGGCTCGTCGGCGATCAATACGGCTACGGCTGGACCGAGCGGATCATTATTATTCTGCTCGTTTTGATAACGCTTCCGATCGCGCTTGTCATCGGGTATTTTGCGACTCGCCGCAGTAAGAAAAAAGAGCGGCAGGCGGAAGCTAAAGCGGAAGAAAAAACACCCGAAACCGAACCGGCAAAATCCGCTGCAGTGCCGACCGGAAATAACGACGATCTGACAAAAGGTGCGGAAGAAACGGTACAGTTTTTAAAATCCTCGAACCTCGGCGGAAACGGCAAAGAGGCGGTTTATTCTCTGCCGTGGTATCTCGTGATGGGAACGCCGAAAAGCGGAAAATCTTCGCTCGTTCTGGGTTCGTCGCTCGATTTTCAAAATCTGCCGAGCCAGCGGCAGTCGGAACTTAAATTTATCCGACCGACGCGATCGGTTGACTGGCGCGTAACGAGCGAAGCGGTTTTTCTCGACACGGCGGGGCGTTTTCAGACCGAAGGCGTTGACGGCGAAGAATGGAATTCTCTGCTCGAAACGATCAAAAAACATCGCCCGAATCGCCCGCTCGACGGCGTTTTGATGACGGTCAGCGCGGAAAGAATCTTGCATTCGGACGAGCGCGAGATCGAAGAACAGGCAAAAATTCTGCGAACGCGATTAGATGAAGCGAGCCAGCGTTTGAAAACTCGTTTTCCCGTTTACCTCGTTTTCACGCACGCCGACGCGATCGAAGGTTTCCGCGATTCGTTTTCCAATTCCAAACAGGAAGACAAAACTTTGGTTTGGGGCGCGACGATTCCGCTCGAAAAATCGGATAACGCGCAATCGCTGTTCGATGGCGAATATGAGCTTTTGCAAAACTCGGTAATGAAACGCCGTTTGATGCGTTTGAGCGCGCCGTTTCCGCCTGCCAGACAACTCAGAATTTTTAATTTTCCGCTTCATTTCGGCGCGGCGCGGCGCAAACTCGGCGCGTTCGTTTCGACGCTTTTCCGCCCGAATCCGTTTAGCGAAAGTCCGTTTCTAAGAGGTTTTTATTTTACTGCCGTGCCGGTCAACCGCCAGAAAGTTGACATTAATAAAACGCTGGCAAATATTCCGCAGACGGTCGGCAAGACGTATTTCACCGAAAAGTTTTTCCGCGATGTCGTTTTGCGTGACAAGGATTTGGTCAGAACGTTTCAACAGCAGAAACAAAAACCGCCGATCTGGGGCTGGCTGTTTACGATCTTCGCCGCGCTGATCGTTTTTTCACTGCTTGCTCTTGCCGGAATTTCGCTTTATTACAACAAGCAGATGCTCGCCGAAGCCGAGCAGAAAGGCGGGGCGGTTTTGACCATCGTCAAAGCAAACCGCGACCGCAATCCGCTGGAAAAACAGGAACCGGAAACGCGCGACGAGATAAACGCCATCGAAAATCTGCGCGAACTGCTCGTTCGTCTCGACGAAAACGAACGCGAAGGCGCGCCCGTGTATATGCGTCTCGGTTTGTATTCAGGCGATAGGATTTACAAATCCGCTCTGCTTCCCATTTATTTCAACGCCGTCGAAAAACGTTTTAAAGAGCCGGTCGTCAGAAAACTCGAAGAAGATTTGCGGAAATTCAATGCGAGCCAAATAACCGGAACGGATGAAGAAAAAGAAAAAATCTTAGGCAAACATTACGATCTTTTGAAAGCCTACCTGATGCTTTCCGGCGGCGAATACAAAGATAAAGACGGGAATCTGAAAAATTACAAGGAAAAAGCCGATCCGACGACGATCAAAAATGCGCTTCAGGATTACTGGAAAGCAGAATCGAAAGTTCCGTCCGGCTTAGAATTGACCGCGCTCGAACAGCTCGATTTTTGGGCAAAGCAAGTTGACCGCGACGAATCTCCGGCGAGTTTTCCGCGCATCAAATTGGATGAAAATCTGGTTAATAATACGCGCGTCAAGCTCAAAGAATTTCCGCCCGTGTTCCGTTATTACCAGCGGAAAATTTCCGAAATTTCCAAAGAAACGGAAGAAAAACACGGCACGATGTCGGCTGACCGCATTCTGGCAAATGCGGGCGCGGACGCGAGTTTTGTTCAATCAACCGTAACCGTTCCGAGCGCATACACCGTCGAAGGCTATCAACTGATGAAAAAGGCGATTTCCGACGCCGATCAGGAACTCAGCAAGGACGATTGGGTAATGGGCGAGCAGAGCAACACGGGAAACGTGCAGACGACCGATTCGTCGAGACTGCAAAGCCGTTATTTCCGCGATTATGCCGACAACTGGAAAGCGTTTGTTAAATCTTTAAATGTTGTGGCGTATAAAGATAAAACGACCGCCGACACTGCTCTGCAAATATTTTCGTCGGCTAATTCACCGATCGAAGTTTTATTAAAAGAAGTCGCACGGCAAACTCGGCTTTCCGCCAAACCCGAACCCGACGGCTGGATCGAATGGCTCTGGAGTTTTCTGCCTTCGTCCGGCGGCGATGAAAAAGAACCGATCACGGATGTCGAAAAAGAATTCAATCCGCTTTACACATTTCTCGGAGAAAAGGACGCGAAAAATACGCCGGTCGAAAAATACCGCACGGCGATCGGGCAGGTTTCCAATAAATTCGGCGGTTTTCGTCCCGACGAATTAAAGAAAATCTCGCAGGATTTGGCGCGTAACGACGACAAGGAATTTCCGCAACTCAGACGCGCTGAAAACGACATCCGAAGTCTTCTGGGAATTTTCAACGAAACTTCGACCGGGCAGGAAATCGCCGATTTTTTGAAAGAGCCGCTCGGAAATTTGCAGGTTTTACTCGGCGCGGACGTGAAAAGCCAATTGGCGAAAAACTGGAAAGAACAGATCTTTCCGAACGCGAAAGAGATCGAAAAAGGTTTTCCGTTTGAAGACGGGCAGACGGAAGCCGATCTGACAAAACTGACGGCGTTTTTGAATCCGGCAAACGGTTCTTTGAGCGAATTTTTTAACAAAAACCTGAAAATCTATTTCGACGGCGAGCCGGGACAACTAAAATTGAAAGAAAGCAGTCCGGTCAAATTCAATCAGGAATTTGTTACATATCTGAACAATGCGTTTCGCCTGCGCCGCGCGCTTTACGGCGAAAGTAATGCTTCGCCGAAATACGAATACGAGTTCAGATTATTGAACGTCAAAGATTCGATCATCGAAGTTTCGATTGACGGGCAGAAATTAAATTCCGAAGGAACGGCTTCGACGAAACTGACTTTTCCCGCCGGTTCGGGCGCGGAAACGGGCGTGTTTATGCAGTTCGCTTCGACTTCCGGCACGGTTTCGACCGCGCCGCCGTCTGTGAATTCTGCAAATACTTCCTCGTCAAACGTCAACAGTTCGACGACGACAAGCAGAAGTTCACAAAATACAGGAAGTTCCGAACCTCTGAAGTTTCCCGGCAATTGGGGATTGTTCAGATTTGTCGCCGCCGGTTCGCCGAACAAACAGGCAAGCGGAGAATATCTTTTGACATACAAGTTCGGCGGCAAAACCGTCAATGCCACCGTCAAGCCGTCGGGCGAAGATTTGTTTGATAAAGAGAGAACCATTTTTACGGCGTTGAAAGCACCGGAAAATATTTTGGCGCAGTAATTTTTAAAATGATTTATGAGCGAAGCAAAAACACAACTCGATATTGGAAATCTGACCGGCGCGATCGAAGCGGCGATTCAAGCCGTGAAAAACAATCCGACCGATGCCACTGCGCGGACGTTTCTGTTTGAACTTTCGTGTTTTTCCGGCGACTGGGATCGCGCCGAACGCCAGCTTGACGTGATCGGTCATCAGAGCGCGACCGCGCTCATCGGTTCGCAGATTTACCGCCAGAATTTTCAAGCCGAGCGCGACCGCATCGAACTTTTTTCCAAAGGAAAACGTCCCGAATTCGTGATGCCGCCGCCCGATTATGTCGAAGAACTTTATGCGGCAAACAATCTCGTGCGCGAAGGAAAAACCGCCGAGGCGCGTACGGCTTTGGACAAAATCGAAGAAGAGCGTCCGGCGTTTTCGTGCAAAGTAAACGGCGAGGCAAAAGAAGATTTCCGCGATTACAACGATCTGACGATGTGCGTTTTCGAGGTCATCGTCAAAGAAGCTTATGTCTGGCTGCCGATGGAGCAGGTCGTCAAGATCGAATTTTTCGAAAAGAAAACTCTGCGCGACATTTTCTGGCGGCAGGCAAAAGTCGAGGTCAAAAACGGTCTGATCGGCGAGATGTTTCTGCCGTCGCTGTATGTCAATTCGTGGAAAAGCGATGATGATCAGGTGCGTTTGGGAAGGGCGAATAACTGGCTCGATGCCGGGGACGAACTGTATATCGGCGAAGGTTTGCGGATGTTTTTTGCAAACGGCGAAGCCGTGCCGATTCTCGATCTAAATGAAATCGAATTTATTTCTCCCGAAGAAGAAAAATAATAGAGCAGGAGTTTTGATATGCCGTCATATAATGTTTATTTGGGTGATGTAAATTCGGGTTTGAACGACGAAACGAAAAATGCCGTCCAAACCGCGCTTTCGGGCTGGTTTTCGCAGATCGTGCCGAGCGGAACGACTGCCGTGGTTAGCTGGACGAGTTCGGCTCCGGCTTCGATCCAGAATCATGAAATGCTCGTTTATTTTGTGCGGAGCAGTTTGGAAAGTGTTGTTCGCGGAATGCCGGGCGGTCCGGGAAATGCGGGAAGCGGCGACGGTTTGACGGTGTGGACGAGTTCGCTGACCGCTTCGGAAGTTTATGTAAACAGCAGCCGCGGCTATTTGGCTGAGATGGCGTTTCACGAGTTGATGCATAACAAACTGCATCTCGGCGATGCCGCGCTTCACGCCCGGAACGGTCTCGCGCGGATTCCCGTTACCGCCGGGACAAGCCCGTCGGCACAGAATAAATCACAGATGCGCGCCGCTTTGAGTAATAATCAGCCGCAGTGGACGGGTGCTTGGACGGCGATCAATGATCCGCTGTTCGGAATATAAAGTTTGGACGAAATTAAATTTTTTCTGATCGAAATTTTAGATAAAAAATGAGTGAAGATTTACAAAAACCGCCGGTGATTGAACTCGAAGAATTTCTTCAGCCGATTTCAGAAGAAAATCCTTCGGGCGAGAGTTTGCGCTATTCGGGAATTTATGACGAGATCGCCGAAGCGCGTCGCGCCGATATGGACGTGCCGATGGGCGACTGGCAGCACGAACTCAAAACGGCGGATTACCGCAAAGTTATAGACCTGGCAACCGACGCGCTGAAAAATAAAAGCAAGGATTTGCAGATCGCCGCGTGGTTTGCCGAAGCGTTGACCAATGAATACGGATTTGCCGGAC
>JBGTSF010000039.1:0-43340 GCA_041940425.1 Pyrinomonadaceae bacterium
GTCGCGCTCGACACGATAATTTCCGAAGCCGAAAAAAATAAAAAAGCCGTCAAAGCGACCGAAAATTTTCTCAAGAGCAAAATCAAAATCAGAGATGTATTCGGAAATATGGAAAACTTGAGCGATGCCTAAGTCAGTCGTTTTTGATACTTCAATCTATATTCGCGCATTACGTCAGGGCAACACAAATATTCTGTCAAAACGTCAAGACGAAAAAGTTCCGCTGTGGCTTAGTGCGGTCGTTTTAGAAGAACTTTATGTCGGTGCATCCGACAAAAAATCTCTAAAAATACTGACAAAATTCGAGAGCGAATTTGAAAAAATAAATCGTCTTTTAGTGCCGAATCAGACAGACTGGTCAATTGCCGGACAAATTTTGAATAAAATCGGAGAAAAACACGGTTTTGAAAAAGTCGGTAAAGCGCGTCTGACAAACGATACACTTCTCGCAATGAGCATTGCCCGACGAGGTTTTAAATTGTTCACGGCAAACGCCAAGGATTTTAAATTGATCGAAGAATTCAGAGAATTCGAGTGGGAAGTTATCTAAAATTCATCTCTCTTCAACCCGCATTTTCATCCCATATTTCGGGCGAAGCGTCATCAGAGGTTTCAGCCCGGTTTTTTGTTTGGGCTGAAGTCGCAGTTTCCATTTCTGCGCCAGAACAGCGATCAATAAAACGCCTTCCGTCCACGCGAAACTTTCGCCGATACAGCTTCGCACGCCGCGGCTGAACGGGAAATAGATAAATTTTTGTCCGGCTTCTTTGACCGTTTGCGAAAACCATCTTTCGGGAATGAATTCGTCCGCGTTTTCCCAGAATCTTTTATCTCGGTGCGCGATATACGGGCTGATAATTATGAGCGAGCCTTTCGGAATTTCATAGCCGCCGAATTCGTGATCTTCGACGGCGAGCCTGCCCATCGCCCACGCCGGCGGATAGAGCCGCATCGCTTCGGCAAGCACGGCTTCAGTGTATTTCAGTTTCGCGTAATCTTCCATCACCGGTGGTTTGCCGTTTAAAACTTCGTCCAATTCTTTGTGCAGTTTTTCTTCCGCTTCCGCGTTTTGCGAAAGCAGATAAAACGTAAAAGTCAGAGCATTGGCGGTCGTTTCGTGTCCGGCAAGAAAAAGCGTCAGACATTCGTCGCGGATTTGTTCGTCAGTCATTCCGCCGCCCGTTTCTTCGTCCTGCGCCATGAGAAGCATCGAAAGCAGATCGCCCGTGTCTACCGCGCCCGACGCGCGGCGTTCGTCAATGATCTTGTAAATAACTGAATTCAATGTGTCGCGCGCGTGGTTGAATCTTTTTGATTGCGGGAGCGGAAGTTTTTCGAGCCATTCGGAAAACGGCAGAAGCAGGTAATTGAAAAGTTCGATCAAGGTCGTCATCGCTTTTCCGACTTCATCAGCCTCGTCGTCAACGTCGGCGTTAAAAAGCGTCTTGCCGACGATCTGCAAGGTCAGACGCATCATTTCATGGTCAATATCGCGCACCTCGCCGTCGCGCCATTCATCGCGCATCCGTTCGCCGTATTCGACCATCGCTTTCGCGTATTCGGTGATTCTCTGACGATGAAACGCGGGCTGGATCATCCGCCGCTGACGCAGATGCGCTTCGCCTTCGCTCGTCAAAAGACCTTCGCCGAGCAGACGTTTCGCACGCTGAAGTGCGCGTCCCTTTTTAAATTTATGCGCGTTGACGATCAGCAAATCTCTGACCAGTTCGGGATGATTGAGAAAAAAAGCCGATTGCCCGCCCATTTTAAAATGCGTTACATCGCCGAGCGCGGCGGCTTCTTCCAAAAATTCGGTCGGTCGCCGCCGAAATCTGAAAAAATGCCCGAGCAAAATTCCCGCTTTCGGGGAAGGCGGCTGATTCGGTTTCGATACTGCTTTCATAGATTGATTTTAACAGAAAAGCAGGGAAGAGGGACGAGGGGCGAGGGACAAGGGAAGAGGAAAGAGAACGATTACCTCGTCCCTCGTCCCTCATCCCTCTTCCCTCCCTTAGAATTTTCCGCCGAAAACTGCTATTTTTATAAGCGATATGACAGAAGTAAAACCCAAAAAGATCAAACCCGATATTCGGGCGATTACGAAATTGGTGCCGCCCGACGGCAATCTCGTGCAAGGTCAATCCGAACTTGCGATTGACGCGGAACTCGCGCAGGAAGCATACAAAATTATTTCTGCAAGCCAGAATCATTACGGCTCGTCGGAAGGCGTTCAGGCTCTGCGGAAAGAGGTCGCGGAAAAAATAAAAACGTATAACAAGATCGAAGTTGACACGGAATCGAAAAAGCCGGAACTTTTGATAACTCCGGGCGGAACGGGCGCGCTCGTCGGCATTGCGCAAAGTTATTTAAAAGGAAAATCCGCGCTCGTTTTCGAGCCGTATTACCCGTATCACCGCCGCATCATTGAAGAGTTCGGCGGGCGGACGGAAACTTTTAATCTGGACGAAAATCTGAGTTTTGAAAAAGACGCGCTTTTGCAAAGATGCAAAGAATTGAAAGATAGAAACGAATTCCCGTTAAAAGCGATCATCGTCTGCACGCCCGCCAATCCGAGCGGAAAAGTGATGACGCAGGACGAACTCGAAGCGGTCGCGGAAGTCGCCAAAGAATTGGATTTAATGGTCGTCTCTGACGAAGTTTACGAGCATTACGTTTCGGGCGAGCATCCGCATATTCCGATCGCCGCTCTGCCGGAAATGCGCGAGCGGACGATCACCGTCAATTCGTTTTCCAAATCGTGGAATATTTCCGGTTGGCGTTTAGGCTACGCCTACGGCGCGGGCGAACTTCTCGCGCCGGTCAATAACGCCGTCAACGTCGTCTATGTCTGCGCCGCTACGCCTCTTCAGATGGCTTTGTCGAAAGTTTTAATGGCGCGACCGAATTATTACAATGAACTGCGCGATAAATTCGACGCGAAACGCCGTTTTGTCAGCGAAGTTTTGACCGAACTCGGATTTAAAATCTATGATTCCGGCTCGTCGTTCTATCTCTGGACACGGATTCCCGAAGAATTTTCCGACGCGCTTTCGTTTAACGAAATGCTGATGGAACGCGCCGGAGTCGCCGGAGTTCCGGGAAGCGCGTTTGCCGACACGGACGATTGGGACACATTTATGCGAATCTGCATCGCCAGAGAAGATAACATTCTGGAAGGCGCGATGGAAAAATTCCGAACGGCTTTGAGTTGAGCGGGAAATTATTTAACCGCGAAAAAGGCGAAAGGACGCGAAAAATATTTTGTCCACAGATAAACACAGATAGACACAGATGGTTTGTGATTTTAAAATTATTTGATTTAATTTCTTAAAAAATCTGTGTTCATCTGTGTTTATCTGTGGACGATTTTTCTTCTTTTTTTTCGCGTGTTTCGCGGTTAAAATTTTCTGATGACAACGCAAAGAAAATCAACCGAATCAAATTAAGCGAAACGATGAAATATGGGAAAAAAATTCTAAAAGGATTCGGCATTCTTTTCGCGCTCGTTTTTACGGCGGTTACGGCGATCTATATTTCGTTTGCGGTAACGACCGGAAAACCGGCGATCAACAAAGCCATTTTTTCTAAAGAAGATCCGCGCCCGCTCGTTTTCGCACACCGCGGCGGCGGCGGGCTTTTTCCCGAAAACACGCTCGAAGCTTTTAAATATTCGGCGGAAATGGGCGTGGACGTTCTCGAACTCGACATTCACCAGA
Organism: Pyrinomonadaceae bacterium; assembly: GCA_041940425.1. Taxonomy (GTDB): domain Bacteria; phylum Acidobacteriota; class Blastocatellia; order Pyrinomonadales; family Pyrinomonadaceae; genus DATHTS01. The sequence continues at coordinate 3,717 of JBGTSF010000039.1, forward strand.
CCGCCGACGGCAAACTCGTCGTCATGCACGACGCGACCGTTGACCGCACGACCGACGGAAGCGGTAAAGTGAGCGAAATGACGCTCGCCGAACTCAAAAAACTCGATGCCGGTTTTGATTTTACGACCGACGGCGGAAAGACTTTTCCGTTTCGCGGCAAAGGCATTACCGTTCCGACGCTCGAAGAAATTTTCGACGCTCTTCCGGGGATGACCTTTAACGTCGAGCCGAAACAGGCTGCCGTCTCCGTCGTCAAACCTCTGTGTAGTCTTTTGCGCGAAAAAAACAAAACCGGAAACGTCATCGTCGGCTCGTTCCGTCAGGAGATTTTGGACGCTTTCCGCGCCGAATGCACGGAGGTCGCCACGTCCGCCAGCCCTTCCGAAGTCAGTTATTTTCTGACGATGTATAAAACCGGTTTAGCCGAATCATACACGCCGCCGATGCAGGCTCTGCAAGTTCCCGAAAATGTCGGTTATCTAAATGTCGTATCGAAAGATTTCGTCGAAACCGCGCATAAATTAAATCTCAAAGTCCACGTCTGGACGGTCAATGAAAAAGAAGATATGCAGAGACTGCTCGAAATGGGCGTTGACGGCATCATGACCGATTATCCCGACCGCTTGCTCAAACTGCTCGACCGCACGATAATTGTCAAAGAAAAAAACTAATCTTTTCATCCGACCGAAACAGACGAAAATATTGCGGATAACAACTTTTTAGATGAAAATAGTTTTTGAGGTGAAATTATGACTCCGACAATCGAGAATGCAATCGAGATCATCCGCCAACTTCCGCCGCCCGACCGCGAAAAGGTGCGCGAATGGATCGAACGCGAAAACACAAAAGAATCCGATAACGCCGACGAATTTTATAAACGGCAGGAAAGATTTCAGCGTTCGATGAAATGGATTCAGGAAAACCGCGAGAAATTTGACGGGCAATGGGTGGCTTTGGACGGCGATACGCTTTTAGCGCACGGCACGGACGGAAAAAAGGTTCACGCCGAAGCGCAAGCCAAAGGTGTCAAAACGCCGCTCATGCACCGCGTTAGTATCAAAGAAACCCAGCCTTTCGGCGGATGGTAAAAAATGGCTGAAATCATAGAATTCGATCAAACATATCTCTACAATATTTACGATGTCGGCATCACTGTTTCAACCAAGCTTTTTTACTCCGGCAAAGATGTCGAATTCGATGCCAAAATTGATACGGGTTCGACATACTGTATTTTCCAAAGACTTCACGGCGAACTTTTGGGATTAGAAATCGAAAACGGAACGCCCGTTGACATCAACACGGCAACCGGAAATTTCCGCGCCTACGGACACGAACTAACGCTTTCCGTCCTCGACATCGAAACCGTTTCAACCGTCTATTTTGCCGAAAGCCAATATTTCGACCGCAATGTCCTCGGCAGAATCGGCTGGCTCGACCGGGTGAAATTAGGTTTGATCGAGCAGGAAGGCAAATTGTTTTTGAACAGATACAAATAAAAAGTATAAACGTATTTTTACATAATTGCTCTCAAGTATGTTAAGCGAAAAAGAAGCTATAGAAATCGTTATTGATCTTGTTCCAAATTGGTATTTAGCTGAGTGTGGTCCTGTGGGACATCAAATTGAGCTAGGAAGCACAAGCGTAAAATTTTATACACACAGAACCCCAACCCCTGAGTTGAAATCTTTGTTAGACGAAATAAAAATATCTCTTCCAAGTTTATTTGAACAAACTAAGAATCTGCCGAAACCAACAGCAACTGAAATAATTCAGGAACACTTTGCTTTATCATGGCTTAACAATAGTAATTCCAATATAAATTGGGAAGAACTACTTGAATATGCAAGCATTGTTAGTTTGAGAACTTATGAAAATCAGAATGTTACTTTTAACTATGTTATTGGCAAAGGGAGTGGGACGGTCAAAGTTACATTTCCCGAATTACAAAAATTTCTTGACCCTTTATCAACGTCAGTATTTACCTTCGTCAGAATAGACGCTGAGTTACATTTTATTGACTTTGAAGAGATAAAGTGGAGTGAAGTCAAAGATACAGAAAACTATAAATTCAATCCTGAATTTCTTCAACCGATAAAAAGTAAACTGGAGAAAGATGAATTCTCAATTCATCTGACCAATCGAGGGGACATAATTATCATGAATATATCAGGACTGCTTGCAGCTAAGCGAAAAAAAAGATGGAAGTTATATGATGTTTTTACATTGAAGAACTTTTTTGTTGATAACATGGCTCAAGGAACTTACAGGATTGGCGCTAATATGTTTGAAATAATTTGGGACTTAAGCTTTAAAAGGCATGGAGCTTTACTTGTATATGATCCAAATAAGGATGTTATAAATCATGTTGTTAATAAAGGAAGTGTTTTGTATGAAAAACTTTCTGAGAATCAAGATTTAGCTAGATCAATGTTGTCATCAACCCTAAAAGGAATTCCTATGGCAAGTCCAACATATTCTTTGAGGAAAAAAAGGTTATTACTGGAGATCGCTAGTTTGGATGGAGCAGTAATATTTTCAAATAGTGATATTCTAGCGTTTGGAGCAATGATTGAAACCAATGAGATAGCAGGAAAGGAAGCCGGTGCTAGATCTACAGCAGCTCGTTCGGCTTTTTATTGGGGTGGTTTTCCGATAAAGATTAGTTCAGATGGGGAGATTACATTATATTTCAAAAGCAGATCAAAAAGAGGGGAATGTATTGCTACAACAGAGTTTTTATAACTATTTTCAAACAACAAATTATACATGCACTATCATTTAATCGGAATATGCGGCACGGCGATGGCGAGTCTTGCCGGGATGCTTCAGGCGAAAGGTCATAAGATCACCGGCTCGGATCAGAACGTCTATCCGCCGATGTCAACGCAACTTGAAAGTTTGGGAATCGAAATTCTCAACGGTTACAAAGCGGAAAATGCCGACATCGGCGCGGATTGCGTGATTGTCGGGAATGCGATTAGTCGGGGGAATGCGGAGCTTGAAGAAGTTTTGAATCGCAAGATGCTGTATCGGTCGCAAGCCGAAATCGTCAAAGAAGAATTTATTCGCGGGCGGCGTTCGCTGGTTGTTGCGGGAACGCACGGGAAGACGACGACGACGAGTATTGCGGCTTGGGTGATGGAAACGGGCGGGCTTGATCCGTCATTTTTGGTCGGCGGAATCGTGCAGAATTTCGGCGCGTCTTTTCGTGTGACGGAAAGCGAGTTTTTCGTTATCGAAGGCGACGAATACGACACGGCTTATTTTGATAAAAAGCCGAAATTTATGCATTATCTGCCCGAAGCCGCCATTGTCAACAATATCGAATTCGACCACGCCGATATTTACCGCGACCTCTGGGAGATCAAATATCAATTTTCGCGTCTGATGAATCTCGTGCCATCAAACGGACATCTGATCGTCGGAATTGATTCGCCGGTCGCAAGAGAAGTTTTAGAAGAAATGCGCCCGAAACTTCATACCAATATCGAAACTTTCGGAACGAGCGAAGACGCGAAATGGCAGGCGCGGTATATTGATTTTTCGGGCGACAAGACGCGCTTTACGGTTTTTAAGGAAAATAATAAATGGGGCGAATTCGAGACGAATCTGATCGGCGATTTTAATGTCAGAAACTGCCTCGCGGTCATCATCGCGGCGGACGCCTGGGGAATTTCCAGAGAAAAAATTCAAGCGGCTTTTGATACTTTCAAATCGGTCAAAAGGCGCGTCGAGGTGCGCGGCGTCGAACGCGGCGTAACCGTCATTGACGATTTCGCGCATCATCCGACCGCCGTTGAGGAAACGCTCAAAGCTCTAAAACAAAAATATGACGGCAAGCGGCTCGTCGCGGTTTTCGAGCCGCGTTCGTGGTCGTCGCGGCTTGCCGTTTTTCAGGAAAAATACGAAAAGGCTTTTGTTTATGCCGATTACGTCATCATCGCCGGAGTTTATAACACATCGAAGGCGAGCGAGCTCGGTGCGGTTTTGGACACAAACGAACTCGTCAAACAGATCGAGCTTCAGGGAAAACCCTCTTTCAGTTTGCCCGACGCAGACGCGATCGTCGCGCATCTCGCGCCGGAATTAAAGGAAAACGATGTCGTGGCGATCATGTCGAACGGCGGTTTCGGCGGGATTCACGACAAGATTTTGAACGAATTGAAAAATTCCGAATAAAAAATGAACTGGTTTACTCCTAAATGTCCGGTTGACGGCGAGACGAAAGATTGGCTCGAAGATTGTTTTTTGTGGTTTTTTGAAGAGTTCGGCGAAACGTCTTTCCGCGAATCGAAACTCGTTTTGCCGACCGAAGAATTTATTCCCGAACTTTTTTCTCCCGGCGACAATCCGATCAAAGATTCTCTGCGGCGCGTCTGCGGTTTTATGAACGTCGAATATGAAAGCGTCCGACTGCGGATTTTTGATGACGAAGAAGCGGAGTTTTCTCCGCATCCGCTCGCGCCCGTAAAGTTCGACGGCAAAAAAGCGTGCGGTTTATACAGCTTTGAAAACGGAAAACACAAGATCGCCATCAGCACCGCGCTTTTGAAAAATCCAGTTAATCTGGTGGCGACCATCGCGCACGAACTCGCGCACGCTAAACTGCTCGGCGGCGAAGAAGATTTCGAATACGACGAAGAAAGCGAAGAATTACTGACCGATCTCGCCACCATATTTTTCGGTTTCGGCATCTTTACGGCAAATTCGCTTTTTAAATTCGAGCAATGGACAAACTCCTCTTTTCAGGGCTGGCAGATGTCGAGAGAAGGCTACATCACCGAAGAACAGGCGGGCTACGCGCTGGCTTTATACGCTTATCTGCGAAACGATTTCGATCCGGCTTGGGCGAAATTTTTAGAGGTCAATACGCGGACGTATTTCAAACAGGGCATAAAATATCTGAAAAAGACGGACGATACGAAACTGAAAAATCTCGATTTTATCAAACGGCAAAATTAAAATGCGTGTCGGGTTCATTTTCCTCTTGCCTAAATCCTGCAAAATGTGCATAATCACAAAAGTTTTGCTCTCAGAGTATCTCGTTAGTTACACCCGTTCGAAAAGCAGAAGGCGGCATTTAGTTCGGTTAGAGAGTTTGGTTATTGGTTCTTGCAGAAAGGGGTCGGGCTTTGCCGCCGTGAAAATTTGGAGAAAGCAAAACTATCTATCCATTTTTCCAATCTGACCGGCACTTCTTAAAAAATTAGGAAAATATAAAAATGAGTAAAAAATTATATGTCGGAAATTTGTCGTTTCGCGTAACGGACGACGATCTTTTTGAGCATTTTTCCCAGATGGGAACGGTCGAATCGGCTAATATCGTGCAAGACCGGGAAACGGGACGCTCGCGCGGTTTCGGTTTTGTCGAGATGACGAACGAGGACGAAGCGACTAACGCGATCAACGAATACAACGGTCAGGAATATGACGGTCGCAATATGGTCGTCAATGAAGCCCGCCCGCGTGAAAATCGCGGCGGCGGCGGAGGACGCGGCGGCTACAACCGCGGCGGCGGCGGCGGCGGACGCGGCGGCTACGGCGGCGGCGGTTCGCGCTGGTAATTTAACGCGAGTCCAAGATAAAGAAAATAGCCGCAAAAAAGCGCATAAAGCACAAAAAGAAAATCTTTTAAATACTCTTTTTGTAAATTTTGCGCTTTTTTGCGGCTATTTTTTTGTTACTGACTTTTTCCGTCAAAATTCGCCAGCGCGACGACGATCGCGTCAATCGCCGACACTCGATTTGAAGTTGCGGGAACGCCGTTGACCAAAATCGAGAGAACGATTCTTTCGCCGGCGGCGGTCGTAACATAACCGGAAAGCGCGGAAACCTGATCAATCGTGCCGGTTTTGCCGCGCATATTCGCTTCGGCTTTTGTCCCTTTGAAACGTCTGGCGAGCGTTCCGTCAACTCCGCCGATGGTCTGCGAATTTTGCCAGACCGCCGAGTGCGGGCTATGCTTCGCCATGTATGTGTAAAGCTGAACCGACGCCGCGGGCGTGATCAGATTATGACGCGAAAGCCCCGAACCGTCGTATTGAATGACCGCATCGTCCGCAATACCGATCTGCCGCAGAAAACTTTTAACGACCGCGATGCCGCGTTCCGCACTCGAAAGTTTCGGTTTGCTTTTGTCGCCCAATTGTTCGCCCAAAGTCCAGAGAATCGTTTCCGTGTAGAGATTCTGGCTCGGTTTCATCGTTTTTGCCGCAATGACGCTGAAGGGAACGGATTCGAGCCGCGCGATCTCGACCGGCGCGGTTGTTTCGAGTTCCGAAAGCTTTTCGTTTCTGACGAGATTTCTGCCCGTTATAGTAATTCCTTTCTGTAAAAGACGCTGGCGGAGCATCTCGACAAAAAGTTCGGACGGGCGCGTGATCGTGATCGCGCCTCTAAAGCCTTCGTCATTAGCCGGCATCGAGCCGTAAACTTCCAAAATATTCTGGTCAATTTTTTTCACGACGCGGATGTCGCGCCGCATGTTCGAACCGGTCGTCGTGCACCGGTTGACGATTTTGTAAAGCGTGTTGGCGGGCAGTATTTGGACGAAACACGGCGCGTTCGGCGCGTTCGGTCGGATGGAGAGATCAACCGCGTTGTCATTGAGCGGCAGAGCCGAAACTTCCGCGCCGTAATACCACTGCAGATCGTCCCATTCCCAGCCCGACGGGATCGCGCTGCCGGAAAAAAACGTCTCGTCGCCGACGAGATTTCCCTCGATTTTTTTCACGCCCGCCTGCGCGATGCGGTTTGCCAGTTCGTCAATTCCGCGATAGTAATCACCATTGTAAAAAGCGGTCGAAATCGAAATATCACCGCGTCCGAAAATAACCAGATCACCCTTGATCGTGCCGTCCGCGTCGGGCGAAGAATTTGCCAGCACGCTCGTTACGAAACGAAAATTCGGTGACAATTTTTCCAGACCGGCGGCGACCGTAAAACTTTTCATATTCGACGCGGGCATAAAATATTTATCCGCGTCCTGTTCGAAGATCGTTTTTCCCGTATCAAGCGAAACGATCTTGATGCCGACTCTGCCGCGTCTGAGTTCAGGGCGAAACAAAACCTGCCGGATTTTCGCCTGCAAGTCGAAAATGGTCTGAGTTGACGGCGGAACGGGCGTTGCCGCCGGTGTCGGCGAAGGCGAAGGCGTTCGCGCCGGTGCCGGGGTCGCGGTCGGTGTCGGCGTGGCAACGCGGCTTCGTTTGACGACCTGCGCCGAACTCGCGCCGCCGAAATTAAAACCCAAACTAATTACCGCGAAAGAAACAATTAGAGCGAATTTGATGCGTTTGTTTTTCATTACGTTTTATTTTTGCGGAAAAGTCTTAAACGCGCAATTTCGTTAGAGAAAAAAAGGCTGTTAACACTAACAGCCCAAACGATACAAAGGAGAGAGTCGGATCAATGAAAAAACTTTATTTTTTGCCGACGAGAATGTCTATGTCGCTCTGCGGAACTTCGAGCGCGAGCGAAACTTCCGTTCCGCTGTGTGTGATGCTGGCGTTTTCGAGCATTCTCGCATAGACCTGTTTGTCCGCGCTCTTGTTGCCGCTCAGAAACATCTTGCCGAGCGTCCGCATCGTGTCAATCGTGCCGAAAAGCAGTTCGGCTTCGTCCTGCTTCAGAGTTTTCGCCGTAACGGAAAGATTCGCCGCGCCGCCCGAAATGTCGAGCGAACCGGAAAATTGATTGATCGCGTCAACCGCTTTGCCGATCTCGTCGTTGTCAATCGGCAGAAGCACGCCCATTCCTTTCTGCATTTTTCCGCCGAACGATACTATCGCGTTCGGATTTTTCGTCGCCAGCGCGAGAACGTCCGCGCCGATCCGCGATCTGTTATTTTGAAACGCTTCACGCACGCGCGCCGCCGTGCCGAAAGCGAGCGTGTTCGCGTCATACGAGGTTACGGCGATCTCGTTGGAAATGCCGTTCAGCATTTTGTCGAGCATTTTATCGAAGAATGAATCGCTCGTTTTAGAATTGTTTTGCGGAGCGATTTCGCTGAGCTTGAAAATATAAACGGTGCGGCTGCCGATCTTTTCTTCCGTGTATTTGCCTTTTGAAAAAAGTTTCGCCGCCGTGATCATCTGTGCGGAATTAAACATGCCGCGCGCGAGAACGAAAGGTTCGATCTCGGTTTTGGCGGCGGAAATCTGTCTGGCTTTCGCGCCGACGGCGATTTGCTCGAACTGCCGCGCGTCAATACCGATCTTTGTTTTGAGTGAATCTATCTTGCCGTTTATCTTATCAAGCATTTCCCGGTTTGCCGACAAAACCTGCGGCAGAGCCGTGTTAAAAGTCTTCTGCGCGTCCATCGTTACAACGATGTCCGAAGCCGGCAGTAGCGCGGCGAGTTCACTGCCGTTTTTGGCGGACGCTTTCGAACTGAAAGCCAGGGCGATAATGCTGAAAAGAAACGCGGCGATAATTAGAAAAACAAAAATTCTGGACTTCATTAAAAAATAACCTCTATTTATAAAAACTTCTGGAAAACTGTCTCTTCTTAAAGATGTCGTTTGTAATACGAAAAGTTGGCTGATAAGTTTTGGAAAAGCGGCAGTAGCAGAAGCAGTGGCAGAAGCAGAAATATTGAGTCTAAATTATTGAATGCAAAGTTTTATTTTGTGAATGTCTGTGTCTGAAAATAAATTTGCAAATTATCAAACTCCAACTGCCACTGCTTCTGCTACTGTTTCACCACTTCAAACTCGAAATGCAGTTCCTTGCCGCGAAAGATAAAACTGAGATAATGCTCCCAGAATTTTCGCGTAAAACGAAAGCCGGAAAATTTTTGATCGAGATTGACGAGAAATTCAATTCCGAGCGCGCGCCACAGATTCGCCAGCGAAACGTAGGTTTTGACGGGCTTTAATTTTACGTCCGTATAAAACTCGAAATTCTGCTGTTCGGGAATAAACGAGCGAAACGAATAGGAATTGAAATGGTTTCGATGCGTCGGGTCGGTCGCCCAATCGGGATTCGTGTAATGCGGCGTTAAGAGTTTTATCCGCCCGCCGTTTTTCGTGATGCGGTAGAGTTCCTCGACAAATTTCATCACGTCCGGGATATGTTCGATGGCGTGATTCGAGACGACGAGATCGAATTCGTCGTCCGCGAACGGGTAGGGAAATTCGCCGAGATCGTGAATCACGTCCGCTCCGGTGCGCGGGTTATTGTCCAAACCGATCGCGCCTTCGTATTTGTTCGTGCCGCAGCCGACATCGAGAATTTTGGTCATCTGCAATTATTTTGAGTCGTAATTTTATTTGAAGAAATCTTCCGAAAACATTATAAACGCTTTATGCCCGAAAAAAATAAAAGCGAAAAGGAAAAAAAGAAAAACGGCGAAAAAAAAACAAACGAAGATGACGTTTGGAGCGAGGACCAAAAAAAACGCCGTTATTATTACGACGACGCTCACGGTTATGAAATTTATAAACCCGATGCGGAAGATGATGACGAAGACGATTAAAAAATTTCGGCATTTTCCGTGATACCGCATCGCGGGCAGACCAAAAATCTCTGCGAAGCGTCCGTCCAACGCGCCATCGCGCGGTTTGAAAACTCCGGCGTTTTGCTTTCCGCTTCGCCTTCTCTCATCAGACGCGAATGCTTTTCATTTTCGGACGAATCATTTTGTTTTAATTCGCGCTCGCAACGCCGGCAAATCCAGCCGAAACCGTCATTGTAAAAATCATTTAATTCGATTCTTTTCATAAAAAATAAACCACAGATTAACACGAAATTTCTTCGCGTTTAACCTGTGGTTTGGAAATTAAAATCGGTAAACGTCTAATTTCTGCGCGGCGACGCGCCCTGCGACGATTGCGGCAGAGCCGAAAGCCGGAGCGGAACGGTCAGCCGTTTGCCGTCGCGGAAAATTTCGACCTGCACGGTATCGTTGATCTGTTTTTTGTCGAGGAATTTATATAGATCGTCAATCGAATTCATCTGTGTGCCGTCAACCGAAGTAATTATGTCGCCGATAATGACATCGCCGTAACTGTCCTGCCGGAGTCCGCGAAGTCCCGCACGTTGCGCCGGACTGCCCTGCAAAACGCTTCGGATGAGCAGACCGGTTTCAACCGGCAGACCGACCCCTTGCCGGACAAGCTGTTCGACATTCGCGAGCGACGCGCCGAGTTTCGGACGGCGCACTTCGCCGTATTGAATAAGCTGCGGAACGACGCGCCGGGCGATGCTCACCGGAATTGCGAAACCGACACCGCTCGATGTTCCGGTGCGCGAGTAGATTTGCGCATTAATGCCGATCATCCGACCGAATTTATCAAGCAGCGGTCCGCCGGAATTTCCCGGATTGATCGAAGCGTCGGTCTGGATCGCGCCTTCGATCGGGCGGTTGTTCGTGCCGCGAATCGGTCGCTGTAAACCCGAAATAACGCCCGTCGTCAAGGTTCTGTCCAAACCGAACGGGTTGCCGATTGCCAGAACTTTCTGACCGACGGCTAATTTTTCCGAATCGCCGAACGGAATGACGGTCAAACCTTCTCTCGGCGGTTCGATCTTGATGACCGCCAGATCGGTATCGGGATCGCCGCCGACAACTCTTGCCGGAAAAACCCTCTCGCCGCCGAGACTGACGGTTAGTTTCTGCGCGTCCTCGATGACGTGATAATTCGTCAAAATATGACCTTGATTATCAATGACCGAACCCGACCCCGAACCGCGCGGGCGTTCGAATTCCTGCCCGTAATAATCTTCCATCACGGCGGTCGTCGTGATAAAAGCCACGCCGGGAGAATATTTGCGGTAGATCTCGATATTGTTCTGCTCGTCGCTGACGGTCGAAGGATCGGAAAGATTTACCGGAGTTTCTTCCGCCTGCGCGATGTTTGCCGCGTCCCGCGTCTGCCAGTTCATCCCGCCGAAATTGCTCAGACAGGCGACCGTGCCGACCGCGATCAGCGCAGACGCGAAAGCCAGAAGCAAAATCTGCCGTGCCGATAATTGATATACTGCTTTTCTTGTCATAATTATTATAGCCTCTGAATAAGAACTTTATGCTTTTGATGCAGGATTTTCAAAATTGCGTTGTGCATTAGATTACGACAGGAAAACGCCGCTTGTTTCAAACTGAATAACAAGCGGCGTTTTCTCGAACGTTAAGGTTTTTTAAATGAAAAATGCGAATACGGATTTTGTCCAAACGGAAAAATTTTCGATAGTTCCCTGAGAAATGAGTCCGAATGCGGAAAGTCCGGTGAGAAAATGCACGCCCATCAAACCGATGTAAACCGTCAGAGCCAGAGTCAGTCCGACTTTTGCCAGACGCTTTTCGCTCCACCGCCAGAGAACGACCGCCGTTACCAGTCCGACCGATAATTTGACGGCTAAAAACGGCAGGTCGCCGATGTCCAGAAGACTAGCCATCAGATGATTGCCTTCGGAAGCAAAACCGTTTCGAACCCAAAAAACGGTCAAAACCGCATCGAAAAAATTCAGCAGAAAAAGCAGAACTATCGGACGAAGCAGATACATATTCGGACACAAATCCCCTTGCAAAAAGATGTTAAACGGTCTCTTTAAGCGGCTTACCCCCAAATCTTTCAGACCGGGGGTAAACCTTTCGAGAGAAACGAAATGTAATAGTTGTTTAGACTATACGCTTAATAAACGCATATTTCAAGAATTTTTAAAAATTTTTTTTTACGGCAATAAAATGATACATTTTTAGAAAGCGAAGTTTTTAGCAACGATTCGATACCGGGAGTGCGTCTTAAAGGGCGGTTGACGCTTTCGAAGAAGCGGTGTCGGGTTTAATTCTTTTATTTGAAATAGTTGAGGTGAGAAAGATGACAAAATTATCAAACATTAAATTTACGATTGCCGTTTTAGTCGGTTTATTTGTTTTCGGTTCGGCTGAACTGTTGGCGCAGAGAACGATGACGGTCGAGCGCGGAACGCGAATCCGCGTGCGGATGAATGAAACGATCAGCTCGAAAACCGTGCAGGTCGGCGACACGTTTACAACAACCGTTACCGAGCCGGTCTATTCGTCAAGCGGCGCGATCGTCGTTCCGGTCGGAAGCACGATCACCGGGCGCGTCAATGCCGTCCGAAGAGCTAAAAAAGGCGGCGATCCCGGAACGATTGACGTAGCTTTTACGCGCATTCGTCTGCCGAACGGAACGAGCCGCAACATCAACGGTTCGCTGACCGATTTAAGCTCGGACGACGCGAAAAGCGACAATGAAAGCACGGCTTCGGGAGACGACCGCAAAAATGACAAGATCATTTTCATCGGCGGCGGCGCGGCTGGCGGCGCGATCCTTGGCGCGGCGATCGGCGGCGGCAAGGGCGCTCTGATCGGCAGTATCATCGGCGCGGGCGCGGGTCTGCTCGGCGAACGTCTGACCAAAGGCGAGGAAGCGGAAGTCAAATCGGGAACGCAGTTCGGCGTGATCTTGAATCAATCGGTAAGTCTGCCTAGATACGCCGAAGCGCGCGACGAATATGAATATGATCGTCCGCCGGTAAACGGCAGAACGTATATCGTTCAGCCGGGCGACACGCTTGGAAAGATCAGCATCAAGTTTTACGGAACTTCGCGGCGTTATATGGACATTTATAATGCGAACCGCGACGTTTTGCGCAGTCCGAGCAGTATCGAGGTCGGTCAGCGATTGATAATTCCGTAAAGTGAATTTACAAAATTTTACATAACAAAAAAGGTCGGAAAAAATTTTCCGACCTTTTTCAATATTTCTATCTGAAAAATTTTAGCTTAGAGCAATTTTGTTCTCCCGTCCGATTTCTTCCAATTTTTCGACGACTTTTTTGATCAGCCAATCTGGTGTCGAAGCTCCGGCGGTTACGCCGACGCGCTCAACGCCTTTCAAATCTTCCGCATTGATTTCGTCTTCGGTTTCGATGAGAAAACTTTTTTCGCACTGCTCTTTGCAAACCGTCAAAAGTTTGCGGCTGTTTGACGAATGATTTCCGCCGATGATGTAAAAAGCGTCAACTTCCCCGGCGAGCGCGCGCGCCGCGTCCTGCCGATCGCGCGTCGCGGAACAGATCGTGTTGATAACCTGAACCTCGTCGTCGGTTTTTGCTTTGACGGCTTCCGCCGCATCGAAAAATGTCTGCGCCTTGATCGTCGTCTGCGAAACGACGAGCGGTTTTCTGAGTTTCGGTAAATGTTCTATTTCGCTCGCGTCTTTGACGATAAAAGCGTGTTCCGGCGCGTAGCCTTTAACGCCGATCATTTCCGGGTGATCGGGATTGCCGATGACGATGACGTGGCGGTTTTCATTCGCCGCCCGCGAAGCGAGTTTCTGCACGCGCGTAACGAACGGGCAGGTCGCGTCAACGACCTTCGACGCTTTTTCTTCCAAATCCTTCTGCACCTGCGGCGTTACGCCGTGCGCGCGGATGACGGCGGTTTCGCCGCGCCTTATCTGCACAGGCTCATTGATAGTTGCCACGCCGTATTTACCGAGCCGGTTCATTTCCTGTTCGTTGTGAATCAGCGGTCCGAGCGTGCGCACCGTATCGCCTTCCTGTAAAGCGTCTTCGACCATCTCGACGGCGCGTTCGACGCCGAAACAAAATCCGTATTCATCTGCCAGTAAAACCTGCATATATTTTAGTTTGTCATCTGCAAATTGAATTTACAAACGACCCCGCGTCAAATTTTAACAGATTAGAAAGACAATTAAAAGAAATCGGTCGGAGCGAGAGTCGGCTCGCATGCAACGGCGCGAAGCGGCGTAAATTCCATTTGCAATTATTATGTTTTAAGAAAACAACGATCTTTTCGCGCATACGCGCTCAGACAAGCGAGCCGCTTGCGCTCCGACCACTAAGTCTAGCTTTCACTATTCGCGGTATGCCTTGCAGATCGGGCAAAAACTCGATTGTTTCCCAAATATTCCGGTCGAACATTTTTTCAGCCTTTTTCGATTGATTAAATCCGATTTCCATCAGAAGGAAGCAAGCCGGCTTTAAAAACTTCGGCGAACCGGAAACGATTTTCTCGATGATCGAAAGCCCGTCGCCGCCGTCGGTCAAAGCCGTGTGCGGCTCGAAATCGCGGACTTCGCGCTGTAAAGCCGCAAAATCTCCGGTCGGAACATACGGCGGATTTGAAACTACGAGATCGAATTTTTCGTTCTCAAAATTTTCAAAAACATCTGATTGAATAAGTCTTAACCTGTCCGAAACAGAGTTTTTTCCGGCGTTGATTTTCGTTACTTCCAGAGCCTTTTCGGAAACGTCCGCGCCGACCGCAAAGGAATTTTTTATCCCGTGCAGAATCGCAATCGAGATACAGCCCGACCCGACTCCGATCTCGCAAAAACGCGGGTTTTCTTTCGTTTTCAAAATCTCGATCGCCGTTTCGACGATCAATTCGGTTTCCGGTCGCGGAATCAAAACGCCGGGCGACACGACGAAATCCAAACCATAAAATTCCTGAAAACCGCGAATATATTGAAGCGGTTCGCGGCTTGCGCGGCGCGTGAGAAAAATTTGAAACTCGTTTTTTTCCGTTTCCGAAAGCTCGTATTCGGGATGAGCGATGAGAAAAGTTTTATCTTTTCCGAGAGCCAGTTCGAGCAAAGAACGCGCTTCGCGACGCGGTTCGGCGATGCCGTTTTGTTTTAAGATTTCAGCCGCTTTTTGAAGCGTTTCGAAAATATTCACGATAATCTTGCCTCTGTGTGAACTCCGTGTTCTCTGTGTTAAGAAGATTTCAAACACAGAGAACACGGAGATTGCACAGAGAAGTTGAAAAAAGATTTACATCTTAACCGCTTTTGTTGCTGCAAAAGTCGGAATGTATTTATTTAAAAGCCGCGCTTCGTCCGTCCACCAATCTTCATAAAATCCTCCGATCATAAATCCGGCTTCGATCTGCCCGCCGATCTGTTCGCCGAGCGTGTGGCTGAATTCAAAAGTCTCGCCCGCTTCGATCAGTTTGTTGATTTCTGCTTCCGTCAAAGATTCCAAATCCGAATACGGAATTTTATGACGAAATTCCAAAACCCCGCGCTGTTCTTCGGCTTGACGGTCGAAACAATAAATGAACGGGTGATTAAATCCCGAAAGAAGCGCGCCGCCTTTTCGCAAAACTCTGTAGCATTCGTTCCAGATCGGCTGCAATTTTTCCATAAAACAGTTCGAGCAGGGATGAAATATCAGATCGAAACTTTCATTATTAAATCTCGACAGATCAGCCGCGTCGCCTTGCTCGATTCGGATTTCGAGATTTTCCCGTGTCGCAACAAATTTATCTTTTTCGAGCTGTTTTGCCGAATTGTCGAATGAAGTAACCCGCGCTCCGGCAGCCGCCAGAATCGGCGCTTGCTGACCGCCGCCCGACGCGAGACATAAAATATCTTTGCCGCGAACGTCGCCGAACCATTCGCGCGGAACTGCCTTGATCGGCGTTAGAATAATTTCCCAATCGCCGCGTCTTGCGCGTTCGATTTCCTCGCTCGAAACGGGAATACTCCATTCGATATTATCTTCGGCTAATTTGTCCCAAGCCGCGCTGTTGTGTTTTTGAATATTCATAATTTATTAGAAGGTAGAAGGTAGAAGATAGAATGTAGAATAAGATAACGGTTCGTAAAATTTTTAAGGCTTTGCTCTTCCGACTACTGTCTTCTACCTTCTACCTTCTACCTTACCTCGCGCCGTCGCCGCGCAAAACCGCCGGAAGCGTCAGCAGAATTATTTTCAGATCAAGCCATAAAGACCAGTTTTCGATGTAATACAAATCAATCCGCACCATTTCTTCAAACGTCAGACGGTTTCTGCCCGAAACTTGCCATAAGCCGGTAATTCCGGGTTTCATATCGAGCCGTTTGCGATGGCGAAGATCGTATTCTTCGACCTCATACGGGATTGGCGGACGCGCACCGACGACGCTCATCTCGCCGCGCAAGACGTTTAAAAACTGCGGCAGTTCGTCAATGCTCGTCCGGCGCAAAAATTTTCCTATTTTCGTTACGCGCGGATCGTCTTTAACTTTTCCGAAAACCGGTTTTTTCTCGTCGCCCGCGTTGGCTTCCCGCGACCCTTCGATATTTTTGCGATACGCTTCGCGGTGGAGTTTTTCATCCGCGTCTGAGCGCATCGTGCGGAATTTGTAGCAGAGAAATTTGCGCCCGTCCATTCCGACGCGCTCTTGTTTGAAGAGAATCGCGCCGCGCGAATCAAGTTTAATAAGAAGCGAAACAAGAAGCGAGACCGGCAAAGTCAAAAGCAAAACGATCGAAGAAAACACGATATCGAAAGCGCGCTTGATAAAGCGTTCGGCATCGGAAAGCGGTTCGCGAAAAAGCCTGACCATCGGCAAGACGCCGATTTGCTCGACGCTCGTTTTTTGCGGCAGAAAATTAAACAAAGACGGCGCGAGCCGGAATTCGACTTTGCGTTTTCGCCCAAGCCGCATCATCGCATCGAAAAGTTTTTCGCTCGGAATCTTGTTGTCCGTAATGATGACTTCCTGAATTTCCAGTTCGCGGATTATGTCGGGCAAATTTTCAAACTCGCCGATGATTTGATCTTCAGCCACAGAGAACACAGAGATTTTTGAGAAATCATTTTCGTTTTGATTGATTTGAAATCTTTCTCTGTGTTTCTCCGTGTTCTCTGTGGCTATTATCCCCATCACGCGATAGCCGAGGTCGCGTCTCGCTTTCAATTCTTTGATCGTCTGCGCGGCTTCCGCATTCGTGCCGACGATCAAAGTCGGTATCAGATTTATATCGCGCTGTCTGAACAGAGTTTGCAGGTAACGCAAGCCGAGATGAAAAAGGGAATAAAAAACGAGCGCGAGCAGAAAATCGATCGCGAAAACGCCGCGCGAATACGAAAAATCACGAAACGCGAAACCGCCGCGAAACAAAAACGTAAAAGCGATGATCAGAAGCGAGCCGATCAGGACGGCTTTAAAGATTTTGATAAATTCGGCGATGTAGGAAAACGCGCCCTGCAGACGGTAGGCTCGCTGATACCAGAGCGTCAGAACGCGTACCGGAATCGCAAAAAAAACGACTCCGGCATAGGGCACAAATTCCTTCGACCAAGCCCAAGCCGTCTCCGAAAATACCGCGTCGCCTTCGCGCCAGACGAAAGCGAGCGCGAAACACGCAAAAGCCAAAAAGGCGTCAGCCAAAACAATCGAAACTTTGACCGACGGCAAAATCCAGCGCGGCACTTGGTTTTCCGCCCGCACGAGTTTTGTCTTCGGTTTAATTGTCGTTTCGGCTTTCATTTATAGATTTATTATTACCCGCGAAAAGACACTAAAGTATTTTGTCCACAGATGGACACAGATGATTTTTTGATTTTGAAGCAACCGATTTAAGTTTGAAAAAATCTGTGTTCATCTGTGTTTATCTGTGGACAATTTTCTTCTTTTTTTCGCGCCCTTTCGCGCATTTCGCGATTAATCAATTTAATCCAAAAATTCGCGCATCCAGATTTCCAGATTGAGCAATTGAAAAACTTGTAAATTATAATCTTCCTTGCCCGAAAGATTCAGATCAATTATCCGGCGAATTTCCGCCGCGTCAAAAAGTCCGCGCCGTTTTATCGTTTCTTTCGAAAGCAAATCTTCGACCATCGGACGCAACGCGCCTCTCAGCCACGAGCGGACGGGCGCGGAAAATCCGGCTTTTTTCCGCCAGATGATTTCCTTCGGCAAAATGTTTTCCGCCGCTTTTTTTAGAATATATTTTCGCCTTAAGCCTTTGATCTTTAAACTCGCCGGAATGCGCGCCGAAAGCTCGACCAATTCTTTGTTCAAAAACGGTGCGCGGACTTCCAAATTCGCCGCCATCGAAGTTTTATCCGTCGTATCTAAATTCAGCGCGGGCATAAAAGTTTTAAAATCCAGATAAAGCAAACGATTGAGCGGCGAAGCGGCGCGGCATTTTTCAAAGTATTTTCGATGATATTTATAGGCGTCAAAATTTTTCATCGCATCACGCAAATTTTCCGCATAAAGATTCTGCTTCATCGCGTCGGTAAAATACGTGCCGAATCCGAGATAGCGGTTTTCAAAATCCAAGCCTGCGCTTCGCGCAAATTTTTTCGCGTTTCGCATCGGCGCGGTCAATTTTCCCCGAAAGCCGCCGTAGAGCGATTTTTCCAAAACCGTCATCAACGGACGGCGCACCGCCGACGGAACAAAATCCGTTACGCCCGCGATCTGCATCGCCATCTGGCGCGGATAGCCCGCGAAAATCTCATCGCCGCCCATTCCCGAAAGCATTACTTTTTGCTTCGTCCGCGATTGCTCCGAAATCAAAAACGACGGGATCGCCATATCAATGACGGGCGCGTCGAAATGCCAAACTAACTTCGGAAGAAGTCCGGCAACGTCGGGCGTGAGCAGAGTTTCGTGATAATCAATCGGAAACATTTCCGCCACCTTGCGCGACCATTCGACATCGTCGGGAATGATGTCGAATTCCAAATCTTCAGCCGAAATTCCCGTTGTGTAAGTCGAAACTTTTTTCGTGTGTTTCGTCATCAAAGCGACGATCGAACTTGAGTCAACACCGCCGGAAAGAAATGCGCCCAATGGAACGTCCGCGATCATTTCCATCTTGACGACCTTTTCCAAAGTTTCAAGAACGCGCTCGCTCCAAATTTCTTCGACCGCTGATTTTTCTTCGACCGAAAAATCCAAATCCCAATATTCGCGCGTTTTTATTTCGCCTCGTTTCCACGTCAAAAAATGCGCGGGCGGAAGCTGGAAAATATTTTTAAAAAGCGTGTGCGGCGGAACCGTCCAAAGGAAAGTTAAAAATTGATTTAATCCTTCAAGGTCGAGTTCGGCGCGGATCAAACCGGATGCGAGAATCGCTTTTATCTCCGATGCGAAAACAAAATTTTCGCCAATTTTCGAATAATAAAACGGTTTTAGTCCCGTCCGGTCGCGCGCCGCGAAAAGCGTTTTTTCGCGCTCGTCCCAGATCGCAAAAGCGAACATCCCATTCAGTTTTTCGAGACAATCGAACCGCCATTCTTCAAACGCTTTTATCAAAACTTCCGTATCGCAATCGGTCTTGAATTTATGATCTTTCTTTTTTAATTCGTCACGGATTTCCCCGAAATTGTAAATTTCGCCGTTGTAGGTCGTGACGAATCTTCTATCGTCGGAAAAAAACGGCTGATGACCTGCCGGAGTCGGGTCGAGAATCGAAAGACGGCGATGACCGAAACCGACTTTTAATTGATTTTCACCGAATGCGCGGGAAATAAAAACGCCTTCGTCGTCGCGCCCGCGATGCTCGATTGCGCGAAGCATCGCGCCGATTTGATCTTCGGGATTTTGTGAAATTATTCCGGCTATTCCGCACATACTAAAGATGGTCTTTGGTCTTTGGTCTTTGGTCTTTGGATAAAATATCAGCGTAGATTTCTAAAAATTCTTTGGCGATATTTTCGGGCAAAAGCGATTTTCCGAACTCAATATTATTCCTGCTCATCTCCTCGCGCAATACTTTATTTTCTATAAGCGCGATTATTTTTTCAGCGATACTTTCCGGCTCGCTCGTGCAGGCGAGATAATTTTTATTCTCTTCGAGAAAATCACGCGCCGCGCGAAATTTTGTCGAAACGACCGGCATTCCGACCGCGACCGCCTTGAAAAAAACATTCGGAAAACCTTCGCCGTATCGGGTCGGAAAAATCAAAATATCACGCTCGAAAAAATGCGCGGAAACTTCCGCTTCGGGAATGTAGCCCGTAAAAATTACGTGCTTTTCGAGTTCGAGTTTTTTTACCAGACTTTCCGCTTCTTTCCGTGTTTCGCCGTCGCCGATGCAATGTAAAGTAAATTTATAACCTCTGTCTTTTACTATTTTACAAGCCTCGATCGTTTCAACTAAACATTTTTTCGGCACGAACCGCGAGACGAAAAGAAGCTCGAAAATTTCGTTTTTTCTCTTCTGTCTTCTTTCAAAGTTTTCCGGTAAATTTTTATGAATCGTAACCGCGTTTTTGACGAAATAAAACTTGTTTTTATCAAAGCCCAACGCCAAAAAATTTTCGAGTTCGTCGCTCGTATGAAGCCCGAAACCATCCGTCTTTTTACCGATATATTTTATCAAAAACCGGATGACAAAATTCGTTTCCGTAAAATCCTGCGCTTCCGAGCCGTGCAGTTTCATAAAAACTTTCGTTCGTTTCGGATTCATCACGAAAAGCGAAAACGAATCTCTCAAAATCGTTCTCAGATCGAAAGCCGAGTTGAGATGTACAATATCAAAATCCCCGCCTTTCAAAATCTTTCGGAAATGAAAAGCGGTTTTGACGACGCGGCGGATTCTTTCGAAAATCGGTGTCGGCTTTTCCTTGTCGCCGAAAACATAGACGGCTTCCGCAATGTCGGGATTCGATTTTTTTAACGCTTCGACAAACGGCGGCTCGCTCGAAGCCGGACCGCCCCACGAATCTTCCGCCGGCATTCCGAAAAGAATTTTCATCCACTGTAGATTAAAACAACTCGGCGTTTTGCGGACAAGCGCGGAAACGGTTTATTCATTCAACAAATTTGCGTAAAGCGTTTTCAGCTTTTTCATATGCGCTTCGATTGAATATCTTTCCTGTGCGAAACTGTAAGCTTTTTCCGCCAAGTCGAGGCGCAGATTTTTATCATCGAGCAGTTTCAAAATCTTTTCCGCCAGGTCGTCAGCGTCTTTTGCTTTAAAAGTTTCGGCATATTCGCCATTGCCCGACGCTTCGACGAGCGGCGGAATGTCTGACGCGATAACGGGCGTTTTTGTCAGCATCGCTTCGGCGATCGAGATCGGCAAACCTTCCGCCAGCGACGAGAAAACGAACAGGTCAAGTTCATTTAAGATGTCGGCGACATCGGTTCGCGCGCCGAGAAAATGAACTCTCTCGCCGATGTCATGTTTGCGGCAAAATTCCCGGCAGTCTTCAAATCTCGCTTCGCCGTCCGCCATCACTTTTCCGATAAAAAGAAAGTGAGAATTTTTATGTTCGGCGAAAACTTTTACGAGCGCGCGGCAAACCGTCAAAGGGTCTTTGGTCGGCGCGGCGTGAAAATTGGCGACCATTCCGAGAAGTAAAACTCTTTCGTTTAAGCCCAATTCTTTTTTTATCGAACTGCCGGTAGGCGCGAGCCTTTTTTCGTCCGCGCTGTTGTAAATGAGATGAAAATTTTTGTCCGTATCAATGCCGAGTTCGGTTTCGAGCCACGGCAGTAACCCGCGACTGACCGTGATGTTCGCATCAATGCGCGGCGCGAGAAAACGCGCGGTCAGATGATTTTTTTTGCCGACGATAAAGCCTTGATGACTCATCACAACTTTAACGTTTTTTAAGCGGCGGGCGGCGAGATACAGATGCAGGCACTCGACCGCTTGATAGCCCTGCGTGATTTTTATTTCGCGCTCTTCGACGATCCGGCGCAGATTTTTTACCAGCTTGAAATCAACCGGAAAACGCCGTTCGAGTTTGATAAATTCCGCGCCGGAGGCGGCAAATTCGTCAATCATCGTTCCGCCCTTGGTCGTTACGACCGTAAGCCGGAGTCCGAACCGCGCGGCGTTGCGGCAAACGTCGAGCGCGATGGTTTCCGCGCCGCCGCGATTTACGCTGTCTAAAAAATGTAAAACTTTCATATAAGGAATTGCCGTAATTTATTGTAATTTTTTACCGCAGAGACGCTTCAGACGCAGAGGTTTTGAGGCAAAGACAAAAGTAAAAATGAAAATATAGTTTTATTTTTTAGCTTTTACTTCTTACTTGATTTCCTCTGCGTCTGAAGCGTCTCTGCGGTTCAATATTCTTAAAATTCCTCCAGAATAAAATTAACGATCTGTTCGCGCACGTTTTTCTTGTTTCGTAAATTCAGACTCTTTTTCTTTTCGAGTTTTATTTTATCCAAATCCGCGACCGATTCGATCTTTTGCAGACGGTTTTCTTTCAAAAGATATTCGTCAATCGCCGCCGAACGGGCGGCAAAAATCGTGACGGTCGGAATACCGAGAGCCGCCGCTTCGCGGTTCATCGTGCCGCCGCCCGAAACGACCAGATCAGCCGCCGCCAAAAGGTTCGCCCCGTCCAACACCTGTTCGGGAATTATTATATTTCTCTGCGGATGCTTTTTTCTAAGTTCCGCGCCCTGATAATTTTTTCGCGGCAGAAGAATGATCTTCACATTTTCGTTCGCCGAAAATTTGTCGAGCAGTTCGTCTAAAATCTCGTTGGAAAATTGGCGGTGATAGAGAGCTTCCGGCGCGTGCGGACGAACAACGACGAGAATGTTTTTGGACGAAACGCCGAGTTTTTCGAGTTCTTTTTGAAAATTTTTATCCGGCTCGAAATCGGATAAATAAACGTCTTCTTTGATGCCTCGAAAACGGCGAACCTTTTTTTCCGAAACTCCAAATTTCCGTAAAAACACGTCGGGAAAACATTCGGGAACGATCAGTTTTTTCGCCGCGCGAAACGAGAGATGATTTCCCGGATGATGTTCGTAATCCATCAGATTGACGCTTTTGATTCGCAGGATTCGGGCAACAATAAGCGGCTCTTGCGAATTATGCGATATGACTAAATCTATTTTTTTTCCGCCTGCCCAAACTAATAAACCCCAAACGCGCCCCGTAAATTTTTTTCCTTTTTGAAAAACGCTTTTGCCGCCGTGCGTGCCGAAAACTTTTACATCAATCCCGGCTTTTCGGGCAAGCTCGACAGTCTGCGCATAGTCACGCGCCGTCCATAGAATTTCGTGTCCACGCTTTTCAAACTCTTTCGCCAGCGCGCCGAAAAACGGAACGTGCGGCGAATTTCCCAGATCAATCCAGATGCGCATAAAAGGTTAATCGTAAATCGTAATTCGTAAATCGTAAATCGGCGGGACGGATTTTTTGATTTAAATATTTTTATTTTTGATTTCGAGAAAACGCGCCAGCGCGTATGCCGTCCACGCCTGCGCCCAGCGGATAAACGGGATTTTTACAGTGCGTTTTTTTCGCTTTTGATAATAAAAAAAACCCGCTCCGTCGCGCATGTTTTCGATTGTCCAACGCAGGGTTTTTTCCGCCTGCGGCAGACATCTTTCGTCTATTTGATTTAATTCCGAAAGCGCGGCAATCGCGGCGGAAGCCGAATGAATATCAACCGGATAAGTTTGTTTGTCAAAATACTTCGGCATTCCGTCTTCGAGAAAAAAGTTTTCGAGCCAGAAATCTAAACCGGTTTTTAGAGCGTTTCCGGTTTCGTTTTTCAGTTCGGGAATCAGATTCGAAATGCGGAAAAGCGAGAGCAAAATGTAAGCCGTGTGAAAATTGTCAACCCATGCATGGCGGAGTTTCGAGCCGTAAGCCCACGCGCCGTTTTCTTTTTGACGATTTATTACAAAACGGACGGTTTTCGCGGCAGTTTCAAGATAATGATCGTTTTTGAGAATCGCGCCGGTGTTTGCAAGAGTTTCTCCGGCAAGCAAACTGGCATTAAAAATCACGCTTTTGTCGAGCGGCGTGTAGCTGAAACAAATTTCGTCTTCCGTTTCAAAACTGCGGTTCAGGTCATTTAAAATAAATTCGCAGATTTCACGCGCCGTTTCGAGATAAATTTTATCGCCGAAAATTTCGTAAGCTTCAAGAAACGCTTGCGCGGCAAAAGCGGTCGGAACAATTGTCGGCGTTCCTTTGGGCGCGAAAAAAGCGCGGGATTGCCAATCGAAATTGTAGCCGAAGGCGGTTTTTTGAGTTTTAAGTTTTGAGTTTTGAGTTTTGAGTTCGAGAAGATTTTGGAGAAATTGTTTGGTGTTGTCGGCGTGAAGCGTTTTTTGATTTGTGCGAAAACGCGCGAGTTCTGCCAATGCGAAAAGCGCGATTCCTTTCGGATTCACGCCTTTTTCGATTTTTAGAAACGAGCGCAGATTTACCGGCGAGCGTTTGACCATCTGAAGCCACGCGAGCCGCGCCGGAGCGAAATGTTTGAGCGGCGTGAGTTGAATAAACGGGCTGTTCAAGCCTTCAAACGGATCATAGCCGGAAAAATTTTCCGTTTTACAGTAATCGAAAAGTTCGTTGTAAATTTGCTCGACATCCATCGTAAAGAAATACAACGATAGCACAAATGCGGAAACACGCACGAGGTAATTGTTCTAAAATTTCAACACTTACTTCGTGCTTGTTTCCGCAAATTCTTACATTTATAATCTCGGAAGTCTGAGCGAAAATTTCGAACCTTGTCCGATCTCCGATTCGACCGCGATTTCGCCGCCGTGCTGTTCGACGATTTCTTTGACGAGCGAAAGTCCCAAGCCGGTTGATTCTTCTTCCTTGTCCTGACCTTCGCGGGCGACGCGGTAAAATTTCTGCCAGATTTTTTCCCTTTCGCCGGTCGGTATGCCGTAGCCGCGGTCTTCGACGACGACGCTCAGAAAATCGGCTTCCAAAATGGTCGAAATAACGACGGAAGTTCTCTCCGGGCTGTATCTGATGGCGTTATCAATGAGGTGCGAAACGGCGCGCTGGATCAAGCCTTTGTCGGCGGCGACGGGCGGGATCGGCGAATTGACCTGTTCGATCAAACGAATGCGTTTGCGTTTCGCGGCTGTTTGCAGATCATTGACGACATCGCGGACGACCGCGTCGAGTTTGACCGGGGTTTTCGTGATTTCCTGTTTGTCGGATTGTTCGAGATTGGAAACCGAGAGAAAGGTCGTCAGCATTTTTGAAAGCCTCTGCGTTTCGCCGTGAATGATTTCCAGAAATTCGCGCGAATCTTCATTGATGGTTTCGTCGGCGAGAAGAATTTCCGTGAAACCCTGAATGCTCGTGATCGGCGTGCGCAGTTCGTGCGACATCAGGGACGCCATATCGCTGCGCAGGCGTTCGTTTTCCTTGCGCTCGGAAATGTCGCGGATCGTTACGAGAAAACACGCCGGTTTCATCGGCACGTTCGTTTCGTGAATCGAAGCGTCATCGTGCGGAACTTTGACGAGCGAGATTTGCAGATCGAGCGTTTTGTTGGTTTCCGCGTAATAAAGTTCGCCTTCAAATTTATCGCCCGTTTGCAAAACGCGCTTGATCGCCAGCGTCGGTTCGTTAAAAAGTTCGGTCTTGAAATTATCGAGCAGTTCGAACAGATCGAGTTCGATGGTCTGACCGGAACTGATCCGCGCGAGATGCCGCATCTGGCGGTTGAGATAGGCGAGCGTTCCGTCGAGATAAGCGATGGCGTGAGCTTCCTTGAGATACGAACTCGCCAGCGCGCTGAAGGATTGTTCCTTCATCAGGCTTTTGATCAGGCTCGTCGTCCCGACGCGATTTTCCGCCGTCGCGGTCGAAAGAAAACTCCACCAGAATTTGTTCGGCAGATGTTTTTCGCGCAGTTCTTTGCGCTGAAAATTGCGGGCGATCTGTTCGCTTAAAGATTCGAGCAGATATTGATCGGCAAAATCGAATCTCTGCTGCATTTTGACGAATAAAACGCCGACCGTTACGCCGTCATAGATCAGAGGCAGAGCGACCTGCGCCGCATTTTTTTCGGAATTGACGATCGTTTCACTGGTTTCGAGTGCTTTTTCGCAAAAAGAAATTCCTTCGCGCCAGGAGTTTTGCCGCTCGCTCAATGAATCGGACGATTCGCTTCTGGCGCGTCCGACGGGCATCAGACTGCCTTCGTCGTCAAAGCGAAAAACGATCGCTTCCGAGAGCGGAAAAACTTTTTCGAGCAGTTTCAGACTGCTTTCGATTCGCGCATCGGCGGAACGCACTTCGAGCGCGTGGCTTTCCGAAGCGAGTTCGACCAGTTTGTCCGTTAGTTCCGAATCAATCAGCCAGAGTTTTTTAACATGAACGGCGAAAACCGTAAGAGCAGTGATGAGTGTAACGCGCAAAAAGTATAAATTTACAGAAAAAAATTCGGCGGCGATAAAACCGGCGATGCCCCAAAAAAAGACGAACGGAATAAGAATATAGAGCAGGCGCTTGACGCTGAACTTTTCCGCCAGAAAACCTACCGTCAAACCGTAAGCGACAAGAATTAAAAACTCCCACCAATCGGCATCCATTTCGCTTAGCGGAAGAGATTTCTGCAGATGCATGAGAAAGTTGATCGCCACTTCCCACATCAGCAAAATATAAAAAGTTATGGTCAGCGACAGCATCAATGACGCAAAAACACCTTTGTTTTTGAATATGCTCATATAAATCTAAGGCGGGAATTTTTGATATTTTTCAGAGCGGGAAAAAATTGTTTGACGGTCAAACGGTAAAGATTTAACCGTTAAAGATTATGCACCAAAAAGCCCTCAAATTACAAGAAATTATTAAAGAATTTTGAAATATGAAAAGCCGGAAAATGCCGGTTTGTTTGAAAGTTTTCCGCTCTGTGCTTTAATCTTTTGTTTATGTCTTACAAATCCGCCACGCCGCAGGAAATTTTCGAACGGATAAACAGCGGTAAAAAATTCAGATTTATAGACGTCCGCGAACCGCTCGAATATGAGATCGCCCGCATCGAACAAGCCGAACTTCTGCCGATGAGCCGGATCGGCGATTGGATCGGTACGCTCGACCCCGAAGAAGAAACGGTCGTCATGTGTCATCACGGCATCCGCAGTGCAAACGTCTGCCAGTTTCTCATTCGCAACGGCTTTAAAAATGTTTCCAATCTCGAAGGCGGCATTGATCTCTGGTCAGCGACGGTAGATGAAAATGTGCCGCGATACTGAATGGCAGAGCTAAGTGCTAAGTGCTGAGTGCTAAGTCGGACTCTTTTACTTAGCACTCAGCACTTAGCACTTAGCACTTAGCACTAACCAAGCCTTTGCCCTTTTCGGCGAAAACCTACATAATAATTTACGGGTTTTTTAATGAGCTTTTTAACCGGTGTCAGACTTCTTTTGATCGCTTTATGGCTGGGCGCGGCGTGTTTTTTCAGTTTCGCGGTCGCGCCGAGCGCGTTCGGCGTTTTGCCTTCGCGCGAACTGGCGGGTTCGATAGTCAACCGGACGCTTCTGATCGTCAATATCAGCGGCATCGTGATCGGCGCGGTTTTGCTTTTGATCTCGTTTTTTGCCGCGAAAGGTGAAAATAAATTTAAAGTTTGGTCGGAAAGATTTCTGCTGGCAATTTTGATCGCGGCGTGCGCGGTCGGGCAGTTCGTCATCGGCAGTTGGCTCTATTATCTCAGGATTCAGATGGGCAAACCGGTTGACGAAGTTGCGCTCGAAGACCCTCTGCGGATTCGTTTTAATCAACTGCACGAATATTCCGTCTGGCTGCTGGTAACGGCGATGGTCGCCGCATTGATAATTTTCTTTTTGATCAATTGGAAGACGACTGCCAAAGCGGTCGAAACTAAAAAAGACCCGTATGATTTTTCGGATTTGATACATTAGAAATAGTAATTGGTAACTGGTAACTGGTAACTGGCTGAAAACCAATTACCAGTTACCAATTACCAATTACCAATTACCAATTAAGAAATGCTTAATTCATTCAAAGAAACTATCGAAAGACGTTTAGGTTTGGCGACCGCGCCGAAAACGCGGAATACGAGTTCGGTCGAAGCGATCAACAATTTCGAGGGACGTTTTAGAAACTGGCGCGGTGATGAACGGCTCATCAATTACCCGTTTGTCGAAAACACGAACGCGCCTTTCGCGCCGATGCGCCGCTCTCTGCCGATGCTCAATCTCGCGCTTATTTCTTCCGCCGGAGCGTATATTGACGGTACTGAACCGTTCGATCTCGAATCGCGCGACGGCGATATCAATTTCCGTGAAATTCCCATCGAAGTCGAAGCCGAAGATTTGCTTTACGCGGCGAAAGGTTATGACGCGACCGCCGTCAAAGAAGACCGCAATTCGCAGATACCTATCGAACGTCTGCTCGAATACGAAGCGAACGCCGTCATCGGCAGATTGAACGATGTGTGGTGGAGTTTGAGCAGTTATATTCCGAATGCGGCGATGGTCGCGCGGGAACTTGCGCCGAAAATTGCCGAACGTTTGAAAGGCTACGAAGTCCAAGCCGCGCTTCTCGTTCCCGCGTCGCGGCTGTGTCATCAAACTCTGGGAATCGTCGCCCGCGAGATCGAATCGCACGGCATTCCGACGATGATGCTCGCCGTTGATACGGGCGTGATAGACAAAGTTCGACCGCCGCGCACGGCGTATTACGTCGGCGAATTCGGTTCGGTCGCCGGAAAACCGAACTGGAAACAGCATCAATTGAGAATTCTGGACGAATCTCTGCGCTGGATCGAAACTTTCGATCAGCCCGCTTCGCGCAAATTAGCCGTCAAACTCGAAACCGAAGTCGAACAGGAACGCGGCGAGAGGTAATGCGCGGACGCAGAGTAATTTGTTTTAACGTGAGTTCGGGATAAGACGAAATAGCCGCAAAAAAACGCAAAAAAACACAAAAAGAAATATTTTAATTGTCTTTTTGTAAATTTTGCGTTTTTTTGCGGCTATTTTTCTTCTACTTTTTCTTATCCCGAACTCACATTATTTTAGAAAAAGCGCGGAAGAGGAGAACACGAGCGGAAAATGCTTTTGTTCTCCTCTTTTTGTCTTTAGATGACTTTGGGATGAATAAAAAAAACTTCAGTATGAATGAAAAAAACTTCAGTATGAATGAAAAAAACTTCTGTATGAGGCGATAAAACTTCAGTATGAATGAAAAAAACTTCTGTATGAGGCGATAAAACTTCGGTATGAATGAAAAAAACACCGGAATGGATAAAAAAAACACCGGAACGGATAAAAAAAACATTGGAATGAGTCTTCGGAACATTGAAACGGATAAAAAAAAATCGGGAAATGATGAAAAAAACTTGGAAAACGGCTTTCGAAAAAAGGGAAATGATAAAAAAACTCGGAAAATGATAAAAAAAACTTGGGAAATGATAAGAAAAATTCGGGAAATGATCGTTAAAACACGGGAACGGACAATGATTAACGCGGAATGAGCGGTTGCCGGATCAAATTTAGAGTTTTTTATTCGTCTTTTTCGCCGTTTTTCAGTTTAACCGACCTTTCCGGTTTGCCATTCGCGCAGTGAATCCATCGGGTAAATGAGCAAAATTATATTGATGATGAGGCTGTCGTGAATCCACAGAATAAGAACGATCTCCGTTATGACGAACAGCGCGAGCGAACGCCACCAGCCGAGTTTTAAAGCTATCCAGAAGCCGAGGGCGCAGGCGAGAAGGTCGCCGATCGAATTGAAGATCGAATCGCCGAAATAATCGAGCGAAGCCGTGTTTTCGCGGTATTTATCAATGATAAAATTCGTGTTTTCCAAACCTTCCCAAGCCGCTTCGACCAGAATCGAAATAAAAAAACGCCACGCCTGCGAGAGTTTCGGAAAGATTAGCGAAGCGATCCAAAAAAACATTATGCCGTGCAGGATGTGCGTGAAAGTGTACGGGTCGAAAAGATGCTGTGAAGTATGTTGGCTCCAGCCATCATTGAAATACGGCGCGTAATCGCCGAATCTGCACCACCAGATTCTGCCCTGAAAAAACAGAAAAACGACCATCGCCAGCGTCGCCGCCAGGCTCAGGATCAAAGGCAGGGAATTTTGGACGGAATCAAATCTGAAAAGTTGGATTTTGTTCGTTTCGCTCATCGGCAAGAAAGATTTTCGTCGCATTTGGGAAATTACGCAAGTTTTTTGTTAGATTAAAAATTAATGAACCGAGCGGAGATGCTCCGGCAGATCAGCGAGCATCGGAAAATCTGGGATTTAATAATTATCGGCGGCGGCGCGACCGGAATCGGGTGCGCGGTTGATGCGGCTTCGCGCGGCTACGACGTTTTGCTTTTGGAACAGAGCGATTTCGGCAAGGGAACGTCGAGCCGCTCGACCAAATTGATTCACGGCGGCGTAAGATATATGGCGCAGGGAAATCTTTCGCTGGTGCGCGAAGCTCTCAGAGAACGGGCGATTTTATTAAAAAACGCGCCGCATCTCGTTCGCAAACAATCCTTTGTCATTCCGGTTTACAGCTACTGGGATAAATTTTTCTACGCCGCAGGGCTTAAAACTTACAATCTGCTTTCAGGAAAAGAAGGATTCGGAAAAGCCCGCATTTTGTCGAAAAAGGAAACCGTCAAACTTCTGCCGAATGTCAAAAAAGAAAATCTCGAAGGCGGCATAATTTACTACGACGGGCAGTTTGACGACGCGCGGCTGTTGATAAATCTCGCTCAGACGGCGGCGGAAAAAGGCGCGACCGTTTTAAATTATGCGCGAGTTTTCTCGTTCAGCCGCGGCGATGACGGAAAGATCAGCGGCACTGCCGTGTCGGACGAAATCACCGGACAGGTTTTTCTCGCCAATGCCAGAGCGATCATCAACGCGACAGGCGCGTTTTGCGATTCGCTTCGCCAGATGACCGACAGAAAAGCCGAAAAGATAATCGCGCCGAGCCAGGGCATTCATCTCGTGTTCGATAAAAAATTTCTGCCGTCGGAAAACGCTCTGATGATTCCGAAAACTTCCGACGAGCGGGTTTTGTTTGCGATTCCGTGGCACCAACATATTCTTATCGGAACGACCGACACGCCGGTCGAAAAAGCGGAACTCGAACCGCATGCGCAGGAAAAGGAAATCGAGTTTATCCTGGAAACCGCTGCCGAATATCTCGAAAATCCGCCGCGCCGCGAAGATATCCTGAGCATTTTCACCGGCATTCGCCCGCTCGTAAAATCTTCGGAAACAAAAAACACCGCCGCGCTTTCCCGCGATCACACGATCGAGATAAACGATGCCGGATTGCTGACAATCACGGGCGGAAAATGGACGACCTATCGCGCGATGGCAGAAGACGCGATCAATCAGGCGGCGAAACTCGCAAATCTTCCCGACAAAAAATGCGTAACAAAAACCACGAAAATTCACGGCTACAAAAAAGATTTTTCCGAAAAAAACGATCTGGAAATCTACGGCGCGGACGCTTCGGAAATTCAAAAATTGATTGACGAAAATGCGGAACTAGACGAAAAACTTCACGCCGACTTGCCGTATCGAAAAGCCGAGATCGTCTGGTTTTGCCGCAGCGAAATGGCGCAGACGGTCGAAGACGTTCTCGCCCGCCGCACCCGCGCTCTTTTTCTCAACGCCCAAGCCGCAATCGAGATCGCGCCGACGGTCGCCGACATAATGATCGAAGAATTGAAGATCGAATTTGCCGAAAACTGGCGAAAGGAAAATCTCGAAAGTTTTTACAAAACGGCAGAAAACTATCTGCCGGAAAATGCGGCACGGACGGCGGGGACTGAGGGATGAGGGATGAATTTTAAAAAAGTATTTCATCCCTCATCCCTCATCCCTCATCCCTTACTTATCGCCTTGCTTGTTTTCGGCAAGCGATGTAAATTAGCGCAAGATTTCATTTCGTAAATTCTCTCTCCGTTGAACAGTTAAAAATTTGGAGGTTTTAGTTTTCGTTTATGACTAATAATCCTTTTCTGGCGAATTTCCGCCCGTATATTGCCGACCGCGTGCAGAATCTGCGCGAGCTGACTCCGCTGCCGTTGATCGTCGGAACTCTGCTCGGCGTGGTTTTCGGCGCGTCGTCTTTGTATCTTGTTCTAAAAGTCGGTCTGACGGTTTCGGCTTCGATTCCGGTCGCCGTTATCTCGATCACGCTCTTTCGCATTCTCTCGAAAATGGGAACGCGCGATGCGACGATCCTCGAACACAACATCGTGCAGACTGCCGGAAGCGCGGGCGAATCCATCGCGTTCGGTGTCGGCGTAACGATGCCCGCGATCATGATTCTCGGTTTCGATCTGGAATTTACGCGCGTTACGCTCGTCGCCGTTCTCGGCGGTCTTTTGGGGATTTTGATGATGATTCCGCTCAGACGCGCGCTCATCAAAGACCAGCACGGAATTCTAAAATACCCGGAAGGCACGGCTTGCGCTCAGGTTTTAATTGCGGGCGCGTCGGAAGAATCGAAAGCCGCTTCGGATATTGCCAAAAAAGACGAAAGTTCTTCGGCGACGAAAGGCGGTTTGATCATCACCGCCGGATTCGCCGTCGGATTTTTGTATAACACGGTGATGAAAGTTTTCAGCGGCTGGAAAGAATATCCGACCAAGGAATTCGGCGAGCCGTTTCGCGGCGGTTCGGTTTCGCTCGAAAGCAATCCCGCGCTTCTCGGTGTCGGCTACATCATCGGACCGCGCATCGCCGGAATTATGTTCGCGGGCGGCGTTCTCGCGTATCTGGTTTTAATTCCGCTCATCCGCTATTTCGGTGAGGGACTCGCCGAACCGCTCGCTCCGGCAACGAGCGTTCTGATCGCGGACATGGCGATTGAAGGCGCGAACAGCATTCAAAGCACATATATTCTATACATCGGCGCGGGCGCGGTCGCGGCGGGCGGAATCATTTCGCTGTTTCGCTCACTTCCGATCATCTGGCACGGCATAAAGGGAAGCGTCGCCGATTTTCGTGGTCGCCACGCAACCAGAGAAAGCGGTGGACTTCCGCGCACCGATCAAGACCTTTCGATGAAATTCGTCATCGTCGGAATTCTCGCATTGATCGTTATCATCACGCTCGTTCCCGCTTTGAAGATGAATATTCTCGGCGCGCTTTTAATTATCATTTTCGGATTTCTTTTCGTTACGGTTTCATCGCGTTTGACAGGTGAGATCGGTTCGTCCTCAAATCCGATTTCGGGAATGACGGTGGCGACTTTGCTTCTGACTTCGCTCGTTTTTCTGCTCATCGGCTGGACAGCGCCCGATCCGTATTTTGTCACGGCTCTGTCGGTCGGCGGCATCGTCTGCATCGCCGCGTCGAACGGCGGCACGACTTCGCAGGATTTGAAAACGGGTTTCTGGGTTGGCGGAACGCCGTGGAAACAGCAGACGGCGATTCTCGTCGGCGCACTGGTTTCGGCTCTTCTTTTAGGTCCGATTCTTATTCAATTAAATGATTCTTCGACCGTTTATGAAAAGGTCGCCGCCGGAAAATTCGCCCCTGGTTTTCAAGTTCCCGAACAGGAACTTTTGCGGGAAAACGGGCAATTAAAGTCCGAAAAAGTTTCCGGGTTTTTAGGCACGACCGACACGGCGAACTACCGCGTCTGGCACAATACCGATCCGAAACGCGGCGAACCCGGTCGCTATCTCGTCAATATGCAGGGACAGCCCGCTTATCTGGTTGATCCGGGCATCAACGGCACGGTCGAAAAAGTTCAGGTCGGCGTGGACGAAGCGGGAAATCCGGTTTATCAAACGGTCGAAAAATACCGCGCTCCGAAAGCGACTTTGATGAGCTATATCATCAAAGGAATTTTGAGCCAGGAACTGCCGTGGGGCTTGGTTCTGCTCGGCGTGATGATTGCCGTAACGCTCGAACTCTGCGGAATCTCTTCGCTTGCCTTCGCCGTCGGGCTATACCTTCCGATCTCGGCTTCCGCGCCGATCTTTGTCGGCGGTCTGGTGCGCTGGGCGGTTGATAAATATCTGCGCCGCAAGCTCGCCCGAAAGAATCTTTCCGAAGAGGAGATCATCGCCGAAACCGATAAAAGTCCGGGCGTTCTGCTCGCGTCGGGCTATATCGCGGGCGGCGCACTCGCCGGAATTCTGCTGGCGGTCGCTTCGGTTTATTTTGCCGAAACGGTTACGTCTTTTGCCGAATGGGCGAAAGCGGGCAATCCGTTTTATGACGGTCCGAATTCGGATTGGCTGGGTCTGATTCCGTTCTGGCTGTTGGCGATTTTGCTTTATTATGTCGGACGCGAACTGATCTTTGCGCCGAAGAAAAATAATCTGTAAATCTGCAGAAAATTTATAAACAAAAAACCGCCTTTGCGTTATACTTCGTTGGAGGCGGTTTTATTTGTTATGAAAAAGACTCTCTTAATAACATTGCTTTTGTTGTTTTCTGTTTCTCCATCCAAATCACAAGAAATAAAAATCGGCTCTCAACAATCTATCGAACCATTGCCATCTAAATCAATCGTTCGCGGACGAGTCATATATGAAGATTCGGGCAGACCCGTACGGCGCGGTTTGATAGGTTTACTCGGCAAAGAGCCATTTAAAGATACCGGCAATTTTACTATTTCGGATATTGTGGTCAGTGAGTTTGTTTTGACAAACAATGAAGGTGAATTTGAGATAAAAAATGTAATAGCCGGAGAATATTACCCGTTCGTAGATGTCCCGAATGTGTTAAATCTTCAGAGCGTCAACAAATTTTACGGAAAGAACAGCACCCTTGCTTTGTCTAAATCCGAGAATTTTTTTCAGAAGATCACGGTTGACGGCTACAGCGAAATTAATGTTTTGATTATTGTAAAACGCGGCGCGGCGGTCAGCGGTCGGATAATTTATTCGGACGGAAGTCCGGCGGTAAATTTCAAAGTCAAAATCATTCGAAAAAAAGTGGACGAATGGGATGACGATCTGACAACCGTCCGGGAAATGTTTACTGACGACAGAGGATTTTATCGTTTTACAGAACTTTTACCGGGCGCATATTACATAAAAGTTACCGAACCATCCGATCATCGCGGTGATGGAAAGGTTAGTAGAGATGACAGTTTTTTCAGCAGTTCCGAACTGACAATTTTTTATCCAGATGTTTCGACTATTGAAAAAGCAAAGTCAATCGAAACTAACTGGGGACAAGAACAAACTGATATTGATTTGATAATTCCTGACCGAAAACTATTCAAAATTTCCGGCAGTGTAATCGGTAAAGATAATAAACAGCCGATTGCTAATGCCTCTATAAGTTTTGAAAAAATTGATGAAACCGAAGATGAAAGTTATTACTTTGACAGTTCAAACACAATTTACTCGGATGAAAAAGGAAACTGGAGTTTCAAAGACTTGCCTCAGGGAACATACCGCATAGAAGTTCGTTCGCCTCAAAACAAAACGGAAAAATATGCCAAATCTTATAAAGAAATTAAAATCGAAAACGAAAATTTACAGGACATACAAATCGAATTGCCTATGGGGGCGAGTGTTTCGGGAATTGTAAAATTTGAAAACGGAAAAAACTTGCCTTATTCGATTTATATTTATCTAAACGATGAAAAAAATAAAATCAGAGCAGGGACATCAATTTATCACCAAATTAATGAGGAAAATAATTCTAAAAAAGAACGGGAATTTCGGGTTGGCTCATTGCCGAAAGGAAGTTATATTTTTAGATGTTATGTCCGTGACGGCTTTTATGTAAAAAGCGCAAAATTAAACGGCACTGATCTAATGACTGAAACGCTTGAAATTGGAGAAGCAGAAAGCATTGAAGATATTCAAATAACTCTTGCCGACGATGTAGGAACACTAACCGGAAAAATTTTTGAAACTCAAAATGTTCCTGCCAAACTTGCCGGAATTATGCTTGTTCCGACAGATTCCAGAAATCAAAAAGGAAGCAATTTATATTTTTGGGCAATCACAAAGGTCAATGGTGAATTTCAAATAAAAGCCGCTCCGGGAGAATACTTCATAACCTTTCCGAAAAAATATGAAGACAACAAACTTTCTGAAGAAGAAAAATTAAAAATGTGGACGAAAGATGCCGAAAATATTAATATCAAAACAGACGAAACAAAAAATATTTTACTGTTTTTGCCAAAACAATAAAAAAATGTTTTACATTATTTTACACGACGCGCTATAATGCTCTAGCGCGTCGTTTTTACTTTTCCCCGACCGCTTTCCCGAAATTCATAAGGTTAAAATCCAAAGTCCCCGAAAAAAGAGAATGTCCAAACTGTCTTTGCAAAACAAAATATACCTGTCTGTTGTTTTAGTAGTGTCATTTGTCATCGGCGGCTGCGGCGTTAAAGCGGCGAAGAACGAAAATTTCGTTCAAACAAAAAGCGGCGAAGCCGAACAAAAAACGATCACCGTGACGGAAAATTCTCCGGCTGAAACAATTCGCACGTTTTATAAAAACCTGCGCGAAAAGCGTTTCCGGGAAGCCTTCTTTCTGACGAATATGCGTCCGGCGATCGAAGGCTTGACCGATCAGGAGTTAAAGGATTTGCAGGTTGATTTTTCGGACCTCGCCGAGATCATTCCGGGCGAGATCGAGATCAGCGGCGAGATCATCACGAACGGCAAGGCGACCGTGATGGCGAAATTTCCTGACAACGCGGCGGGCAAAATCGAACTCAAAGAATTTAAGCTTGAAAAACAAAACGGCGGCTGGCTGATTCTTATGGCGGATGCGGCGCAGGAAGCCGAAATTAAAAAACTGGGAAAAAATTATTTTTTCGCTTTGCGGATCGAGGTTCATCATTCGGAAGTCGAAAAAATGATGGACAGAATCTACAAAGCGCAGGTCGTTTACAGCCTGCAAAACGGCGGGGAATTCACCGGTTTTTCTGCTTTGATCGAAAAGAATCTTTTGCCCGAAGACGTGCAAAGTCCAGCAAACACGGGCTATAAATACAATCTTTCGCTTTCCGCAGATAAAAAACGATATACCGTCACGGCTGAACCTGCCGAATACGGAAAAACGGGAAAATTTTCCTATCTTTTGAAAGTCGAAAATGACAAGAAACCCGTCTTAAAGGCGGAAGACAAGCAGGGAAAATCCTTGAAAAGTTAAAGAAACATTAACTTTATAGCGATTTGCAGTTGAAATTCGAAAAGAAAAAAGTTATAAAGTAGCTTCGCCCCTAAAACCGACGAAAAATTTTTGGAAGAAAAAACAGATGATTAGAAAATTGGTTTCGAGATTGAACAGGTCTGTCACGAAACAAATCGTGGCGCAGCGTCGTGAATTGCATCTGCCGATAAAAATTTCGATAACACCGGACAGACCGACGGGAAGATTGACCGGCGCGGGCGCGCCGGAACAGTTTTCGATCAGGGGCGAGACCAAAGATTTGAGCAAGACCGGTGTGGCATTCGTCGTTTCCGCGATTCGGATCAGGGAATATTATCTGGTCGGCGAAAACCGTCCGCTCAAAGCGGAAATTGATCTGCCGGACGGAACAAAACTGAAAATGAGTCTGGTCGGAAAAAGATACGAACAGATCAATATTCACGATTCGGTTTCGGAGTATCTGATCGGCGCGCACATTACGCAGATGAGTAATGATGAACGTGAAATCTACGAAGAATTTTTAAAGACCGGCGGAAAATCGAAAGCCGGAGTATTGCAGTTAAAAGCCGATCAAGTCAAATAATTTTCAAAAAAAGATTTTACAAAGCGCGAAGGATTCAAATTCTTCGCGCTTTTTGCATTTCGGGCAGAAGACGCGCACGTCAGTAAGGGCGGAATATTTTCAATACTATTTCCGTCCTTACTAAGGTGCGGGCTTCTGCTATAATTTTTGAAATGAAGAAACAAGTCGGAATCGGAATAATCGGGACGGGATTTGCGCGGAAAGTTCAGATTCCTTCGTTTTTGGAATGCGAAAATACGGAAATAATTTCCGTCGCCAGCGGTCAGATGGAAAACGCCGAAAGCGCGGCGAAAGAATTCGGCATAAAACATTTCACGGACGATTGGCGCGAAACCGTTTCGCGCGATGACGTGGATTTAATTTGTGTAACCACGCCGCCCGACACGCATTTTGAAATGACTCGGGCGGCAATCGAAAACGGCAAGCACGTTTTGTGCGAGAAGCCGATGGCGATGAATATGTCGGAAGCGAAAGAGATGACCACGAAGGCGAAAGAAAAAAATATTCTCGCGCTGATTGACCACGAGCTGCGTTTTCAAAAGGGCAGACAAAAAGCGTTTCAGCTTTTGCGCGACGGCGCGATCGGGCGGGTGCGGCACGCGAAATACAACTTCCGCAACGCTTCGCGCGGCGATAAAGATATTCCGTGGTCCTGGTGGTCGAGCAAAGCGCACGGCGGCGGTTCGCTGGGCGCGATCGGCTCGCACATCATTGATTCGTTCAATTGGTTTCTCGGAACTGAAATTTCCGAAGTTTTCTGCCAACTGCAAACTCATATCAAACAGCGCAAGGACGAAACGACGGGCGAACAGCGCGAAGTAACGAGCGATGACGAAGCGAATCTGATCGTGCGTTTTGCGGAAAACGATTTAACACGCGATGCAACGGGAATTATTTCGATCTCGATGGTCGAATATCCGAATTATCAAAACGTCATCGAATTTTTCGGCGACACGGGCGCGATGCGCGTCGGCTATTTGGGCGAGATCGAGATTGCCGGAAAAGACGAAAAAGATTGGAAACAGATCGAGGTCGAAAAAGGCGAAGGCGTGCCGGGAATTTTCGATTCCGGTTTTCCGAGCGGCTTTATGGCGTTCGCGCCGAAGATTATCGAAGCGATTTTGGATAGAAAAAATGAAATCGAACACGCCGCTACGTTTGAAGACGGCGTAAAAGTTCAAAAAGTTTTGGACGCGGCGCACGAATCGAATCGAAAAGGCTGTGTGATAAAAATTTGATTCTAACAGGATGAAAACAGTAGGCAGTTGCAGTAGGCACTAGAAACTTATTCTGCCAACTGCAACTGCCTACTGCCGCTAATTTATCTGTCCCTGTAGATTTTTATGCGGAAAATTTTAAAAATTTCAGCCGTGATTTTCGCTGTTTTGCTGATTGTTTTTCTCGCGCTTTTTTTCGGTTACGCACCGCGTTATGTTGCCGAGACGAATAACGAAGTCATCAACAAACCGCCGTATCAGATTTCCGAACGGGCGAAAAATCTGCACGAAAAATTAACGGTTGCCGATCTGCACGCTGATTCGCTGACGTGGAATCGTGATCTGAACGAAAGAGCGGATTACGGTCAGGTTGATATTCCTCGGCTCTTGGAAGGAAACGTTTCGATTCAGGCTTTTACGGTCGTTACGAAAGCACCGCGAGGGCTGAATATCGAGAGCAACGACGATAAAAGCGATAATATTTTCTGGCTCGCTTTGGCGCAAAGACAGCCGTTTGAAAACCTCTGGAGTTTGACAAAACGAGCAACTTGGCAAGCCGCGAAACTTCACGAATACGCCGAAAAGTCGAACGGAAAACTCGTCGTTATCAAAACCAAAACCGATCTCAAAAATTTCCTCGAAAGACGAAAGACTGAAAAAATAGTCGGCGGTTTTTTAGGCATCGAAGGCGCGCATGCTCTGGACGGAAAGATCGAAAACATAGACGTTCTCTTTGACGCGGGATTTCGGATGATGTCGCCGTCGCATTTTTTCGATACCGACATCGGCGGTTCGGCGCACGGCGTTGAAAAATACGGACTTTCAGAAAAGGGAAAAGAGATGATTCGCCGGATGGAACAGAAAGGGATGCTCGTAGATGTCGCGCACGCTTCTGAAAAAACGCTCGAAGACGTTCTGAAAATTGCGACCAAACCCGTTGTCGTTTCGCACACCGGCGTAAGAGGAACGTGCGATAATCAGCGCAATCTGTCGGACGAACAGTTAAAAGCGATTGCCGCAAACGGCGGAATTGTCGGCATCGGTTTTTGGGAAACGGCTATTTGCGGCGAAGACGCGCAAGCCATTGCGAAAGCGATTCGCTACACCGCAAATTTGATCGGAATAGATCGTGTCGCGCTCGGTTCGGATTTCGACGGCGCGGTCAAAGTCCCGTTCGACACGAGCGGCGAGGCTTTGATCACGGAAGCACTTTTACAGGAAAATTTTACCGAAG
>JBGTSF010000040.1:0-43330 GCA_041940425.1 Pyrinomonadaceae bacterium
ATACTTCGTTCATTTTTTTATTTCTCCGTTTCAAATCCGGCGCCGCGCCACGCGCTCGTGCCGCCCTCGATATTCGTAATGTCCGTAAAACCGTTTTTCTGCAAAATCTCCGCGCCCAACTGCGAACGCCGTCCGGTTTCGCAAATAATATAGACGGGTTTTTCCCGGTCGAGTTTGGCTGTTAAATTTTCCAGCTCGTCGAGCGGAAAATTTTTCGCTCCTGCCGCGTGTCCGCCCTTGTATTCTTCCGGCGTGCGAACGTCTATAAACTGCACGTCCGCATTTTCGACCAGCGGTTTCGCTTCCGCGACGGAAAGTTGTTTGATCTCAGTTTCTGTTTTTGCGGGTTCGTTTTTAACCGCACTCTGACACGCGGCAAAAACCGCAGACATTAAAATCAAAGCTATCAAAAGAGTGTTTTTCATAAAGTTTAATTTTTTGTAGTTACAAATTAAATTAACGAGCCAAAATAACTCCGGCGATCAGGAATTGGCGCAGGCAGTCGCCGAAACTTCCGTTTCGAGTCCGGCATCCATCCATGCCTTTGTGCCGCCCGTCACGTTATAGACTTCCTTAAACCCGGCGTTTTCCAGAATGCTCGTTCCCAAACTCGAACGGTAGCCGCTCTGGCATATCACATAAGTCGGCAGTTCGGGATTCAGGTGATCGAGTTCTCTCGAAAGAGTATTAAGCGGCAGATTGATCGTGCCTTCGGCATGACCGTTGGCGTGTTCCGCCGGGTTGCGCACGTCAACGAACTGCACATTTTCTTCGGAAGTCGCTTCTTTTACTTTTTCGACCGCAACCTGTTCGACCGTTTTCTTTTCGCCCGAAAAATCTTTCATCAAAATAAAACCTTTGACCGTTTCGTGTCCGACTCTGGCAAGACGCATCACGGCTTCGTCAATTTGTTCTTTCGTATCGGCGGCGACGGCGATTGGCGTGCCGACCGGGATGAGCGTTCCCGCCCACGTCGCGTATTGCCCGCCGAGACCGATGTTGATCGCGTTCGGTATGTGCGATGCTCCGTATTCGGTGTTTTTACGCACATCTAAAATTACGCCGTCAAAATTTTCCATCTCTCCGGTCGTAAACTCTTTTGGTTTGGGCAAGTCTTCCAGAGACGACGAACCTTTCAGATTCTGCGCCGCGCTGACCGGAAAATACGCCGGAACTTCCGGCTGATCCGAAGCGACGAGTTTGATAAATTCCTCCTTCGGCATTTCTTTCAGAGCGTAATTCGTTCTGCGCTGTTCGCCGAGAGTTGACCAGGTTTCTTTCGAGAGAGACTTGCCGCACAAACTTCCCGCGCCGTGCGCCGGGTAAACTTCCGTTTCGTCCGGCAGTTTTAGAATCTTTTCGCGCAGGCTGTCATACAGCATTCCGCCCATTTCTTCCGCCGTAAAACCTTTCGAACCGATCAGGTCGGGGCGACCGACATCGCCGATAAACAGCGTGTCGCCCGTGAACATTTTTAAAGGCGCGTCCGTGTCTTCGGTGTCTTCCGCTAAAATTGTAATTCCTTCGGGCGTATGTCCGGGCGTTTCGAGAAATTTCAAATTTATTTTTCCGACCGTCAATTCGTCGCCGTCTTTTACTTTCAAAGTCGGAAATTCGGTCTTCGCGCGCTGTCCGTAAATAATCTCCGCGCCCGTTTTTTCGGCGAGTTCGATATGACCGGAAACGAAATCGGCGTGCGAATGCGTTTCGATGACGTATTTTATTTTCTGCCCGTTCGCTTCCGCTTCTTCGATGTATTGGTCAACATCTCTCTGCGGATCAATGACCGCCGCCTCACCGTTAGAACCGAGATAATAAGATGCGTGCGACAGACAACCGAGATAAAACTGTTTGAATTTCATATAAACCTCCGAATTAAATATTTTTGTATGTTAAAAAAATCGCCACTGCCAAAACCAGATAGGCGAAACTTTTCTGCAAGCCCGCGACCGAAATTTTCTGCGACAGAACGCTGCCGAAAACCGCGCCGAAGATCGCCAGAAAAGTTACGAGAAATGTAATTTTCAGATCGAACACACCGTAGCTCAGATGTCCGAAAAGTCCGGCGATACAATTTATCGCAATTACCAGAAGCGAAGTGCCGATTGCCTGTTTCATCGGCAGTCCGCCGAAAAACACGAGCGCGGGAACAATCAAAAATCCGCCGCCGACTCCTAAAAATCCGGTCAAAACTCCGACTCCGAAACCCGCCGCGACCGCCTTGTATAAATTTACATTATAAACCGTTTCGCTTTTCGCATTGCGCCTGCGCCAGAGCATCGAAAAAGCGACGACGAACATCAGCGCGGCAAAAAGTAAAAGCAAAATATCCGGCGAAACAAGATGCGTCAAAGGCGATCCCAAAAACGCGCCGGCGATGCCCGACATTCCGAACAGCATCGCGCTCGAAAAATTTACCGTCCCTTTCCGGTAATGCAGAAACGCGCCGAAAAGACTCGTCGCGCCGACCACCGCGAGCGACATTCCGACCGCTTCGCGCGTGTCCACGCCGAGAAAATAAACTAAGATAGGAACGGTCAGGATCGAACCGCCGCCGCCGATCAATCCTAATGAAAGACCGATTGCCGCGCTCAAGATCAAACCGATATAAAAAACTGCTGACACAAAAAAACTCCGTTTTCAAATTCGTAAAAAGAACGCAGACTCGCTAAAAAGCGAAACAGACAGACGCAATTGCTGCCCCCGATGAATTGCGAAAATCTGTCGAATCTGCGTTCTTCACGCTCGACTCGCGGTCGAAACATTTGTTTCAACATTTTGAGCCGAACGATTCCATGGCATTTTCAAAAGAATCATTCCCATCGTGCAGGTATCCGTAACCGCCGAAAAAACCAACCCCGCGCCGATAAATCCGGCAAGCCAGACGAAATACGGATGAACGAAAACGCTCAGTAAAACGCCCGTTAAAACAAACAGTCCGGCAACGAACCGAACCTGACGTTCCAACGCCCACGGCGCGTTTTCGTCTCGCTCAAACGGCAGATCGGCTTTTTTCCAAGCCTCGAATCCGCCCGCGACATTGACGACATTTTCAAAACCGAGCGCGTTTAATTTCTTCTGCGCCTGCGCCGAGCGGTTTCCCGTCCGGCACATAACATAGACCGTTTTCGAGCGGTCGAGTTCGCCGCACCGCTTTTCCAGTTCGCCGAGCGGCAAAAGCTGCGCACCCGCGACGCGCCCGCCCGCAAATTCGGCGTATTCGCGCACGTCAACGAGATGCAAATCCCCGTTTCCCAATTTTTCCTTCAATGTTAAAACCGTACATTCCGACATAATTTTTTTACCTCTAAATATATTTAAGCAAAGATCCGCGCCTGATTTTCCAGACGCCGTTCGAGCGAACTGCAGACGACCTCGCAAAGCTGGAAAATGCTCTCGTCCGCAACCGAATAATAGACCGCATTGCCTTTCTGCCGGCGATTTAAAATTCCGGCTTCCTGCAAAATCCTTAAATGCTTCGAAACATTCGGCTGACTCGCTCCGACCGATTCGGAAAGCTCATTGACGCTTTTTTCGCCGTCCTGAAGCGCATGCAGAATCCGAAGGCGAAGCGGTTCCGCTAAAACTTTAAACCGCGCCGCGATCAAATCCAGTGCTTCATTGGAAAGATTCTTTCTTGCCATACAGCTATTAACTGTATAACTATATCGTTATGTTGTCAAACCAGAGAAATATTTTTTGTGAAAAAACTTTTGAACATTAAAAATCTTTTGTTATTTCGGAGCAAAAGATCATGATAACCGCGTCGCCTAAAGTAGGTCTGAAAATATATAAATCTAAATGGAGAACAAAAATTATGGCAAAGAAAAAGCTGACCTTAAAAGGCATCACGTTTCCCGATTTCGGCGACGACGACAGCAAGAAAAATTTCCGTCTCGTTTTCTACATCGGCTACACGGACGACAGCGGCGACGAAGCGGTCGAGGTTATTTCCAAGCCCGGCGAAAGACACTGGCAGTGGCGCAATAAAAACAAGGACGCATATTTAAAGCCTACAAAAAAAGGCAATTCGGTCGAACTCGATATGCTCGTTCTTAAAAACGGCGACGGTGAAAAGATCGAGAAAGGCTCGAATAAGATCGCCGAAATCGAAGGCGATATTACCGACATCACCGTCCAATTTATGGACGTTCACGACAAAACGATAGCCGATTTTCTGGTCAAAGGCGTTTTGCCGCAACTGCTG
This sequence comes from Pyrinomonadaceae bacterium, assembly GCA_041940425.1. GTDB lineage: Bacteria > Acidobacteriota > Blastocatellia > Pyrinomonadales > Pyrinomonadaceae > DATHTS01. The sequence goes on from JBGTSF010000040.1 coordinate 4,208, forward strand.
ACTGTCTGGAAAATTTCCGGCTTAAACCCGATTGATTTCGCGCCGATTCCCGGCGGCGTAAAAGTCATTCTCAAAGACAAATTCGACCTCGAAGAAATGGCGGACAGTGCGGCGGAATTTTACAAAAAGAAACTCAAAGACAAAATGCTCCATTCGCTCAGCACGGAATACGACGGCGAAAAAACTCTGACTTTGAAAGACGAAAACGTCGAATGGAAAAAAGGAAAAACGGGAACTTACGCGGTGAAGATCGGGATTATATAATTAATTTCAAAGTTAAAAACAGAGAGCAAAAAGTTCAATATTGAACTTTTTGCTCTCTGTTTTTTGAGAATAGAATTATTCAACCGTCACCGATTTGGCTAAATTCCTCGGCTGGTCAACATCACAGCCACGGCGGACGGCGATGTTGTAGGCGAGCAATTGCAAAGGCACAACCGACAAAATTGGCGCGAGCAGATCGGAAACTTTCGGGATTTCGATGACATGATCCGAAACGACCGCACTCATTTTGTCGCCTTCCGAGAGAATCGAAAAAATTATGCCGTCGCGCGATTTTACTTCGACGATGTTGGAATGCGTTTTTTCGTAACGGAGTTCGCTCATCGGGTTGCCCTCTTCGCGCGTGTTGATGATTACTACGGGCAGCGTTTCGTCAATCAGCGCGTTCGGTCCGTGTTTCATCTCGCCCGCCGGATAGCCTTCGGCGTGAATGTAGCTGATCTCTTTGAGTTTTAACGCGCCTTCGAGAGCGACGGGGAAATTGATGCCGCGACCGAGATATAGAAAATCCTGTGCGCGGAAAAATTCTTTTGACATCTCTTCGATATTGTCGGCTTCGCTCAGAATTTCTTCGATTTTTAGGGGAAGTTCGATGAGTTCCTGCGCGTGTTTTTTAACTTGTTCTTCGGATAATTTTCCGCGCAGTTCGCCGAGATAAAGAGCGAAAATGTAGAGCGCGATGATTTGCGACGTAAAGGCTTTCGTTGAAGCGACGGAAATTTCCGGTCCGGCGTGCGTCAGGATCGTGCCGTCGGCTTCGCGCGTAACCATCGAGCCTTGCACGTTGCAGATGGCGAGAACTTTACAGCCCGCTTGTTTTGCCTCGCGCATCGCGGCAATCGTGTCGGCGGTTTCGCCCGATTGCGAAATGACGATCAGCAAATCAGATTCGTCCAAAACAGGATTGCGGTAGCGAAATTCCGATGCGTAATCAACTTCGACCGGCACGCGCGCGAGTTCTTCGATGATATATTTCGCGGCGATTCCGGCGTGCCAGCTCGTGCCGCAGGCGGCGATCTTTATCGAGCGGACGTTTTGAAAATCTTCTTCGGAAATGTCCATCTGGTCGAGATAAACTTTTCCTGTATCGAGTGAAACACGACCACGAACTGTATCGCGGACGGCTCGCGGCTGTTCGTAAATTTCTTTAAGCAGAAAATGTTTGAAGCCGCCTTTTTCCGCCATGATCGGATCCCATGTGATGCGCTGTTGTTTCGGTTCGACGACGTTGCCGTCAAAATCCGTTACGCGCACGGAATCTTTTGTTAAAATGGCAATCTCTTTTTCGCCGAGATAAAAAACGTCGCGCGTGTGCTGTAAAATCGCCGGAATATCGGAAGCGACAAAAAATTCGCCGTCGCCGAGACCGATGACGACCGGCGGACCTTCGCGGACGGCAATGATCTTGTCGGGTTCTTCGCTTGAGATGATCGAGAGCGCGAAAATCCCCCTGAGTTGCTGAACCGCGTTCTGCACCGATTCTTCAAAAGACAAACCTTCCTTTTGATATTCCTCGATCAGATGCGCGACAATTTCCGTGTCGGTTTCGGTCTTGAATTCGTGACCTTTTTCGCGCAGCATATCTTTGAGCGAAAGATAATTTTCGATAATGCCGTTATGCACGACGACGATCTTGCCCGTGCAGTCACGGTGCGGGTGCGCATTTTCCTCGGTCGGTCGCCCGTGCGTCGCCCAGCGCGTATGCCCGATGCCGTAATTTCCGTCCAGAGGTTTGAGCCGGATGCACTCTTCCAAGTTGCGAAGTTTGCCCTCGGCGCGTCTGAGTTCGAGATGATTGTCGCCGTCCACAACGGCGATTCCGGCGGAATCATATCCGCGATATTCGAGTTTGCGTAAGCCGTCAATAATGAGCGGCACGACCTGTTTGTTTCCAACGTATCCTACAATTCCACACATAAACTAATAATTAAACAGAATGATAAATTTCCCAAACAACAATTAGAATCGCTTCTTCTTCCAAAGCCTCAAAAGCGGCTTCGCGGATTTTGTCAGTGTAATTTGAGAGTAGTTCTGAATTTTCCTGCAACGAATAAGGTATGTCCGTGTAAATCAAATTTATGCGGTCTTTAATTTTTTCACTGAATTTTGAAAGATAACTGCCGTCAAGTCCACGAACAATCGTGCAGCCGCCGAAATTATAAGTAAATTCATCGTCAAAGGCTTGCAATAAATTTTGGTATGAAGATTTGGGCAAGTCGGGCAAATAAACCTCAATTCTTGCCTTCGCGGACAGTGGCAATAAATTTCTCCTTTCGCTTATCAAATTGTTTCGTCCGTTTGATTGATTCTTCAGCCGAAAGTTTTGCTCGTTCGGGACGCTCGATTTTAACTTCTTTAACGACTTTCGCCTTTTTGGTCATAACTCTTACCTCGTCGAAAATGATTCTATCATAACTTTAAGCCGCTTTTTTGATTTCCTCGGCGAGCGCGGCGATAAAATCTTTATCGTTTAACAAACGCTTTTCGACTTCCTTTAATTTTAATTCGCTTTCCATCACGGCGCGAAGTTTTTCGTTTAATAAAAGCTGTAATGTTTCGATTTCTTCATTTTCGGTCTGCGTCTGAAAATGTTCGAGAACTTCTAAATCCAGCTTCATCTGAAATTCGACTTTCGTGTTTGAAGTTTGAAGGTCTTCCCGTGTCGCAATTTTATTACGGCGGCGAAGTTTGTATGTGCCGGGTTCGAGCAAGGATTCGTCCGTGATACCTTTTTCCTTCATTTCCTCATAATCTTCTTTCGTAACTGTTAAAATTCCTTCACTCATATTTTTTTCTTTCTTCCCAGTATGAATTTGCTTCTGACCTCGTAGCTTTTCTGGCAGAGATAATTCGATAAAAATCTTCGTGCCGAATTGTATATACAACTAACAAAACGCCCTTTGCCGTCATACCTAAAATTTTAAACCTTTGTTCGGCAAAATCAGAATGCGCATCATCATACAGATCGAGTGCAAAATCATCGAAGAACGCTTCTTCCGCTTCTTTAAAACTAACACCGTGGTTTTTGATGTTGAGCGCGGCTTTGTTGATGTCCCATTCGAAATTCATTATAAATCTAAACCGAATGATAAATCTCGTGAACGACGATCAAAATTGATTCTTCGTTTGTCGCCTGAAAAGCTGCGTCCCGAAGCTCATCGGTATATTTTGACAGAGCGGCGCGGTTTTTGCGAAATTCGAACGGCGTGTCGGCGTAGATCAGGACGATTTTGTCGGTTTCGGTTTTTTTCTTTTCGGAAAGGTAAAGTCCTCTGATATTTTTGATCACCGTGCAGCCGCCGAATGTTTCCAGAAACTCGCGTTCAAAAGCGCGCCGGGCGTTGCGGTAATTTTTTTTCGGCACGTCCGGCAGATAAATTTCAATTCTTGCTCTCGCGGATATCGGCAATCATTTTCTCCTTTCGTTCGGAAAATTTTTTCATCCTCGTTAGAGATTCTTCGGCGGAAATCTTTTCGGGTTTTGAAGAATCTTTGGCGGTTTTCTTTTTCATTTTTAAGTTTGATTATTCGTCTGCGATTCGGCTTTTTCTTCTTCTTTTAAGTTTTTTCTGACCTTTGCCGGCGCGCCGTAAACGAGCGAATCTTCCGGCACGTCTTTTGTAACGACCGAACCCGCGCCGGTAACGGAATTATCGCCGACACGCACGGGCGCGACGAGCATCGTGTCCGAGCCGATCTTGACATTGTTGCCGATCTCGGTCGCGTGTTTGTTTTTGCCGTCATAATTGCAGGTGATCGTTCCCGCGCCGATGTTGGTTTTTTCGCCGATGGTTGCGTCTCCGAGATAAGTCAGATGACTCGCTTTCGAACCTCTGCCGAGAATGGTTTTCTTGAGTTCGACAAAGTTTCCGACCTTCGATCTTTCTTCCATTTTCGCGTGTCCGCGCAAATGAGCCATCGGTCCGACCGCGCATTGATTCCCGATTTCGGAATTGATGATGAGGCAATTATCTAAAATCTCGACCGCATAACCGATCTTTGAATTTGTGATGCGCGTTCCACTTCGAATCGTACATCCGTCGCCGATGCGCGTGTCGCCTTCGATGGTGACGTTCGGATAGATCACCGTGTCGCGTCCGATGCTCGCCTGTTCGCTGACGTATGTATGCGTCGGGTCAATGAATGTCACGCCGTAATCTAGCATCATCCTACGAATCGTGCGGCGGCAAAGAATGCGTTCCATATCGGCAAGCTGGACGCGGTTGTTGACACCTTCGATCTCGTGCGCGTCGCTGTGGCGGTAAATGGCGATGTCTTCGCCCGCTTCGCGCAAAAGGCGGGGAACATCCGTCAGATAATATTCGCCCTGCGCGTTGTCGTTTTTCACCTTTGAAAGCGCGTCGAAAAGTTTTTTCGTATCGAAACAATAAATTCCCGAATTGATCTCGCCGACCGCTCGTTCTTCTTCCGTCGCGTCTTTTTGTTCGACGATCTTATCAAATAAACCTTCGCTGTCGCGGACGATGCGACCGTAGCCGTAAGGATCGTCGAGTTTGACCGTCAGGATCGTGCAAGCCGCGCCTTTGCCGCGATGCGCGTGATGCTGCTGGACGAGCGCGGCGAGCGTTTCGGCGCGGATCATCGGCACATCGCCCGATAAAACCAGAAGCGTCGAGTCTTCGTTTTCCAAAAATTCTCTGGCGGCATTGACCGCATCGCCCGTTCCGAGCTGTTCTTTCTGCCAGACAAATTCGGCGTGCTGCTCGTCAACTTCTTCCAAAACCGCCTGCCGGACATCTTCGCCCTGATGACCGACGACGACGTAAACTTTTCGCGGTGCAAGCGTCGTCGCTGTCCGGCAGACGTGATTGACGAGCGGGCGACCGTCAAGCCGGTGCAGAACCTTCGCCAGATTCGAACGCATCCTTGTGCCGAGTCCCGCCGCCAAAATCAAAACGTCCAATTGTTTCGGATTATTTTCTCCCTTCTGCTGTTCCATATTTTGTTAAATAAAAAAAACGCATCAAGCAGAAATATAAGCTTGATCGAATTTTTCTCCCGCGTCTTTTTTATTTGCCAACTCCTTGTTCTTTTCCGGCGAAGCGCACAGCAAAATGACCTGCGCCAGTTTCCCCGGATGATGCCTGACTTTTTCGCCTTCATCAAGAAGATTACCATAAACGATCTCGGCGCCTTCAATCGTTCCGGGCGAGATCGAATCGTGCAGACCAATCTGCTGCGCGCCTTCACCGGCATATCTTTCAAGCTGGATTTTACTAACCGGATGATTATTGACGATAACGTAATCAAAAGCGATCTGCGGCGCATATTCCCGGACGATTTCCAAGTGTTTTCTCGCCGTAAAACCGTCGGTTTCGCCGGGTTGGGTCATCAGATTGCAGATAAAAACTTTTGCCGCAAACGAAGAGGCAATCGCTTCCGCCACGCCTTTAACCAAGATCGGCGGAAGAAGCGAAGTAAAAAGCGAACCCGGTCCGATCGTTATAACATCCGCTTCGTAAATCGCCGCCAGAACTTCCGGCAGAGGATGACAATCTTCCGGTTCGAGCCGCAGGCGTTTGACCGCTTTCCCGTTTTTCCCGATATTCGTTTCGCCGTGAATGACCGAGCCGTCCGAAAGTTCCGCCATTAATCTGACATCCGCGACGGTCGCCGGATAGATATGACCTTTGCTTGCCAGGATGTCGGACGAAAGCTTGACGGCTTCGGCAAAATCGCCCGTTATCTCGGTCAGCGCGGCGAGGAAAAGATTGCCGAAACTGTGTCCGCCAAGTTCGCCGTCGCCGCTGAAACGGTGCCGGAAAAGTTTTGAAAGCAGGTGCGAGTCTTCCGAGAGCGCGACCATACAGTTTCGTATGTCGCCCGGAGGCAGTATCTGAAGTTCGTCCCGCAACCTTCCCGAACTGCCGCCGTCATCCGTGACGGCGACGATTGCCGAAAGTTTTTTGATCCAGACCGGATTCGTTCTGCCCGCATCCACAAAGTTTTTGAGTCCCGAAAGAAGCATCGAAAGTCCGTTGCCGCCGCCGATGGCGACCAGATTCAGACCTTGCGGATTTTCGGAAAAAAGGTGATTTTTCATTAGAATTTCGATGAGAAGATTTTTAAAATTTCGCAGTAGATAAATTTGTATATTTCAGCATCGTCGGTTAAGTTTTGTAACTTGTAGTAAACAAGGGCGAGCGCGATTGCCCGATACAAATTTTAACATTTTCCCTTTTTTACGACAATAAAGTTTTTTTTTCCGACCACTTATAGCTTTTGAAAAGCGATAAAAAAAACGGTTCCGGGTTATGAAAAGCAAATTTCAAGGTTTTTTGTTAAATTTCTATAAACATTGAAAAAAGTCTTGAATAAATCTTACGGGCTGTGCTAGATTAGAAGTCGGCAGTTAATCTTCAAAACTCGCCTGACAAATTGCCAATACAAATTTAACGCGATAAACTTACCTCGTTTTAAACCAATCAAAAGAGAACACCGAAATGGCAGAAACGCCCTTTATCATTGACGAACAACAGTTTCAAAGAATAAAAACCGTCCTGGCGCGGCTGTGCGTCGAGTGCGCCGCGCGAGCCGTTTTCCTGATTGACCGCGACGGTCAGCCGATAGCCTTTCACGGCGACATCGGCGATATGGATACGACGAGTTTTGCTTCATTGGCGGCGGGAAACGTTGCCGCGACGAGCAGTATGGCAAAGCTCATCGGCGAGGACGTTTTTCCGGCGGTCGTCCACGAAGGTGAGCGCGAAAGCATTTTTATCAGCGTCATCGGCAGAAGTCTTCTGGTCGTCGTTTTTGACGAACGCTCGACGCTCGGTTTGGTCAAAATTCGCACCAAACGCGCCAGTCACGAAGTCGCCGCGATTCTCGACGAAATGACGGCAGCCTCGGCAAGCGCGGCGTTTAACCAAAATTCGTTTTTCGCGGAAATTACCGACGAAGATATTGACAGCCTTTTTAGTTAATTTGCGATTTGCGATTGCCGATTTGCGATTTTTTACTGGTCATTAGTCCTTTGTCATTAGTCCTTAGCTGATTGAGCAAAAATAAAAATCTCAATCATAATTCAAAAAGCAAAAGACGAAGGACAAGGGACAAAAAAACAAAATCGCAAATTGCAAATCGAAAATCGAAAATAAAAATATGACTTTTATCAATTACGCATCACGCGAAATCAACTGCAAAATCGTTTATTACGGTCCCGGTTTGGGCGGGAAAACCACCAATCTGCAATACATCTACGATTCGACCGCGCCGACCGCCAAAGGAAAACTCATAAGTTTGGCGACGGAAACCGACCGCACTCTGTTTTTCGATTTTATGCCGCTCGAACTCGGAACAGTCAGAGGTTTTAAGACGCGTTTTCATCTCTACACGGTTCCCGGTCAGGTCTATTACGACGCATCACGCAAACTGATCTTAAAAGGCGTTGACGGCGTGGTCTTTGTCGCCGATTCGCAGGAAGAGCGGATGGACGCAAATATCGAAGCACTCTACAACCTCGAAGAAAATCTGCAAACGCAGGGCTATGATCTGATGCAGGTGCCGTATGTTTTGCAACTCAACAAACGCGATCTGCCGAACGTCATCTCGGTTGATGAACTCGCCGGAGAACTCCAGCGCAAAGGCGAACCCGTCTTCGAAGCGGTCGCTGCCCAAGGCACAGGCGTTTTCGATACGCTCAAAGCAGTTGCCAAACAAGTTTTGACAGAACTTAGAAGAGGTTAAATTAGATAAAAAGCGTAAAAGCCGTCGTGTTTTTATTTAACACGACGGCTTTTTTGATTTTAATGGCGGAGCCGACGGGACTCGAACCCGCGACCTCCAACGTGACAGGCTGGCGTTCTAACCAACTGAACTACGACTCCGCATCACGATTTTGGAATTCGGATTGCGGATTGCGGATTTATTGAATATTAAAATTCAAACCTCATTTCCGAAATCCCAAATCCCAAATCCGAAATCGAACTGGTGGGCATAGAAGGACTCGAACCTCCAACTTCCTCCTTGTAAGGGAGGCTGTCTACCAATTGACATATATGCCCGCAAAGAACTTTTCAAAAAACACCGGCTCATACTAAATGAGCGAATTGTTACATTACGAAAATTCGGGCGCGGATGTCAAGTTTGAACGCAAACTTTTTAGCGAACATTTTTCATTGATAACGGGAGGTCTTTCTTTAACGTTTTATTTGGAAAGATCATAGCGCAAAATCGTTCCGCCGAAACCAACGGCGAAAAGCGTTTTACCGTTTGATGAGATTTTTTCGAGCCGGTGGTTGGTTTTTGAATTGTTTTCCTTCCAGACATTTCCGCCGGTCGCCGTCTGCAGGATCGCGCCTTCGTCGCCGATTGCCCAGCCCCGGCGCGTGTCGGTGAAAAAAATGTCGTTGAGATTTACAGAAACGTCAGATCTTTGTTCGCGCCAATTTTTGCCGCCGCTCACGGTTTGAAAAATTTTGCCCTCGCTTCCCGCCGTCCACCCGGTAGTTTTATTGACGAAGAAAACCGAATTGAATTTGACGTTCGGCTTGCCGAAAATATTCGCCTGAGTCCAGCTTATGCCGCCGTCCTCGGAGAAGAAAATATTACCGCCCGCGCCGACCAGCACGCCGTTTCTTTTGTCTGTGAAACCTCCGTCGAGCAGAAGATAGCGGATCGGCGACGGTTGTTTTTTCCACGTTTTCCCGTCGTCTTGAAGTATGAAAATCGCGCCCGATTCGCCGACGGCAAAGCCGAGTCCGCTTTCCGAAAAGAAAATTTTTGCGATGCGCGCGCGTCCGCTATTTGCCAATTCTATTTTTTCCCAATCCGCGCCGCTGTTCGTAGTTTTCAATAAATACGAAGGAGAATTCGCGCCGAGACTGTAAATGTCGCGCTCGCATAAAAGCCAGCCGTTGTTCTCGTCCGAAAAATAAATCTGGCGGATCGTGTCGCTGGTAAATTTTTCCGTTTTTTTCCACGAATCGCCGCCGTCCTTCGTCATCAAAAGCGTCCCGTTGCCGCCGCCGATCCAGCCCGTTCGTTCATTAACGAAAAAAACCGTCTTCAGCCACGCCAGCGTTCCCGAATACTGCTTTGTCCAATTCGCATTAGCACTCTGAATGCAGATCAGAACAGAAACACAAATGAAAATTTTTCTAAGACAGCGCATTTTTGTTGGAAAATAAAAGTGCGATTTACGAATAGAAAATTCCAATCGCAAATCGCAAATCTAAAATCGAAAATTCTAAAACGGACTTCCGAACAGCAGGCGAACGATGCTCGCGCGTTCGAGAACTTTGAAAATGGTTTCGACATTCAGGCGAAAACCTCTGTCCGGCACGAAGACCTGATCGCCGGGATTAAGATAAACCATCTCGGATTTGCCGCGTTCGATCTGCGTCAGGTCAACGGTTTTCGGCGTGATGCGCCCCTGCGCGTCGTAGCTGTAGATAACGACGCGCTTTTTATCGCCGTCTTTGAGAACGCCGCCCGATTCGACGACCGCTTCATAGACGCTGACTTTTCTGTCCATCACGCGCACGCCGGGCGCGGCGACCTTGCCGAGAACGCTGTAGCGCGCCGACATCGCTTTTTCGAGCGTTACCGTAACTTTCGGGTCAATGATGTATTCGTTGAGCTTTTTCGTGATCTCGTCGGCAATCTGTTCGACCGATTTGCCGCCGACAAAAACGCCTTCGCGGATCAAAGGATAGGAAATTTTCGCCGTCGGCGGAACGGTGATTCCGGTTCGACAGTAATCCGGGCATTGACCGAAAACTTCGATGGAAATGACATCGTTCGGTCCGAGGCGGTATTCTTTCAAATAATTGATGTAATAGGGCAGAATCTCATCTTCGATTTCCTTTTCATCGGCGGTCGCGTCATTTGAAACCGCCGGAGTCGGTGAAACAGCAGCTTCGGCTTTTGCTTTATCGGTATCTTTATTTTCCGCCGTTTTAGTTTTTGCTTCGTTCGTTTGATTTTCGGTTTTCGCGTTTTCGGTCTTCGCGTTTTGCGACGGCACAGCGCGTTCCTGCGTTTTTGGATTTTCGACCTGCGCCGAAACGCTCGCCGAAAATAAAAACGCGCTTAATAAAATCAAACCGATGAAATTAAAAATTTTTATTGCTTTCATAATCTTTTCTCCGTCAATCAACAAAAAACTCACATAAAAACTTTATCTACAATCCAAGCCCTTTCTTATTCATCCTTCATCCTTACTAATCATCTGCCGCCGCGGCTGAACAAAACAGTTTTGACGGTTTCAAAAACGATCACCAGATCGAGCGCGAGACTTTGATTTTTTATGTAATAAAGATCGTATTGCAATTTTCGCCGGGCGTCCTCAACGGACGCGCCATATGGATATTTGATCTGCGCCCAGCCCGTCAAGCCCGGCGCGACCAGGTGGCGATGCTCGTAGAAGGGAATTTCCTTGGCAAGCTGTTCGACAAAATGCGGGCGTTCCGGGCGCGGTCCGACAAAGCTCATCTCGCCTTTGATGATATTTAAAAACTGCGGAATTTCGTCCACGCGGATTTTTCTGATAATACGCCCGACGCGCGTTGCGCGGTCGTCGCCGTTCGTCGCCCAGACGGGTTTGCCGTCGGCTTCGGCATCGAGTTTCATCGAGCGGAATTTGATGACCTGAAAAACGCGCCCGTTTTTGCCGACCCGCTGCTGACGATAAAAAACCGGACCGCGCGAATCAATCTTGATAAGAATCGCGGTCAAAAGCGCGATCGGCGCGGAAATTACCAATCCGGTCAATGCGAGCGAGCGATGCACTGTTTCACGAAAGGCGGATTTGAGCCGCGTTTCGCGTCCGCGTCCGGCGAAGATGAGCCACGACGGGCGCAGCATATCAACGTGAACCTGTCCGGTTACGCGCTCGAAAAACGACGTGCATTCTTCGATGGAAACATCGCCGGCGAGACTCATCTTTAGAAGCGTTTCGGTCGGAAATGTTCCGCGCCGTTCGCGCACTGCCATCACAATGCGGTCAACGCGCTCCTTTTGAACGATACTCGAAAGCTCGTCAGCCGTTCCTAAGATTTCCGATTTTCCGATCTTTTCGCCCGATTTAAAACCGTTTTCGGTAACAAAACCGACAATGCGGTAGCCCGCGTCGCGCCTGTCCCAGACAGCTTCCGCCGTTTCGAGCGCGGATTTGCCCGTGCCGACGACCAGAATTTTTTCGCCGATTTCGGGGTGTCCGGTCAAAAGATGAATCAAAACGCGCCAGACAAGAAGCAAAGCCAAAACCAGAAAAACCGAGATAACCGAAACGCCGCGCCCGATCAGAAGTTGCGGCACGAAATAGAAAAGAAGGGCGAGCAAAATCCACGAGATGCCGAGAGCCTGCACGAGCCTCAGCATCAGTTCGCGGCGGTTGCTCATCACCGTGTATTCGTAAAGGTCGTAAAAATACAAAACCAAAAGGCAGACAACCGAGGCGAAAGCGATTTTCAGCCAGCCGTTTCTTTCGTTAAGCTGATATTCCGTTCCCGAAAACCCGAGACGAATATACATTCCGGCAATGATGCCGCCATAGATGATCGCGGCATCGGATAAAAGCAGCCAGATAATTCGGGGGCTAAGGCGTTTCATTAAGAGTTTTCGAGATTTTTAAGTTTACTCTTTCGCTTGACGGTTATTTCCGTAATAACCGTAGTTATAATGCGTTTCATCCAAGACGTCTTCGCTTTGATTCAGCACCACGCCGAGCATTCGGTTGCGCGGAACCTGTTCGAGAACGCGGTCAACCATCGCGTAGCGCGTTCTGCCCGAACGGACGACCAGCATCGCGCCGTCGGCGTGATTTATAAGTACGGCGGCATCGGTAAAAATACCGAGCGGCGGCGCGTCAATGATGACAAAATCGAACATCTCTCTAGCCTGCCGCAAAATTTCTCTGAACTTCGGACCGGAAATAAGTTCCGCCACATCGCTCCGCGCATCGCCGCCCGGAAGCAGATGAAGTCCGGCGGGTTCGAGTTTGATAATCGAATCGGTCAAGGTCGCTTCGTCCGAGAGAATGTCGGAAAGCCCGCGGTCGGTTTCGATTCCGAGATAATCCGTCAAGCTGGGCATCCGCAGATCGCTGTCAATGATCAAGGCTTTCACACCGTCGGTCTGTGCCAGAAGCCACGAAAAATTCAAAGCCGTAATGCTTTTTCCCTCGCTCGCGTTGATGCTGGCGATGACGATTGATTTTAATTTTCGGCTTTGGCTTTTATGCAGAACCTGCGTTCGCAGACTGCGGTATTCTTCGCAGTAAGTCGAGTGCGGATGCGTGATCGTTACCAGTCGCGGTTCGACGCGCTCGGGTTCGACCGTCCACGAAGTAAATTCGGGAAGCGTCGAAACCGAACGCATTGAACCAACGGCGTTCAAAGTTGCCCCGGCAGTTTCACTCGTATCCAAATCAGGGAGTGCCTTCCCGATTAAAGAATCCGACTGCCCATTGAACGCCGAATCCGTCGGCATTCCGATCTTGAAATTTTTGTCAGCAAACACTTCCGGCGGCAGATTGGTCGGTCTGTTCGTTTTTTCAAAAGGGACGACGTTATCGGTTTTAAAAACCGCGCTGTTTTCGCCCGTTTCTTCCGTCTGCTTTTTTTGTAATGCTTTTAGAATACTCATAAAGATTTGAGATTTAAGATTCAAGATTTAAGATTCAAAACAAATCTTAAATCTTGAATCTTAAATCTTAAATTATTAATAAAATCCGCCGACTTCTTCGATTTCCAGACTCAGATCGTCGTCGTCGAGATTGTCGAATAAAACGGGTTTTCCATTTTGTGTTTTGCCGTTTGAAGTGCCGTTCGCGTTTCCGTTTTCGGTTTGAAAGGTCTTGGCTTTCGGCTGTTCATTGCGGTTTTGATTGTTCCAGAGTTCTTCACGCGCTTCGGGTTTTAGAACGCGCGCCGACGCGACCGTTTCGCTGGCTTTTTCGCTCGCCCTTAACGCTTCCTTATTCGGCAGAAGGTCGAGATTTTCCGCTACGCCCTCGATCATCTGGCGGCTGATGATCTCTTCTCCGGCGGCATAGGCGGCGAGCATCGCGTTGTCGCACAGATTATTGATCTGGCGCGGAATGCCTTCCGAACATTGAAACAGAAAATCAATCGCGCCGGGCGTGAAAATATTCGGCTGTTCCGACCCGGCGATTAAAAGACGCTCGGTAATATAGCGTTCGGTTTCGTCAACGTCCGGCAAGGCGTGCATATTACAACGAAGAGCGACGCGCTGTTTTAATTGCCGCAAATTCGGCTGATTTAATTTCTCCCTTAATTCGGGCTGTCCGGTCAGAACGATCTGCAGATGTTTGGCGTTGTCCGATTCGAAATTCATCAGCAGGCGAATTTCTTCGAGAACGTAATCGGAAAGTTCGTGCGCTTCGTCAATTATTAAAACCGTCCGCAGTCCGCGGGCGTGCCGCGCTTCCAAAACTCTGCCCATTTCCTGCAAAAGTTCGGCTTTATTCGTCCAGTCCTTGATGCCGAGCATCTGCGTAACGTGGTGATAAAATTCGTCAATCGAAAGACGCGGATTGAAAACGTAAGCCGCCAAGACGGAAGAATCGAGACGGCGCAGAATCCATCTCAGCGCGGTCGTTTTCCCCGTGCCGACTTCGCCCGTCAAAACGATCAAACCTTTGGCGGTTTCCAGCCCGTAATACAGACTCGCCAAAACTTCGTTATAGCTCGGCGTAAACACGATGAAACGCGGATCGGGCGTTAATGTGAACGGTATATCTTCTAATCCGAAAAACTCTTTATACATATGAATCTCCGATTCAGGTTTTTGGTTTTTGGTCTTTGGTTTTCTTTTCTTCACATTGAGTTCATTTCTCAAACGGTGAATCAAGTTTAGAAAATTTCCAAAGACCAAAAACCAAAAACCAAAGACCAAAACCAATTTTCTAAGAAACGACACGCTCAAATATTTGCGTCGCCTGCAGAATCATGATCAAAAGCGGAATACTGCCGACGGCGACGGCGATTCCGGCTAGAACTTTGAACCAGTGCGAGCGGTTCTGCCACTCGATTTCCTTGTGCGACAACAAGGGCGGAACGGAAGCCAGAACCGGAAGTCCTGTGTAATGCTTCGCGTCCTCGATGCTCTGGATCGTGAACAGGCGTGGAACTTCGAAAATTCCGGCTAAAAACAAACCGATAGCAAAACCGATCCCTGCGCCGACGACGACGAGCATCGGTTTTTTCGAAGCGTTCGCGGGCGACGAAGGCAGATTCGCCGGATCCTGTACGCGGATCGTTTCGCCCTGCGCGTTGCTTTCCACGCCGACCATCAATTCGGCGTTATTCTTTTTCTTCAACAGATCGTCGTAGGTTTCCTTCGCCGATTGATACTGCGTGTTGATTGATTCAAGCGCGACTTTGACGTTCGGAATCGTATTGATTTTCGATTCGAGTATGGCGATCTGCCCGTTGTTTTGCTGCAGTTCCTGATCTTTGTATGAAAGCTGTTGGTCAATCTGCGCGATCTGACTTTCAGTTTTTTGTTTTTCGATCATCAGGTTTTGCTTTTGGAGTTCGGCTTTGCGCGAACTCGAAGCGGTCGCGTTTTTTACTCTCGTCTGCGTATTTTTTCTCAGATTTTCGATCTCGTCGTTGATCTTATCAATATCGTTTTTCGCCTTGATAACTTCCGGGTGTTTTTCGCGCAAAGTCAATTTTAAATTTTCCAATTTCGCATTCAGTTCGGCGCGTTTTTGAATCAATTGCGCGTAAGCCGGAGTTTTTTCGATGTCGGTCGCGTCCCGTATCGCGTCTTCGGTTTCCTTGCCGCCGAAATCGTCAATCAGACGCGCTTGGCTGTTAAGTGCGCGGATGCTGTCATTCAGCCGACCTTTTTCCGTAATTAAGGTTTCCTTTTCTTTGGCGATGGTTTCCTCGCGTTTTCTCAAGCCTTCGAGTTGGGCGATCAGACCTTGCGCCGATTCGGGCAGAGTTTCGACATTCTGCATCATTATTTCGAGCCGCTGTTTTTCGAGCGTATCGAGATTCGTTTTCGCGGAATTAAGCTGACCGTCAATAAATTCTCTGGTCGTTTCGGCGCGCTGTGTCTGCGAGATGACCTGCGCGTTGACGAATTTGCTGGCGAGTTCCGATGTAACGTTTCTGGCAGCTTCCGGCGAACGGTCGCGGTATGAAACGCGGAACGCGGCGACCTTTTCGCTGTCGGTTTGTTCGAGTTCGACCTTGATGTTTTTCCGCATCTGGTCAATGACGATTTCCATCGGCATTCCGGCATTGCGCTCGGCTTCGAAAAGCTGGTATTTCAAAACCATCGGCTCTAATGACGAACGGCTCAAAACTTCCTGACTGATCGTTTGCAGACGCTGCGACAAATCTTCTTCGGTCAGAGACTGGACGAGCGTCGGCGAAATGGTCGGCGGTTTCAAGGTCAAAAGCGATGTTGATTCATACATACTCGGCAGTTTGAAAACCACATAACCGACCGCGATCGTCATCGCCAAAACGGGCAGAGCGATCAGCCATTTGCGCCGCTTGAGCATCTTGGCATATTCGCCGACCGATCTTTGTCTGAATTCTACGTTCATTTTTTATTACTGAATCTCCGCTTAACTTTTTTTTAAAACCCGGCGAATACCGACCGTCAGAGCGATTAAAAAAATTCCGAATAAAAATAGTCCGAGCAGATCGGAAAAACCGCCTGAATTTGTTATCTGAAATAAAATCATCCGCCTTGTTTTCTAAAAATTTAAAGATTCGCTTTCGCCGGATTCGTATATGTCAAAGCGACACCGTTTTGCGCGTTTGATCTATTCCCGCTTTGCGCCAGTGCCATTCCGAGACGTTTGCGAAAATCTTCGTTGACCGCGCCGCCGGTTTTTCGCGCTTCAACTTCATTTATACTGACGGCTTTTTTCATCTGTTCGATTGCCGGAGAATAGAGACCTTTTTTGAAATAAACCCAGCCGAGCGTGTCGTAAAATTCCGCCGCCCGCTGATTTTGATTGACCGCCGTTTGCGCCAGCGTCAACGCCTCGTCCAGATTTCCGCCGGTATGTTCGGCGATCAGCCACGCCAGGTTATTGGCGGCAATCGGCGAATCGGGCGCGATCTCCAGCGATTTGCGGTAATATTTTTCGGCTTCCGCGAAATTGTTTCCGGCTTCTTCCAAAATTCCGAGCAGAACATAAACCGAAGCGGACGGTTTTTTCTCGACGATCAATTTGTATTGCGCGATGGCTTCCGCCGTCTGATTTCGCCCGACGAGCATCGCCGCATAAGCCGAATACGCGGGCAGATAATTTTCATCAAGCTCGATAGCTTTTTTAAGTTCGGCTTCGGCGGACGCGGAATCTTTCTGCGCCGTAAAAATATCGGCATTTAAATAATGCAGTGCCGCCAAAACATTCGGCTTTCCGGCGTTTTGTTCGACGGCGCGGGTTATCTTCTGACGCGCTTCGTCAAAGTTGCCCTGTCTTGTCAAAATACCGACCGAACCGCTCAGCGCGTCGAAATTTCCGCCGTCCAGACTTGCCGCCTTCTCATATAAACTCAGCGCGCCTGTCAAATCTTTTTCCGCGATCGAAACCTTTGCCAGATTGACCAGCGCGGCGGACGATTTCGGCGACAGATTCACAACGTCCTGCAGATCGGTTTTCGCTTCCGCCAATTTTCCGAGTTCGAGATACGCGAGACCGCGCGAAGTGATCGCGCGAACGCGCAAGTCTTCCAGATCGAGCGCGGTCGTCTCCAAAGTCGGATACGCCGTTTTCACCGCCTGTAGTAATTCGTTCGATTGACGCAGAGCTTCTTCCGTCTTGCCGCCCGCAAAACTCAACTGAATTTTTAAAAGTTTCGTGCGCAGAAAATTCGGATGATAGCGTTCGAGATCGCCTAAAAAGGCGCGCGCCTGATCGAATTGTCCGCCCGCAAGCCGCGCCTGCGCCATATAAAAAAGCGCGTCGCGGTGGCTCGGTTTTTTCTTTAAAATCTCCTCCAAATCCCTGACCGCTTCGTCCGAATTATTTTCTTCGAGATGAACGCGGGCGCGAAGCAGAAGGGCTTCCGCATCGGTGTCGTTGGTCGAAAGCAGTTTTTCGATCTCCGCTTTAACCAGCTCATATTCTTTGCGTTCGAGATAAATCTCCGACAGGCGGTAACGCGCCCGCGCGGTTTCCGGCGCGTCCGTTAAAATTTCCTGAAAAACTCGGATCGCGTCTTCTTCGCGTCCGGTGCGGGCGTAAAAATCCGCCAGCGCGATGCGGCTTTCCGCGCTGTTTTCTTGAATAGCAATTATATCTTTGTAAGCTGTTTCGGCTTTTTCGAGTTGGCGCGTCGCGGCGTAAAATTCGGCGAGTCCTTCGCGGGCTTCGATGTTTTCGGGAGCTGTTTCAATCGCCTTTAAAAATTCATTTTCGGCTTCCGCGTCGCGTGTCGCGTAGCTTAAAAATCTGCCGTATTCGAGATGCGCGAGCGATTTGTTTTTGCCTTCCGAAACAGCGGTTTTGATCGCTTCTTCCGCCTTGTCCGTCAGCTCTATCCGCATAAAATAACGCGCCAGCGAAAGATAACTTTCGGTTCGTTTCGGATCAATCGCAATCGCCTGCCGCAAAACCTGCAAAACTTCTTCCTGCGGTTTATTCTGCGCGGCAAAAAGGCTCGCCTTTAAAATATGTCCTTCGATAAAATTCGCATCGCGGGCGAAAATTTCCTCCAGGAGTTTTTCGGTTTCGCCGATCATCGGCGGTTCGACCAAAAGGTAATAATTTCCGAGTTTCGCCTTGGCTTCGATCTTTTCGGGATTAAGTTCGGTCGTCCGGCGGAGTTCTTCGACCGTTTCGAAAAGTTTTCCCAAATTTTCATACGCCCGCGCCAAGCCCCAGTGAGCTTCCGCCGAATCCTTGTCAATTTCGGCGGCGGCGCGAAATTCCATCACGGCTTCATGAAATTTGCGTTTCTGCAAATATTCTTCACCGCGGTCGAGGTGCGTCTGTTTGGATGTTCCGCAAGAAATGAGAAAAAAGAGAAAACCGCACACGGCGGCAGTTTTAAGAAGTTGACGAATCGAAGAATTGTGGCACTCTGACAAAAACATAACTTAAAAATAATTTCTTTTTTCCCGGCTTTGGTTCGGAGAAAAAATCGGGATTAAAAATATTAAGGTTCGGCAGACAGGACAAATGTCTGCCGGTTTTGAAAATTTAACGATTTCGCAGTCGGAGCAAACGACGGCAAAACCGAGATTTAACTTAGGATTTCAAAATATCGAGCCGCCGCGAGTCGCCGGCATTGTCAAAAAATATGCAATCGGCGGCAAATTTCAGAAAAATCAGGATTTTAAAGTCTCTTTCGGCTTCGCGGTTTTTCCGAATACACCGCGTTCGCGTCTATTTCGCAAAGTCTTTGACCGGAAATAGTCTGCCTGTTTTTCGACGGTTTCGAGTTTGAATTTGATTAAACTTTGTAAGATATTAAACCTTATTGACCGAAATGAAAAGAAAAAACGAACAAAGTTTACAAAGATTTTGTCCGAAATGCGGTTCGCCGAAAATTAAGGGCTGGGATGAACTGACGGCGGACGAAAAATTTATGGTCGAAAGATTGACCGCGCCGGGAAAATTTTCCCCGGAGGACAGAAAGCGGCATCGTTACTGCGCGCGGTGTTTTTATGAAATTACGCAAACGGAAAGGGAAGATGCGTAAATAAAGCATCAATCTTTAAAGTAAAAATACCGCCGAGAATTTTTAGAAACTCAACGGTATTTTTCGATTTATAAAGACTTAAAACAAATTGTTATTTGGCGACAGCGTCTTTTAATGCTTTGCTGGCACGGAATTTAACGGTTGTTTTAGCCGGAATTTTAATCGTTTCACCGGTCGCCGGGTTGCGCCCTTCGCGCGCTTTACGCTTGGTTTTAACGAATTTTCCGAAGCCCGGAAGCGTGAATTCTCCATTCTTTTTAACTTCGCTGGTCGCAAGATCAGCCAAGTTGTCGAAGAAGCCTTTTACGTCCGTTTTCTTCAGTCCCGATTTATCAGCCAACTGGTTGATAATATCCGATTGTGTCATAAGATTTATTTTACCTCCAAGTAAATTGTGTAATATTGATAAAACTAAAAATTTGTCTGCTTTTGTGGGCAAACATCTGTCTTTAAAAAAGTTGTCCGACCTGATAGGGCGTTTGGTCGGGGCGAGATGATTCGAACATCCGACCTCTCGGTCCCAAACCGAGCGCACTACCAGGCTGTGCTACGCCCCGCTCACTCTCCTGTTTCATTTGAGAAACAACTTTCAAGTGCCGAATTTTACTAGCCAAAACCGCTTTGGTCAAGTCAAACCGCCCGTAAATCCCGTAAAAACCGAATTATTTTTTCAATCGCCCGCGCCCGATGGCTCAGACGGCTCTTAATCTCGCCGGAAAGTTCGCCGAACGAGCGGTCAAAACCTTCGGGAACGAAAACCGGGTCGTAGCCGAAACCGTTTTGTCCGCTTGGACTAAGGGCGATTTTTCCGCGGCAGATGCCTTCCGTCTGAAAAATTATCCCGCCCGCCGCGTTCGTCAGCACAAGCGCGCAGACAAAACGCGCCGCGCGATTTTGGCTTTCGGATTTTTTTAACTCTTGAAGAAGTTTCGAGATTTTTTCCGCGTCCGAACTGTCCGCGCCCGCATATCTCGCCGAATAAACACCGGGCGCGCCGCCGAGGGCTTCGACTTCCAGACCGGAATCGTCGGCTAATGCCGCAAGTCCGGTTTTACGCGCGTAATAAACGGCTTTGAGCGCGGCGTTCTCCATAAACGTCGCGCCCGTTTCTTCCGGCTCGGCGATGTTTTCAAATTCGTTAAGGCTCCGCAGTTCGACCGGAATTTCCGCGAGAAGTTCCCGCATTTCCCGTATTTTTCCGGCGTTTTTTGTTCCGATAAGAATTTGCATTTCGTCCTTTTTCAACCCGACCAAATTAAAAATCCTGACACCGAAAACCGAAACTTGCAAAAGCGAAAAGCGGTAAATATATAAATTGATTAAAATTTTTCGTTGCCAAAACGTCCCTTTTAAATGTATAAATAAATAGCGGCGTTTTTCCGCTCTTGCCTTTTAAACCGCGAACGACGACTAATTTTAAGGAATCCCTGATTTTGGAAACAGCAGTTATTACACCGAACATCATCAATCCGGCGGACGTTTCCGTTGTCGAAGCGGCGGACGAAATCGTCGTCTCCGCCGTTCCGTTTCATTCCGTTAATGAGCTGATCTTTGAACTCGGCTTGTGGCTTTCGGGACTGGAAAGTTTTCTCAATATTCAAAATCACGCTTTCGGCGAAGAAACCCGTGTCAAAGCGGCTTCGCGCGATTGGACAAAGGAGTTTCGTCTGACGCATTCGACGCTTCTGCATTGTTCGAGTCTGAATTTTAAATTGGCTCAAGCGATCAAAAACGAAGCTTCGCCGGACGCAGACGAAACGGAATTTTCCGATGCTTCGTTCGGCGATGAAAAATCTTTCAACATCACGTCCGAAGACATTTTCAATCTTTCGATGAGTTTGAAAGAAGCGATACTTTTGAGCGAGGGCTTGCTTCGCGCCGCGCCGCTCAAATTCGGCGAATGGACTTCGTGGAGCAAATCGCTGACGGAAAAACTCAAAAAAGTTTCCGCGTTTGAAAAACTGATCAAATTCGCCGAAAAAACGGGCGAGCAGTTTCTGCCTGCCGAACTGCTGAATCTTTTAAAGAGAAAAAATCTTTCCGCCGCGACCGAAGCCGATCTGAAACTCGTCCTGCCGCGGTTCGGAAAAATTCTCAAATGGCTCGACACCATCGCGCAGATGATCAAGCAGGACAAACCTTTAAAGCCGACGCTTCTGATCTTTGCGAGAATTTACGAGCAGGTTCAGGAACTGACCGAATATATCAACAACCGGCTTTTGCGGTTTCAAAACGAGGACGACGATCTTTTCGGCGCGCTCGACGGCGCGGTTTACGTCGCCTCGATCGAACTCAAAAAAGTTTACCAGCACGAATTGACGGGCATTGCCGACATTCGTCCGACACCCCTGGTGCGCGCCAAGATCGAAGCGGCGCAGGGTCTTCTTAATGACAGTTTTCAGCAGACGCTGGTGAGTTTTGCATGGCTGATTGATCCGTCAATCGAAGCAAGAAGTTTGTTTCCGGCTTTTCAGACAAAACTCGAACAATCGCTCGCTCTGCGCGAATCGTTGTGGCTTTTGAGAAACGAAGTGCAGACAGCGGAAAAAAGTCCCGAAACTTATCCGATCGGCAAACTCGTCAAAAAACTGAACATCTTCACCGATTCGTATATGCGCTTTCTGATGTATAAGGATTGGGAAACCTTCGAGCGTTTTGTCGAAGAAGTGTTAAAGACGCAGAACAAAAAAGACCTGACGCCGATCCTGCACCGCTTCGGCGCGTATCTCGAAACGCTTTTCGGTCAGGTAAATATGCGCGGCGTTCTCGCTAATCACCCGTTTCAGCCGCCGATCAATTAACAAAAAAGTTTTTTTACAGCTTTAACCGCAAAAATATACCGGACAGATTTTCATAGTCTTTTTCGCCTGTCTCGAATTTTATATTTTTGCGGTTAAATTTTTATCAATAAAAATGTCCACAGATAAACGCAGATGAACCCAGATTTTTAAAAAAGCGAAAAAATATCTGTGTTCATCTGTGTCCATCTGTGGACAAAAATAAATTCATTTACTGCGACCGCAGCGTATTCAAAGGTTTTCTGAACAGCACGTCGAAACTCGCCAACGCGCCGACGATCATTACGAGAACTGCCGTTATGAAAACTCCGAGGAAAAGCAGCAGAAAATCGAATTCCCAGTTGATATTCAAAATGTATCTCGAAACCGCGTAGGACAAGAGCGCGGCAAACGACGCGCCGATAATTCCGGCTAAAATTCCCAAAATGCCGTATTCGGCAAATAGAATTGTCGTCAGAACCGGACGCTTTGCGCCGAGCGTTTTTAAAATCGCGTTTTCATAAATTCTCTGTGATTTCGTCAGACCGATCGAGCCGATCAAGATCAAAATTCCGCTCAGGATGACAAATCCGCCGACGAACGAGATGGCGAGAACAAAATTGTTGACGAGATTCTGCACGACGGCGATGATGTCGGCGACATCTATGACCTGCACGTTCGGAAAGCGTTCGAGCGTCGCGCGTTGGAGTTTCGCCCGCTGCGTCGGGTTTAAGCGGCTCAAGATCGTCGCTACGAAACTCTGCGGTGCTTTTTCCAGACTGCCCGGACGGAAAACGAAAACGAACGCCGTGCGCGTATTGCGAACGTCAATTTTCCGTATGCTCGAAACGTAAGCGGGAATTTTTCTGCCCGAAATATCGAACGTGATGTAATCGCCGACCTCGACATTCAACGTCTCGCTCATATCGTCTATGACGGAAACTTCCGGCGCGTCGCTCGGTTCACTATTCCACCATTCGCCGGAAATGATTGATTCGTTCTGGTCGAGATTCGGGCGGTATGTAACGGCAAATTCGCGCCCGATGCGACCTTGCTGTTCGCGCATTTCGGGATTTGAAAAATCGAACGGCTCGCCGTTGATCGCCGCGACGCGCGCGCGCACGGTCGGCGTGATTTCCGGCACTTCGTTTGACATCTGCGAGATCAGATTTTTCAATTCTTCGGTCTGACTGCGCTGAACGTCTATGAAAAACATACTCGGCAGACGCTCGTTGCGCGAAAAATCGAATTCGCGCACGAGGTTCGATTGAAGCGATTGCACGGCAAGCACGACGAATGCGCCGAGTCCGACGGCGAGCAAAATAATGCGTGTCTGATTGCCCGGACGATACAAAGAATTGACCGCCTGCGAGATCGAAAACGAGCCGAATGATTTTATTCGTTTTAAGATCAAAGTCAGAACAACCGCTGTCAGATACAAAATTCCGGTCGTCAACGCGAGCGCGACGAGAAAGAACGCGCCGACAATTAAAGAGCCTGCCTGCCAGACCGCGAGTCCTAGAAGCGCGGCGAGACAAACCGCGCCGAAAATCCATTTCGTCCAATCGAGTTTTCTTAATTTTTCGCCCGTTTCATCTCTTAAAAGCAGATTCGGTTTAATATTTCTGACCTGCAAAAGCGGCAGAGCGGAAAAAAGCAGAGAAATCAAAATTCCCAAAAGCACGCCCTGCAAAGCCGCCGAAAGCGGCACGACGTAGCTTAAATTTTCCGGCAGTTCGGCGGCAAATCGCGCTTCGGCAAACCACAGAGCGCACTGCGCCAGAAACACGCCGAACAGACTTCCCACAAAACCGAGCGCGAGAATCTGCAAAAGATAAACGGCGATAATTTTATTCGCGCCCGCGCCGAGACATTTTAAAACCGCAACCGCTTTTTGTTTCTGCTCGACGAACACCCGCGCTACATTCCACACACCGACACCGCCCAAAACCAGAATTAGCAGTCCGGTCAGAGAAAGATAATTTTCCGTTCTGGAAAACTGCGCGCTGATATTTTCCTGCGATTCGCGGTAAGAGCGCACGCGCAGGATCGTGCCTTTTAAGATTTCCCGCAGTTCTCTGGCGAGCGCGGTCGGATTGTCCGACGTGCGGTATAAAATCTGGCGGCGGACACGACTGCTGTTGCGCGTGATTCCGGCATCGTCAAAGGCTTTTTTCTCGACAAAAACTCTCGGTCCGGTGCGAAAGCCGCCGCCGCTCGTGCCGCCCGGTTCTTCTTCAAACGTCGCGCGAATCTCGAAATCCGCTTCGCCGATACGGATCTTATCGCCGATCTTGACATTCAAATCTTCCAATAAAATCGGCGCGACGACCGCGCCGTTATTTTCCAGTAATTTAAAGTCAAAGGGCGAGCCGTTCGACAAAACAAAATTTCCGACCAAAGGAAAAGGCGGCTCAATGCCTTTGAGTTCGATAAACGAAAGATTTTCATTCGCTTCGTCAACCGGGCGCGTCATCACGGCGGTGTTGATCGTTTCGTTTCTTTCTTCAACAATATCCGAACCGTTTATCGCCTGTTCGATCAGAGCGATCTCCGACGGTGAAAAATCGCTGGTTGAACTAATTTCTATATCAGCCGTCAGAAGCGCGCGCGCATCGCCGCCGACCGCTTGGCTCAAATTCTGAATCAGCGAACGAAGCGCAACGATTGAACCGACACCGATGGCAATGCACAGAAAGAAAAACAAAAGTCTGCGCCACGACGAGCGGATTTCTCTGAAAGTTAAATTTAAGACAAAGTTCATAGAGTTTATAGGGTTCGGAGAGTTTTTAGAGTTTGCCTCTTAGATGTTGATTCAAACTCATAATCATTCTCGAATTCTCGTCATACAGTTTATAAAGCTCGTCAAAGTCCGATTTGCTCAAATAATCTAAATCCAGGGCGATATAAAGATGAGATTGCGTTTCCGCCGCCGAGCCATGCGCGATATTTAGAAAATTTGAAAACTCATTATTTGATCTTCTACCGAAACCTTCAGCGATATTTGCCATTACCGAAATACTGGAGCGGCGTATTTGATCGCGCAATCCGAAATCTCTGGCGAAAAGTCCTTTATTAGTGATTTCGTAAATTTGTCTGGTCGCCTGCCGTGATTTTTGCCAGGCTAGAATATCTTCAAATCTTTTAAAAGTAGCCATAGTTTTTATTCTCCTTCGATTGTGGTATCTCAAAATAAAACTTAAACTCTCTAAACTCTATGAACTCTCCAAACTCTCATCACTTACAATTCTTCCGTCTTTCAAAACAACTTGCCTCTGCGCCATTTTCGCCAGATTCAAATCGTGCGTAACGAGCAGTAGCGTGACATTATTGCGCGTGTGCATCGCGGTCATCAGATCGAAAATATGCGAGCCGTTTTTCGAATCGAGATTTCCGGTCGGCTCGTCCGCCAGAAGGATTTTCGGCTGATTGGCAAAAGCGCGGGCGATGGCGATGCGCTGTTGTTCGCCGCCGGAAAGTTCCGACGGGTAATGATGTCCGCGATTCGTCAGTTCGACATCCGCGAGCAGATGTTCGGCTCGCGGTTTCGCGTCTTTCAAACCGAGAATTTCCATCGGAATCAAAATATTTTCAAACGCCGTCAAACTCGGTATCAGATGAAACGATTGAAAAATAAAACCGATCTTATTGCTTCGAACGTCAGCCAGATCGTCTTCGCTCATTTTCGTAATGTCTTCGCCGTCAATCAAGATCGAGCCGGTCGTCGGCGCGTCGAGTCCGGCGATCAGTCCGAGAAGCGTTGACTTTCCGCTCCCCGACGCGCCCGTTACGGAAACGAATTCGCCGTCCGGGATGACAAGCGAAACATCGTCCAAAATCGTCAAATCTTCCGTGCCGGAACGTACGGTTTTGGTTACATTCTGCAAAGTAATCATAAAAAAAACGGCAAATCAAAACGCGCAAAAGTCATTAAGATTCGCCCGATAATTTTATTATACGAAAAATTTTTGATTTTGGATTAGTTTAACTTTTCACTTCTTTTCTCGAAAGCCACCAGATGTCAATTAAATTGGCAATCGGTCCGACAATAAACAGTGCGTAGTACGGCGCGTGGACGCTTTCAAAGAGACGCAGGATCATCTCTACAAATGCGACCATAAACGCGACGAAAATCTGCGCCGCTTTTGACGAACGGACAGTCGTTTTCGGGTCGGTGATCATAAAAAATATGAAAAGCTGATACATCGCGCCCGTGATCGGCGCGACTTCCGCAAGGAAAGAATCGCCCGTCCAAATACTGCGGATAAAACTGAAAAACAGAAACGCCGCAACGTATGTAAATGTGATGTGAAAGCGTTTGAGGCGATAGATAATGACCGAACCGAGAAGCCAGATGACCATCATCGCATAGAGATTATTGCCCCACTGAATCGAAAGCGAAGCCACCGCAAACGGCGCGACAAAGAGCATAAAACTGACACCGAAATTCGACGGATTCCAGATGTGGCGGTCTTTGACTCGGAGAACATATTTGGAAGTAATAGAAATCGCCGCGCACAATGCGAACGTCCAGAACTCCGGCGAGCGAATCAAAATCCCGACGCTGATGCCCGAAATATACGCGCTCGCCAGATGCGGCATTTTCCCGGCTGTGAGTTTCGACAAAACAATTTCAAAAAGAATCGAAACGCCGATTGCCGTCAAAGTCTGCGGATAACTTTCCAGAATGCCGAACGAAATCTGTCCGGCGAGCAAGATCAGAGTGATCAAGATCGGCGCGATAAAACGCGAATCAATGCCCCACATTTTCAGCGGCACTTTTTCAGACGTGACTTTTTGAGGAACTATTTCTGTCATAGAAAAATGAAAATCAAGATTTTTGCCGGGAGCGCAGGCAGCCTTGCCTGCAACGGCGCGAAGCGACGTAGAGCGATTGATAAAATTCAACTCGAATTTGATCAAACACATTTTGAATGCTTTGCATTCATGCAGGCAAGGCTGCCTGCGCTCCCGGCTTTACGCGTCTTTAATTTTATGAATCTTGTTCAATTCGGGATTTTCGATAATTTGCATTTTACCCGAAGCCCAGCGGATTTCAACTTTTTCTATTTTAGACGTTTTGCCCAGACCGAAATGAACGCGTCTCTGATTTTGCGAACAAAAACCGATGCCGCCGTGAATTTCCTGCGTTTGCTGAAAGCCGTCCCAGAAAACTTTGACCTGTGTTCCGATTGCGCTTCGATTGCTCGCCGTGCCTTCTAATTCAAAATCAATCCAGTTATTTTCCGTCTGAACATTATTTTTATAAATCAAAACCGGCGCGTTTTGATTGGCGACGATCGCGTCCAAAATGCCGCGATTCCAGAGATCGGCGACCGCCACGGCGCGACCGTCGAAGGTTTCGGTTACGCCGACCGACAGCGCGACATCGTTAAATTTTCCCGCGCCGTCATTGAGCCAGACTTTTTTCTGCTGAAAACCGGCGAGGCTTCGCCCGTCCATCGCCGCCCAATTTGCCGCGTCGCCGATGATCGTATTGTTGCCGACCGTGATCTTCGAATAGTCATACCAGTAATTCGTGTTTTTGTCGGCGGAGATGTAGCCGTTCGTCAGAAAAATATCCAGAAAACCGTCGTTGTTCAGATCGCCAAACTGCGCGCCCCAACTCCAGCCGCCGCGCTCGACTCCGAAATTGCCCGCTTGATTGTCGTATTTCAAATTTTCGCCGGATGTGTTTGGGCGCGGCATCCAGAGATTATTTCCCTGCAGAAGAATTCCTTCTTCGGAAATATTCGAGACATAGATCGAAAGCCGACCGTCATTTAAAACATCGCCGAAGCTGGCGTTCATCCCGCTTTTCGGCGCGAAACCGACTCCGGTTTTTTCACCCGCGTCAATAAATCTTTCGCCGCGCTCGTTAAAAAACAATTCCGAAACGCCGTAATCATTGGCGATAAAAAGATCGGAAAAACCGTCCGCGTTCAGATCAGCCGCGCCGAGCGCCAACGCCCAGCGATTCGTTTTTATTCCGAGCCGTTCGGAAACTTCCTCAAATTTTCCACCGCCTAAATTTCGATACAGATATTTGCGCCCGCCGTTTTTCGCGTATTCAAAACTTTCGGGCATTATTTTGGTTGTTTCCAGATTCCACAAATTCAAATCTTCGCGGAAATAACCGGCGAGAAAAATATCTAAAAGACCGTCGCGGTCAAAGTCGAACCAAATTGCCGAATTAATATTCGCCCAATCTGGAAAACCCGTATTTTCAACACGCGAAAAACTTTGTCCCTGATTGTTTTTAAAAAGTTCGGTTTTGCCCCATTTGTAAACGAGAAGGTCTTCAAAACCGTCATTGTTAAAATCGCCCCAAACCGCGCCCATCGAAACGCCGTTTTCTTTTCGGTTTACGTCCGCAATGCCCAAATCTTTGGCAACATCCGAAAATGTGCCGTCCTGATTATTTCTGTAAAGCGCGTTAAAAGAATCTTCGCCGCTGCTTGTTAAATAAAAATCGTTCCAGCCGTCGCGGTCGAAATCAACGACGGAGACGCCCGCGCCCATCGAAGCGATCTGCGGCATAATGTTGTCTAATTTTTTATCTAAAACGGGCGATCTGTGCGTAAAATCAACGCCCGATTTTTTGGCGACTTCTTCAAAATAAAAACCGTAACGCTTCATCGCCGTTTCCGTGTCAATTTTCGAACCGGCGGAATTGTAAAATCTCTTGACGACAAACGGTGTCGCGAGAAGCGCGAGAAATAGAACGATAAGAAATATTTTCGTAAAGCGTTTCATTTAAAAAATCAAATCAGCTCAACGGCGAAGCCGTGAAAAGAAGGTAGCCGGACGTGAAACGTCCGGTAAACTTAGAAAACGAATAGCGCATTAAAGATGCGCGAAGATTTTTTACCATAAATATTTTTCATTATATTCGATACCGCTTGCGTCCAATAATTCAACTAATTCTTCTTTGAAAGATTTCTTTTTATGATGTTTCTCTTGATTCAAGATATATTTCTTTACGCCTTCGATTCCTAAGGGGCTGACTGAAAAAGCCGCATAACCTTTTTGCCATTGAAATTTTTTGTTCAATTCCTTATGAACCCAAGAGGAAGAATCAGCTTTCAAATCGCGCAAAAAATAATCCAAGCGGTGTTTGGATTTCAAACCGATTAAGAGATGAACGTGATCTTCGATTCCGCCGATTGCCAACGGAACTCCGTCCAAACCTTTAACGATTCCGCCGAGATAAGAATGAAGCCTGTCGCGCCAATCTTTTAATATCAGAGGCAACCGCTCTTTTGTCGAAAAAATAACGTGAACGTGCAAACTTATGTATGTTGACGGCATTTATTTCTGAGCGCGTCTTCAACGCGCAATTTCTTTATTTATAATTCCAGACGTTTCACATCTGGCTACCTTCTTTATGCGGCTTTGCCGCATAAACCAAGCACTTACTTTCTCAAAGCGTTTCTAAAATCATCCGGCGAAACGTAGCGGGTATGAAATTTCAGCCAATCGGTTTTATTTTTTTGATAAACCGGATCGTTTTCCAATGTGGTCGGCGGCATTGAATAATCGTTGGTCGCGTGCGTCGGCAATGGAAGAAGCGTTTTCGAGAAAACCGAATTCAGATCGCCGTCTTTGATCCAGCCGTTGCCGATGATGACAAAATCGCGTTTCCATCCTTTTTGCACTTCGGGCAAAGCGGGGAATTTTAAAACCAGTTCGTCGCCCGCGTTCATCAGAACCATTCTGTCATCAGTTTTTTCAAGCAATTCTAACACATCGCCGAAGCGCGTATAAAAACCTTCGAGGTCGCGCCAACGCTGATTGGTCGTCAAAATTTTATCGTAAACGGGTTTTTCCGGCGAAGAATCGTCGCGCTTTTCGATCACCGAAAAACCGCGATAGCGAAGTTCGGCAGACGACAGATCGAGCGGAATTTCTTTCGTCTGATTTTCCTCTAAATCAACCGCCCAGGCTAATTTGTCCCAGAAAATTTCGAGTTCGGTTCTCAAGCGAAATTTCCTTGAGTTTGCAGGCAGATCAATCAAGATCGTTTTCATTTTTCCGGCGGGAAATCCGAGATTTTCCTTGACGGTTTTCCATTCGCCCGTTTCCTGCAAAACTTCCAGACTCAAACTCTTCGGCGGTTTCGGATTTCCCTGCCCGCGCTGGACATTGATCGAAGCGTCGGTCGGATGCATCCAGCCGTCGCCGACGAGCCAGATCTTTTTATCCCGCGGCGCGTTTTCCGGCAGTTCGACTTCGACAAAATGCTCTTTCGCCACGCCTTGAAACTTTCCGCGCTCGATACCGTCCAAATAATTTTCGTCCAAATTTTTGACGATTTCCGAAACATCTTCGCCTTTGTCATTTTTCGCGGAAGCAAAATTTTGAGTCGTTTCGGTCGTGAAAACTTTGAGCGGCGGCAGCGGGATAGAAAATCTTTCGTCGGTAAAAATTTCCGTGTTTTCGGGGTGATCTACGGCGAGCAGTTTATAATTGTCGAGATAAAAACTTTCCCAATATTCGCCCGTGATCCGCAGTTCATAAAAACCGTCTTTCGGCTTCAGCGCGTCGCCCGGAATCTTAAACCATTCTTCGGTTTGCAAAATTCCGTATGTGTCCTGCGCGTTGATTTTCAAACCCAAAGCGGGCGACCACGGCGGCGCGTCTTTGACCATTTCAAACTCGGAACCGTTCCAAGCGAAAAGATGCGGACAGCTTCCTTTCAAACGCTGTTCGGCGGCAATCACCTGATCGGCTTTGAGATCAAACTCCGCCTGCACATAACCGTTGCCCCAGACGACGCGCAAAACGTCCGCGCTCGAATTTTCGCCCAGACCGAAATGCACCTGCGGCGAGTTTATCAACTGCTTTTGCGCCAGAAGACCGGAACGAATTTCCATCTCGCCGCCGATGCCGAAACTGTTGACGCGCTGGTCGCCTTCGGTTTTCGCCGCCTTCGGTCGGAGAATTTGCCAGTGATAATTTTTCGCCGAATTGTTTTGAAAGACGGTCGGTTTTCCTTCCGCGTCAATGCCGATCAAATCTAATTTTCCGTCACCATTTGTTTCGGCAATTGATGAAACTGTAAGGTTGATTTTATTATTTAGAGCCGAAAATTTTCTGTCTTTTCCGGCGAGAAAAATCTGAGAGTTTTTGTCGAGTATCGAATTATAAAAGTGCGAATCCTTGTCGCTTGAGATCAGAAAATCTTTTACGCCGTTATTGTCGAAATCTTGCGAAATTAAGTTTACCTGACAACTAACGGAACAGATTTCTTGATTCGTTAAAGTATATTGAGCAGTTTCCCATTTCCCGTTTTTAAAAGATGCGGCGAAAATATTTCCGCTTTTCAGAAGTTGAATAAAATCGAGTTGACCGTCGCCGTTTATATCGGCTATTTCCATCGCCGTCGGAAATTTGCCATGCGGAAATTCTCTTTTAACAAACAAACCGCCGCGCTCATTTGAATAAAAATTAATGGCGTTAGTTTCATAAAAGAAATAACAATCGGAATCGCCGTCCTCGTCAATATCAGCGGTTTTAAAATCCGTTACAGATGCTTCTTCGGTGAAAATATCTGCTTTTTGAAAACTGCCATCACCGTTGTTTTGCAAAACTACGACCGGACTTTTAAAAGCTCCCAAAACCAAATCCAGATCGCCGTCCGATTCCGCGTCGAATGTCCAAACGCCGGAATATTCTTTTTGCAAAATTTCATTTGAAAGTTTTGTGTTCGCCGTTACGTCCTCAAAATTTTCGCCGTTAATTTGTTTGAATAATCGAAAACCTTTTTCGGTCGCAATGGCGAGATCGTTTTTAAAATCGTAATCGAAATCAAAGGCGATAATTTGATTCGGATTTGAAATTGAAACAGGTAAAACGGTTTTCCCGATATGAGTTTCTTTTTCGTCAGACCAAGCAACGACGGGCGGTTTTTCGCCTTCAAGAAAAATCGCTTTGGCAAAATTCGCTTTAGCGTTTTCCACAGCGGCTGTGGAAAACGCTAAAGCCGTATCAGGTTCGGCGGGCGAAAAATCCGGCGCGGGCAACTTTAATGGTTTTGTCAAAACTTCGCCGATGGTCGTTTCGGACGGCTTGATCTCGGCGAGCGCGGCGCGAAATGACGATTCACGAAGCAGGACGTTTCTCAAAAATGAAACCGTGGTCGCGGCTTGGCGCGTGTTTCCCGTTTCGACCGAATTTTTCAGCGCGTCGAATTGCTCTTTCGCTTCCGCCGAAAAATTCGCGGCTGATTTTTCGATTTCCGAAACGGTTGTTTTTAAGATTTCGGTTTGATTCGTTTTCGCGGCGAGACGCGCGATCTCCAATTTGGCGGCGAGATTTTCGGGTTTTGCCTGCGCGATTTTTTCGTAGAGTTTTAAGGCTTCCGCCTCCCTTGTCTGCCGTTCCCGTTCCTGCGCGAGCAGGTAAACGGCTTGAATATTTTCGGGCGCGAGTTCGATCGTTTTATTCAGATTCTCGATTGCCTTTTCAAAATTTCCGCGCTGTGTTTCAAGAACGGCGAGATTTGAAAAAATGAGCGCGCTGTCGGGCGCGAGCGTTCGGGCTTTTTCCAAAGATGCGGCGGCGTTTTCCAAATCTTTCTGCCGTATCTGCAAAACGCCGAGATTGTTCCAAACCGCCGGTTCGCCGTCCGCCAGATTCGCCGCTTTCGTCAATTCCTGATTTGCGCGTTGGTCGTCGCCGACCTGCAAAGCCGCCAAGCCGACATAGAAAGACCTGATCGCTTCGGCAAAATTTTCCGAAGATTTTTCGGGCAGAGTCTGCCGGCACGCCGAAAAAGCAAGCGTTAAAATTGCGATAAAAATAAAAGATTTTTTCAGCATCGGATAGAAATAATTTGTCCACAGATTAACACAGATGAACACGGATTTTTAAATAAACCTATCTGTGTTTATCTGTGTGCATCTGTGGACAAATTTCTTATTTGATTTGCTTTTCGCCCGGAATAAAAGCAGTCGGCGCGTTGTTTTGCTTGATGTAATAGAATTTTCCGCTTTCCAGATTTGTAATTGTCTGCGGTTCGCCGCCGAGCCAGAAAATCGTCAATTCGTCAATTTTCTGCGCGTCGCCTAAACCGAGGTGAACGCGGAAATCGCTGACCGAAAGATAACTCTGCGCGCCCATAATTTGGCGTTCGATCTTGCGGTCGCCGACACGGGCGACGACTCTCGCGCCGATGGCATTACGGTTAGACCGCTCGCCTTCAAGCCAGAGATTAACGAAATTTCCTTTCGGCGCGGTTTCGTTAAAAGCGATCTGCGCCGTGCCGCCGTTGTTGACAATGATGAAATCCAAAAGCCCGTCGCCGTTAATATCGGCGGTCGCCAAGCCGCGCGAAACCTGCACATCTTTTAAAGCGTCGCCTGCCGATTCGGTAACGTCGGAAAATTTTCCGTTGCCGAGATTTTCATAAAGCGTGTTCGGTTGGGCAAATTTTACCGAATCGGAATTTTGCTCGACATTGTCTTCGATATGACCGTTGGCGACCAGTAAATCTTCGTCGCCGTCATTGTCCGCGTCGAAAAAGTCAATGCCGAATTTCAGACGCGCCCGCGCCGTCTGACCGATGCCGATCGCGTCGGAAATTTCGCGGAACAAAAGCGCGTCCGTCTGGCTGTAAACGGAGGTTGATTCGTCCTGAAAATTCGTGACGGCGATGTCCAAATGATTGTTGTTATCAATGTCGGAAAAATCCGCGCCCATCGAACCTTCCTCCACGCCGGTCTGACTGTAAGCCGCGCCGGAAAGCTGTGCCGCGTCTTTGAATGTTCCCGCGCCGTCATTCGTCCAAAGCTGGTTCGCGTCCGAATCGTTGGCGACATAAACGTCTTCGTCGCCGTCCCGGTCAATGTCGCCGATGGCGAGCGCCAAGCCGTTTCCTTTTTGCGCGGTGATGCCGGAAGATTCGCTCGCGTCCGAAAATTTTCCGTTGCCGTCATTGCGCCAGATTTGATCGGCGACCGGATTGTAATAGATCGGTGTCGAATATATCTGCATCTTGTTGCGATAGACTTTATGCGGATTTTCTGTCGTAAAATCAACGTAGCGGACGACGTATAGATCGAGGTCGCCGTCCGCGTCCATATCGAAAAATCCTGCGCTCGTCGCCCATCCGCCGTCGGATTTTATGCCCGAAGTTTCGGTTACGTCTTCAAATTTCGCGCCCGTATTTTTTAATAAACGATTGTCGCCCTCGTAATTTGTCAGAAACAGATCCGTCCAGCCGTCATTATCAAAATCGCCGACCGCCACGCCCTGCCCGTAGCCTGTCGAAGTCAGATTCCATTCGTCGGTTTTATCCGCGAAAACGCCTTTGCCGTCGTTGATGTAAAGGCGATTTTTTGCTTCATCGGAACGCTCCTTCTTACCGACTGCGCCACTGTTGATGAGAACGAGATCGGGCGCGCCGTCGCGGTTAAAATCCGCGATTGCCGCGCCGCTGCCCATAATTTCGGGCAGCCATTTGTTTTCCGTTCGCGCCGGAACGTGGCGGAAATTTACGCCGCTCGTTTTGGTCGCGTCCGCGAATTTCAGTCTTGTCGTTTGGCTCGCGTTATTATTCGCGGTTTGATTTGACGAAACGGCGCAGGCGTTAAAGCAAAGCGCGAATGCCATCAAAATAAAAATTTTATTTGTCATTTTTGCTGTTGTAATTTTTGCGCTTCGGTCAGAGCGTTGTTCGCTTCCCGCTCGTTGCCCAAAGCCTTGTGAGATTCGAACAAGTATTGATATAAAACGATCTTTTGATTTTTATCTTCAGCGATCGGCAAAATCTGATTCGCCGCATTAATGACTTCCTGATAATTTTTCGCTTTCCACGCCGTTTCGAGTTCGTAGATTTTCTGAACGCGGCGGCTCGCTTCGAATGTCTGCGCCGTATTTTTGTCGTTTATCTCGACCGTTTTTTTGCGGTAAATTTCCGCCTGCTCCGCGTCGCCCGAACGCGCGTAAGCCTGAGCCAGAGCGTTATTTGCCGCCGCGCTCGACGGATTGATCTCGACGGCTTTTTTCAATGTTTCGACGGCTTTCGGAAAATTGTTCTGACGCGAATAAATGATGCCGCGCGTCGTGATCTCATCAACTCTTTTCTCTGCCAGAATCTTATCCCAAACGCTGTCAAGCTGTGCGCCCGCCGCTTCCGGTTGGTCGAGATAAAAATAAGAAAGTCCCAAAAGCGAACGCGTTTCGACATCATTCGGATTCGCTTCCGCCAGAGGTTTCAGCGTTTCGACCGCTTGCTCGTATTTGCCGCTTTTGACATAAACTTTGCCGAGCGTTTGGCGGTCTTCCGCGCTCAAATCGGCAAGCGGGATTTCATTAAAAAACCTTTCGAGTGCCGCCCAATCTTCGCGGACAATGAGCGCGGTTTTAAAAGTCTGACGAACTTCCGGGGCGGTCGGATATTTTTCACGGATTGTTTTTAGAACTGCAAAATTTTCGGGCGAAATGCTTCGCGTTTGATTTATCGAATTATTGATCTGTGCGAGTTGAGATAAAACCGGCGCGTCCTGCTTGAGCGCGGCTGATTCTTTTTCCTCGACGTTCTGACAGGCGAAAAGAAAAGCCAGACAAAGCAATAAAATGCAGTGTCCGGCTTTTGTAAAAAATTTATAAAGAAACCGTTCGGGCATTTTCCTTACAAAATAACTTTTTTTCCACGGGCTTTCAACAATTCAGAGAAATTAGTTTTTACGGACGTTCAATGTCCAAGTCATCGCAAATTTTCTTTGCCAGATTTTCCTTGACCTCACGATGACGCGGAACTGTTGTCGCTTTTCCGTTCGATAAATTTTTGTAAACCGTATGACTCGCTCCTTCACGAAGCAGAAAACAGTTGTGTTTTTCGAGATGGCGAATCAAATCTTTACGCTTCATCTTCAAGCCGCTTCGAGTATCAGTTCTTCTTTCACGATATCCGATTTGTCGGAAAGACGGCTCTCAGCTTCCTCGCGGTTCGCTTCCAGAATCAATTGAATCGCTTCGGTCAGATTTTCGCGGACTTCCTGCAAAGTTTCGCCCTGCGTATTCGCGCCCGGAAGTTCTGCGACATAGCCGATGTATCCGCCTTCTTCCGCCTTTTCGTAAATTTTGGTCAAAGTTAATCTGGTCATAATTGGAAATTTACGCCTTTAATAATTGTTTGGCAATCACGAGTCTTTGAATTTCCGAAGTGCCTTCGCCGATCGTGCAGAGTTTTGAATCGCGCCAGTATTTTTCCGCCGGATAGTCTTTTGTATAGCCGTAACCGCCGTGAATCTGGACGGATTCTTCAGCGACTTTGACCGCCACTTCCGAAGCGTAAAGTTTCGCCATCGCCGATTGTTTCGTCACGGTTTTGCCTTCATTTTTCAGATACGCGGCTTGCAAAGTTAAAAGCCGCGCGGCTTCAATTTGCGTCGCCATATCAGCCAATTTAAATTGAATCGCCTGAAATTCGGCGATCGGCTGACCGAATTGAATTCTTTCTTTAGAATATTTCAAAGCCGCTTCGTATGCGCCCTGCGCGATGCCGACGCTCAAAGCCGCAATGGAAATTCGCCCGCCGTCTAAAACCTGCATCGCTTGATAAAAACCTTCGCCTTCCGTGCCGAGCAGATTTTCTTCCGGCACTTTGCAGTCTTCAAAAACGACGGAAGCGGTTTCCGACGCGCGCATTCCGAGTTTGTTTTCCTTGTGGTCGGAGCGGAAACCTTCCATTGATTTGTCGAAAATAAACGCCGAGATTCCGCGCGTTCCTTTTTCCTTGTCGGTTACGGCAACGGCGACGCAGGTGTCGCAGCTAATGGCGTGAGTGATGAAATTTTTCGAGCCGTTGACCGTATAGTGACCGTTTTCCTTAACGGCGACGGTACGCGTTCCCGAAGCGTCCGAACCGGCTTGCGCTTCGGTTAAGCCCCACGCGCCAAACGATTCGCCGTGCGCAAGCGGAATTAAATATTTCTTTTTTTGCTCTTCCGTGCCGAACATAAAAATATGATTCGAACACAGAGAGTTATGCGCCGCGACCGACAGACCGACCGAACCGTCAACTCTGCCGAGTTCTTCGATGATCGTCGCGTATTCGACATAGCCCATTCCTGCGCCGCCGTATTCTTCGGGAAAAATTACGCCGAGCAGTCCGAGTTCGGCAAGCTGCGGGCGCAGTTCTTCGGGAAAATGCTGTAATTCATCCCATTCCATCACGTGCGGTTTGATCTCGCTTTCGGCAAATTCGCGGACGCTGTGTTTTATCTGCTGCTGTTCTTCGTTTAATTCAAAATTCATATAAATTTATTCGATAAAAAATTTCTAATAGTTTCATATAGATTAACCGATTGCGCGGCGAAAAAGAAAGCAGGCGAAAATCCGTTTTATAAAATGCGGAAATCCTGTTAGCATCGAAAATATGGATTGGCAAAAGAATATACTCAACTCAGATAAAGAAATCAGCGAACTTCTCAAACAAACAAAACGCATCGCCGTCATCGGAATAAAAATGGAACCGTTTCAGCCCGCTTTTTATGTGCCGGATTATATGAAAAGAGCCGGCTTCGAGATCATTCCCGTTCCCGTCTATTACCCGGACGCAACGGAAATTTTGGGCGAAAAAGTTTATCGAAAATTAACCGACATTCCCGGCGACGTTGATCTCGTCAATATTTTTCGCCGCTCGCCGGACGTGCCGAAACACACCGCAGAAATTTTAGAGAAAAAACCGAAAGCCGTCTGGATGCAGTCGGGAATTTACAACGCGGAAACGGCGGAAACGCTCGCCAAAGCCGGGATCAAAGTCGTGCAGAATCTCTGCCTGATGGTCGAGCATCGCGCTTTGGCAAGATAAATTTACCGGAATCAAAAACGAATGCTAAGCTGTTTTTCTCTTCAAACTTCGTTTCAAAAAGTGTAGAATAATCCGAACTTCTTCAAAAAGGTTTACTCAAATATGAAAATGCGGATCGTTTTATCTCTGGCAGTTTTTGCCGTTTTTTGCTGTTTATTTTTTCTGCCGAAAACGGAAAGTAAACTTCTGAACGCTTCACAAGATCAGGCAAAAGTTTTTACCGAACTCAAACCGCAGATGATTCGCGCCGCCGCCTTTGCCGTATCGCCGAAAGTATCTTCGCTTGCGCCCGCTTCGCCTGCGGACGGAGTTTCAGATAAAAAAACGGCGGACGAAAAAGCGCGCGCCGTGCCGAACAATCTGCCGTTTAGAAAACAAATTCCGAACGCGCCGCACGATGTTGACCGGAATCTCGCCGATCTTTCCGCCGCGCAGATGCCCGCGCCTTCGCTCTCATTTGACGGTTTATCGAGCAACGACAACGCCGCCGCTTACGGTTTTCGGATTCTGCCGCCCGATACGTTCGGCGATGTCGGTCCCGCTCATTACGTTCAGGCGGTCAACGCGCTCGTTCGCGTTTTCGATAAACAGGGAAATCCGCTCACACCGCCGTTTAAGCTGAGCAGTATCTTCGCGCCGCTCGGCACGCTTTGCGCGGCTCGCAACGACGGCGATCCGGTCGTTTTATATGACGCGCTGACCGACCGCTGGCTACTCAGTCAATTCTGCACGCAGATGCCGCCGTTTCGCCAGATGATCGCCGTTTCAAAAACGGGCGACCCGACGGGCGAGTATTACATTTACGAATTCGTGATGCCGAACAATAAACTCAACGATTATCCGAAATTCGGTATCTGGTCGGACGCGATCTATATGACGAGCGACGAATTTTTCGGAAGCGATTATGCGGGAACGGGCGTGTTCGCGTTTGATAAGAAAAAACTTCTGGCAGGCGATCCGTCGGCGGGCTACATCTATTTCGATCTCGCTTCGCCGACGACTTTAAGGATCGGCGGAATGCTGCCGGCGGATTTTGACGGCTTGCGTGCGCCGCCCGCGAACACGCCGAACATTTTTGTCGGCTACACGGCGACCGAATACGGCGACGCGCAGGACGCGCTTCGCCTGTTCGAGTTTCGCGCCGATTTTCAAAATCCGAATAATTCGACATTTGCCGAACGCGCCGACAGTCCTTTGATTGTCGCGCCGTTTGACCCGACTTCGAATGACGGCAGAACGGATATTTTGCAACCCGCTCCGGGCGAACGTCTCGATTCGCAATCCGACCGTTTGATGTATCGCGCCGCTTACCGCAATTTCGGAACGCACGAATCTTTTGTCGTAAATCAAACCGTGCGGACTTCGCCCGTCGGTTCGATTTACCGGGCAGGCGTTCGCGTTTATGAACTCAGAAAAACAAATAATATTTTCAGCGTTCACGAACAAACGACCGTCGGCAGTGACAATATGAGCCGCTGGATGGCGGGCGCGGCGCAGGATCATCAGGGCAATCTCGCCGTCAGTTACAGTTTCGGAAACGAGGAAAAAAAACCGGCGATCTATTACGCGGGAA
>JBGTSF010000041.1:0-42354 GCA_041940425.1 Pyrinomonadaceae bacterium
CCGTTTGCCTTTTTCAAAGGCATGCAAGCGAGCCGCTTGCGCTCCGGTCAAAAAATTATGCAAATCGAAACTATAAAAACGCCGTCGTTGATTGTTGACCTCAATCGGATGAAACGCAACGCGGAACGGATTGCGAATCGAGCGAAGGAATTGAATATCAATTTTCGCCCGCATGTTAAAACGCATCGCTGTCTGGAAATCGCGCGGATACAAACCGAAAAAACTTTCGGCGGAATAATGGTTTCGACGCTTTCGGAAGCGCGGTTTTTCTCGGCTAATGGTTTCCCGGACATTACCTACGGCGTTCCGGTTGAAAAAGGAAAATTTGATGAAGCGATTAATATTGCGCGGAAAACGGAAAGATTTTATCTGCTTACCGACGACGCGGAAACTGTTTTGAATCTGAATGAAAAGGCGAAAAACGAAAATATAAATTTAAATGTTTTCGTCAAAATTGATGTCGGTTATCACCGCTGCGGAGTCGAACCGCAAACGACGGAAGCATTTGAAATTCCGCAAAAAATAGCCGAATCTTCAAATCTGAATTTCGCCGGAATCTTGACGCACGCCGGACATTCGTATCACGCCGACACGCCGGAAAAGCTTTTAAATGTTGCACAGGAAGAAAGAAATAAAATGCGCAATCTGGCGGAAGAACTTCGCGGTAGAGGTTTAGATGTTCCGTGTGTCAGCATCGGCTCGACACCGACTTTTTCGGCGATTGATTCGCTCGAAGGCATCACGGAATTTCGCGCCGGAAATTATATTTTCTTTGACGCTTTTCAGGCGACGCTCGGAAGTTGCGGTTTTGAAGATTGCGCTTTGACGGTTCTCGCGGCGGTTGTTCATCGTGATAGGACAAGAAAAAAGATCGTTGTTGATGCCGGAGCGGTCGCGCTTTCAAAAGATCGCGGCGCGGTCGAGTTTGATTCGGGTTGCGGTTACGGGCGCGTTTATGATCTGGAGGGAAATGATTTGAATTTAAGAGTCGAATCTTTATCGCAGGAACACGGCGAAATTTCTGTTGCGGATGAAAATATTTTTAATAATTTAATAGTCGGCTCGCGCGTTCGAATCTTGGCGAATCATTCGTGTCTGACCGCGCTACAGCATTCGCATTATCATATTCTCGACGGCGGAAAAATTGTTGACCGATGGGAAATAAATCGCGGCTGGTGAAAAAGTTTAGTTTGATTAAATAAGAAAATATTTGTCTTTTACCGATTCGTATCGAAGCGCGTTTTCCAGTTCTAATTCTTTTAGCAGATAGTTAATTTTTCTCTCTTTTTCTTCATAGAATACTCTTTCACTTGAATAATACTTTTCGAGTTCCGGGTATTTACCTTTATGAGACTCTAGATATTCGAAAACTCTACCGCAGTTTATTCCGGCGTGCTCTGCTTCGGAAAATTCGAATGAACCAAAATTAAAATCAAAGTTCACAACCTCATCTTCAAATTCAGCCAGAATGCCCGCGCCGTGAAAGTTGTATCGAATTTTTTGATCTGTATCTAAAAATCCTCTTTTAGGAATCAGTCCCGAAGTCAAATCGTCATTTCCGCGATTAGCCGCCCAATTTATTTTCCCCCAATTTTGTTCCAGTAAATCTAAAACTCTTTGAATGCTCTTTTTGCGGTCTTTGATTAGTTGAAGTAATTCCTTTTTCATCTAAAAATCTTTGCCGCTGCAATTTTTGAGTTCTTTCGGGCATTCACCGACCTGCACCCAATCGTAAAAATCTGCCGGATTGCCTTCGATGGCGTAGAAGACTTTTTTGATCGTCGGGAATTGGAACAAAGTCTTTTCGATGCTGGAGAAAAATCCGCCGCCGCAGCTTGTCGTCGCGTTTCCCATCTGTTCGTAAACGACCTTGTTAAAATTTACATACGCGGTTTTGTTTTTGATCTTGATGCTTTTTAAAATTCCTTTCGTTTCTTCGGGCGTGAAGGAAACGAAACCTTGTTTGGCTTCGTCGGGCGAAACGCCTTTGAAAAGCTCTTCGAGCGCGGCGCGTGCCGTCGCTTTGGTTTTCGGGATCGTTCTCGTCAAAGGCTGAACGTTTGTGCAGTCCAATAAATCAGGATCGGTTTTTTCGTTCAGAAAAAAAAGTTTGATTGTCATCGTGTCGGATTTCTGTCCGAACGAAACTGTCGTTAAAGCAAGTAAAAATAAAATCGAAACGAAAATTTTCATTTTTATTCTCCTTCAAAATTATCAAACGCCTTATTTTCATTCTATTTTTCCTTTTAACCGCGCTAAAAAGGAAAGTCAGAAGTATCGCCTCCATCCATTATGTCAAAAATTTTCCAGCCGGATTCGGTTTTATAAAGATAAAAACTTTTTTCCGCTTTCATCGAACTTACAAACGAAGCATCTGACTCACTTTCAAAAATTATCTTAACTCTTGCTTTCTCTTCATTGACTGTTACACCCGTAACCGAACTGATTGATAATTTTTTCGAATTAATAAATTCGGGAAAGTCAATAGATATTTGTTCCAGAACAAATTTACTCAATTTCGGTTGCGAATAATCGGGATCAACACTTATATTTTCATTCTTGATTTCATCATTTTTAATGAACTTTTCCGCCTTTTCTCTCCAAAAAGATTGAGGCGTTTCGATGACTAACTTGTTAATTTCCGAAGAATTATTACTTTTTGCCGCTTTGACGTATTCCGAAACAACAGTTTCAGGAAGTTCGGAAAATGTGCCGGAAGTTTTTGCACTTTGTGTCGGTTCGACGTAATTACAGCTAACTGTTAGAAGATTGATCAACAAAAATGCAAAATAAAAGTATAGAGATTTTATTAGATTGTTTGCCATTGTAATTACTCCTTTTAAACCAATTTAGGTAAAAAGTAAATATTTTCTTTTGCTTTTAGATTATTCCCCTTCAAAATTATCAAACGCCTTTCTCCACACAGGCGTGATCTGCTCCAAAACTTTGCAGTCGCAGAAGCCGCCGTTTTGCTGTAGCCACGATGTCAGGCGCGGAAAATCCAGACGGTTTTCCATCATATACTGCATCGCGAAACGCAGTGAATGATTGCACTCTTCGCGCTCTAATTTCATTTCCAGAAAATCGAAAAGGTCTTCGATGTCGAATTGTCCGGCAGGCAAAGAAGCAAGAAATTCTTCGAGTTCCTCGCCGCTCATCTGTTCGAGATTGTCTATTTCGCGTTTCTTTAATATCGGCATAGTTTTAGATTTTAGCAGAATTTTCCGCACTATCGAGTTCGCTCGCGCGCAATTCTTCTTCCAGTTGTTTTTGCTTCAAGCCTTCACGCCCGTCGTAGGAAATGAATTTCGGCAGAAGGATCGCCAGAACGATGGTTCCGACGATCGTCAAAATCCCGCCCGAAATGATCGAGGTTTTGACATCGGTAAAATACGCGACGATGCCCGATTCGGCATCGCCGAGCATCGGTCCGGTCAGAAAACTTATCATCTCGATCCCGGCGAGCCGTCCGCGAAAATGATCCGGCACGGTTTGATTCCAGATCGTCTGGCGGAAAATCCCGCTGATCATATCGAAATAACCGGCGACGATCAGAAAGAATAAAGCGAGGTAAAGACTATTTGAAAATCCGAACAGAGTGATCGCCGCGCCCCAGCCCGCCGCCGCAATTAAAACCATCAAACCGTGACGGTTTATCCATTTTGCCCAGCCCGACGTAAATGTCGCAATGAGCGCGCCGACGGCGATTGCCGAGTAAAACATTCCGACCGACGAAGCCGCGCCGAAAGCTACCGCGAGCGCGGGAAACAAGGCTTTCGGCATTCCGAAAAACATCGCGTTGATGTCCACGACGTAAGTTCCGAGAAGCTCCTGGCGGCTCATCGCGTAGCGGAAACCTTTTCGGATAGATTCGAAGTTCGGACGATCCGCGCCCGCCGGCGGCGGAACGGCGCGAATCAGCCAGACGGCGGTCAGCGATGCGGCGAACGTCAGCAAATCAATTAAGTAAGCGAGCGACGCGCCGTATTTGGCGATGATCACGCCGCCGAGGATCGGCGCAAGAATAAAACCGACCTCGAACCGGAGCGCGTTCAGGGAAGCGACTGCCGGCATATGTTCGAGCGGCACGATCTTCGGGATCAAGGCTTCAAATGACGGACGCTGAAGCCCTGCAAGCCCGGCGTGAAGCCCGACTGCGAGAAATAAAACCCAAATCTGCGGATTCGGCAAAAGCGCGTTGCCGAGCAAAATGATGACCGTTACCGTCTGCCCGATCTCCGTCAGACGGAGTATCATCCGGCGGTCAACCGCATCCGCCAGCGCGCCGCCGACAAACGCCAGAAAAAACATCGGCACGAATTCCGCCACGCCGAGCAGACCGACATAGAGGCTCGATTCCGTCAATTGATACATCTGAACCGGCACGACGATAAACGTCATCATCGTCCCGAAAAACGAGATCAGTTGACCGAAAAACAGAAGGCGATAATCGCGCGAAACCTTGAGCGGTGTGATGTCGAGAAGCATTTCTGTAAACGGGAAATTATAGCAGAAGACGGAAGATTATTAGTAGGCAGCGGCAGTAGGCAGTGGGCAGTGAAATAAAATTCATCACTTACTTTACACAATTCACTGCCTACTGCCGCTGGCTACTGCCTACCTTTTCATATATTCCGTCCAGTTGAAAAGATAAAGCGCGTAGAAATTCAATAGAAAGGAAACGGCGCAGACGGCGGCTTCGAAAAGCGTGATCTTTTTCGGACTGTTTTCCAGAAGGATGACGAAGATCCACGGCAGAAGTACCGTCGCGTAGCGGTAGCCGAATTGCCAGCCGCCCGAATTGCCGTGCATCCAAAGTATAATCGTTAAAATAAAAATCGCCAGCCACGCGCAGAAAACCAGAACTTTGTCGCGCACGCCGCGTCTGAATAAAAGAAACAAAAACGGACTGCTGAACAGGATCGAACTGCTGAAGGGGTCGGGCGCGAGATACGGCGGACCGGAAAAAGTTTCCCACGTTTTCAGAAGCATCTCATACGCCTGACCGGGAATATACCAGACGGAAAAAATCCCGTGATTATACCACGGCTCGTCCAGAACGCCGGGAATCCGCGCGTAGCCGAAATCCGTGAATGAATGAAAACGGATTTTGTTATAAACAAGCGTTAAAACGCCGAGAATAAAAGGTATCGTGCAGAATTTGGCGAGCTTTATAACGGCAGGTTTCGGCGCGTTCGAAAATTTAGATTTCAGATTAGAAATTTCAGATTTCAGATTTTCGAATAATGAATTTTCATTTCCATCAATTGACGTTTCATCGGCGGATCGTTTTCCGCCCGCTTTTTTCTTCTTCGATTTTTTCTTTTTGGCAGAAAACTCCGCGCCCGATTCCGCCTCATCCTTTTGCAAATCCGCTTCCGAATTTTTGTAATCCGTAATTTGTAATTTCTCATCCCGCAAAAGCAGGAACATAAAGATCGGCGCGGTCAGAAGGACTTCCGTTCTGTTGCCGAATGCGAGCGCGAAAAAAAAGCCCGCCCAGAAAGGTTTGCGGTTATAGACGGTAAAATAGATCGCGCCGAGTTCGCCGAGCATCGCCCAGCCGAGCGCGAGCTGCCACGCGCCCGCCAAAGTCTGGTTCGTCCACAGCCACGTGCCGAAC
Source organism: Pyrinomonadaceae bacterium (assembly GCA_041940425.1). Lineage (GTDB taxonomy): Bacteria > Acidobacteriota > Blastocatellia > Pyrinomonadales > Pyrinomonadaceae > DATHTS01. The sequence goes on from JBGTSF010000041.1 coordinate 5,624, forward strand.
AAGATCACCAATGTAAATAAAATCCGTTTCCGCCATTCGAGATCGTATCGCCATGCGAGCAGAAGCAAAAACAGGCAGATCGCGCCTGCCGCAAATGCGGAAATAAATCCGGCGGGCATTTCCCCGACGATGCCGGCGAATTTCAGATAGGCGAACGGCATCATCGTTATGACGCTGCCGAGTGGAAAAACCGAATACCAGTTGCCCTCGAACGGCACGAATTCGTTTAACCACGGCGGCGGTTTTTCCTTAAAAGCGATGTCGCCGCGAATGATATTGTCGGCGACGCGGAATGTGTAATCGTAGTAATTCTGAGGCTTCGGATTGCTGAAATAATAGACCGCGCCGACCATTAAAGCCAGAACGATGATAAAAATTTTTATATTTTCGGTTGTTTTTCGAGTTTCTTCCGTTTCGTTCATCTGGTTTTTTATACAGTTTACGCAATTCCTCTAAAAAGACTCTAATAATAAACCGAAACCGGAAAAACTCAAAAAAAACGCTACTAATTTTTTTGAAACCGGAACAAAAGGAATTTTTCAATTGCTCATTCGGCTAAATCGGGTTAATAATGATGTTATCACCCGTTTTTAGATATGAAAGTAAGTCCTGCAAAGCCAGTTAGATTTGCTCTCGCCTCGCTGTTTTTGTGCCTTGCTTTTTCTGCCGTAACAGGCAAACGTCTGCCCGTCAAAATCTATACTTCCGCCGACGGTTTGGGCAGCAGTTTCGTTGACTGGATGTTCCGCGATTCGCGCGGATTTATGTGGTTTTGCACGCGCGACGGACTTTCGCGCTTTGACGGCTCGCGGTTTGTAACCTATCAGGTCGGCGACCAGAACTCATCGCCCGGGATCGAGATGATCTATGAAACGCGCGACGGAAATTACTGGGTTTCGACAACCGGCGGTCTTTTCCGTTTTAATCCAAATGAGGTTTCACAGTCCGACGCCGGAACTCCGCGTATCAACGCCGAATACGTTTCGGGCTGGCGCGGCGGTTTGCTCGAAGACAGCAAAGGCAATCTCTGGCTCTCTTCGGGCGGAATCTTCCGGCTTGAAAACAGGAACGGGAAAGACGAATTTGTAAAAGTCGAGTGGAATCTGCCGCCGATCCAAAACACCGCTTTCGCGCCCTTTCAAATGCTCGAAGCGAATGACGGTTCGCTCTGGATCAATTCGAACTGGGGCATCGTCCGCCGTCTGCCCGACGAGCGCGTTGTTTTTTATCAAGATGACAGCGTTCTGGTCGGCGGAGTCGGCGGGGCTTCGATGATCGCGGACAAAACCGGCAGAATCTGGCTGACGCGGGGAAATAAAATTTTAGTTCTCAAACCCGAACCGCCGGAATCTCTCAGGCAGAAAGAAAATATGACGGTCAGACCGCTTAAACCGGACATTGAAATCGAACTTAACCCCGAAGAAAACGTGCCGCTTCCCAAATCAAGCGGTGAGATTTTTCAATTTACGAATTCGGAACTTATCGAAAAATTTTTCGGAATGCGGATGTTTCAGACTTCCGACGGAACGATCTGGATTTCGGCGGAAAATAATCTGCTCGAATTTTCGGGCGGCATTTTCCGCGTCCATAATTCGGGCGAGGGTCTGCCGAACGCGATGGGACGGATGGGCGAGGACCCGGCGGGAAATTTGTGGATCGGCGGTTTTGCGGGCTTGGCGCGGCTTGACCGCAACGGTTTGGCAACCTACGGCGTCGCCGACGGCGCGAATTCGCCGCGTTTTCTGGCGGTCAATCAAAGTTCGGACGGCACGCTGTATTTCGCCAACGGCGACAGCCACATCACGCGGTTTGACGGCGCGAAATTCGAGAACGTCCGTCCGGCAATCGAGCCGAACCCGAAACATTACTGGACTTCGCGGCACGTTTTCCGGTCGTCGGACGGCGATTGGTGGTTTTTGACCGAAGGACGGCTTTACCGCTTTTCGGGCGCGGCGAATTTTGCCGAATTGGACGGCAAACCGCCGGCTAAAATCTATACTCGGCAAGACGGCTTGAAATCCGAGGGAGTATTTCAGATCTTCGAAGATGCGGGCGGCGATATATGGGTTTCGACGCGCGGACTAAGCGGCGCGGATCACGGTTTGGCGCGTTTGAAAAAAGGCGAAGATAAATTTCATGCCTTCACCGAAGCCGAAGGTTTGCCGCCGAGAAAATCGCCTTCCGCTTTTGCAGAAGACCGCTTCGGTAATCTCTGGTTCGCTTTTTACGAGGGCGGTCTGGCGCGTTTTGACGGCGAGAGATTCGAAACCTTTACCGAAGGTCTGCCGCAAGGCTTGCTGTCCGACCTGCATATTGACGGCAGAGGGCGAATGTGGATCGCCTCGAATCGCGGCGGCTTGCTCCGCCTGGACGATACGAGCGCGAAACATCCTTCATTCGTTTATCTGACCACCAGGGACGGTTTATCGAGCAACAATATCCGCACGATCACGGAAGACCGTTTTGGCAGAATTTATATCGGGACGGCGCGCGGCGTTGACCGTCTCTCGCCCGAAACGGGACGCATCAAACACTACTCGGTGAATGACGGTCTGGCGGCTGATTTCGTCGTGGATTCGCATTGCGACCGGGAAGGCAATCTCTGGTTTGCGACCAATAACGGCGTGTCGCGCCTCGTCCCTCTGCCGGATGAGAAATCTTCCGCGCCTCATGTTTTTATCGGCGGACTCAGGATTGCCGGCGTCGAGCAGGGCGTGTCGGACCTCGGCGCGGCGCAAATCGAAAAGGGCGAACTCCTGCATACCGAAAACAATCTGGAGATAGATTTTTTCGGACTCGATTTTCGCGCCGGTGAAACTTTGCGGTATCAATATAAACTCGAAGGCGCGAACGCCGATTGGAGCGAACCGACCGAGCAAAGAAGCGTAACTTTTGCCAACCTCTCGCCCGCCGGATACCGTTTCCTGGTTCGAGCAGTGAATTCCGAAGGCGTCGCCAGCGAAAATCCGGCTTCGCTGAGTTTTAAGATTCTGCCGCCGCTCTGGCTGCGCTGGTGGTTTATCGCGCTTTGCATTTTGGCGGTCGCGCTTGTCGTCGCCGCCTTTTACCGTTATCGTCTGGCGCGTCTGCGCGAAGTAAATATCGCTCTGACCGAAGCCAAACTCGCCGAGGAAAAATTGAGAAAAACGCGCGAAGAACGCCTTGCCGAACTCGAAAAAGTGCGTTCCAGAATCGCCACCGACCTGCACGACGACATCGGCGCGAGTCTCACGCAGATCGCCATTTTATCGGAAGTCGCGCAGGCGCAAAGCTCGAACGGAATTTCCGAACCGCTGGAAATGATCTCGATAGTTTCCAACGAGCTTGTCGTCACGATGAGCGACATCGTCTGGTCAATTAATCCGGCGAAAGACCATTTTTCCGATCTGATTCAAAGAATGCGGCGTTTCGCTTCCGACCTGCTTTCGCCGAAGCATATCGCCCTGCATTTCGATTCGCCGGATGAAGACGACGGGATCATCGTCAATTCAAACATCCGCCGCGAAGTCTTTTTGATCTTCAAAGAATCAATTAATAACATCGTCAAACATTCCGAAGCGCGGAAAGTATCCGTCGAGATAAAAGTTGCGGACGACGAACTGCGTCTGAAAATTTCCGATGACGGAAAAGGCTTTGTTGCCGGAGAAACGTCGGGCGGAGATTTCGGCGGCAACGGAATTCCGGGTATGAAAAAACGCGCTCTGGAGATGAACGGTGAATTCGAAATCGTCTCGGAAACCGGAAAAGGCACGACCGTAACCCTTAATCTGCCGATGGATTCGACTACCCAAGCGGGTGGCGAAATAGTGGGCGCGGCGTGATAGATTTGTTTTCGAGTTTCGCCGAGACCGGAAAATTTTTTGAGATCGGGACTTCGGAAGGTTTGCCGTTTTTATAAAAAAAGCGAAACTCGATTTTTTTGGAAATGGAAACGCAAAACGTCATCAAAACCGCGATTGTCGAAGATATGCGCAATATCCGCGAAGGTCTGGCGACGCTCATCAATTTTACGGACGGTTTTACCTGCGCGGGAAGCTTCCGTTCGATGGAGGAAGCAATCCCGCGCATCAAGGCGAATATGCCGGACGTTCTGCTCTCGGACATCGGTCTGCCGGGAATGGACGGCATCGAGGGAATCAGGATTTTAAAGGAAAAGTTTCCCGACATGACGATCTTGATGCTGACCGTCTATGATGACGACGAACGCATCTTCGACGCGCTCTGCGCGGGCGCGAGCGGTTATCTTTTAAAGCGGACATCGCCCGCGAAACTTATCGAAAACATCCGCGAAGCCGTTTCGGGCGGTGCGCCGATGTCGCCCGAAGTCGCGACGCGCGTCATCAGCCTGTTCCGCGACATCCGCCCGCCCGAACGAGTTGACTACGACCTGACGCCGCACGAAACGCGGCTGTTGAAACTTCTCGTCAAAGGCTTCAACTATACGACCGCCGCCGAAGAACTGGGCGTCAGCTACAACACGATCAAATTTCATATGCGGCACGTTTACGAAAAACTTCAGGTCCACTCAAAATCCGAAGCCGTCGCCAAGGCGTTGCAAAACAGAATCGTCTAAAATTTACGATTTTTTATTCTTATAATTTTCAATAATCTTTTGAACTTTTTGGTTCAATTGCCCGCAGTTCCAAACCTTCAGATTCTCGAAACAAACACTATTTTGAAAAAATTTAATTAGCCGTCAATACGGGTGGTTACACGCCTGTTTTTTTTTACTAACTTCGATTTCCGTAAGCGGCGATTACCGATTTGCTTACGCCAAATTTTAGAAATTGCCTGTCGAAGGCAAAAAAGCAGGAGTAAAAAAAATGAAAAAACATATTTTTGAGATCAAATCTATCGCAATAATTTTTATGATGTTTGCCGCGCTCGGCATTTTTGCCGGAAACGTTTCCGCCGCGGAAATCAACGGCTATTACGAATCCGACGACGGAGGCGCGTATTTTATCCGGCAGGTAAAAGATACCGTCTATTGGTTCGGCGAACATCCGAGTGGTTCATATGCCAACGTGCTTTCGGGAAAAATTACGGGCAATAAAATCGCGGGCAGTTTCTGGGACGTTCCGAAAGGCAAGGCAAAAGGTTCGGGCGAGATCACTTTGGAGATCAGGGACAATGGCGCGACCATCGTCAAAATCTCTTCGACCGCCGCGTTCGGCACGAAAACATTTAAGAAAGCCGTGCCTAAAACCACGGTTGTCGGCGGCGTTCCCGTAACCTTAAATCTTCCACCCGAAATGCGAAGCCGACCGGAAGGTTTTTCCGGCGGCGAAGGCAATCTGACCGGCGCGTGGACGGGCAATGACGCGGCGACTTACTATGTCCGCGAAATGCCGAACGGCGTTATCGTCTGGGTTGCCGAAAATAACTTCTGGGGCGGTCCGGGCGGCTATGCCCAGCCGGCTTTCACGCATGTTTTTATCGGTAAAAAAATCAATAAGCTGATCACGGGCGAATGGATTGACGTGCCGAAAGGAAAAGCAAAAGCCAACGGGGTTTTGGGTTTGACGATCAACAGCCAGCAGGATTTGACCGTTAACGCCCCGCCGCAAGGCATCGAGGCAAATAAACTGTGGCGCAGTCTGCCGAACAGTCTGCGCGGATTTGCGGATCTGCATACGCACCCGATGGTCAATCTCGCTCTCGGCGGAAAATTCGTTCACGGCGGAGTTGATATCGGTTCATTGCTTCCGGCTGATTCGGACTGCAAACACAAGGTGCGCGCCACCAGCATCGCGCACGCGCTCGGTAAAGACAATTCGACGCACGGCGGCGGCGATCTTTTCGGACAAAATCCGTGCGGCGACGATCTGCGCAAGGCGATCATTGACGCGTATCAGGAACAGACCGGCTCGGTGGTTACGCCCGACAACGCGGTCGGTTATCCGACTTTTAAAGATTACCCGAAGTGGAACGACACGACGCATCAGAAAATGTGGGTTGATTGGGTTAGACGTTCATACGACGGCGGTCAGCGCGTTCTCGTCGCGCTGGCGATGAACAACGCGACACTCGCCGCCGGAGTTTCCGGTCCCGGCGACGGACCGACCGACGACAAGGCTTCGGCTGATCTGCAGATCAAGGAAATGAAGGCGTTTGTCGCCCGCCATAAAGATTTTATGGAAATCGCCTACACGCCCGCCGATCTGCGCCGCATCGTCGCCGCCAACAAAATGGCGATCATTCTCGGTATCGAGATTGACAACATCGGTAATTTTCAAAATGCCAAACTGACCAATCCGTTGATCTCCGCCGAAATTCAGAGGCTGTTAGGCGAAGGCGTCCGTTATATCTTTCCCGTTCATCTGGTCAACAACAAATTCGGCGGAACGGCAATTTACAAGGATGTTTTCAATCTGTCCAACTATCACATCACGGGCAAATACTGGGACATTCAATGCACCGCTCCGAACGAAGGAATTACCAAAAAATTCAAAGTTGACGGGTTCGATTTCGCGTTGGCGGGAGCGAAGATCACCAAACTTCAGGTTGATTTCGCCCGCCAGCCGCCTAATCCGCCGAACTGCGCCGGACATAAAAACAAAGACGGCTTGGATGATGTTCACGGCGAATTCGCGCTTAAGGAAATGATGCGGCGCGGAATGCTCATAGACATTGATCATATGTCTCTGACAGCCGTCAACGAAACGCTCGGTCTGGCGGAAAAAGTTCCCGGCGGTTATCCGCTGGTTTCCGGTCATACCGGACTTAGAAACGTCGAAAAAACCGAAAATTCGAGAGATGACGAACAACTCCGCAGACTCGGAAAACTCGGCGGAATGTTCGGTCTGGGAACGGCGGGCGTAAAATCGAGCGCCTATCTCCGCGATTACCTGAAAGCCGGCAGCCTGGTCGGCAACGGCAGAGTCGCGCTCGGAACAGACCTGAACGGTCTGGAAAAAGGTCCGCCGCCGCCGGTTACGATAGACATAACGAAACCTTTGCCGCCGCAGTTAAAAGCCTGCCCGGACATTTACAATGCGGCTTTTGTGAAAAGCAAAACCGGCGATAAAACGTGGGATTACTGCACGGCGGGCGTTGCCCATTACGGAATGCTGCCCGATTTTCTCCGCGATCTCGGAACAAAACCGAACGGCAGCAGTCTGAACACGAGCATTCTGCTCAACGCGGAAATGTTCGCGCAGATGTGGGAAAAGGCTCTGAAAAACAGTAAGGGAGTTTAAAGATTTTCTTGAAACGGCGGCTTTTGTTTGGGCGAAGACCGCGCGGTCTTCGCTCAAAAAAATGCTGTTGAAAAACTATAAAAACCAAGGAGTAATAAAAATGAAAAATATAAAATTATTTATCGCAATTTTAACTTGTTTATGGCTGATGACTGCGGTTTCTTTCGCGCAGGAGCAGACGACTCCGACACAGGACGAACAGACGACCGATATTCAAACCGAACCGTCAACGGACGCGGTTTCGGTCGAACCGAAACGGGACGGTGTTGTCAGGATCGGACTGGTTATGCCGAAAACGCAGTTGGGACAGAACGCTTCGGGACAGGAAGCGGGCGAAGCCGTCAAACAGCTTTTGGCAAGCTATCTTAGCGGTCCGACCGTCGAAACGGTCGTCATTGACGCGCGGACTCCGGCTCAGATCAAAATCGAAGCCGAACAGAAAGGCTGTGATTTCGTGCTGTATTCGGCTCTTTCGCAAAAACAGAAAACCGGGATTTTCGGCAATCTGATCAAGATCACGATCCCGGTTTTGACCAGTTCCATTCCGGCAAACGGCAATGATCCGAATTCCGGCGACACCGATCCGAACGTTACACAACAATCGGCGCAGACCGTCGGCTCGCTCATTACCGGAAGAGTTAAAGCCAAAGATATCGTAACGCTCGATTTTACGCTTTCGGCAGTAAATCAGAATCAGCCGGTTTTGAAAAAATCTCTCAAAGCCAAAGCCGAAAATGACGGCGACGACGTTGTTTCGAATTTGATCGAACAGGCGGCGACGGCGATTACGGAGGTCGTTTCAAAAAAATAAATGCGGACGGAATCCGGGCGGTTTTCAAACTTCCCGGATTCCGAAAACTACGCGCGAGCTTCCGTTGAGCGGCGCGATGATTTAGAGATTTTTACATTTCTTAAAGAATAATTTTTACATAAAATCCGGCAGATAAGCTCAAATTCGAAATAATCCGCCGGCAAAAGGCGTTTTGTTTAAACAAACGCAAGTTGCCGAACTTCTTGAGAAAAAAGACTTCTGTCTCGAAAAAGTTTATCCGACCGCACCGCTTCAAATCGTCAAAGTCCTCAAAGTTTGATCAGAAAGACGAAAAAAATAAAAAAGCAAAAGACGTGAAAGATAAAAATCTTCACGCCTTTTGCTTTTCCCGCAGGTGAATCACTCCGTCCCGAAAAAGTTTGAGAATTTATTTGAAACGGAATCTGGCGTAATACTCTTCTCCATCCTTTAATTTGACAATTAAAATCCGACACGTTCCCTTCCATCCTTTTTCGGTTTTCCAGACGTAAGAATATTCATCCGAATTTACCGAGTAGCTCAAAGAACTATTGCCCGATGCGGAAATCTCCTCGACCGTATTGCCCGGTTCGTTTGCCGCACAGGCGACCGGACTCGAAGCCGGATAACCCGCAGCGAAGATCGCCATTCCCTGATAGCCGCTTAACGAGAATTTGATTGGAATCGCTTGTCCGGCTTTGACTTCATTGATCGTCAGCAAATTTTCAATCGGCTGGAAGAATCCGTTGAAATTGTAGATCACGCGGTAGTTTGCCTGTGCCGAAGCCATGTTTCCAGCCAGATCGGTCGCCGTGCAATTGACCGTTTTACCGCCAACCGACGAAGTATTCGGCGTATCGCACGATTCATTGGCGATGCCGGAAAGCGCGTCCGAAGCGTTCGGCGAAGCCGTCGCCGAACCGCCGAGCAGAACCGGATTAGGCGAAACCGACGGATTCAACACGGGCGCGGTTTTATCAATGTTGATGCCGCCTTGCGTGTCGGAAGCCGTGTTGCCCGCATTATCCGCGCAAGTTCCGCCCGCCGATTGATTCGCGCCTTCATTCATCAAAGTTTGGCTGACGCTTGAAACGACCGCGCCGCTCAATGCGTCCGAGCAGTTCCAATTGACCGTTACATTCGTATTATTCCAGCCCGCAAGATTCGGCGCGGTGCGCGAATCGAAGGTAATAACGGGCGCGGTCGCGTCGCGTTTGACGGTTACGCTTTGCGAACTCAGTCCGCCCGCGCTTTGTGCCGAGCAGGTGAGTGTCACACCCGAAGTGTCCGCCGCCACGGTTTGCGTGTCGCATCCCGTTTGACCGGAAACGGTTGATTCATCGTCCACGACCGACCACGAAATCTGAATGTCGGAAACATACCAGTCGTTATCTCCCAAAGTCCCCACAACAGTCGGCGTAATAACGGGCGGCGTGGAATCTTCGGGAATATCGCAGGCATCGCCGATGCCGTTGTTGTTCGAATCGGCTTGATCGGGATTAAAGATTGTCGGGCAATTGTCGGTGAAATCGCCCACGCCGTCGCCGTCCGTGTCCGGGTCGAGTTCAAAAGCGCCGATGTCGCAGTTTGAACTAACAGGACGCGCAAATCCGCGCTGGTCGGTCGAGGCGGGGACGTCGCTGATGAAGATGCAGTTTACCGGTGTGATCTGGTCAATTGCCGGGCTGTTCGGAGGCAGGGAATGGGTTTGCGTCGCGCCGCCGTTATTGGCAAGCGCGGAGCTTAACGCCGTCGAAGGCGCGCCCGACAGCACCGTTCGTCCGGTGCCTGTGCCGCAGCCGTTATCGTTGCCGTTACTGCCCACCAGACTTGTGCCGCTCCAGGTTATTGCGCCGTTGCAGTCGTCGGCAGTGGTGCCTGTGCCGATAAAGTTGCCCGTAATCAGGCTGTTGCGGATGGTTGCGTCGCCAAAAATCCCGCCGCCGGTTTCGCCGCCGCTGTTGTTACTATCGGAACGGTTGTTGCTGATGGTAACAAAGCTCAGATTAATTGTGCCTGAATTGCGGTAAATACCGCCGCCATTCTCCGCTGCACTGTTACCGGAGATCGTGCTGTTGTTGATCGTCAGCGTACCATTGTTGGTGATGCCGCCGCCGTCGCCGGTAGTGCTGCTGTTACCGGAAATCGTGCTGTCGGTGATCGTTACCGTCCCGCCGACGATGTAGATGCCGCCGCCATTGCCGCCCGCACTGTTGTTAGTAATTGTGCTGTTGTTAATCATCAGGCTGTTTGAGGTGACGATGCCGCCGCCGAGGGTAGGCGTGTTATTGCCGGAGATGGTGCTGTTGCTGATCGTCAGGCTGCCCTGATTGAAAATCCCCGCGCCGTTGAAGCCGCTGCCGCCGGTCACGGTCAGATTGTTTAAGGTCAGATTCGCGCCGAAGTGGACAAAAAATACGCGCAACGTATTGTTGCCCGAAACGGCAGTCAAATTTGCGCCCTTACCATTGATCGTGATCGTTTTTCCGCTGATGCTCAATTCCCCGAGCATCAGCGTAATTGTCTGCGCCGTGTCAAACAGCGGCGAAGCAAACTCGATCGCATCGCCCGACTGAGCCGCCGCAACCGCTTCGCGCAGAGAACAATCCTCGTCGCACACGCCGTCGTTCGTGTCGGCGATTTTCGTTACCGTCAACGGCGGCGCGACATTTGCACTCACTTCCGCGCTGTTGACACTTGTTAGGGCATAAACAGTGAACCCCATCGGAGGCACAAAAGACGGCGTATAGGTGCGGACGACAAAATAATTAGTTCCGGCAGGCAAGCCCGAAACCGTCAATCCGCTCGCGGTTTTCGCTCCTGAATAAGCGGTCGTCCCGCGCGAAACATAAGGTCCGCCCGGTGTTTGCGAGGAAAGAACTTCGTAATATCCGCCGTTCTCCGTGTAAGCAATCGGTGTCCACGTGAGGGTTGCCGTTCCCGCACCGGTCGCCGTAATCTGCACATTTGTCGGCGGCACGGTTTGCGTCGCCCGCCACACCGGATCGAGCGTGTCAATGTTTCCCGGCGGCGTGTTGACCACATCGAATTTGTTGTAACTCACTTTGACAACTCCGGTCGCGTTGCGGATATAATCGGGCAGCACGCCTTCGAGCGCGTTTTGTGAAATATTTATGTTCTTTGACGGATTGCCCGTCGGCGGCAGTGTTCCGCTTAGCTTGTTATTATTCAGTATAATTGTCAGGTTCGAGTCAAATTCCATCAATCCGGCGGGAATCAATCCGCTGATCTCGTTAGTAGCAAGGTTTATTATCGAACCTGAAGCGGTTAGATTGGGAAACTGTGCCGGACTGATGCCGCCCGGGAAAAAGTCGTTGAGCGTCCCGGTCATTCTGTTAATATCAAATCTGATAGTATTTATCTGCGGATACACTCCGGGATGAATCGGGAAATTTCCTTGAAGTTTGCATCCGCGAATATTCAACTCCCGCAAATACACCAAAGACAAAATACTCTGCGGCACCTCTTGGTCCAGAGGATGGGTGCCGCAGCCGAGAATTAGTGAAACGACCCTGTTATCAATACAGGAAACGCCGCCCCAGTTGACATCAGGACCATCTTCCGGTGGACACGGATTATCTGTCGCGGGCCATGAAAAAACCTGCGCCCAGCCGTAAGTCGTGTGAAGCGTTTGCATGATCGTCAAATCCGGCTCATCCAACTGCGCCCGCGCTTCGAATACGCCGAAGCTTAAAAATACCGCCAGCAAACACGCTGTTTGCATCAAACTCATGATCGTTTTCTTTTTCATTGTTTCTGCCTCTCTAAAGTTGTTTGAAATTCTTCCTTTATCTATATAAACGGAATCGGAGAGCGAAAACCGTCATCCGTGAAAATTTTTTCAGGAAATAAAGCGGGCGGAAAAAGAATTTACAATTTATTGGGTATTTATTAAAATCGAAAGCAATAAAAGAAAAATCCCGCGCAAAATTTCGGAGATGAAGAATTTCGGCGAGAAAGATGTTACCGAACTGCTCGAAGATTGGAGCGGCGGCGACAACGATGCGTTGAAACAATTGATGCCGCTTGTTTACGACGAACTGCACCGGATGGCAAAGCGGTATATGAACAGTCAGCCTTCAGGAAATACTTTGCAAACGACCGCGCTGATTCACGAAGCCTATCTGAAACTCGCCGGAGGGCGTGAAAAACAGTTTGCCAACCGCGCGCATTTTTTTGCGGTGGCGGCAAATGCGATGCGGCATATTTTGGTTGATCACGCCCGTTCGCGTCAATCGGAAAAACGCGGCGGCGCGGTGCAAAAAATTTCGCTCGATGACGCGCCGGTCATTTCGACGGAACGCGCCGCGGAAATCGTCGCGCTTGACGACGCGCTGAAAAATCTTTTTCGTGCCGACAAACGCAAGGGGCGGGTTGTCGAATTGCGCTATTTCGGCGGATTGAGTATTGATGAAACGGCGGAGGTGTTAAAGATTTCTCCCGAAACCGTTCTGCGCGACTGGCGGTTTGCGAAAACCTGGCTTCTGCGCGAATTGTCAAACAGCTAATAGTTCAAAGTTTAAGGTTCAAAGTTCAACCATAAATCAAATTTGAACCTTAAACTTTGAACTTTGACCCCGGAATATTGTGAGCGATTTAGCGAAGATCGAGGAAATTTATTACGCGGCGCTTGAGCAGCCGCCCGAAGGACGCGATGAGTTTTTGGCGGAAATTTGCCGTGATGATGAAAATTTGCGCCGCGAAATCGAATCTTTGCTTTCGTTTGAGGAAGAGGCGAGAAATTTTATCGAAACGCCGCCCGAAGACGTTGCCGCCGCGATTTTTAACGGACAAGCCGGCGAAAATCCGGTCGGACAAATTTTGAATCATTACCGCGTCGTTTCGATTCTCGGCGCGGGCGGAATGGGCGAAGTTTATCTGGCGGAAGACACCAAGCTCGACCGCCGCGTCGCGCTCAAGATTCTACCGGCTGAATTTGCCGAAAACGAAGCGCGGATGAGCCGTTTTATCCGCGAAGCCAAAACCGCTTCCGCGCTCAATCATCCGAATATCATCACGATCTACGAAATCGGAACGAGCGGCAAAACGAATTTTATCAGCACCGAATTTATCGAAGGCGAAACTCTCAAAACCCGTATAAACTCAAACCCGCTCAAACTTCAAACCGCGCTCGACATCGCCGTTCAAATCGCTTCGGCGTTAAGCGCGGCGCACGAAGCCGGAATCGTTCACCGCGACATCAAACCCGAAAATATTATGATTCGCCCGGACGGGTTGGTGAAAGTTCTGGATTTCGGCATCGCTAAACTTACGGGACGCGGCGACACGGCGACACAGCGGCACGGCGACAAAACCGAAACCGTCAACGCTGCGTTTCCGCGCCTTCGGTTCACCGCCGCATCGCCTACGAAAACCGGCGGAATCATCGGGACGGCAAGCTATATGTCGCCCGAACAAGCCAGAGGCAAAAAGATTGATGCGCGGACGGATATTTTCAGTTTCGGCATAGTTTTTTATGAAATGCTGACGGGAAAGCGAGCCTTTAGCGGCGCAACCCCGTTGGAAATTGTCAGTTCGATTTTGAAAGACGAACCCGTTTTGATTCGCCGGATTTTGCCCGACATTCCGCCCGAAATCGAGCAAATCGTTGAAAAAATGCTCCGTAAAAACGCCGACGAGCGTTATCAAACGGCGGGTGATTTGTTGACGGATTTGAAAAATATCAGCCGCGAGATGGATTCGCGCGAAGAATTGGAAGGCGGTTTTGACGAATCAACAAGGCTCAATTTGAACGGTCAAACGACGGCGGACGGTTTGATTTTGAAAACTTTAAACCCGCTGTCTTTCGTGACGGGAAAACTGACTACACGCAAATACGGCGCGGCGGCGGTCTTTTCGTCTTTGCTATTGCTGATTCTATTCGGTGTCGGGCTTCGATATTTCATCCTTCCCGCTTCCGATACGCCGATTGATTCGATTGCCGTTTTGCCTTTTCAAAACACGGGCGGCGATGCGGACAACGAATTTTTGGGCGACGGTTTGGCGGAAACTTTAATCAACGATTTTACGCGCATTCCCGAACTCCGCGTTACGGCTCGAAGCACGGCATTCAGCTTTCGCGGGCGCGAAGATGAACCGCAAGCGGTCGGTAAAGAACTCGGCGTGAAAACGATTCTGACCGGAAAAATCACGCACCGGGACGACCGGTTCAGCATACAGGTTGATTTGATAAACGTCGCGGACGGCACACAGATTTTCGGCAAACGCTATGACGGCACGCAGACGGAAATTCTCGCCCTTCAGCAAAAAATCGTGCGCGACGTTGCCGGACGCTTGCGGCTTTCCGACACGCAACAGCAACAAGCGGCGAAAAAAAACACGGAACTTTCGGAAGCCTACAAACTCTATCTGCGCGGGCGTTTTTATTGGAATAAACGCTCGGCGGAAAATTTGAAAAACGCGATCCGGGAATTTAAGCAAGCCGCCGACCTCGACCCGAATTACGCGCTCGCTTTCGTCGGACTCGCCGACAGCTATCTGCTCCTGGAAGAATACGCCGGTACGCCGGCAAGCGAAACTTTGCCGCAAGCCAGAGCGTTTGCGGCGCGGGCGCTCGAAATTGACGAATCGCTCGGCGAAGCCCACGTTTCACTGGGCGTTATCAACAGCCAAATGTGGAATTACGGCGAGGCTGAATATCACTTCAAACGAGCGATTGAATTAAACCCGAAATACTCGACCGCGTATTTGTGGTATTGCACGTATTTACGCGATACCGAACGATTTGAAGAATCGCTGTCGGTCATCAAACAGGCGCAGGAACTCGATCCGCTTTCGAGCATTATCAGCGTCAATGTCGGCATTATGTATCTGGTTAATAACGATGCCGGTTCGGCAGTTAAGGAATTTGAAAAATTGATTCAGTTAGACCCGAATTATTGGAACGCGCATTCCTGGTTGGGACTCGCGTATTTGAAACAAGGACGCGAAACGGAAGCCTTTGCCGCACTTCAAAAAGGCGTTGAACTCTCGCGCCGCGCAAACCGCGCCATCGCCTTTCTCGGCTATGCGAAGGCAATGACGGGAAACCGCGCGGAAGCCGCGTCAATCGTTAAAGAATTAGAAGAAAAATTCTCCAAGCGCGAGGCGACCATTTTGAATGTCGCTATGACTTATGCCGGACTCGGCGACAAAAATCAAGCAATTTCATGGCTCGAAAAAAATCTCGAATCGCGCAGCGGCGAATCGGCAAGAATACGTTGGTATCCGGGTTTTGAATCACTTCGCACCGATCCCCGTTATCAAACAATAATTAGCCGGTTAGAACAAAAATCTTCGATGATAGAATAGAAAAGCCTGCGCGTAATTAAAATCAATAAAACTCAACCGTTTCGCAAACGGTCTTTGACCGTCGGTTGTGATAATTTGTCGAATCGCGGTCTTGCCGGTTCAATTTTACTTGATAATCACAACAACGGATTTTCAACCTCCGGGTTGTAATCCGTAAAAAGCAGCCTGAAAATTTCGTTTTCAATCAGTGCGTCGCTCAACTTTGCCGGCGTTCTTTTTTTTATCTCAAGATATTTCTTTCATTTCGATTACCCGTTCGGGTGGTGATTTATCGAATTGTTTCGGCTATTTTGATAATGCCGATATTTTTGACGGCAATTTATGCAAAAGGAGTATTATTTTTATAATGATTTATAAACACGACGAAGAGGTAAATTTATTGGTCAAGGCTTTCGAGGAGCGCGCGCTGCCGAAAGAAGAATGGACGCACGCGGCGCATCTGACGGTCGGGCTTTTTTATTGCTTTCATCATCCGTTCGGCATGGCAAAAAATTTAATGAGCGACGGGATTTACCGTCTTAACGACGCCCACGGCACGCCGAACACGGAAACGAGCGGTTATCATGAAACTTTGACGGTTTTCTGGTTAAAAACAATCGCGGTTTTTCTTGAAAAAAACCGGACTGAAAAAAGTCTGGCGGTTTTGGCGAACGGATTGTTTTCATCGGTTGACGATACGAAACTGCCGCTCAAATATTACAGCCGCGAACTGCTCTTTTCGACCGAAGCGCGTTTGAAATACGTCGAGCCTGATCTGGAAAAATTTCCGCTCGTGATAAATGATTTTAGTTTCGCGTTACAAACCTCTTTTTAATCCGAAAATATATTTGAAACTTATTTTTTCGCTATCCATACGGGTGGCGATTTTTCATTTTCGGAAGGTTATAACTTTTCATCGAACGGCTTTTTTGCCGGAATTTTTATAAAGGAATTTTATGAAAGAGGTGAAAATTATGAAATCAAAACAGAATCATTTTTTATTTTTTATATTTATCGGATTGGTCGCGGCATTTTTTGTAAATGAAGTTCAAGCCGCGCCGCCGGTCAATGACGATCTGCAAAATCTGCAGATCATCAGCGGCACATCCGGTTCGGTCAACGGCAGTACGGTTGACGCGACGCGGCAGACGGGCGAGCCTTCGCATCTGTCGAATTTAACGCCCGTCTATCGCACCGTCTGGTTTGAGTGGACGGCGGCGGAAACCAAACCGGTCGTTTTTCAAACGACCTACGCCGATTTCGACCCGGTGATCGCCGTTCACGTCGGCGACAACGGCTTTCAGTTTCCCGAATCGCCAAGCCGAAACAATGACACCTTCGGCACATACCCGCGCGTCGAATTCGGCGCGGTCGCCGGGAAAAAATACAAGATCGTCGTCGGGCTTTTTAACGACCCGAACGCGCAGGGCGGGGATTTTACGCTCGAATGGGCGACTTATGACACTCCGACCAACGACGATTTTGAAAACTCGCTTTTTCTTTCTCCGATCGAAGGCGGAAGCGTAACCTTGACAAAATTGAACGCGACCAAACAAACCGGCGAACCGGCGCATATCGCGGGCAATAGATCGCTCTGGTTCGAATTTACCAACGATACCGAAACCGATTACAGCATCACGTTTTCAACCCTGAGTTTTGATCTGACCGATACGACTCTCGCGGTCTATACGGGCGGATCGGTTGACAATCTGACGCCCGTCGTTAAAAACGATAATGTTTCCTCTTCGCTTCAAAGCCGCGTTACTTTTCTGGCAAAAGCCAATGTTACATACCGGATCGCGGTTGACGAGGGTTCTAATTCCAACGGCGGTTCTTCGCTTCTGAACTGGGAAATCACGAAATTAAAAGGCTACACGGATTTTGCCTTCAAAGACGAACAGACGAAACAGGTTTTCTATGACGACGCGGCGGAAATCGCCGTCTTCCGTCCGTCGGACGGCGTGTGGTATTGGCTCAATTCATTTAACAACACATTTAACGCCGTTCAGTTCGGCATCAGCGGCGACACGCCCGTGCCGACCGATTATGACGGCGACGGCATCACCGATCTCGCCGTTGCGCGAAATACCGGCGGCGAGAAAATCTGGTGGATTCGAAACAGTTCCGACGGTTCATACGAAGCGGCGCAGTGGGGTTTGAGCGGCGACAAGGTGATGCCGGGCGATTACGATTACGACGGGCGCGCCGATCTCGCGGTCTTTCGCCCGGGCGATAACGTCTGGTATATCCGGCGAAGTTCGGACGGCGAGCTGTTCAGCAAGGAGTTCGGTCTGCCGGGCGACATTCCGGTTCTCGGCGATTTTAAGAACACGCCGCCCGGAACGGATCTCGCGGTTTTTCGTCCCTCGAACGGAACATGGTATATTTTTGACGGCGTGAACACGATCTTTCTTCCTTTCGGAACAAGCGGCGACAAACCGGTAGTCGGCGATTACGATTCGGACGGAAAAAGCGATGTCGCCGTTTACCGCCCGTCGGACGGCATCTGGTATATTCTCCGAAGCCGGACAAATCAGGTGCAGTTCGTTCAATGGGGTTTGCCGGACGATATTCCGCTGACCGGCGATTTCGACAATAATTCCAACGACCCGTATGATTTCGCCGTCTTTCGACCGACCGACCGGACATGGTATATCCGCAAAGCCGAAGGCAATCAAATTCAATACGTCCAATTCGGTTTGAGCGGCGATATTCCCGTTTCATCGCTTAACCATCTGACGCAATGAGTTTCAGTTAAAACCATTCGAGACAGGTTTGACATAGTGATCTATCGAATATCCAATATCAATTATTTCAGAAGTTGTAAATAGACTTCTGAAATAAGCAGTGTCCTAATTTGTGTTGCCTAAGGTTTTGGTCCCGCAGGGACTATTGTTAATAGTGATTTATCGCTGTGGTTTCAGATAACATACAGTATTAAGTCCCGTAGGGACGAACGAATTCTGCCGTCCCTACGGGACTTGGAAATAATTTGACGATCAAACCCGGCGATAAATCGCCGGGCTATTGACTTATGCTCCTACGGAGCAAGTTTGAAGATTATTATCTGGCAACACAAATTAGGAAACTACCCTGAAATAATTGATAGTTGTTAGTTGATAAAGCGCGTTTTTTTTCGATTTGACCCGGCATTATTTATAAAATTATGAAAAACGAACCGATTGATTTTACGATTCAGGAAGCGGGCTGTCTGCTCTATCTTGCCGACAAAAATCTCGGCGGTTACGACATCAGCCGTTTTCACGAATTTTTCGGCGGCGCGGAAGGTTTGGACGAACTCGTCCTAAAAGGCGCGGTGATGCCGATGTCGCTCTACCAGGACGACGGTTATTACGTCCGCGTGCGGTTCGGCGAAATTACGGACGAAGAACAGGCGAATTGGACTTCGCGCGTGCGCTGGAAGCTGAATTTAGAATCGGGCGAGATGGCTGTGTCGGGCGTCTGCGACGAGGATTTAGAAGATTATCTCGAAGAATTCGGCGTCGCCGAAAACGGCGGTTATTACGAACTCGGCTGTTTTGTCCAAATCCCGAAAGGCGAATATGAGGTAAATGTTTATTCATATCCGCCGGGCGATCTGGCGGGCGGCTGGATGCGGATCGAACACCCGCACGATTTCAAGCTGGCATTCGGCGATGAAGCGGGTTTGGACTTCGAAAAGCCGATAGATTATTTCAAACGCACACGACCGGACGAAACTCCGCCCGCCTGGATAACCGACGGCTATGACGAACGCGCCTTTCTGAGCTTTCTCGTTCAAATCAAACCGCTGACCGCCGAACCCGAACCGGTAGAATTCGAAGAAGACGGCTGTATCAAATGGGAATACCGCAAACCCGAAATCTGTCCGGTCGGCATCGTTCCTGATTCGGTTTCCGGCGATTGACGCGTGTATAAATAGAAGCTATCTAAGCTATCTCAAAAATAACAAAACAAAAAATCGCATAGCGATAAGATGAATTTAGCCGTGGAATTCATTCCACGGTCGGCAGCATACGGCAGCGTCTTGTCGCGTCAGCGACCATTGAATGTTTTCGGACAATTTTCAGCCGTCGCTCGCGCGACGCACGGAACGTTTTATCAAACCGACCGTGGAATGAATTCCACGGCTAAATTCAAAATGCCGCTCACGCGGCGTAAAACCGATTTTTGAGATAGCTTAGATAGCTTCCAGTCACAGGCGGAAACGCGACCGTCAGGGAGCGTGTTCTTCGCGTTAATGACACGCTCCCTCGCGGTCGCGTTTCCGCCTGAGCCGTATAAATTTGAATTTTACTCTAAAAAGGCGTTCCGCTCGCTTGAAATGACCTTCCGCACGCATGGAACGACCTTCCGCACATATGGAATGACCTTCCGCACGGTTAAAACGACCTTCCGCACGGATGGATGAGGCTTCCGCACGGTTGAAATAAGCCTCCGCACGGGTGGAATAAGCGTCCGCACGGGTGGAATAAGCGTCCGCACGGGTGGAACAAGCTTCCGCACGGCTGAAATGACCTTCCGCACGCTTTTTTTGTTTATGAATTAACTGTTCTAACCGATTATTTTCTTCGCTTCGGCA
Organism: Pyrinomonadaceae bacterium; assembly: GCA_041940425.1. Taxonomy (GTDB): domain Bacteria; phylum Acidobacteriota; class Blastocatellia; order Pyrinomonadales; family Pyrinomonadaceae; genus DATHTS01. Next base: position 25,506 of record JBGTSF010000041.1, read on the forward strand.
ATCGCTTCGTCCAGATTCGTTATCTGCCCGTCAAGCTGTTTTTCAAAAACCGCGTCGAGAATCTCGCCGAACTGTTTCGAAGGCTTTAATCCCAAATCAATCAGATGCCTGCCCATCAAGATCGGTTTCGGCGCTTCGTGTTCGACCTGCAATTCGCGCATCCGTTCGATAAACCATTCCTGCGCTTCCGCCTTGAACCATTTTTCCTTCGGCAGCCATTCGGGATTTCTGCCCAAAGAATCGGCTTTTGCCACTCGATACAGCAAATCCGGCTCGACTTTCCTTGCCAGACGGCGAAACGCGCCGTCGCCCGGCTGAGATTTATAAAACATTCCCGGCACGAGATGATACCGCACCAGTTGAACAACCTGTTCGCGCACATCGAAACCGTCGAGCGTGTAAATTCCGAGCGTATCCAAAAACGAAAGCGTCGGCTCGACACCCGCTTCGTCGTGCGCGTGCGAACGCCACCGCCCGTCAAAAAATTTCGTCGTCGCCGGCTTCCCGAAATCGTGGGCAATCGCGCCGAGCATCACCGTAACTTTTTTCGCATACGGCAGATCGTCAATCAGTTTCCGCGCTTCGTCAACGACCATTAAAGTATGCACATCAACCGGTCCTTCGGGATGCCATTCCGGCTCTTGCGGAACGCCGACCAGAGCTTTCATTTCGGGAAAAATCTGCTCGACGACCTTCAGATCATAAAGCCACTGCAAACCGATGGAAGGCTTTTCCGGCTTTAAAAGCAGTTTTTCCATCTCGCCCCAGATGCGTTCTTTCGGCAGATCGGTTACGTCAATTTGTTTGCAGATTTCTACCGTTTCCGGCGCGATTTCAAATTCAAACCGCGCCGCAAACTGCGCCGCCCGCAAAACTCTCAAAGAATCTTCGGCAAATGTCTCGTCCGAAACGTGCCGTATGATTTTCTTTTCCAAATCTTCGCGCCCGCCGAAGCAGTCAATGATTTCGCCCGTCAGTGCGTCCTGTAAAATCGCGTTGATCGTAAAATCTCTGCGTTTCGAGGCTTCTTCAAACGACATTCCGGGATCGCCTTCGACCGTGAAACCGCGATGACCTTTGCCGGTTTTCCGCTCGCGGCGAGGAAGCGAAACATCTAAATTCTGACCAACCTTGTAAACCGTAAACGCTTCGCCGACCGCGTTGACCTCGCCGAATTCGTTTATTATCTCTCTCAGCTTTTCCGGCTCGATGCCGTAAACTTCAACGTCCCAATCCTTCGGCTCTTTGCCCATCAATTCATCGCGCACACAGCCGCCGACGAGCATCGCCCGCCCGCCGCTCTGTTTGACGGTTTCCGCAAGTTTTCTGATTTTTTCGGGCAGTTTCATCCGGTAAAAACTGAAACAGGATGAAGCAGAAATTTCCTTTTCCATCCTGTCTATTCTATTCATCTTGTTTGAAAAATTATTTTAAGACAAACGCTTCTGCAAATACTCTTTGAGTTCGGAAACTTTTATTCGTTCCTGTTCCCATGTATCGCGGTCGCGCACGGTCACGGCGTTGTCTTCCAGCGATTCGTGGTCAACCGTTACGCAGAACGGCGTGCCGATCTCGTCCTGCCGCGCGTAGAGTTTGCCGATGCCGCCCGTGTCGTCATAGACGGTGCGCATCGCGGGCAAAAGCTGCCGTTTCAAATCCTTTGCCATCGCCACGATTTCCGGTTTGTTTTTCGCAAGGGGCAAAACGGCGACTTTGATCGGCGCGAGTTCGGGTTTCAATTTTAAGATGACGCGGGTTTCGCCTTTGTCGTTCGTTTTTTCCGTGTATGCATCCATCAGAACGGCTAAAACGGTGCGGTTTACGCCCGCTGCCGGTTCGATGACATAAGGGTAAAAACGCTCGTTGGTTTGCGGATCGAAATACGAAAGATCATCGGTCGAATCGGGATTTATCCGGTTTCCTTCCGCGTCAACCGCTTTTTTCGAATGCTGTTTCAAGTCATAATCCGTCCGGTTGGCGATTCCCATCAGTTCGTCGAACTGCGCCTTTTCGTCTTCGCGTTCGGGAAAAAAGCGATATAAAATATCAACCGTCCGAACGGCGTAATGCGCAAGTTCGTCTTCGCTCTGTTCGTAAAGTTTCAGATTTTCCTCGCTGACGCCGAGCGATTTGAACCACCCGACAAAACCTTCGATAAATTCGTCCATGATCGCCGGCGCGTCTTCCGGTCGGCAGAAATACTCCATCTCCATCTGCTCGAATTCGCGCGTGCGGAAAATAAAATTTCCGGGCGTTACTTCATTGCGAAACGATTTTCCGATCTGCGCGATACCGAAGGGCAGTTTCCGCCGCGAGGTGTTCAGAACATTTCCGAAATTTATAAAAATTCCCTGCGCCGTTTCCGGTCTGAGATAAGCAAGCGCGTTCGGATCGTCGTCCGCCGAAACCGCGCCGACGGTCGTGCGGAACATTAAATTAAATTCGCGCGCTTCCGTTAAGTCGCATTCTTTATCTTCGCCCGGATGAACCGACGGGTGTTTCGGACATTGAACGTCCTGCAATTTGTCCTGACGAAATCTGCCTTTGCAGTTGCGGCAGTCAACAAGCGGATCGCTGAAGGTATTTTCATGTCCGCTGTACTTCCAGACCAGACGATTTTGGATGATCGAGGAATCCAGTCCTTCGATGTCATCGCGTTCGTGGACGAGCCAACGCCACCAGCTTTGTTTGATGTTATTGGCAAGCTCGACTCCGAGCGAGCCGTAATCCCAACTGCTTCCAAGCCCGCCGTAAATTTCCGACGCGGGAAAAACAAAGCCTCTTCGCTTTGCGAGTGATACGATTGTTTCAATATTCGGTGCTGACATAATTCGATTTTCGATTTTAGATTTGCGATTTGCGATTGTTTTTTATTTTTAAATTTCAATTTTTTTTTCGCAAATCCACTTTTACATAAAGAGTGAATTTTACAACGGACGAAGGACGTAGGACAAAGGACTAAACAAAAAAAAGGATGACCGAAGCCATCCTGTAAATTATAGGGGAACGCGATGAGGCGTTTTATTATGGTGTCGGCACGGGCGGCGGTGCGCCCGGCGGAACGATCCATAAATCGTAAGTTGACCGCAGGCGGGTTCCGCCTTCGACGATCGAAATTCTTCGCGGATCAACGCCGCGCGTGTTGACCAGATAATCGAGTGTCCGTTTATTCAAAACCTCTACTCTGCGCGAACGCATACTCGTTCTATCCGTTCCTTGATACAAAATGATGTAGCCCTGCGAATCGGGATTGTTCTGCAGTTCGATAACGAACGAATCGAGCCGCGCTTTGTCGTCGTCAAACGCCTGCGATTCGAATTCGTCAAAGCGGCGCGGTTCGGGAATTTTCTGCCGGTCAACGCGCGTGTTGATGGCTATGTTCTGAAAACATTTCGCGCCGTAAACGTCGTCGGTTACGTCTAGCGTCGCGTTGATCGTCTGATTGCCGATGCCGGTCGTGTCAATCGTGATCGCCGACGTTCCGAGTCCGCTCGTGATGCGTGCCGAAGACGGCGAAACCGACCACCGGTAATTGATCGGCGTGGTCGAATTGGTCACGGCGTTAAAGGCGGCGAACGTGATCAGATCGCCTTCGATCACGCTGTCCGGTCCGTCAATCCGCACGTCATACGGACAAGGTCTGGTGATCGTGTTTTCGACATACCGCAGACAAATGCAGTTTTTCCGATCCCTTTGAATCTCGATATCTCTAACAAACGATTTGCCGTTCGGAAATTCGACTTCCATCGTGTGAGTTCCGGGCGGAAGATAAAATTCGGCGGGCGAAGCAACGCCGCTCATCCCGATCATTTCGCCGTTGATTCTTACCGGATATGCGACCGGGGACGTTTTGACCGTCAGCGTTCCGGTATTTTTCGGTCGTCTGTTCTGAGCGTTTGTAACCGTGGCGGCACTCGATCCGAAGATCAATAAAAGACCGATCACAAACAGAAATTTGTATCTGATTTTAAGCATTTTATCTTTACCTCAATTTCTTTATCGAAAGACAGGCGAGCGGAAAGCGTCGAATCTCGCTCCCCGTTCGCCCGGACTAAAAATTATTCTTCATTTTCTTCATCTTCACCGTTCTTTTTACCGAATCTGCGGCGAGCCGCCAAACCGATCCCGGCTAATCCGGTTCCGAACAAAAGCAGCGTCATCGGTTCGGGAATCGGTTCTTCCGGTGTCGGCGTCATCGTCGGAGTCTTCGTCGGCGTGGTCGTCGGCGTGGTCGTCGGCGTAGTTGTCGGCGTAGTTGTCGGCGTCGTCGTCGGGGTTCTCGTCGGTGTCGGATCGTCGTCCCTGTCAATCAAGAACAAAAGCGGAATCGCGCCTAAGCCCAACAAAGCCCATTTCGGAAAACCGCGGCTTTTAACTACGTCTTCGACACAATCGCAAACTTCGTCTTCGACGATCTCAGAAGTCGTTTCGGTGATGACGCGATCATCCTGCTGGGGTGTCGCGGCTTTCTTCTTATCGCCGTCATTATCATTCGAATCGTCTGAAACAATGCCGTCGCCGGCAAGCCGCAATCGTGAAAAATTGCCGTTATTCGCCTTGCCCGGTTTGGCATTGACAACCTGCGTTACCTGCTGAAATCGAACCGGAGCGGCATTGGCAACCGTAGCCGTCATCAATGAGCATAAAATCACGACAACCGCAATAAACTTAAAGTTTAGTTTTTCCATTTCTTATACCTGCGATGAATTTGTTTTGAAACCAATAAATATACTTTCCGAGTCAAAATTCTTGACTCGTCCGTATAAAATATCTGTCAGGATTTGCTGAAATATACCAAAAATTTGCAAATTATGCACTAAATTTTTAAATAAATTTCAATTTCTGACAATTTATGCTTGTCTGTCTGCACAAAAAAAGTCGCAATTAAGCGACTTTTCCATTTTTTTATTAATTTTTTTACTTTTCTCTAACCGCCGGCTTGGGCTTTTTCTTCTTTCAGCACGGCTTTGCGGGAAAGTTTTATCTTATTTCCCTCTTTGCCGATGCATTTGACCATAACCTGCTGTCCTTCCTTGAGTTCGTCGCGTACATCGCGGATGCGGCGGTCGGAAATTTCGGAAATATGCAGTAAGCCGTCAACGCCCGGGAAAATCTCGACAAACGCGCCGAAATCAACGATGCGCGAAACCGTTCCGAGATACGTTTCTCCAATCTCGGCTTCGGCTGTCAAAGCTTTAATGCGGTCAATCGCGGCTTGCGCGGCATCGCCGTCGGCGGTCGCGATGTTGACGGTTCCGTCGTCGGAAATATCAATCTTCGCGCCGGTTTCATCCTGAATCGAACGAATCGTCGAACCGCCTTTACCGATAACATCGCGGATCTTGTCCGGGTGGATTTTGATCGAAATGATACGCGGCGCATATGGCGAAATATCTTCGCGCGGTTCGGCAATCGCTTTCGTCATTACGCCCAAGATAAACAACCGTCCTTTTTTCGCCTGTTCCAATGCTTCGGCTAAGATTTGCGCATTGATTCCGGCGACTTTGATGTCCATCTGAAGCGCGGTAATTCCGTTTTCGGTTCCCGTAACTTTGAAATCCATATCGCCGTAGTGATCTTCCGCGCCGGCAATATCGGTCAAGATCGCGTAGCGGTTTTCTTCGATGACCAACCCCATCGCCACGCCAGCGACCGGCGCTTTGATCGGAACGCCCGCGTCCATCAGAGAAAGACAGCCGCCGCAAACCGACGCCATCGAGCTTGATCCGTTCGATTCGGTTATGTCGGAAACGACACGGATCGTATAAGGAAATTCTTCATCCGAAGGCAGCATATTCTCCAAAGCGCGCCGCGCCAGATTGCCGTGTCCGATTTCTCTTCTCGACGAACTGCCGAAACGACCTGTTTCACCGACCGAATAAGGCGGGAAATTGTAATGAAGCATAAATTGGCGTTTGACCTCGCCCTTTTCGAGATCGTCCATGAACTGCTCGTCGTCTTTCGTACCGAGCGTCGTCGTCACGATCGCCTGCGTTTCGCCGCGCGTGAAAAGCGCCGAACCGTGAACGCGCGGAAGCCAGCCGACTTCGCAGGTTACGGGACGAATCTCGCCGAATTTGCGACCGTCGGGACGGCGGCGGTTGTTCAAAATATCTTCGCGGAAAATTTTCTCCTTCAGATGCGAATAGACTTTTCCAGCCATCAAGCGTTTTTCCGGTTCTTCTTCCGGGTAATTTTCGACGACTTCTTTTTTCAGCGCGTCAACCGCCGCATAGGAAGTGAGTTTGTCCTTTCCGGTCGAATCTAACGCTTCTCTTAATTTGCCGGTGTAATTTTTTTCGATTTCCGCCAGCAGTTTTTCGTCGAGCGGCGGCGTCTCAAATTCGCGTTTTGTAACTTCGAGCGCTTTTGCAAGTTCCTTCTGCCACAGACAAAGCCGCTTGATTTCCTTGTGCGCGAGCATCAAGGCTTCGACCATAATTTTTTCCGAAACTTCGAGAGCTTCGGCTTCGACCATCACGATGGCTTCCTCAGTTCCGGCAACGACCAGATTCAGCTGCGAATCGCGTCTTTGCTCATACGTCGGATTGACGATGTATTTCCCGTCTTTCAAACCGATGCGAACACCCGCAATCGGATTATGAAACGGAATGTCCGACAGATACATCGCGCACGAGGCGCCGGTAATCGCAATCACGTCCGGATCGTTTTCGGGATCGGCTGAAATGACGGTCGCTACGATCTGTGTTTCAAAACTGTAACCTTCGGGAAACAGCGGTCTGACCGGACGGTCAATCAGGCGGGCGGTTAAAACTTCCTTCTCGTTCGGACGACCTTCGCGCCGGAAATAGTTTCCGGGAATGCGTCCGGCGGCATACATTGATTCGCGGTATTCGACCGTCAGCGGAAAAAAGTCCAAGCCTTCACGGGGCTTTTTATCGCTGACTGCCGAAACCAAAATCATCGTGTCGCCGTAGCGGACGACGACCGCGCCGTCCGCCTGTTTAGCGACTTTTCCCGTTTCGACGGTTAAGGTTTGTTCGCCGAATTTAATTGTTTCTTTCAAATATTTTCTCTGTCCCATTTATTTTTATCCTCACAACAATAAAGGCGACAGTCGCTCACGCCGTGATGCTGGACTGCCGCCTTTTCTAATTTGACGACTTGTTCTCTTTTGTTCGGAGGCTCAAATGCGCTGTCACGTTCAGCACCGCCGACAAATTCTTCGAGAGAACACGCTATGTTTTTTGACTCGAAGAAGTCAACGCCGGATAAGTTTCGGGGTTAAAGTTTAAGGTTTCAAGTTAAAACAAACCTCAAACCATAAACTTGAAACCTTAAACTTATCTGCGTAATCCCAATTTTTCGATTATCGTGTGATACTCGTTAATATCACGACGTTTGAGATAATCGAGGAGTTTTCTTCTGCGCGAGACCATTTTGAGCAAGCCCCGGCGGGAATGATTGTCTTTTTTATGAACCTTGAAATGCTCGGTCAATTCATTGATACGCTGCGTCAAAAGCGCGATCTGCACTTGCGACGAACCCGTATCGCCATCGTGTGTTTTAAAATCTTCTACCACTTTTTCTTTTACTTCTTTTGCTGTTGCCATAACTTGCTTAAAATCAGCCTCTCCTTATGCTCGCAGTAACTTCGCGTTTTGCAATGCGATAACCACGAAAATTTAATTTAATTTTAATTGTAATTACTTAATTGTCAATTTGAAAACTATTTCGAGTGATCAAATTCTTCCATAAATTTCGTCGAAAAATCGCCCGACTGAAATTTTTCATTACTCATTATTTTCAAATGAAGCGGAATCGTCGTTTTGATTCCTTCGACGACCATCGCTTCAAGCGCGCGGCGCATCCGCGCAATCGCCGCTTCGCGCGTCCGCGCGTGGACGATGAGTTTAGCGATCATCGAATCGTAATACGGCGGCACCAAATAGCCCGGATAAACCGCTGTATCAACTCTCACGCCCGGACCGCCGGGCAAATTCAAACCCGTGATTTTTCCCGGACTCGGCGTAAATTTTACCGGGTCTTCGGCATTGATGCGGCATTCGATGGAATGACCGAAAATCTGCACTTCGTCCTGCGTAAATCCTATTTCCTCGCCCATTGCGATACGGATCTGATTGCGGACAATATCAACGACCGTCACCATTTCCGTAACCGGATGCTCAACCTGAACGCGAGTGTTCATTTCCATAAAATAGAAAGAACCGTCTTCGTCCAATAGAAATTCAAAAGTTCCGGCATTCGAATAACCGATTTCCCGGCACGCTTTGACCGCCACCGCCCCCATTTCTTCGCGCTGTTCGGGCGTGATTGCCGCCGACGGGGCTTCTTCGAGAAGTTTCTGATGCCGCCGCTGGATCGAGCATTCGCGCTCGCCGAGATGAATCGCGTTGCCGTGTTCGTCGCACAAAACCTGTATTTCGATATGCCGCGGACGTTCGATGTATCTTTCGATATAAACCGCGCCGTTTTTGAATGCGGCAAGAGCTTCCGACTGCGCGAGTTCGAGATTTCCCGCGAGTTCTTCTTCCTTACGAACGATCCGCATACCGCGTCCGCCGCCGCCCGCCGCCGCTTTGATGATTACCGGAAAACCGATCTCTTTAGCGAGTTTTTTCGCCTCTTCGGCATCTTCGATCGGATCGGGCGAACCCGGCAAGATCGGAACTCCGGCGGCTTGCATCGTGCGTCTGGCTTCGACCTTATCGCCCATTATGCGTATGACATCCGGTCGCGGTCCGATAAATTTTATGTTGCAGTCTTCGCAAATTTTCGCAAAGGTTTCCGACTCAGCAAGAAATCCGTAGCCCGGATGAATCGCGTCAACATTTGTTACTTCCGCCGCGCTGATGATCGCCGGAATATTCAGATAACTTTCAGCCGAAGAAGCGGGACCGATGCAGACGGCTTCGTCGGCAAATTTGACGTGCAGAGCCTCGCGGTCGGCTTCCGAATGAACGGCGACCGTTTTGATGCCCATTTCCTTGCACGTCCAGATGATCCGGCAGGCTATTTCGCCGCGGTTGGCGATTAAAATTTTGCGAATCTCGCGTTTACTCATTATAAACTTTTAGCCACAGAGAACACAGAGTTTTTAGAGGAAAACCAATAAAACAAATTTGTTTTTTAAATTTCTCTTTTCTCTCTGTGTTCTCTGTGGCTAATAATTACTTCTTTATCCCGAAAAGCGGCTGACCATATTCGACGGGCTGACCGTTTTCGACGTAAATCTTAACGACTTCGCCGGAAACCTCGGCTTGAATTTCGTTCATCAGTTTCATCGCTTCGACGATGCAGACGACCATATCTGGCGAAACACTGCTTCCTTCTTTCACATACGGTTCTTTGTCGGGCGAAGGCGAACGATAGAAAGTTCCGACTATCGGCGAAGTTATTTTGTATAAATCCGCATCGCTGTCGGTTTCAGCCTGTTCGGTTTCAACCGCCGCCGGAGCGGATTTTGTTTCAGTTGCCGTCGGCGCAGTTACCGGGGCGGAAACCGGGGCGTTTTGAAACGGCTGAACCGCCTGAACAAATTGAGGGGCGGGATTTTTGCTCAAACGAATTCTGATGTTTTCGTTTTCAAATTCAAAATCCGTAAAACCGTGCGCGTCAACCAAATCGGCAAGTTCACGGATTTCCGCCATATTCAGAGACGGGTCGCCGTGTTTTCGCTTTTGAGGATTGCGGCGGCGATGCCTTCCGCGTGTTTGTTCCTGCTGCTGTTTTTCTTCCGCTTTGGCTGAACCTACGTTGTCATTCATTTTGTCTTATCCTTTCGCCGCTAATTCGCGCGGGTTATCAACCAATTCGATAACCGCCAATTCCGCATTGTCGCCCGAACGTCTCCCAAGCCGAATGATGCGCGTGTAACCGCCGTTGCGGTCTTTATAGCGCGCACCGAGTTCGTCGAAAAGCCGCTGGACGGCTTTTACGCCCGCCGTTCTTTCGATCCGGTCTTTCGGCTCGCCCTTTTTACCGCGAAAACGGCTCTGTTCCTTTTTAAAGGTCGTATTTCCGGCGTGAAAATATTTCGCCGCCTGCCGGCGCAGATGAACTTTTTGAATCGCCGCGTCATCGCCCGAAAGATTTTCCGCTTTACGCGCCAGCGTGATTACCTTTTCAACGAACGGACGAAGTTCCTTGGCTTTAGGAACGGTCGTTACGATATATTCATTTTCCGCATTGATCAAGGAAGTCGCCATATTTCTGAGCATTGACATACGATGCTCGGTCGTTCTTCCCAATTTACGATGTGCTTTTAAGTGTCTCATTTCAATTAAAAGTTCAAAGTTCAAGGTTCAAGGTTCAAAGTTTCTAACCTTAAACCTTGAACTTTGAACCTTAAACCTATCTATTCTCTTCCTCCCGAACCCGGAATCGGATTTCCCTGCTCGTCAAAATCCATACCGAAATCCAGCCCCATTCCGTGAAGCATGTCCTTGATCTCGGTTAATGATTTTTTACCGAAATTTTTTGTATTGAGCATATCGCGCTCGGTGCGTTTGATCAAATCACGAATCGTGCGGATGTCGGCGTTTTTCAGACAGTTGTATGAACGAACCGAAAGTTCGAGTTCGTCAACCGAACGATCGAGCAGATCGTTTCTCATCAGCGGCGGACGCGCCATTTCTTCCGTATAGCGGAATTCTTCTTCTTCCTCTTCAAAATTAATGAAGATCGAAAGATGATCCTTGACGAGTTTCGCCGCCAGACCGATCGAATCTTCCGGCGCGACCGAACCGTCCGTCCAGACTTCGAGCGTCAGTTTGTCGAATTCGGTATTCGAACCTTGACGGGTTTTTTCGACCCCGTAATTTACTTTTTTGATCGGCGTGTGAACCGAATCAATCGGAATGTATCCGACCGACAAATCTTCGTCATTGTTAAATTCGGCGGAAATATAGCCGCGCCCTTTTTTGAGACGCATCTCGACGTTCAGTTCGCCGCCTTTGCTGATCGTGGCGATATAAATGCTGTCATCGAGTATTTCGACATCGCCGTCGGCTTCGATGTCCGCGCTCGTTACTTCGCCCGGACCTTTTTTGCTGATCGTTAAGGTTTTCGGACCCGCTCCGTGCAGTTTGAACGGAATTTGTTTGAGGTTCAAAATGATGTCCGTCGCATCTTCGGTTACGCCTTTGATGGACGAAAATTCGTGTTCGACACCTTCGATTTTGACAGCCGTAACCGCCGCGCCTTCGATGGACGAAAGCAGAGCGCGGCGAATCGCGTTGCCGATGGTCGTTCCGAATCCGCGCTCGAACGGCTGGGCGAAAAACTTGCCGTACCGTTCGGTTTGCGTTTCATTGTCAATCTGCAAGCGCGTCGGCATTTGAAAATTTGTCCAATTATTATTCTGTGTCATATTCTTTTTTTAAAAGTTCATAGAGTTCGGAGGGTTTTTAGAGTTTATAGAGTTTTGTTTTCACTCTCAAAACTCTATAAACTCTAAAAACTCTCCGAACTCGAAAAAATTACTTGCTGTAAAGTTCGACAATAAGCTGTTCGTTGATATTTTGATCAATATCTTCGCGCTTCGGCGTTCCCGAAATCGAAACGCTCATCTCGCCTTCGCCGGCAGAGATCCACGCCGGACGACCGCGACCGCCCGAAGTCTGCCACGCGCCTTCGATATGCGGGTTATTGCGGCTGCCGATCTTTACCGATACGACATCGCCGGGTTTGACCTGAAACGAAGGAATATCAACCTTGCGCCCGTTGACCTCGATATGCCCGTGATTGACGAGCTGGCGAGCCTGACGGCGCGAAGTCGAAAAACCCGAACGGTAAACGACGTTATCCAGACGGCGTTCGAGCATAAACAATAAATTTTCGCCCGTTACGCCTTTTTGTCTTAAAGCTTTTTCGAAATAATTACGGAATTGTTTTTCAAGCACGAAGTAGATGCGCTTGACCTTTTGTTTTTCACGAAGCTGCTGACCGTAGCCGGCAAGCATCTTCCGCCGCGCCGCTCCGTGCTGTCCCGGCGGATTCGTGCCGCGCTTTTCGATCGCGCACGAAGGCTTGTAACAGCGGTCGCCCTTCAAAAATAATTTTCCACCTTCGCGGCGGCACAGACGGCACACCGCATCTCTATATCTAGCCATAGTATTTTTTGCTTCCGCCAAGTTATTTGCGATTTTCGATTGCCGATTTGCGATTGTGTGCAAATTCGGTTTCGATAAATCTTTTTATTTAGCGGATAAGTTTACGGGAATTTTATAAAGATTTCCCTTCTTCCTTTCGATAATTAAAATTTAATTTTCAAACTAAAGCGGTTTTCAATCGCAAATCGGCAATCGAAAATCGCAAATTCTCAAACTCTGCGTCGTTTCGGCGGACGGCATCCGTTATGCGGGATCGGCGTGGTGTCGCGGATCGAAGTAACGCGGATTCCGGCTTGGCTGATGGCGCGAATCGCCGATTCACGACCGCCGCCCGGACCTTTGACGCGAACTTCGACTTCACGCAGACCGACTTCCGAAGCCTTGCGCGCCGCATCCTGCGCCGCTTGCTGAGCGGCAAACGGAGTACCTTTGCGCGAACCGCGAAAACCTTTTGCTCCGGCGGACGATTGGGCGATCAAATTGCCGTCCATGTCCGTGATCGAGATCAGAGTATTATTAAAAGAAGCCGCAATGTGAACGATTCCCGAAGGAATATTCTTTTTCTCTTTCCTTTTATAAACTTTCTTTTTACCTTTTGCTGGTGCTTTTGCCATAATTCTTTAGTCGTTTGTCCTTTGTCCTTTGTCCTTTGTTTCTTGATTTTTCGCTGAGTTCATAATTTTTACTCAATTGCGAATGACCAGTGACAAAGGACTAATGACCAATCTTACTTCTTGCCCGGTGCTTTTTTCTTCGCAACGGCGGCTTTGCGCGGACCTTTGCGGGTTCTCGCATTCGTACTGGTGCGCTGTCCGCGAACCGGAAGACCGCGGCGGTGACGCAAGCCCCGGTAACAGCCGATGTCCATCAAGCGTTTGATGTCCATCTGTACGCGCTTTCTCAGATCGCCTTCGACATCGCCTTGTTCGTCAATGATCGTGCGAATCTTATTCAATTCGTCTTCGCTCAAATCCTTGATCTTTGAATCAACGCTGACATCGGCTTGTTCCAAAATCGCCGTCGCACGCGATTTGCCGATACCGTAAATGTAAGTTAAACCAATCTGCGCCCTTTTATTGGGCGGTAAATCTACTCCTGATACGCGAGCCATAATTTCTCCAAATTTGTAATACGTAATACGCGATACGTGATACGAAAAAGCAAATTACGTATTACGTATCACATATTGCAAAAACTAGCCTTGACGTTGTTTGTGTTTCGGGTTTTCACAGATCACCCTCACAACGCCTTTACGATGTATAATTTTGCACTTGTCGCAAATCTTCTTTACTGAAGGACGAACTTTCATCTTTGTTTCCCTCTATTGTTTTCTATTTATAGCGATAAGTTATCCGACCGCGGCTCAGATCATACGGCGAAAGTTCGACGAGAACTCTGTCGCCCGGCAGTATTCTGATAAAATTTTTCCGCATTTTGCCTGAAATATGCGCCAAAATTTCGTGTTTGTTCTCTTCCAGAACAACTTTGAACATCGCATTCGGCAGAGTTTCAAGCACGGTTGCCGTAACCTCTATCGCTTCTTCTTTTGACATAACTTGTCAGCCAACTTTCCGTATGGAAAGGCAAATCGTAGATGTTATCTTTTTTCTTTCGATTTATCAAGTCAAGCCGAAACCTTTTCGGATTTTCCTTGTTTTATCTGCGCTTTCTGCTCTTTTGTTAAAGTCAGAATTTCAGGACCGTCGGGCGTAACGGCAATCGTATGCTCGGCGTGCGCGCTCGGTTTGCCGTCCTTCGTCACGACCGTCCATTTATCTTCGAGCGTTTTTGTTTCGTGAGTTCCGAGATTGAGCATCGGCTCGATGGCGAAACAGAAACCGGCGCGAATTTTTTCTTTTGTTCCCGGTCTGCCGTAATTCGGAATCTGCGGCGCTTCGTGCATCGAACGACCGATGCCGTGTCCCGTATAATCACGGACAATGCCGTAACCATACTGCTCAGCTAATTCCTGAACCGCCCAACCGACATCGCCCAGACGTTTATTCGGATGACATTGGGCAATTGCTCTTTCCAGAGATTCTTCCGTCACGCGGATCAACTGTTTCAATTCGTCGCTGATCTCGCCGACCGGAATCGTCGTCGCCGTATCGCCTACAAAACCGTTGTAAGTCGCCGCCATATCGAGCGAAACGATGTCGCCTTCTTTCAGAGGAATATCGGTCGAAAAACCGTGAACGACCTGTTCATTGACCGACGCGCAGATGGCGAACGGAAACGGTGTCATCCCGTGCGGTCTGTAACCAATAAACGTCGGAATCGCGCCGGCATCGCGCATCATTTTTTCAGCAACCGCGTTTAGGTCTAATGTCGTAATTCCCGGCTCGACCATTTTTCGCAAAGCCTCGCGCACCTCGGCGATCAGTTCGCCTACCTCGCGCATTTTATCTAAATCTTTCTGTGACTTTGCTATAATCATCGCTTTTCCTAAAAATAATCTGCCAAAATTACTTAGCTTTTCGTTTATTTTTGTAAATTTCATTTTTGGTCATTTGTCCTTCGTCCTTTGTCCTTTGCCGATTGAAATTGAGTTGAAAATTTTGCTCAAATTGCTAAGGACAAAGGAATAATGACCAAAGACTAAACCAATTTTTCCAGCTCGCCGTAAATTTCTTCCAAACCGCCCGTTCCGTTTACTTTTTCCAACCGCTCGGAATTCTCGTAATAATCAATCAGCGGTTTTGTCTTTTCTTCGTATGTCGCCAGCCGCGTCGAAACGCTTTCTTCGTTATCGTCGGCGCGATGCGTCAATTCGGTATCGGGATGAAGATCGCAGACATTATCGTTTTTCGGCGGTTTTGAATAGATGTTGTAAATCTCGCCGCAGACCGGACACGAACGTCTGCCTGTTAATCTTTTCATCAATTCGTCTTTCGGAACATCAACCAGAATCGCTCTGATCTCTTTGCCCTGCTCTTTTGCCAATTCTTCAAGCTGCGCGGCTTGCACGGCAGTGCGCGGATAGCCGTCCAGAATATAACTTCCTTTCGTATCGTCGCGCGAAGTCCGATCTTTGACAATCGCGTAGGTCAGTTCATCGGAAATCAATTTTCCCGCCGCCATCGTTTCCTGAACTTCTTTTGCCAGCGGCGTATCCGCTTTTTTCATCTCGCGGAACATATCGCCGGTCGAAATCTGCGGAATATTTTTTCTTTCTTCAAGCAGCCGCGCCTGTGTTCCTTTTCCCGCTCCGGGCGCGCCGATCAAAACGATAATTTTACTCATAAAGTAAAATTACGAATTTCAAGTTACGAATTACGGATAAAAAAATTTTTCCTTAATCCGTAATTTGAAATTCGTAATTCGTAATTTAATTTAACCTCTTCTTCCGCGAAGCCGTCCCGCGCCTAAAAAGCCTTCGTAATTTCTCATCACGAGCTGGGCTTCGATCTGCGCGACAGTGTCCATCGCTACACCGACGATGATCAGAAGCGACGTGCCGCCGAAGAAAAATTGATAACCGAGTCCGGTCGGAATCCAGCTAAGCCCCGGAGTCGCCGTCAAAAATGCGTCAACTCTTTCGCCGAAGAAAGGCAGACGCGCGACTTTGAAACCACTCAGAAGAACCTGCGGAACAAATGAAACGAAAGCCAGATACAAAGCTCCGACGGCGGTCAAACGCGTCAAAATCGTATTCAAGTAATCGGCGGTCGGCGCGCCGGGGCGAATGCCCGGAACGAATCCGCCGTGTTTTCGCAGATTGTCCGAAACTTCGTCCGTATTGAAAATGATCGTAATATAAAAGAAGGTGAACAGAACGATCAAGCCGATATAAACGAATTCGTAATACGGATCGCCGCCGTGGAATTGCTGGAAAAAGTTGTAAATTTTCGTCCAGGTGGCGTTCGGATCATAACCTTCCGTTCCCGGCTGTCCCGGAGGAAAAGCCGAAAAAAGCGTCTGCGGCATCGCCAAAACGGAGGACGCGAAAATTACCGGAATAACGCCGCCCATGTTGATCTTCAAGGGCAGGCTCGTTTCCTTTCCGCTGTAAACCTGATTTCCGACCCGGCGGCTGGCGTAACTGATCGGAATATTCCTTCGCGCCGATTCGACGTAAACAATGAGCGCGACCAGCGCGATCATTACCGCAAGGAGGAAAATAACGCCGAGCGTCTGCATCGGATCGCCGCCGGTGAGGAAGCCGAGGTAGTGCGTCAGCGACTTCGAGCGGGCGCGGAGCCGCCAGGGCGAGTCCGCCGCCGTCCCCGAGCGCGCCGCGGCGGCGAGCGTCAGCGCGCCGCCGCGCGAGGAAGCCGCGACCGCTCGTCCGCCCGCGACGCCGACGAAGGCTTCCGCGGCGAAGGCACCCGTGCCTCCGGGGGCGAAGAGCGAGAACAAGGCCAAGGCCGGGAAAGAGGTCAAGGGCATGGCGAAGAACAAGGGCAAGGAAATGGCCATCATGGACGTGACACCGGAGGAAGTGGTCAGAGTTATGGAGGATCAGGGCGTGCAACGCCTGATACATGGCCACACCCATCGTCCAGCTGTCCACGAACTGGAAGCCGGCGGCCAGTTAGCCAAACGCATCGTGCTTGGCGACTGGGACAAGGGCATCTGGTGGGTCACGGTTCAACCCGGCAGTGAGCCCGAGCTCAATCAGGCACCACTGCAGTAACAGACGGGACAGGGTCGCCGTTGTGGCTGGCCTTGTTCTTTTTTTATTTAGATCCCCCGCGCCCTTATCCCCCTCACATTCCAGTTCATCAGGTGCCGGAACAGATACCGAAACAGCC
>JBGTSF010000042.1:0-41048 GCA_041940425.1 Pyrinomonadaceae bacterium
ACTTTCATCCCTCATCCTTCATCCCTCATCCCTCAAAACTTATGTCAGACAATTCACATTTACAAAACCAGATGCAGCGCGTTGACGAATTAGTTCAGGAAATCGAAACTTGGGCTGATCCGAATCTTCGTGCAAAAGCGGTCGAACTCGTGCAGGCTTTGATGGATTTTCACGGTGCGGGGATTGACCGGATGATGGAAATCACTGCTAACAAAGGCGCGGCGGGTTACGCGATTTTTGATGAATTTGCTAAGGACGATCTCGTCGGAAATATGCTTTTGCTTTACGGGCTTCATCCTTTGGACATCGAAACGCGCATTACAAACGCGCTTGAAAAAGTTCGCCCGTCATTAAATTTACACGAGGGAAATGTCGAGCTGTTAAGCGTCGAGGAAGGCATTGTCCGTCTGAAATTGCAGGGAAACTGCGACGGCTGTCCTTCGTCGGCTCTGACCTTGAAACATACGATCGAAGAAGCGATTCTGACAGCCGCGCCGGATGTCGTTTCTATCGAGGTCGAAAATTTAACCGAGACTAAAGATCAAAACGGCTTTGTTCAAATAAATAGGGCAAAAACGCATGCCTACACGGACTGTGAGTTTGCCGCCGGCTGATTTATACAAACGAAAATGGGAGGAAAAATTATAATGCAGGAAGAAGAAAATAAAGGAACTGATACGATGTCGCACGGCGCGGGTGTCGCAAAGGGCGAAGAACAGGTTGAAAACGAAGGCAAAGAACCCGGTCGGCACGAAACCGGGACAGATGAACGAGGTCGCCCAACCGGAACGTCAACCGCCAGGGATTCGACCGGCATCAACCCGGAAGACAGCGATCCGATAGATGAGGATATGCCGAATATGCCTCCGGCTTAAATAAAATTTTAGCCACAGATTTTCACGGATATACACGGATGAAAAGAAGATTTTACAGTTTAAAAAATCTGTGTGCATCCGTGAAAATCTGTGGTTTAATATTTTCGATATCGTATTTTAGAATAAAAATTTAATGGAACAATCTTTTCCCGCACTTCAGCGTTTTGTTCGTCCGCGTAAGATCGTGGAACGGTGCGATCTGTGCAGTGCGGAACTCGCGCCCGAGCATCCGCATCTGATCGAACCGAAAAACCGGCAGATAAGCTGCGCCTGCCAGCCGTGCGCGATTCTTTTTACCAATCAGACCGACGGCAGATACAAGCGCATTCCGCACGAAATAAAATATCTGCCCGATTTTCGGATGTCGGATTCCGAGTGGAACGAACTGATGCTGCCGATCCAGCTCGCGTTTTTTTTCAAAAGCTCGACGGAAGAAAGAGTCGTCGCGCTCTATCCATCGCCGGCGGGCGCGATGGAATCGCTTTTGACGCTCGAAGCGTGGGAAGAAATCGAAAAGGAAAACGCGGTTTTGCAAAAAATGGAAGCGGACACCGAAGCGCTTCTGGTCAACCGTGTCGGCGAGGCGCGTGAATATTTTATCGCGCCGATTGATAAATGTTTCGAACTCGTCGGTTTGATCCGTCTGAAATGGACGGGACTTTCGGGCGGCACGGAAGCGTGGAACGAGATCGGAAAGTTTTTTGAAAACCTGAAAGCGAATTCGCGCGTCGTCGGAGAAACGGAAAATGCCTGATCTGAATTTTACAGTCGAAAGTGCGCAAGCCGTTCCATATTCGGCATCGCCGCTTTTGAATTTCCGGCTTTCGATCACGGACGCGGAAAAAACGCCGCGTATCGAAAGCGTGATCTTGCGCTGTCAGATTCAACTCGAAGTTACCAAACGCCGTTACACGAACGAAGAAAAGGCTCATCTTTTCGAATTGTTCGGCGAATCCGAACGCTGGGGACAAACTCTGCGGACGATGCTCTGGACGCATTCGAATATTTCCGTGCCGCCGTTTTCCGAAATGACGACGGTTGATCTGCCCGTTCCCTGCACGTTCGATTTCAACGTCGCCGCGACGAAATATTTTGTAGGTTTAGAATCGGGCGAAGTTCCGATTTGCCTTTTGTTCAGCGGCACAGTTTTTTATAAAACGGAAGAAGATGTTTTACAGGCGGAACAAATTTCGTGGGAAAAAGAAGCGTATTTCCGGCTTCCGATTCAAGTCTGGCAGGAAATGATGGAGCATTATTACCCGAATAGCAATTGGCTGAATCTGCGCCGCGATGTTTTTGAAAAATTGCGCCAATTTAAAACCGAAAACTTTATTCCGACTTGGGAACAGACGATAGAAAAACTTTTATCGAACGCGGAAAAAAAATCCGTTGATGGCGAATCGGAAATCGTCAATCAAAATTTTCAGATGTAGATATTTTATGAATCTCGAACTCGTTGAAAAAATCGCCGATGCCGTGCTTTACGAAGGTTATATGCTTTACCCGTATCGCGCTTCGTCGGTCAAAAATCGCTTGAGATTTAATTGGGGCGCGCTCGCGCCCGCGTCTTACAGTGCGGCGACGAAAGGCACGGAAAATTTTCGGATGCAGACCGAATGTTTGGTCAAAGGCGATGAAAATTCGACGCTCGATATAAAGGTGCGGTTTCTTCAACTGACAATGCGCGAGGTCGGCGAGATCGAAAAACCGCTGGAAGAACTGCCGGAAAATTTTGAAGATTTCCGGCTTGTTCAGTCGCTCCGGGTCGGCGATAAAAATTATCCGGCGTGGCAGGAAGCGGTCGAGCGGTCGGTTGATTTTCCGACAATTAATTTAAATGACCCTGAAAAAAAACAGATCGAATTTTCGTTTCCGGCAAATCGTGAGATCGAACCTCTGCGCGATGAAAATAAAAAAATCGCCGGCATAATCATAAGAACACAGCAAGAGATCAAAGGAAAGATTTCAGTGCAAAGTGCAAAGTGCAAAGTGCAAAGTTCGGAATCGGTTTTTAAGGTTTCGATTGTTATTGAGAATCAAACGCCGTTTGAAAATGCAGAAATGAAAAATCGTGAAGACGCTTTGCTTCATTCGACGGTTTCGACGCATACGATTCTGAGCGTCGAGAACAGCGAGTTCGTTTCCCTGCTCGATCCGCCCGACGAATTAAAAACGGAAATTTCCGAATGCGAAAATATCGGGACTTATCCGGTTTTGGCGGGAAACGAAAGTGAAAAAGACTGTCTGCTTTCATCGCCGATTATCCTTTACGATTACCCGCAGATCGCGCCGGAAAGCGCGGGCGAACTGTTTGACGGCTTGGAGATTGACGAGATTCTGACTCTTCGAATCATGACTCTGACGGATGAGGAAAAACGCGAGATGCGCGAAACGGACGACCGCGCCCGAAAGATTTTGGAACGCACGGAAATGATGCCCGAAGAACAATTGTTGAAGATGCACGGCGCATTGCGCGGGTTGAATGAAAGTTAAATGCTGTTTGAATTTGGCAAAACTATTCATTGTCAACTATCAACTGTCCACTGATTTTCAGAAATTAAGTTTTATTTTTCTGAAGGTGAGTGAATAGTTGAAAGTGGATAGTTGACAGTTTTTTAACTAGGAAATTTTAAAAAATGGACGAACTCAGTTGGCAATTATTGGAAGATAAAAACGCGCTCGAAACGGCAACGGTCGGCGGCATCGAACTTCGCACGGGCGACCGTGTGCGTTTGAAACCGCGTAAGGGCGGCGACATTTTCGATCTCGCGCTTGCCGGACAAATCGCCGTTATCGAAGCCATCGAACAGGATTACGAGGGCAAGCTTCACCTGGCGGTCGTTCTCGAAGACGACCCGGGCAGAGATATGGGAATGATGCGCCAGCCCGGACACAGATTTTTTTTCGCGCCCGAAGAAGTCGAAACTTTGGAGGGATGAGGGATGAGGGATGAATTTAAAACAGTAGAAAGGTTAAAGAATGAAATGAAATCTAATTCTTTTCATCCCTCATCCCTCATCCCTCATCCCTCAGAATATCCTTCGATTCTCGTTGCGTGTATCGGAAATATTTTTCTCGGCGACGACGGTTTCGGATGCGAAGTGGCGAAAGTTTTACAGGCACGCGAATTGCCGGAAAATGTGCGGTTGTTCGATTACGGGATTCGCGGCTACGATCTGGCTTACGCGCTTCTGGACGGTTATGACGCGACCGTTTTTGTTGATGCCGTGCCGCGCGGCGACGCGCCGGGAACGCTCTATGTCATCGAACCGGATGTGAGCGAGTTTGATAATGAGGAAGCGAATCCGGCAATGCTCGACGCGCACACGATGAATCCGATGCACGTTCTGCGGATGGCTCATCAGATGGGCGCGAAATTTAGTAAACTTTTGCTTGTCGGATGCGAGCCGCTGACGCTCGGCGGCGAAGAAGGTTTTATGGGTTTGAGCGAACCCGTCCAAACGGCGGTCGAAGAAGCCGCGCGTCTGGTCGAATCGCTCGTCAAAGAAATTTCGACCGCAAATAAAACACACGCTTCGGCGTAAAATTTAACAAGGGAGGTTATGTAACAAAATGGGACACAAAGAATACTTAGAACGAAGAGATGAAGAAAATCTGCCGCGCCGCAGACATCAAGAAGAAAATTCTTCGGGCATCGGCGCGCTCGGCATCGTCGGGGGCATCGCCCTGCTCGGCATCGCCGCGCTGGTCGTCGTCAGCTTGCCCGACATCAAACGGTATATCAAGATCAGCACGATGTAGTTTAACCATCGTCGCCGGAGTCTGATTCGCGTAATTAAAAATTACGCCGTTTTGTGCTGTGTCCGATTTTCCGAACAGGGGAAGGAATAAATATTCGGTATTTTTTAAGGAGAAAATAAATATGAAGAAACAAAATTCTTTTTCCCGGAATAACGAAAGCGGATTCGGCATCTGGAGCGCGATCATTCTGCTTGCGCTGATCTTTTTTATCGCCGCTGCTCTGATGAAAACGGTCGGCATCTGGACGGCGGTCATCGGTTTTATCGCGGTGTTTGTCACCGTGATGTTTCTGGCTAATCTGTCGGATATTATCCGCTACAGCAAAATCAGCAATATGTAGAAACCGGTTTCGAGCAAGGGGAATATGAAAAAGTCAAAACATAACAGCGATTTTTTGAAAGGTCTGGCGGCGGGCATCATCGGCGGCTTTGCCGGTTCGGTCGTGATGAATCAGTATCAGAAACTTTTCAGCCGGTTTATCACGGGCGAAGAACGCTCGCATGGGGCGCAGTCTCTACAACCGAAATCGCCCGGACACGGCGCGGGCAAAATGCTCAAAAAGCGCGGCAAAGATGACGAAAACGACGACGCGACGGAACGGCTTGCAAACGCCGCCGCGGTCGGGCTTTTCGACCGTCAGTTAACCGAACGGGAAAAGTCAATCGCCGGAACCGCACTGCACTACGCCTACGGGACTTCGATGGGCGCGGTTTACGGCGCGGCGGCGGAAGTTTCTGACAAGATAACACCCGGCGCGGGAATGCCCTACGGTTTTCTGATCTGGCTCGGCGCGGATGAAGGCGTCGTGCCGCTTCTCGGTCTGTCGGAAATGCCCGACAAATACCCGCTTTCGGTTCACGCCGGAGCGTTTTCGGCGCATCTCGTTTACGGTCTGACGATGGAAATCGTCCGAAACGCCGTGCGGAAAAGATTGTGACGGACGAAGCGAAAAATCTCGGAACGCGCTACCGCATAAACGCCGAACGCGGGAGTTTTACCGTGCAGGCGTTTGCCGAAGGAATGCTCTCGTTTATGGGGCATAACCCGACCTTCGCGGTGCGGCGTTACGGCGGCGAGATTCAGTTTGCCGACGGCGATGAAAAAGTTGATTCGATGCTCGTCGTCGCCGAAGCCGGAGCAATTTCCCTGCGCGATAACGTCAGCGAAAAAGATCGCGCGGAAATTCAAAGCGCACTGCGCGAAAAGGTTTTGGAAACCGGAAATTTTTCCGAAATTCATTTTGTCAGCAAAAATGTTTTGCTGACAAAAAAGCAAAACGGAAAATTTGCGGTAACGGCAAACGGATTTTTATCGCTTCACGGCGAAACGCTTCCGAAAACCATCGAAGCCGAAGCCGAGATCAATGACGCGAATATTCGCGCAAGCGGCGAATTTTCTTTACGGCAGAGCGATTTTAATATCGGACAATTCAAAGCTCTCGGCGGAACTTTAAAGGTCAAGGACGAAGTAAAAATCTCGTTCGACATTTTCGCCGGAATTTAATTTTATGCACGAACTTTCCATAGCTCTGAGCATCATCGAAGGCGCGAGCGAAGAAGCGCGAAAACACGCGGGCGCGCCCGTTCAGGCGGTTCATCTGAAAGTCGGCGCGCTGTCGGGCGTGGTCAAAGACGCTCTGCTTTTTTCGTGGGAAATCGCTTCGGAAGGAACTTTGCTTGAAAATTCGCGGCTCGAAATCGAAGAGATTCCGGTCGTCGTTTTTTGCGAAAATTGCGGCGAAAATAAAACTCTGAAAACGATCAATAATTTCGTCTGTCCGAGATGCGGAAAATCGGTTTCGGAACTCGTCAGCGGACGAGAATTGCTGGTTACGGCGTTAGCTTTGTCAGAACCGCCTGCGGTAGCGGGCGGGTGAACGCCAAAGTTTCAGTTTTCAAATTCCAAGTTTCAAATTTCAGATTTTCAAGAAAATCTGAAATTTGAAACGCTAAACTTAACCCGTTCGCTACCGCAAACGGTTCTGGACTGAAATTTATGACACAAACCCGTCTGGTCGAAGTCAGGCAAAACATTTTGAAACATAATGATATTTTGGCGCGGCAACTGCGCGAGCAATTTGAAGCGGCGCGGGTTTTCGTCGTCAGTCTGGTTTCGAGTCCGGGCGCGGGCAAGACTGAATTTTTGGAAAAAACTCTGTCGCGGCTCAAAGAAAATTACGCGGTCGCCGCGCTCGTCGGCGATCTGGAAACGGAAAACGACGCTTTGCGCTTGGCACGGGCTGATGTTCCCGCCAAACAAATTATCACCGGAACAATTTGCCATCTCGAAGCCGCGATGATCGAAAAATCTCTGGAAGATTGGGATTTGGAAAACTTAGATTTTCTCTTTATCGAAAACGTCGGCAATCTCGTCTGCCCGTCGAGTTACGATCTCGGCGAAGCCTTGCGCGTCGTTTTAATGTCCACGACCGAAGGCGAGGACAAACCGCGCAAATACCCGACGATTTTCAATACGGCGGATACTGCTATAATAACGAAAATGGATCTGGCGGAAGCGGTCGAATTCGACCGGCAAGCCGCAATGAAAAGCATCGAAGCCGTGCGTCCCGGAATGCGGATTTTTGAAGTTTCGGCAAAAAAGAACGCGGGAATGGATGAGTGGCTGGAATTTTTGCAAACGCAATTGACCGTTAAAGAAACGGACTGAAATTTTTATGGCAGCAGAATCAAAAACCGCCGTGTTTGCGGCGATCATTGGCAATTTTGCCATCGCGGTTATGAAATTTACGGCGGCGGCATTTACGGGAAGTTCCGCGATGCTTTCCGAAGGCATTCATTCGCTCGTTGATACGGGAAACGGCGGCTTGCTCTTGCTCGGCATCAACCGGAGCAAACAGCCGGCGGACGAGATGCACCCGTTCGGTTACGGGAAAGAATTGTATTTCTGGGCGCTGATCGTCGCGGTGATGATCTTCGGTGTCGGCGGCGGCATCTCGATCTACGAAGGCATAATGCATCTCATCCATCCGTCTGAACTGCGCGACCCGACGTGGAATTATGTCGTGCTTGGTCTGGCGATGGTTTTCGAGGGCATCGTTTTTTACGTCGCTTTCAAAGAATTTCAGACTCTCAGAAGAGAAGGAGAAGGTTTCTGGCAATCGATCAAGGTAAGCAAAGACCCGACGACCTTCACCGTTCTATTCGAAGATTCAGCCGCGATGCTCGGTTTAATCGTCGCTTTTATCGGAGTTTTTCTATCGCATTATTTTAACAACCCGTATATTGACGGTGCGGCTTCGGTTTTCATCGGCATAATTCTCTGCACGGTCGCCGGGTTTCTGGTTTATGAAAGCAAAGGCTTGCTCGTCGGCGAAGGCGCAGACCGGCAAACGCTGGAAAGCATCAAACAGCTTTTGAGCGCCGAACCGGGCGTAAAAAAGGTCATCAAACCACTGACAATGCATTTCGGTCCGCGCACGATTCTTTTGACCGTTGACATTGAATTCGATAAAAAACTTTCGGCTCTCGAAGTCGAAGAGGCGGTGGATCGTCTGGAAAAGAGCATCAGTGAAAAATACCCGGACATCAAACATATTTACATCGAAGCCGGCGCGGTCAGCACCGGAGGACGCGAAAAAGTAGAATAACAACAGGGCGTAAAAAACGAGTGGAGATTTTCAATGAAAACGCGCGCGCAAATTCAGATCAAAGGCATCGTTCAGGGTGTCGGATTTCGCCCGTTCGTATTTGCGCTCGCCGAGAAAAATTCCCTTAAAGGACAGGTTTTAAATAATGCTGTAGGAGTTTTGGTTGATGTCGAAGGCGAAGGTGAAAAAATCGAACGATTTATTAATTCGATCAAAACCGCTCCGCCGCCGCTTGCGTTTATCGAATCGGTTACGCAAAAAAATGTTTCCGAAAAAGCGAATTTTCAAAGTTTTGAAATTTTAGCGAGCCAAACTAACGGCAAAAAATTCGTTCCCGTTTCTGCCGATATTGCGACCTGCGCGGATTGTCTGCGCGAAATGTCCGACCCGAACGACCGCCGCTATCTTTATCCTTTTATCAACTGCACGAATTGCGGACCGCGTTTTACGATCATCGAAAATATTCCATACGACCGCGCGATGACGACGATGCGCGATTTCAAAATGTGTGCGGAATGTTTGAGCGAATACGAAAATCCGCACGACCGAAGATTTCACGCCGAACCGACCGCCTGCGAAAAATGCGGACCGACGGTTTTCCTTCACTTTGCTTCGGAAAGTTCAAAGTTCAAGGTTCAAAGTTCAAAGTCGGAAAACTGTTTTGATGTAATTAGCCAAACTCAACAACTTTTACAAAACGGAAAGATCATCGCCGTCAAAGGCATCGGCGGTTTTCATCTGGTTTGCGATGCGCGGAACGATGCGGCTTTGCAAACTTTGCGCGAGCGGAAAGGCAGAGTTGATAAACCGTTTGCCGTGATGTGCAGAAATTTGGAAACGGCAAAAAGTCTCTGTGAAAT
Source organism: Pyrinomonadaceae bacterium (assembly GCA_041940425.1). GTDB lineage: Bacteria > Acidobacteriota > Blastocatellia > Pyrinomonadales > Pyrinomonadaceae > DATHTS01. The sequence continues at coordinate 9,105 of JBGTSF010000042.1, forward strand.
TTCCGAAGCCGAAGAAAATTTTTTAACGGGAAAAGAACGTCCGATCGTGCTTTTGAAAAAACGCGAAAACGATCTGAGCAAGCTGATCGCGCCGGGAAATCAATTCTTGGGCGTAATGCTTCCATACGCGCCGCTTCATTTTTTGCTTTTCGATTCCGACGAAATGCCGGACGTTTTAGTAATGACTTCCGGCAATTTTTCCAATGAACCGATCGTCAAAGACAACGACGAAGCAATGGAAAAACTAGCGAATCTGGCAGACGCATTTCTGCTTCACGACCGCGATATTTATGTCCAATGCGACGATTCGGTAATCAGAATAATTCAAAATTCAAAATTCAAAATTCAAAATTCAAAGACTAAAAACCAATTACCAATTACCAATTACCAATTACCGATCCGCCGTTCACGCGGTTACGCGCCTTTTCCGGTGAAACTGCCGTTTGATGTTCCAAACATTTTAGCCGTCGGCGGCGAACTCAAAGCGGCGTTTTGTCTGACACGCGAGGATTACGCTTTTATGTCGCAGCATATCGGCGATATGGAAAATCTGGAAACTCTGCGGGCATTTGAACGCTCGTTCGGGCAGATGAAAAATCTGTTTCAGATCGAGCCGGAAATCTTTGCTTGCGACAAACATCCCGGTTATCTTTCGTCAAATTGGGCGCGGCGGGTTGCGGAAAATTCCAAAGAAGTAAAATTAATTGAAATTCAGCATCATCGCGCGCATATCGCGTCGGTAATGGCGGAGAACGGTTTTGGCAAAAATGAAAAAGTCATCGGTTTCGCGTTCGACGGAACGGGCTACGGCGACGACGGTGCGATCTGGGGCGGTGAGGTTTTTGTCGGCGGTTATGCGAATTTCGAGCGCGTGGCGCACCTCGAATATTTTCCGCTTTCCGGCGGTGATGCGGCGATCAAAAAACCGTATCGCGTCGCGCTTGCTTTGTTAAGAGAAGCGGAAATTGATTGGAACGAAAATTTATCTTGCGTTTCTTTCTGTCCGCCAACCGAGCGAAAAATTTTGGCGAAACAATTGGAGAATAATTTAAATACGATTCCGACGAGCAGTTTCGGTCGGCTTTTTGATGCGGTCGCATCACTGGCGAATGTGCGGCAGAAAATCACCTACGAAGCGCAGGCGGCAATCGAGTTTGAAGCCTTGATTGACGAAGAAATTTCGGATTTTTATTACTTTGATTTGACCGAAAGTGATATAATCAAAATCAATTGGAAAAATCTGATTCGTGAGATTGAAAAGGACGTTTCGGCTGAAACTCCCGTTTCGACAATTGCAGCGAAATTTCATAACGCGGTGGCAAATTTGATCTTGAATTTGAGCCGGATTTTGCGTGAGAAATTTTCGCTTGAAAAAATCGCGTTAAGCGGCGGCTGTTTTCAAAACGCCGCACTTTTAAAGCGTGCGACCGCGCTTTTGAGTGAAAATGATTTTGAAATTTTCACGCACCAAAAAGTTCCGCCGAACGACGGCGGGTTAGCTTTAGGTCAAGCGGTAATCGCTTCGACATCTACAAACTAAAATATGCGATTCGATTTTGAACGCGATTTTCAATCGCAAATCGAAAATCGCAAATCGAAAATAAATTATGTGTTTAGCAGTTCCCGGAAAAGTTACGGAAATTTACGAAAAGGACGATGTGCGGATGGGCAAGGTTGATTTCGACGGCATCACGAAAGAGATATGTCTGGAATACGTGCCGGAAATCGCGGTCGGCGATTACACTATCGTTCACGTCGGTTTTGCCCTGCAAAGGCTCGACGAAAAAAGCGCGCTCGAAAAATTGCAGATGTTCCGCGAACTCGGAATTTTAGAGGAAGAACTCGGCGTTGCGGATTACACGGACGCGGCGGCAAGTTGAATGAAAATTTTTAACGCAAAGGCGCAAGGACGCGAAGACGCAAAGATAATAAAATTTTAAAACCCTTGCGACCTTGCGCCTTTGCGTCCTGGCGTTAAAAATCTTGAGGTGATTTTATGAAATATTTAGATGAATTCCGCGATCCCGTTTTAGCGAAAAAATTGTTTGACGAAATCGAATCGGTTACGACGAAAAACTGGGCAATCATGGAAGTCTGCGGCGGGCAGACGCATTCGATCATTCGCAACGGAATTGACCAGCTTCTTCCCGAAAGAATAGAACTGATTCACGGTCCGGGCTGTCCGGTCTGCGTTACGCCGCTCGAACTGATTGATAAGGCGTTGGCGATTGCCGAAAAACCGAACGTCATTTTCTGCTCGTTCGGCGATATGCTTCGAGTGCCGGGATCGGAAAAAGATTTGTTTCGCGTGAAAAGCGAAGGCGGCGACGTTCGGACGGTTTATTCGCCGCTCGACGCGCTGAAATTTGCGAAAGACAATCCCGACAAGGAAGTAGTATTTTTCGGAGTCGGATTTGAAACGACCGCGCCGGCAAACGCGATGGCGATCTATCAGGCAAAGAGAATGAATTTGAAAAACTTTTCGATGCTCGTTTCGCACGTTCTCGTGCCGCCCGCGATAGCCGCGATCATGGAATCGCCGACCAACCGCGTTCAGGCTTTTCTCGCCGCCGGTCACGTCTGCACGGTGATGGGCTACGCGGAATATCCGCCGCTCGTCGAAAAATACAAAGTGCCGATTGTCGTTACGGGTTTTGAACCTTTAGATGTTTTGGAAGGAATCCGCCGCGCCGTGATTCAGCTCGAATCGAATGAAGCGAATATCGAAAACGCCTACGAGCGCGTCGTCAGTTTCGAGGGAAACAGCTCGGCGCAAAAAATGCTTTCGGAAGTTTTTGAAACAAAAGACCGCGCGTGGCGCGGCATCGGTGTGATTCCGAAAAGCGGCTGGAGTTTGAACGAAAACTTCCGCGATTTCGATGCCGAATATAAATTCGACGTGACGGGAATCGAAACGACCGAATCGAAACTCTGTCACAGCGGCGAAGTCCTTCAAGGGATGATCAAACCGCATCAATGCCCGGCTTTCGGCAAAGAATGCACACCGCGCAAACCGCTCGGCGCGACGATGGTTTCAGCCGAAGGCGCGTGCGCGGCTTATTACAATTACGGCAGATTTGCGGCGACAGCGAAATAGAATTAAAACCAAAAACCTCACTTTTTGAAAAATCCGTATTTGGCGTTACAATACAGGCACACTCAAGCAAACAATACATTCTCCTGTTTTTTTTCGATCATCCGGTTTTCGCGTGGAAATCGGAAAGGAGGTTTTTTAAATGAGCGAAACAAACAATGTCGAACTCGTCAAAAAAGGCTATGAACATTTTGGAAGCGGCGACATCGAAGGGCTTTTGAATCTTTTTGCCGACGATATAAACTGGAAAACGCCGACCGTCGAAAACGCCGATTATACCGGCGAGCGAAGCGGAAAAGAAGAAGTTACCGAATTTTTCTCGCGGCTTGACGAATCCGAAGAATTTTCAAATTTCGAGCCGACGGAATTTATCGCCCAAGGCGACAGAGTTGTCGTTCTAGGCAAATCCGCCGGAACGGTTAAACCGACGGGACGAAATTTTGATACCGATTGGGTTCATATTTTCACCGTCAGGGACGGAAAGGTAACGGCTTTTCAAGAATTCTTCGACACGGCGGCGATGAACCGCGCTTATCAAAAAGCGACGACCGCCTAAATTTTCCCCGCAAAATTTTTAGAAGAATTTGCAAACAATACCGCAAGCCGTTTTTCCTCTAAACCGGTTTGCGGTATTGTTTTGTGTAAAAAATCATGCCGGAGAAAACAGAAAAAAATCCGCTTGAAGATTCGCCGTTCGACTTTCGCAAATATAAAAACGGCAATGTTTCCGTTTGCTGGAAAAACAAGGAAGTAACGATCCTCAAAGGGGCGAACGCGCAGAAATTTCTCGCTGACATCGAAAGCGCGGATGAATTTGAAAAACAGCTTTTGATGGCAAAGATTACGGGCAATTTCAAACGCGGCAACGAACGCGAAGGAAAACAAAAAGGCAAATAAAATATTTTTCAAATGATTATTTGAAATCGCTTATCAGAACGACATCTCTCGTAATATTGCCGCGTGAAAGTACGAGTTTTTTTCCGTCATTCGACCAATCGAAATTCCAGATCGTGCCGGTTTTAAAATTTGTAGCCTTCTCGGCTTTCTCACTGTCGAGCGAATGTTTGAAAATATTCGAAACGCCTTCGCGGGTTTCGATAAAACTGACGGCGCGGCTGTCCGCCGTCCAGCGAAGCGGTTTGACGGCGTAGGTAAAGGTGTCGAAAATTTTGAGCGGCTCGCCGCCCTCGATCGGCAAAATGCCGAGCCGAAACTGCGCGCCCCGTTCGCCGACCAGATAATTGCAGGCAAGCATTGTGTTGTCAGGCGAAACGACCGGCATGGTCGCTATGTCTTTTTCCCGAACCGGAATCTGTACGGGGTCGCCGCCCGCGACCGGAATTTTCCACAAACCCGGCGCGCCCGCGCCGTAAAAATAAATCCATTTGCCGTCGGGTGAAAAAGAAGGCATTGCGCCTTTCGCCAACTGCACGGGATTTCCGCCGTCAATATCCATTCGCCAAATCGCGCCTTCGCCGGAACGATCCGAAAGAAAAGCGATGTATTTTCCGTCGGGCGAAACGGCGGGAAAAATATTTATTCCCGCGTCTTTTGTCAATTGCCTGTTTTCCGAGCCGTCCCGGTTGACGATCCAGATGTCGGGAGTTCCACTTACCTGAGAAACATATAAAATTTCGCCGTCAGGCGCGAATGACACGCCGAAACTCCCGTCTTTGCCGCCGTTTCCGAAGGTCAATTGTTTGTCCGCATAATCTTTTTCATCCGTTGAAACCGTCCAGATATGTGAATTTTGATTTATCTGCACGGCGGCGATCATCGCCGAATTCGCGGTCAGGCTCGGCGCGGCGTAATCGCTCAGATCGTTGGTGATGCGGCTGATTTTGCCATCGGCAGTTGAAATATGCCAGAGCTGGACGAGCGCGGGTTTTTCGCCCGCCGAAACGATCAAACCGCTTCCGTCGTCGAACCATTTCATACCTTTGACTTCCGCCCAATTTTTTTCGGAAACAGGTTTTTCCGCCGCGTCTGCCGCGCCGACCAAAACGATATTTTTACTGCCGCCGATGCCGCCGCTTCTGCCGCCGAAAGTTCCCGAAATTACCGCGATTTGTTTGCCGTCGGGCGAAAAAGCCGCGCCGGTTAAATAATCAGGCAGTTTTCGTGAGATCAATTTGCGTTCATTCGTGCCGTTCAGGTCGGTAACGACGAGCGAGCGGTTAAATCCTTCGTCGAGGCGGATAAACGCAACCCATTTGCCGTCGGGCGATAGAGAAAAATTACTGCCCGAATCCTGTAGGCTGACGTCCTCGATTATTTTTTTTTCGCCGCCGCCGAGTTTCGGGATTTGATAAAGTGCCGCCCGCGCTTCATTCGATTTTACTTTGAGATAAAAAATATGACTTCCGTCCGGTGAAAAAACGGGCGAGCCGTAAATTTCGTCTTCGGCGGGCTGCGCGATTTTCACACTGCCCGGCGCGGAAATTTGTCTGAGCCAGAGACTTTGTTTCCCGTTTTCCTCTTTGATAAAAGCGACAAACTCGCCGTCGGGCGAAACGGCAACGTCAACCGCCTGACTCGTATCGCTCAAGCGGCTGATCTTCATCGTCTGTAATGAAAGACCGGATTTATTTGCTGTTTGATCAATTGTTTTGAAAATCCCGCCGAACACATAAAGCCAAACTGCGCCGCCTGCCAGTAATAAAATCAAAGGTAAAATTAAAAATGCGTAACCGGAAGAAAATTTTCTCTGCCGTCCGAAAGCCGGAAAGGGAAACGCGGAACGCTTTTCGATGCCCGAACTTTGAGCCGCTTTTTGCAAATCTTCCGCCAGTTCGCGCATTTCGCGGCAGCGTTTTTCCTTGTCCTTGGCGAGCGCGCGAAAGATCGTCTGTTCGAGTTCGGGCGGTATTTGACGGGCGAATTTTTTGAGCGGCGGCGGTTCGCTTTGTAAAATCGCGGCGATCCGGTCGGAGCGCGTCGCGCCTTGAAACGGAAGTTTTCCGGCGAGCATTTCGTAAAGAATCACGCCTAAACTCCAGATGTCCGTGCGCTCGTCAACTTCCAGACCGCGTGCCTGTTCGGGCGACATATAGGCGGCTGTGCCGATCACTTCGCCGATCTTCGTTTCGACCAGAGCTTTTTGACTTTCATCCGCCGGACGATATTTGGCAATGCCGAAATCGAGAATTTTCACCAGACCGTCGGGACGAATCATTATATTTTCCGGCTTGATGTCGCGGTGAACGACGCCCGCGCCGTGCGCCGCCGCGAGTGCCGAAGCGATTTGCAAAGCAATTTCGAGCGCATCGCCGACCGCTATTTTTTTCTTTTGCAAACGGGCGCGGAGCGTCATTCCCTCGACAAATTCGGCGGCGATATAATCTCTTTCTTTCCATTTTCCGATTTCATAGATCGTTAAAATATTCGGATGATTCAAAGCAGACGTTGCAAAGGCTTCCTGACGAAAACGGCTGACGCGACCTTTGTCTTCGGTAATGTGCGCAGCGAGAAGTTTGAGCGCGGCTTTGCGGTTAAGACGCGTGTCCCGCGCCAGAAAAACTTCGCCCATTCCGCCTTCGCCGATCTGCGAAACGATCTCGTAATGCGCGATCTGCTGACCGCTTTCGGGCTTGTCTTTTTTTTCAACAATCACGCTGGCAAATTCAGCCGCTGCCGGGATTTCCATAAAAGATTCGGCGCTGTCGAAAGATTCGAGCAGATTCTCGACCTCGCGCCGGAGTTCTTCGTCCGCGCCGCACGCTTCGGAAAGAAATTTCTTGCGCCGTTCAGTTTCGAGCGAAACCGCTTCTTCGAATATAGCCCTGACTTTTTGCCAGCGTTCCGAATCCATATTATGCCGTCTGTGTGTTTTCGGGCGGATTTATCAGAAAGAAAATCCGCGAGCGTAAAAAGCGAATTTTAGAAGTTATTTCCTTAATTGATGAAACAGCCAAGCCTTTGCCATATTCCAATCGCGGCGGACGGTTGCCGGAGAAATGCTCAAAACCACCGCCGTTTCCTCTTCCGTCATTCCGCTGAAATAACGAAGTTCGACGACGCGCGCCTGCCGCTCGTCAAATTCGGCGAGCCGGTTTAACGCTTCGTCCAGCGCGACGAGGTCAACGCTTTTTTCTTTTGCCGGTGTCTGTATCGCTTCGTCAAGCTGTAATTTCACATCATCGCCGCCGCGTTTTTCGCGTTTTCTGGTTCGCGCGTAATCTACCAGAATCCGCCGCATCGTCTGCGCCGCGATCGCAAAAAAATGCGCGCGGTTTTGCCACTGGACTTCCGACTGATCAATCAGTTTCATATACGCTTCATTGATCAGAGCGGTCGTCTGCAATGTGTGATCGTGCCGCTCTTTTCTTAAATAGCGCGAGGCTTGCCGATGCAGTTCGTCATAAACGAACGGCATCAGATTGTCTAACGCCTCGCGGTTGCCTTCACTGCTCCAATCCTTCAGCATCCGCGTGATGTTCTGGGAATTTTGCGCCGGATTTTTCATCTTTTTTTTGAATTTTTCCCTTAAAGAATATGTCTGTTAATTGTCCAAGTCAATCTATTTTCCCACCATAAATAATTTTTTGAGCGGATTTGCGAAAGCGTGTCGCGTTAATAAATGACAGCCCGAATAAATTTTTTTTGAGGAGGTAACAAAAATGAGATATTTAAAGTTTTTAACAATTTTCGCAATCTGGACGATTATTTTTTCGGCGGGTGAAAACTTCGCACAGCCTGCGACGACCGTCATCACGGGCGGATTGCGCGCGCCGAACAAGATCGTTACCGCCGGACAATCCAGTCTTTTCGTCTCGGAAGCGGGAACGATGATGCCGAATAACGGGCGCGTTTCGATGGTTGACCGGATGAACGGCGCGCGCGTAACTTTGATTGACGGTTTGCCGTCGGGCATCAACACGGCTGAAGGTCAGCCCGCGCCCGCCGGACCGTCGGGGTTAAAGTTAAAAGGATTGACGCTCTATGTAACTATCGGCGCGGGCGATTCGGTCATTCCGGGCGGGCGCGGCGGTTTGGCGGCGAACGCCAGTCCGGTAACGCCGCTCAATAATTCCGTTTTGAAACTGACTTTGCCCGCCGATTACGAGCAGTTGACAAGCGGTTTTTCTTTATCGTTTGCCGACCAGACGACGCTTGCCGAAGGCGGTCAGGTAAATCTGATGAACGCGCAAGGCAAGACGCTTGCAGTGCGGATGGTTACGAATCTTCCCGACTGGAAACTTCAGCACAATCCTGAACTGCCGCAATACAATGTGCGTCCGGCAAATGTTTTCGGCATCGAAGTTTTCGGCAGTGACCTGTATGTCGTTGACGCGAGTTTTAACCAGCTTTACAAGGTAAATCCGGCGACCGGCAAATACGAGGATTTCACCGTTTTCGCGCCGAAGCCGAATCCGCTTCCGTTCGGACCGCCGTTTGCCGAAGCCGTGCCGGACAGCGTTCGGCTTTACGGCAATCGTCTGCTCGTAACTTATCTGACGGGATTTCCGTTTGCGTCGGGTTTGGCGGAAGTGCGAAGCGTGAATCTTATTGACGGCTCGCAACAGACATTCGTTGACGGTCTGACGACGGCGATTGACGTTTTGCCCGTCCCGGTTGCCGGGAATCACGACGTTTTCTATATTCTCGAATTCAGCGCGAATATGCTCGGTCAGCCGCCCGCGCCCGGACGTTTGAAACTTTATCAGGCAAGCAGTGAAAATCTCGGCACAAGTCAAACCATAACTTTGCTCGACAATATCGTTTCGCCGACGAGTATAGCGCGGGACAACGAAACGGGCGATCTGTTTATCACACAGATTTTTCCCGGAATTATCAGAAAGGTTTCCGCCACTATTGACCAAAGCACGCAAATTTCGGACGGACAGGAAAAATAAAAAAAAATCATAAAAAAAGATGATCGGTTTTTACCGCTTTTGTCGCGTTAATAGATAACAACCCGAATTTACAAAAATTAGAGGAGAATAAAAATGAAAAAACAAACAAATAAACACAATCTGCTTAGTTCAATCTTTTTCGCAGGATTTTTGGCAATCGTCTTTTTCGCCGCCGGTTCGGTTTCCGTTTCGGCGCACGAAGGCGGAGATGATGCGGACTGCCGCTCGAAAGAGTGCCGTCAGGCTCTGGTTGATGCAAAGCAGGCGACCGCCCGTTATCACAACATCCAAAACGCGCTCGATGACGGTTTCTTTCAGGCAAGCCCGTGTGTTTCGCATCCGACTCTCGGCACGATGGGCTTTCATTTCATCAATCTGAGCCGTATCTTAAATCCCGCGCTCAGTCCCGACGAACCGGAAGTTCTGCTTTATTTACCGGATGAAGACGGAACGATGCGCCTGGTCGCTATCGAATATGTCGTGCCGTTCGGTCTGGCAAGCGAGCCGCCCGTTCTGTTCGGTCAGACGTTTCACACGGACGGTCCGCCGCTTAATCAATACTCGCTTCACGTCTGGGCGTGGCGCAATAATCCGAGCGGCGTTTTCGCGCCGTTCAATCCGAAACTTAGCTGTCCGTCCGAATAATTTTCAGCAGGGTCTGCCAAGATAAAAAGCGAGTCCGTTAAAACTTTAATGGACTCGCTTTTTTTGAAAACGATTTTAGAGCGGATAAAGATTAAATTTACGGGTTCATCAAAAAATTTGGCTTTGCACAAAAATTATTGAGAAAAGAAAAACCGGCTGTGTAACTCTGTGAAATCTCAGTGAACTCTGTGTTTAAACAATAACGGTAAACACAAAGCGCACAGAGTTTTTCACAGAGTTCAAATAAAGAGCCGCAACTATTCAAACAGAGATTCTTCCGCTAAATTTAACGATTTTTGTGCAAAGCCAAAAAATTAAATACAAATTACAAACTACAAATAACAAATTGAAAAAAAAGCCTATTTGTAATTCGTAATTCTGTAATTCGTATTTAATTTAACTAATCTTAAATCCTTCAAAGTCTTTTACTGTCGCATCTGTTTTTTTATCTGAACGATGAACGATTCGACCGCCGTGCTTTCACTGCTGTCGGGAAAATCTTTCAGAAACCTTTCATAGATTTTTATCGCTTCGGGATATTTTTTCTGCTTTTCATAAATTTCGCCGAGCAGAAGATAGACGACCGGTTCGGTTGCCGAAAGCTGTTCGACGGCTTTTTGAAAATGCGTAACCGCCAGCGCGTAAAACTCATTTTCTTTATCGAAATCGCCCGCGCTTCCCGCGCCAAAGGCTTTGTCTTTGTAAAAAAGCGCGAGTCCCGTATGCGCTTCGGGCTGAAAGCCTCTGCCTTCTTTTATGGCGCGGTTAAATGACGCAACCGCTTTTTCCTCTTCGCCCTCGTCTTTGTAAATTCTGCCCTCGACCGCCGATGCTTCCGGGTAAACCGGACGCGCTTTTCGAGCATTTTTGATCGCCGCGAGCGCACCGCCGTAATCGCTTTGCGATTCCAGCGCGCGAGCCAGTCCGAGATAGGCTTCGGCGTATTTCGGGCGCAGTTTGACGGCTTTTTCGTAAAGTTCGATTGCCTTCGTTTTATCGGTTTCGGCTTCGGCTTTTTGAAATGCGAGTTCGGCTTCGTCGGTTGTTTTAACCAGAACAATTTTGACATCGCCTTTTTGCGCGGCGGTCAGATTGTTTGAAGCTTCCTTAAAACCGTCGGCACGAACGCGAAGCCGCCTGATTCCGGCGGAAACGGGTTTGACGACCAGCCGCCCGCTCTCGTCGGTCTTCCCGCGCAGAACGTCGTCAATCCAAACCGATGCGTTCGGCTCGGTAATGACGGTGATCGTCCTGACAGTCTGCGCCTGTACAAAAATTGAATTCGCCCCAATTGAAAATGCTAAAATTATTATTATTAAAAATCCGTAACGCATAACGTTCCTTTTCCGATTTTTGATTTTGAGAATACAAAGCGAGTTGCACGATTTATCCGATACGCGAAAAGACATCCGAGATGTGAATTTCCTCAAACTCGTCGGGTTTTCCGTCGCCGTCCTTGTCTTCGGCAAAAAATATTTTGATAAACGGCGGCGCGATCAGAGTGGTCGCAATCGCCATAAACAAAACCGCTCCGAAGTATTTGTCGCCGATCGCCGCCAGCCCCAAGCCGATCTGCGCGACGACGATGCCGACCTCGCCGCGCGGCACCATCCCGATCCCGACCTGCGCCGCCTGCCGTCTGCCCGTTCCGAGCGCGCCGAGACCGCAGCCGATAAATTTTGTCGCAATCGCCGCCAGCGTAATGACCAGCGCGAACATCACGACCGAAAAATCTCTGAAGATACTCAGATTTAACTGCATCCCGATATTGACGAGGAAAAACGGCACGAGAAATTCCATCACGCCCGACGAAAGTTTGTGCATTTTCGGGTTTTCTTCGGTCGCTTCCGCCATCGCCATTCCCGCTAAGAACGCGCCGATGATCGCCGCCACGCCGATATAGATCGCCGCAAACGAAAGCCCCAGACAGAGAATCAAACCGGCATTGAAGAACGGTTTGCTCATATGCAGGGAGTTTATTTTGGGAGCGAGTTTGTTCATCGCTTTCGCGCCGGCAGTAGCGACGAAGATCGTGAAAGCGACGGCTAAACCGGACGTTCCGAGAAGCGTCCAGTAATCAACGCTTCCTTTTGAAAAACTCGAAACGACCGATAAAATTATCAAACCGAGAATATCGTCAATGATCGCCGCGCCGAGAATTATCCGCGCCGATTCCCTGTCGAGCAGTCCGAGCGAACCGAGAACGCGCGCCGTGATGCCGACCGATGTCGCCACCATCGCCGCGCCGAGAAACATTGATTCGATGGTCGAACCGCCCCATAAAACCGAGATCGCGTAACCGGCGGCGAACGGCAGAACAACGCCCAAAACGCCGACCATAACGGCGTGTTTGCCGACCCGCAAAACATCCTGCGGTTTGGTTTCCAGACCGACATTAAAAAGCAGAAAGATCACGCCGATCTCGGCGATGATGTTTAAAGTATTCGACGGCTCGACGATCGCCAGAACGCTCGGACCGATTATCACGCCTGCCAGAATCTCGCCGACCACCGCCGGCTGTTTTAAACGCTCGAAGGCTTCCGCCAAAAGTTTGGCGGAAATCAACATTATAAAAAGAGCGAGTAAAACTTTCGCGTTTTCGACGCTGGCGGCAAAAATTACAGGCATTAAAATCTCTGAATCAATTGAATTTTTTAAAAGCTTTGATTAAATAATACCCAATCAAGGCAAAGTTCGGCAAAACTTTTTTTTTGATAATTTGCGGGGAGTTTTTTTGATTTTCTTCTTTGCGGCTTTTTAATAATTGCTTAACAGCGAGTTTTTAACTTGATTTTTTCGCTTTGAAACTTATAATTGTATGTTCGTGGCTGGGTAGCTCAGCTGGTTAGAGCGTGGGATTCATAACCCCAAGGTCGGGAGTTCAAGTCTCCCCCCCGCCACCACAACTTTTATAAAATCAGGCGAGTTTCCGACTCGCCTTTTTTGATGCTTGATTTTACATTTTTGAATTTTGTAAATCATCGTATGTTTTTTAGTCGGCTTTTTGTTATATTTTTCCAGTAGTAAGTTTTGAAAAGAAAACAATTTACGAACACTGTTATGAAAATCGCTTTGGTCATTTTAGTCATTTTTTCCGCTATTTCGATGAACATCAACGCACAAACTCCGCAGGAATTTGCCGATGCCTGGGACAAGGAACATATTTCGAAAATCTTTCCGTCGAACGCCCGGCACAAAGATTTGCAGAACTATCTCGAAGAATTGAAAAAGCTCGGCATCAAGGTCGAGGAAGTCGGGCGCAGTTACGCCAACCGGGAAATTTATCAAGTCGAATGGGGCAAGGGAAAAACGAAAGTGTTTCTCTGGTCGCAGATGCACGGCGACGAACCGACGGCAACAAGCGCGCTGATTGATTTGTTCGTCTTTCTGCAGAACAACCGCGAGAATATCGGCTGGGTGAAAAAGCTCGAAGAAACTTTGACGATCCGCGCCGTGCCGATGCTCAACCCGGACGGGGCGGAACTTTTCCAGCGCAGAAACTTGCAGTCAATTGACATCAACCGCGACGCGCTCGATTTGAAAACGCCGGAAGGAAATCTGCTTCTCAAACTCCGCAACGAATGGCAGCCGGAGATCGGTTTCAATCTCCATAACCAACAGTATCTAACGACCGTCGGGCGCACGAACAAGCAGGCGGCGATTTCCCTGCTCGCGGTTCTCGGAAACGGCGAGGGCAGAACGAACGGCGGACACGAACGCAACAAGCGGATTTGCAGTCTGATCGCTAATGCGCTGAATCAATTTATTCCCGGACATATCGGTCGCTATGACGACGGCTATAATCCGCGCGCGTTCGGCGATACGCTTTCCGGCTTAGGCACGCCCGTTATTCTGATCGAAACCGGCGGTCTGCACGGCAAGGACGAGATGTATCTCGTCAAGATGAATTTCATCGCATTTTTGACCGCGCTTCAATCGCTGGTTGACGGAAGCGAGAAAACGGCGAATCCAACCGTTTATGAAACTCTGCCGAACAACAGTTCGGGCAGAATTTTCAACATCGTTTTCCGGCGTGCTAATATTATCAACTATAGAAAATCGGACACGCCTTTTGTCGCCGACGTCGCCGTCAACGCGGAACGAAGACGGGCACAGTTTCTAACGCCGACATATGTCCGCGAAGTCGGCGATCTGACCATTTACGAAGGTTTGGACGAATACGACGCGAGCGGTTTTTATCTCGTCCCGCGCGACGGGCTTTTGAAAGTCGGTTCGATGGGCGAATTTTTATTTTATAAAAAAGATCGTTCGCTTGATTGGAAGATCGAAGACTTCAGCGAATTCATCCGGCAAAATCCGCCCGACGCGGTTTTCAGCATCAACCGCTGGCTCAAAGGCGAAGGCGTTGTGCCGAAAAGGAAGTAAAGAGAAAATGAAAGTCAATGTTTTGTTTTTCGGAGCGACTGCCGATGCGGTCGGCGAAAAGGAGATCGAATTTGAAACCGGAAACAGCGAAAAAGCGGAAGAAGTTTTCGGGGAGATTTTAGATTCGTTTCCCAGTCTGAGAAATTACGGAAAGTCCCTGCATTTTTCGGTCAATCAGGAATATTCCGACGGCAGTGAAACCATCAAAAACGGCGACGAACTCGCAATTTTTACAGCGGTTTCCGGCGGCTAAAGACAGGCAGAAAGCGCGCGCGTCAGCAAGGGTGTAAAAAGATCGTGAAACCAAAAACAAAAACCGAAAACAAAAGCGACTTTTTCGAATTGACGACCGAGCCTCTGGATGTCGGCGAAATCGCGCGGCGCGTCGTCCCCGAAGAATGCGGCGCGGTCGTTACGCTCGACGGTTTTGTCCGCCGCTTTACGAAAGGACGCGAAACTCTTTTTCTTGAATACGAAGCCTACAAGCCAATGGCGATCAAAGAAATGGAAAAGCTCGGCGCGGCGGTGCGGGAAAAATTCGACATCGCACACGTCGGGATCGTTCACCGTCTGGGAAAACTCGAAATCGGCGAAACGAGCGTCGTTATCTCGGTCGCCGCGCCGCACCGCCGTGCCGCTTTCGAAGCCTGCGAATGGCTTATCAAAGAATTAAAACGCACCGTGCCGATCTGGAAAAAGGAAATCTACGCCGACGGCGAAACGTGGATTGCGGGAGATTCGGCTAACTTTCAAAATTAATTTTTCTTTTTCGCTTTCTTCCCAACCGTGTAACTTTCCCGTGCTTTGACCGATACTTTTTCTTGATCCACGAAGACTTTGATCTTGCGTTTCGCGCCTTCTTCCGCGCCTTCGGGCAGGTAATAACCGAGACTGTAAAATTCGCGCAGTTCGGCGGCGATTGCGGAAAATGCGCGGCTCAGATTGCCGGTCGTGCTGGCTTCATAAACCTGTCCGCCTGTGCGGTTTGCCAGATCGTTCAAGTATTGTTCCGCGCGGCGGTAATCCTCTGCGGTCGTCCCCTGACCGCTCGGCGTGCCGACACCGCCGGTCGGGATCGGAAACGGAAACGGGCTTGGCGTAGAACCCGGAATCGGATTCGGAAGCGGATTCGGCTGAGTCGGCGGAACGATCACCGTCTGATTTTTCATTCGCTGAACGTCGGCGAAAGTGTCGTAGCGAACCGGATAAATGAGCGTGTCAATTTCCTGAACGTCGCGCAGTGTGGCAACGGGGCTGACGCTCATCGAAGTCGTGTCCACGCCGTCCGTAAAAAGCACGATCGCTTTTCTGCCGCCGATCTTTCTGAATCGCTGATTGACGACGAAATTGACCGCCTGATAAAGACTCGTTCCCGAACCGATCTTTGTCTTCATGATCGCGTTGTAAAGTTTCTGTCGGTCGCCGGTCGGCTCGCTCAAAACGTGAACTTCCTCGTCAAACGAAACGATCATTACCCGGTCGTCTTTTCGCAACTGGTCAATAAAATCAATCGCCGCGCGTTGGATCTCTTCGATCTTAAAAGTAGTCGAATAGCTCATATCCAAAACAAGCGCGACGGTAAAAGGCTGCTGCTCGTTGCTGAAAAATTCGATTGCCTGCTCCTTTCCGTCCTCGAAAACTTTGAAATTTTCCTTTGCGAGTCCGGCGACAAATCTGCCTTTGCGGTCTATGACTTTAACGGGAAAAGTTACGATCTCGGTCGTTATTTCGACTTCGGTTTCGTCGAAGATCGAATCTTCGGGAATCGTCTCTTCGGTCTGTGAATTTTTGGTTTTCGGTTTTTCGGCGGGGCGTTTATTCGCTTTTTTAACTTCATTCGTTTGATCGGAACGATTCGACTGGGCAAAAGCGGCGGAAAGATTCAGGCAAAATACAGCTAAAAGAACGGCAATAAAATATTTTTTCATTTTAGACCTCGGATTTTTAGTATAGGATGCCGCATCCTTTCGGAAAAGATGCCGTGCGGGAAAATAAAAAACGGCAGAAGGCGTGCGCGTCAGTAAGGACGCTTTGAGAAGAGGAGAAGAAGAGCCGAATGAGCGACACTCAATCTTCTCCTTTTCTCTTCCACTCCTCTTCTCAAATCAGTCTAACTGCCGGCGCGATTCGCATTGATTCCCTGACCGACGATATAGCTCGTTTTCGCCCTGACAACCACATTCGGTCGCGCCACACGGACACGGATTTGACGGCGTTCGCCGCGCTCGCCGATATTGTCGGGATAATAGCCGACGCTGTATTGCCGCCTGAGTTCTTCGGCGATACTGGCAAAAGCCGTGTCGAGATTGTATGCGTTGCTCGCCTCGTATGTCCTGCCGCCCGAATTTCTCGCCAAATCTTCGAGATACTGCCGACCGACTTCATATTCTTCGCGGCTCGTGCCGTTTCCTCTGTTGCCGCCGCCGCGCCGGACTCTGCCGCTCATAATATCGTTGAGAATGCCGGCGATGATGTCGTTGCTTCCGCCGCCGCGGCGACGGTAAATTCCGCCCGAACTTCCGCCGGGATTCATATCGCTGAAGGTATCATACCGCAGCGGATAGATAAGCGCGTCAACCTCTTCGGCTTCACGGACGGTTGATTGATAACCGGCAAAACGCGAAGTCGTATCAACGCCGTCGGTAAACAAAACGATCGCCTTGCGTCCCGCGATATTTCGCAGATGCTGATTGATAACTTTATTAACCGCATCGTAGAGACTCGTACCGCCGCCGAATTCCGAACGCAGGATGGCATTTCGCAAAATCATGCGGTCATTAGTCGGCTGGCTCAAGACGTGAACCCGTTCGTCAAACGACATGACCATTACCTTGTCATCGCGGCGCAGTTGATTGACGAATTTGATCGCCGCGTCCTGAATCTCGGTGATCTGAAACTGCGTCGAATTGCTCATATCGAGAAGCAGGACGACCGTAAACGGCTGTTCGACGGAATTGAAAATCTCGATCTTCTGCTTCACGCCGTTTTCGTAAATCTCGAAATCCTGCCGGCGCAGACCGGAAATAAATCTGCCGTTGCGGTCGAGAACCGAAACGGGAAACGTTACGAGATTCGTATTGATGACGATCTCCTCGTCGTCTTCGATAGGTTTTTGCGGCAAGGGCGGAGGCGGCGGAAGGTCTCTGTAATCTCTGGTCAGAGTGGGCGGCGTTTTTTTCTTCTGATCGGGAGAGTCGGTTTTAATCGTCGGCGGCTGTTGAGTTTTGGGTTGCTCGGTAACAATCCGCGGACGGGTCGAGCGCGAATTCTGCGCTAAAATCGAAACAGCCGAAAGGCTGAAACACGCCAAAACTAGTAAAGCTCTTTTCATTTCAGAAACTCCGGGTCGAAAATAAAAGTTTTGGGGAAAGCCTTTGTATGATTATAGCATTTCGGTTTTAGATGTCCGAAAGTTTTAAAAAGCCGATATTTATTGAAGAAAAATTAAATTTCATGCAAAATCTCGGATAAAAGTCCGAGCAGACCGCCGCCCAGAACGATCCACATCACGTCAATCTTAAATCGCAGTAAAATAACAAGCGAGATCAAAGTCAAAAAAAGCGCGAAAAAATCAAACCTTCCGTCGTGAAAGATAACGGCAAAACCGAAGACGAGCGCGAGATTCAAAATCACGCCGACGACCGCCGCCGTTACGCCCGACAGAGCGGCTTTGAGAGCTTGATTGTTTTCGAGTTTTTCGATGAACGGCGCGAAGGCAAAGATAAAAAAGAAACACGGCAGAAACGTCGCAAACGTCGTCAACAGCGCGGTCAGAACGGCAAAAGAAGTTTGATCGAATTCGCCCGGATTATTCCAGCCCGCCATAAAGCCGACGAACTGCAACACCATTATCAAAGGTCCGGGCGTGGTTTCCGCCAGACCAAAACCGTCAATCGCCTGCTCCGCCGTGAGCCAGCCGTAGGAATTGACCGCGATCTGATTGACATACGCCAGCACCGCATACGCTCCGCCAAACGTAACGAACGCCGCCTGCGTAAAAAACACATAAATCTTCATCGGCAGACTCCGCCAGCCGAGCGTGAATAAAACCAGTAAAAACGGAATGAGCCACAAAGAAAGACAAACGGCTAAAACTTTTAAAAAATTCAGTTTTGAGTTTTGAGTTTTGTGTTTTGAGTTTTGAGTTTGGTTTTCAATTTTTGAATTTTGAATTTTGAATTTTGTATTTTGCAGTAACCATCCGAGAATTGCCGCGCCGACGACGATCAACGGAAACGGAACGCGCAGAAAATAGATCGAGACAAAAGCGAGCGCGGCGATGGCGATATGCCAATTCGTCTTAAAAGCCTTTTTGCCGATCTTCCAGACGGCTTCGACGACGATGGCGACGACGACCGCCTTGATGCCGTCGAGAACCGCCGAAATCTCCGCGATATTGCCGAACCTGGCATAGACGTAGGAAATCGCCAGCAAAATAAAGATCGAAGGAATGACAAAAAAAGCTCCGGCGACGATGCCGCCCTTCGTCCCGTGCAGAAGCCAGCCGTTATAAGTTGCCAATTGCTGCGCTTCCGGTCCGGGCAGAAGCATACAGAAATTCAAGGCGTGCGCGAATTTTTCTTCGGAGATCCACTTTCGCCGCTCGACCAGTTCGCGGTGCATGATGGCAATCTGTCCGGCAGGTCCGCCG
The DNA here is from genome assembly GCA_041940425.1 of Pyrinomonadaceae bacterium. Taxonomy (GTDB): domain Bacteria; phylum Acidobacteriota; class Blastocatellia; order Pyrinomonadales; family Pyrinomonadaceae; genus DATHTS01. The sequence continues at coordinate 27,736 of JBGTSF010000042.1, forward strand.
AACGAGATAAAACCGAGTTTCAGCCAAAACCGGAACGCTTCGCCGAAAGACACGGTTTGAGATTTTTCGCCGCCCGTTTTTGAATTTTCCCCGCTCAAATTCTCCTGAGTTCTTCGACGGCGAGTTCGTGAAAACGCCGCCGGACGGAATTGATATTGGCGAACGGCAAACGGCGGAGATGAGTTCGGTTTGTCAAAAGAATAAAAATCCGTTCGCTGTCCGGTTCGATCCAAAGCGAAGTTCCCGTAAAACCGAGATGTCCGAAACTGTTTTTTGATAAATATTTTCCGGCGGTCGAATCGGTCGTTTCGGCGAGCTGAAAGCCGAGCGAACGCGCTTCGTTCATTCCCTTTGTAAAATTCGTGCGGAAGAGCTCGCAGGTTTCCGGTTTTAAGAGCGTCGTCTGACCGGCGAGGAATTGCCGGGCAATCTTAAAAACTTCTTCGGCATTCGAAAAAATTCCGGAGTGTCCCGAAACGCCTTTCATAAAATAGGCATTGCCGTCGTGAACTTCGCCCCAGATCATCTGGTTACGCCAGTTATATTTCGATACGTTAAACTGGTATCCGCTCGCCATCTGTTTTTCGTAAAAATTTCCAAATTCCGAAGCCGCGATTTCCCTTTTCAAAAACTTCAGCGGATTATAGAAAGTGCGTTTTAATCCGAGCGGTTTGAAAATTTCTTTTCTGGCGATGTCGTCAAGCCGCTGACCGTAAAATTTTTCCAGTAAAACCGTCAAAATAATATAATTCAGATCGCTGTATTCGACCTTTCCGCCTTTCGATTTCAAGGGCGTATCGAGAATCGCGTCCAAGACCATTTTTCTGCTCTGGCAAACCAGGTAGAGAGGCTTCCACGCCGGAAAGCCGGAACGATGACAAAGCAAATCCCGGATTTCGATGTCTTTCCCGATCTGCGGATGACGGCTTGCGTAATCGAAATTCGGCAGATGCTCGACAACTTTTGATTTTAACCGCTCCTGTTCGATCATTTTTGCGCACAACAAGGCGGTTACGAGCGGTTTTGTCAGGCTCGCCAGATCGTAGATCGTGTCGGGTTTGGCTTCGATCTTTTCGGGTTTGACGACCGCCAAACCGAGCGCGTCGTGGAAAACGATTTCGCCTTTTTCCGCCACCAGATAAACGGCTGACGGAAAATCTCCGGCTCTGATACGGGAGCGTAAAAATTCGGTAATTTGTTTGCTCTTCATATAATTTTCACCGCCAAAAGACGCAGAATAAATCAAGAAAAGGGTAAAAACAACTTTGCTATTTTCTTTTATGTATTTTCTAAATAAACCGCGTCTTCGGTGGTTCAATTTTCTTAAACATTCAAACGGCTTCGATGCGTTTCGATTTTTTCCAAAACGCCGAGCGCCAAGGCGAGGGCGCGGCGACCGTCGTGCGCGTTGACCGGCGGCGCGTCGTCTCCGATTACGCAATCTAAAAAAGCGGAAAGCTCGGCGCGCAAGGGTTCGATGTCTTTGATTTCGGGACGATTGATCGAAATGCCGAGAAGCGGATTTTCGGCGTTCGGGGCGAGCGAAGTCAGAGACACGAATTTCGTCGCGTAATCCAGAACGACATAAGCGTGCGGCTGAAAAAATCTCGTTTTTCTGATTTTTTCCGTGCCGATCCGCGAAGCCGTAATATTGGCGACCGCGCCGTTTTCAAATTCGATGCGGGCGTTTGCCGCGTCAACCTTGTCGCTGATGACGGGAATACCGACGGCGTGAATCGCCGCCACATTGACGTTTTCGCCGACCATCCACTGCACCGCATCGAGATCGTGAATCATTACGTCCAGAACGACATCAACATCCAAACTGCGATTTGGAAAAGGCGAAACGCGGTGAATCTCGAAATAAAGCGGATTTTCGACAAACGGGCGCAGTGCGACCATCGCCGGATTATACCGTTCGAGATGCCCGACCATCAGTTTCGCACCCGTTTTTTGCGCCGAAGCGATCATCCGGTCAGCTTCTTCGAGCGTCCGCGCGATCGGTTTTTCGACCAAAACATTCACGCCTTTTTCCAAAAACGCGCAGGCGATTTCCGCATGCGTTTCGGTCGGCGTAACGATCGAAACGGCATCCGCTTTATCAAGCAGTTCGCGCCAATCGGTAAAGTAACGGCATTCGTTTTTTTCGGCAACTGCTTTGGCGTTTTCTTCTTTAACATCACAAACGCCTAAAAATTCGCACTTCCCCTCTTTCGCTAATTCATTAAAATTCCGCGCGTGATGCCGACCGAGACTGCCGACACCGATGACGGCAGTTTTTGGTCCTTGGTTTTTGGTTTTTGGTTCTTCGTCAGCTTCCATAATTTGAATCCGAAACGATTTTCAGCAATACTTTACATTTTCATTGAAGATGTCGGAAAACACAAAAACCAAAGACCAAAAACCGAAGACCAAAAACCAAATAATTTGGATATTTTTTGCAGTCATCATCGTTTTTATTTATTTTTTCGGTTTAACGATCCCGCTTGTCGGACCGGACGAACCGCGTTACTCGCAGGTCGCCCGCGAAATGTTCGAGCGCGGCGATTGGGTAACGCCGACGCTCGGCGGCTCTGATTGGTTTGAAAAACCCGCCCTTTTATATTGGCTGCAGATCGCTTCCTACAATCTGTTCGGCGTCAGCGAATTCGCCGCGCGGTTCGGCTCGGCTCTGTTCGGGTTGGGAACGATTTTCAGTCTTTGGATTCTCGGCAGATCAGTCCAAAGTCCAAAATCCAAAGTCCAAAGTGATGAAGAAAACTCAGCACTCAGCACTCAGCACTCAGCACTCGGAAACTGGCTTGCTTTGATCGCCGCTTCGTCAATCGGTCTGATCGTCTTTTCGCGCGGCGCGAGTTTCGATATCATTCTGACGTTTCCGATCACGGCTTCGCTTGTCGGATTTTTTATTTTTGATTTATCGCAAGGACGCGATGACGCAAAGACACAAGGAAACTTTAAATTTTTACCGCTTAGTATTTTTTACTTCTTCATCGGCGTTTCGCTGATCGCCAAAGGTCTGGTCGGCGCGGTGTTCCCGTTTGCCATCGCCGCGTTTTATTATCTCTTGCGGCGAAAATTTCCGTCGAAAACTTTTCTTCTAAGTTTGATCTGGGGAAGCGTTTTGAGTTTGCTTGTTGCAAGCAGTTGGTATCTGCCGATGTATCTTGAAAACGGCTGGAAATTTATAGACGAATTCTTTATCCAGCATCATTTCCAGCGTTATACATCGAACAAATACCGTCACCCGCAACCGTTTTATTTTTTCCTATGGGTTTTGCCGCTGATGACGATCCCGTGGTTGCCGTTTTTCTTCGCCGCGATTTGGAAACAGATAAAAGTTCAAAGTTCAAAGTTCAAAGTTCAAAGTAAAGAAGCACTCAGCACTCAGCACTCAGCACTCAGCACTGATTTTTCCGCACTCAGCACTTTCGCATGGGCGTGGCTTCTCGTGCCGCTCGTTTTCTTTTCGTTTTCCGGCTCGAAACTTCCCGGTTATATTCTGCCCGCTCTGCCGGCGGCTCTGATTCTGACCGCTCTTTACGTTTATGAATTTATTCAAAAATCTAAGACGAGAAAAATCATTTTACAGCTTTTGGCTTTCGCAACATTTCTCGTTGTCGCCGTTTTGGCAAAATTTTTCGTTCACGGTTTTGTTCACACGGAAACCGTCAAACATCTCGTTGATACGGCGAATGCGAACGGCTACAAAACCGAAAAAATCGTCAATATGCACACGATCTCGCATTCGGTCGAGTTTTACGGCGCGGGGCGGCTGGTGCGCGAAACGGACGGAAAACAGAAGCGTTTTTACGGGAGTTCACAGCTTCTCGAACTGATGCAGAATGACAAGTCCGAACAGGTTCTCGTCCTGATCCCGCTCGAATTTTTATATACTCTGAAAGACACCGACGAGGTGCAGACGCAGATTTTGGACGACAACGGCAAGTTGGCGATCGTGCTGGTAAAAAAGCGGACGTCAACGCTCAGCCGCTCGCCGGAGCCGATCCATCAAAGCTAGACCGATGCCTTTTTCAACGACCTTTTCGCAGTAGATCGTTTCAATTTGTTTCGCGTCGCACTCACGAAAAAAAGCGAAAACCTCGTGCGCGTATTCTTCGACCGACGTGCAGATTTTTACTAATTCAAAATCTTGTTCCGGCTTCATTAATCCGATAAACGCGCTTCGATTTGAAATTTGAAATTTGAAATTTGAAATTAAAATTACTCTTGCCTTTGGCGAATAATGACGATGTCTTAAACCCGGACTTTTCGCCGGTTCATTTTCGGATATTTTATAAATCGTGGTTTCCGGCACGACCTGCTGTAAATCTTCCAGAGTAACCGCGCCCGAACGCAGAACGAGCGGATATTCGGAAGTGCAGTCAACGACCGTTGATTCGAGACCTATCTCCGTCATCTCGCCCTGTAAGATGCAGTCAATCCGTCCATTCAAATCTTCATAAACCGCCTGCCAGTGGGTCGGACTCGGACGACCGGAAAGATTCGCCGACGGCGCGGCGAGCGGAACATTGCAAGCCCTTAAAAATTTCCGCGCAGTTTCGTTTTTCGGCATCCGCACGCCGATCGTTTCTAATCCGGCGGTGGCAAGAAGCGGAACTTTTTCCGACTTCGGCAAAACTAAGGTCAAAGGCGCGGGAAAAAACGCTTCGATAAATTTCCGCGCATGCGGCGTGATTTCTTTGACGAGACTTTCGATCTGTCCAAGACTTCCGACATGCGCGATGAGCGGATTATCCTCCGGTCTTTGCTTCGCTTCAAAAATCTTCGCAATTGCCCGCTCATCAAAAACATTCGCGCCGAGACCGTAAACCGTTTCGGTCGGAAAAGCGACAACGCCGCCTTTTTTTATAAAGCGGGCGGCTTCGGTCGGCAATCTGGTCAGAAACGTCTGCATGATTTTTTTTCTCTCAACTTAATTTTACATACTTAACAATTTTTTTTCTTTGTCTTAACAAATATCGCCGGAAGTTGTGCGAAAATAACGATACCTTTTTTTGAAAGGAATTATGAAAAACCTAAAATTTTTAGCCTTTATTATTGTTACGTTGTTAAGCCTGAATAAGGTCTCGGCTCAGACACAAAAGACGGCTGATCTGGAAATGAAAATGCGCGGTTTGATGCCTGCCGTCGAGGTGTTGATTAACGGCAAAGGACCTTTTCTGTTTGCTATTGACACGGGAGCGCAGGGAAAATTGCGCGTTGATTCATCGCTGGTCGGACGGCTCGGTTTAAAGATAACCGGACAGATGCAGGCGGGCGACGGTTCGGGACGTAATATGCGGACTCTCGATGTCGTCAGAGTTGAATCGGTCAAAATCGGCGACCTGGAGTTTCGCAACATCGAAGCCATCACGCGCGATTACAACACATCGCCGAATCTGCCGAAAATTGACGGGATTTTGGGCTTTGAGCTTTTTTCCGAACATCTTTTGACTCTTGATTTTCCGGCAAAGCGCGTGTGCGTCGAAGCGGGCGAACTGCCGAAAGCGGACGCGGAAAGTATTATAAAATTTGAAAGCCCGAACGGAGTCGCGGTCGTCGAACTGCGCGTCGGCAGTCAAAAAATAAAAGCGCATCTCGATTCGGGAAATCTGGTCGGAGATTTTATTCTGCCGACATCGGTCGTGGAAAAATCCAATCCGGCGTCCGAACCGGTCGTTGTCGGCAGAGCGAGAACCGTCAGTAACGAGATTGAGATCAAACAAGTGCGTCTGAAAGACGCGATCCGGCTCGGCGGTTTTGAATTTACCGAGCCGACCGTTTCTTTTCCCGCGCTTTCCAGTGCGAACATCGGCGCGTCGGTCATGCAGAATTTCGCGCTCACGTTCGACCAAAAAAACAAGCTTTTAAAATTAAAGAAATCGAAAACTTCGGCTGAGAAAAAACCGCCTGCAAAAATCGAAAACCCGGACGAGTTTGCCGGAGTTTACGGCGAGCGAACGATTTCTTTCGAAGGCGGCAACCTCTATCTACAGCGCGCGGGCGGAATGAAGCTTTTGATGATTCCCGTTTCAAAAGACGAGTTCACGCTGGACAGAGTTCCGACCGCGCGGATTAAATTTACCCGCAACGGCGGCGGAAAAATTTCCGAAATCGAGATTCTCATGCCGTCGGGCAGTTGGGAAAAAATAAAAAAACAGTGAGATCGAATTTTTAAGTTCAAATTTTAGATAAGATTTAATCCATTTCTTCTTTCCTTTAAGTCTTCGCTTCAAAGCGTTAAAATTTTCTTAATGACTTTGGACGAAAAACTCAAACTGCTCCCGACCTCGCCGGGCGTTTACCTGCACAAGAACGAAGGCGGAAAAATTATTTATGTCGGCAAGGCGAAGAATTTGAAAAACCGCGTCCGCTCATATTTTCAATCGTCGCGCAATCACGACCGCAAGACCCGCGAACTCGTCCGGCGCATCGCCGATTTTGAATTTATCGTCGTTGACAACGAGGTCGAGGCACTCGTTTTAGAATCGAATCTCATCAAACGGCATAAACCGCGCTACAACATTTTATTAAAAGACGACAAGCAATACCCGCATCTGAAAATTACGAAAGAGCCGTTTCCGAAGGTCGTCATTACGCGAAAAATCCAAAAAGACGGCGCGGCGTATTTCGGACCTTTTCTGCCCGCGAAGCTCGCCCGCGACACTTTGAATTTAATCAACCGCGCTTTTCAGCTTCGCACCTGCGACATCGAGATTGACGGGAAATTGCCGCGTCCGTGTTTGGAATATCATCTTAAAAGATGTCTCGCGCCGTGCGTCAGAGAGCTTTGCAAACCCGACGAATACGAGGAAGCCGTGCGCGACGTGCGCCTTCTGCTCGAAGGCAAAAATAAAGAATTAGCCGACCAGCTCGAACAGCGGATGTGGCATTTTGCCGAAAATCACAAATACGAACTCGCCGCCAAATACCGCGATCTGCAGCAGACGGTTTTGGCTTTGGGCGAACAGCAAAAGATGGCGACCACGCCCGACCGCGATGTGGATATTTTCGGTTTTTACCGCGAAGAGTCGCGCCTCGCGCTCCAGCTTTTCACGATGCGCGAAGGCAAGATCGTCGGGCGGCGCGAATTTTTCTGGGAAGATCTGGAAGAAGGCGATCAATTCGACGCGGGAGAATTTTTGAGCGAAGTTCTCTCGCAGTATTATTCGACCGATTATGTTCCTTTGGAGATTCACGTTCCGGTTGATTTCGAAGACCGCGACGTTCTGGAAACGGCTCTGACGGAAAGACGCGGGCGGCGGGTAAAAATTCTCGACCCGAAACGCGGTCAGAAAGCCGAGATGATCCGCCTTGTCGAAAACAACGCGAAGATCGCCTTCGAACGCCGTTTCCGCGTTCTCAAACCTGACACGGAAAAAATTCTCGGCGAATTGCAGGAAATTCTCGAACTTCCCCGCTTTCCCGAACGCATCGAATCATTCGATATTTCCAACATTTCGGGCGCGGAAAACGTTGCCGGCATCGTCGTCTATGAAAACGGCAAACCGGCGCGCGCCGAATACCGCCGCTTTATCATCAAAACGGTCGAGGGCGCGAACGATTTCGCCTCGATGAACGAAGCCGTTTTCCGCCGCTACAAACGCCTTCTGAATGAAGAAAAACCGCTTCCCGAACTCGTCTTCATAGACGGCGGCAAAGGTCAGCTTTCCGCCGCCGCCGAAGCCTTGCAGAGTTTGGATCTGGAAGGCGTGATAACGCTCGTCGGCTTGGTCAAACCGCCGCGAAAACACAGCGAGATTTCGCATCTTCTGCGCTTCGGACAGGAACACGATCCGATCTATTTCGATCCGAATTCACTCGCCTTCCGCCTCGTCCAGCAGATCCGCGACGAAACGCACCGCACCGCCGTTCAATACCACCGCAAACGCCGCGAAATGCGCGATTTTACAAGCGAACTGACGGCAATCGAAGGTGTCGGCGAAAAGAGAAAATTAAAACTTTTAAGAAACTTCGGCTCGATTGAAAGAATTGCGAAAGCGTCAGTTGACGAGCTAACGCCTTTTGTCGGCGCGAAAGCCGCCAGGCAGGTTTTCGATCATTTTGAACGACAGAGAAAACTGGCGGAAAAATAATTTTCTTCTACCGATTCATTCACCCGCAAAAAAATTTGACAATTCCGCAAAAGTCGTATATTTTTCGCTTGTTCATCCGCACACCTTTTTATTCAATTCATTTCAGGCTTTTTGATTACTTTCTTGTAAGGAGATTTGTATGTTTATTAGAATTTTAGCCGGAGCGGTAGCCGGCGGGATCGTGTTTTTCTTTCTCGGCTGGCTGATTTTCGGCGTGCTTTTGATGGAATTTATGAAAGCCCACACGATAAATTATCCCGGTTTGATGAAAGAACCGATGCCCGATATGATCCCGCTCGCTCTGGCAAATCTGGCATGGGCGTGGCTGATCGCTTTCATCTTCGAATACTGGGCTGGGATCAGAACATTCGTGGCAGGCTTAAAAGGCGGCGCATTGATTATTTTTCCGCTCGTTCTCGGACTCGATTTGCTGTATATGGCTTTTATGAATCTCTACCAGGGATTCACACCGCTGATCGCTGATGTCATCGGGTCAACCGTCATCGGCGCGATTGCCGGCGGCGTGATCGGCTGGACGCTTGGAATGGTCGGCAAAAAAGCCGAAATGGAATAAGTTTCGAGCAATAGATCAAACTTCCCTTTAGCACGGCAAACGCCGTGTCGGGTGAGATTTCTCACCCGTTTTTTTTTCGCGGGGATTGAACAAAATATCGAAAATCTTCCCGGATAAAAAAAACGCGCAAAGCTGTAGAAGCTTACTTTGCGCGTTTTCCGTCTTTATTATGATTGGGAGGTCGGAGGACATTTTCAAAAATTAAGCTGAAGAGTGAGGACGCAACCGACGACAGCTTCAGCTTTGTGAGGGAAAAACCGATTTTTAATCGAATTCGGGGGCGGAGAAAATTTTCCTCTCATTTATATACGCCCGAAAAAATGGTAAAACTTATAAACTTTTAAAAAAAAATTTTGAAAAAGTTGCCAACTTGACGGCTTTTTATTAAAGTCATAATTAAAAAAAGGGGGAAAATAATTGATAACTTTGGATTTTTCGATTTCTTGAAAGGAATGTCTAATGAGGAAAAAATCACCGAACTCCTCGTTGATTGGAGCAAAGGTGACCGGGACGCGCTCGACAAATTGATGCCGCTCGTGATCGCCGAACTCAAACGCATCGCGCACAACTATATGCGCCGCGAATCGAAAAATCACACCCTGCAAACCACCGCTCTCGTCAACGAAGTCTATCTCAAACTGACCGCCCAGCGAAATCTGAACTGGCAGAGCCGCGAGCATTTTTTCGCGCTTTCATCGCAGATCATGCGGCGGATTCTAATAAATTACGCCCGCGACCATCACGCCGAAAAACGGCGCGGCGATGCCGAACACATCGGATTGGACGACGCTTTACTGCTTTCCGAAGAAAAATCCGCCGAACTTATCGCGCTCGACGACGCACTCGAAAATCTTGCCGCGTTCGATAAGCTCAAGTGCCGCATCGTCGAGCTGAGGCATTTCGGCGGGCTGACGATCGAAGAAACGGCGGAGATTCTCGGCATCGCGCCGCCGACCGTTTCGCTCCACTGGCGGCTCGCAAAAGCCTGGCTCGGACGCGAAATTCGCAGGGAGAATCATTAAACCGGCAAAAAATTTCGGCGTTTTTCCAACAAATTTTATAAGTTTTACTCAATTTTCGGGCGTAAAAAGATGAGGGCATTAAATACTTTCAACACGATGCAGGAAATCCGCTGGCAAAAAATCGAAGAAATCTTCGCGCAAGCCGTCGCCTTGCCGCCCGATGAAAGAAAGCGTTTTGTCGAGAAAATCTGCGTCGCGGACGAAGACCTCTGCCGCGAAGTGCTGGAACTTCTGCGCGAGGACGAAGAACACGCCGAATTCCTCAGCGAGCCGGTTTTTGTCAAAGCCCTGAAAATAATCAATGACGATTTTTCCTCGCTGGTCGGAAAAACTTTTCATTCGCGTTATAAACTGCTCGAATTGATCGGGCGCGGCGGAATGGGCGCGGTTTTTCTCGCCGAAGATTCGCAGTTAAAACGCCGTCTGGCTTTGAAAATAATTGACTCATCGGTTTTCGGACAAAAGGAGAACATCCGGCGTTTCGAGCGCGAAGCGGTTGCGGCTTCGAAAATTTCCCACGCGAACGCCGCGCACGTTTACGAATTCGGTCGGGACGGCGATTTTTATTTTCTCGCCATGGAATTCATTGACGGGAAAACCCTGCGCCAACTGATCGAAGAAAAAACGATTGATAAAAGCGGCGCATTGAAAATTGTCAAGCAAATCGCCGAAGCTCTCTCAGCCGCGCACGAGAAAAACATCGTTCACCGCGACATCAAACCGGAAAACATAATCGTTACGGCGGACGGTCTGGTCAAGGTTCTGGATTTCGGGCTTGCTAAAGCGGGCGCGAATATCGAAACGGATGACGATACGCTCTCGCTTCTTGACGCATCGGTTCTGGAAACGACGCCGGGACTCATTTTCGGAACGACCGCCTATATGTCGCCCGAACAGGTGCGCGAACAGTCTTTGGATGAGCGCACCGATCTGTGGAGTCTGGGCGTTATTTTTTACGAAATGCTGGCGGGCAAACGCCCGTTCGACGGCGCGACGCGCAACGATACGATCGCCGCGATTCTCAAAAGCGAGCCTGAAAAATTCCCGAAAAAAGCGGCGAATATTTCGCCGAAAATCGAAAAGACGATTTTTAAACTGCTTGAAAAAGACCGCGAACGGCGTTTTCAGACGGCGCGGGAATTTTTGGATGAACTCGGCGGCAATGTAAAAAAAAAGACCTTTTCAAGACGCGGGAAAGCGGTCAGAGTTGAAAACTTCTTCGCCTTAATAAATCGTCATAGAGTTTTGACCGCGATCATCATCACCGTATTTTTACTTGTCCTCGGGACGGCGGCTTACAAATATACTTCGGAAAATTTGCAGGTTACAGACGCGGAAAACCGTCCGATCCGTTCGATCGCCGTTCTGCCGTTCGTTAACGAAAGCGGCGACCCGGAAAAGGAATATCTCTCGGACGGTTTGACCGATATATTTCTTCACCGCCTTTCAAAGCTTCCCGATCTGACGGTCAAGGCGCGAAACTCCGTCTATCATTACAAGGGAAAAAAAGTGGACGCGGCGACTGTCGGCAACGAACTCTCGGTGCAGGCGATCCTGCTCGGTCGGCTTTCGGGACAGGGCGACGAACTGCGGCTCAATCTCGAACTGGTGGACTGCAAAACGGGAAACCAAATATGGGGCGAACAATACAATTATAAACAGACCGCGCTGATCGAATTTCGGAAAGAGATCGTGCAGGACGTTACCAACAAACTGCGAAGCCGTCTTTCCAACACGGTCGAAGAAAAAATAACCAAACTGCCGACCGAAAACAAGGACGCGTATCTGGCTTTTATGCGCGGGCGGTTTCACTGGAACAAACGCACAGCGGATGATCTGCAAAAATCGGTCGGGTATTACGAGGAAGCGATCAGGCTCGACCCGAATTTCGCGCCCGGCTACGCCGCACTCGCCGACACATATGTTTTGCTGTCGGGTTTCGGCGTTAGTTCGCCGCAGGAATCTTTTCCGAAAGCGAAAGCGGCGGCGCAGAAAGCGATTCAATTAGATGAAACGCTCGCCGAAGCGCACACCGCGCTCGCCTATGTTTTGTTCAATTACGACTGGAACTTCGAAGAATCCGAACGCGAGATGCGCCGCGCCATCGAGCTTAATCCGAATTATTCGACCGCTTATCACTGGTATGGAAATGCCAACTTGCTGGCGATGGGAAAACTCGATGAATCCGTCAAAAGCCTCGAACGCGCTCACGAACTCGACCCGCTTTCCCTGATAATCAACGCCGACCTCGGCACGGCATATCTCTACGCCGGACAATACGAAAAAGCCGCCGCGCAATATAAAAAGACGCTCGAACTCGACGAAAATTTCGCCTATGCGCACACCTATCTCGGCAGAACATATATGATGATGGGCGAACACGAAAAAGCCGCCGCCGAATACGAAAAATCCTACGCGCTCGGCAGAGACCCGCGCGTTCTGATGCTTTTCGCCTGCAATTTTTCGAGAATGGGCAAACGCGCCGAAGCACTCGAAAAGATCGAAGAACTCAAAAAAGTCGCCGGAGAAAGATACGTCTCGCCCTATTTTTTCGCGCTCGCCTATACATCGCTCGGCGACAAGGACAAGGCATTCGAATGGCTCGAAAAAGCCTTCAAGGCGCGCGAAGGTCGGATGACATTGATGAAAGCCGATCCGCTTCTCAACGATCTGCATTCCGATCCGCGATTTAAGGATTTACTGAAACGTGTCGGTTTGGAAAAATAAACAGTGTCATAGCCGAACGCCGTTTTATCCGGCAAGAGAAAATCTTAAAAAAACTTTCAGCTACGACCACAAAAAATATGAGTTTAAGAAACAAAATGAAAACGCTTCTGTCACAGGCAGACCGCGACGCGATTGACGAACATTTACAGGCGATCGAAGATATTCTCGAAGGCAAACTCGCCTCGCTCGACCGTGAAGAGCGGGCGCGCTTCGGCAGGATCAACGAAAAGAATAAACTGCTCGTCAACAAGGTTTACGATTATAATAAAAACCAGCCCGCGCTCAGCTCGCCCGACGTTGACTGGGACGAGTTCGAATCCGACTACCAGTCGCGCGTCTATCTCGAAACGCGCACCAGCCGTTTTCTAAACATCGCGTATCGTCTCGAAAGCACGAAAATCCTGCACGACAACGACAACTACGAAGACGCGCTCAAAGATTACGCCTATTCGAAATACAAAAAAGAAGCCAACGAATCCGATTATTATGTAAAAGCCGGCGAATTAAAGCAGTTTTTTAATCGAACCGGCACGGCAGGCATGAAAAAAAGCAAAGAATCAGGCAGCAACGATTAAATTTTGGTAGTGAACTAAAAGTAATGCCGGATTTTTTTGCTCCGTAGGAGCATCTGTTAATAGCCCAGCGATTTATCGCGGGGTTGGTTGCCGAACAGAATATCAAGTCCCGTCAGGGACGATAGATTCTGCCGTCCCTAACGGGACTCGAAACTTAACTGCCGCCCATCCCCGCGATAAATCGCGGGGCTATTATCTAATCGTCCCTACGGGACATAATTTTTAAATGGTTCATTACCTAAACTTTATGTTCGATCAGAGCAATTTAGACCTTTGACATCTAAATTTAGACATCAAGACTCTAAATTTAGACTTG
>JBGTSF010000043.1:0-40415 GCA_041940425.1 Pyrinomonadaceae bacterium
CGGTGATGATGCTCGGCTCGATGGTTTTTCGCGCTTCGCGGATCGTGGCGACGTGATCAATATTGACATTTAATCGGGCGTTCATATTTTCCGATTATTCACAAAAAACGGAAATTTTAAAGTAAAGAAAAATTATTAAACAATTAAATTAATTAAAAGCGTTTTTTGCCGGGAGCGCACGCAGGGATGCGTGCGCTCCCGGCAAAAAAAATTATAATTTTTTGGGTAAAAAAATAGCGGTCTTGTCAGACCGCTGTAAATTTGAATGTGATGAGTTATTATGATGCAAAATCAGTTTTCGATGTTTGCAAATATTTTTTCGTCCGCTCTATCTTCAACAGTTTCATTATTTTCGACTAAATCATAAACCCCGTTTTTCGCATTTTTTCTAATCAAACGAACTTCATTGAACATTCTTTGGGAGTCTCGGAAAACGCTGACTTTGGTTCTTTCGTCGTGATCCCAACGCACGGGAATTTCCTGCAACTTCAAACCGTGTAGATTTGCGACATACAAAAACTCGACATCGAAACCGAACCGCTCGATCTTCATCAGTTCGAGAAGCGGACGAAAATTCTTCATATTAAAGGCTTTAAAACCGCATTGCGTATCCCAGAACGGAAGCCGCGTCAGAGTTCGGACGATAAAATTAAAAACCTTTCCGCCCTGTTCGCGCCGCCACGGTTGATGAACGCCGATCAAACTTCTGTCCAGCGCGCGCGAACCGAACGTTACATCAAATCTCCCTTCCCGGATCGGTTCGACGAGTTTCGGCAGTTCCGTGATCGGTGTGGAAAGATCGGCATCGGTAAACAGCGCAATGTCGGCACGCGCCGCTTGCAGACCGGTTTTTACCGCGTAGCCTTTGCCGCGGTTTTGCTCGTAGCGAATCACTTTTGCTTCAATCCCGGGAAATTCCCCGAAAACTTTTTGGGCATTTTCCGTGGTTTTGTCTTTCGAGCCGTCGTCCACGACAATAACCTCGGCGTTCAGCTTTTCATTTTCGATATATTCGAGAATTATTCTGACTGATTTGCCGAGTCTCGCCTCTTCTTCAAATGCCGGAATTATAATGGAAATTTCGGGTTTCATCCTACGAACTTGAAATAATAAATTTTTGTTTGATAAAAGTAAATCGGTGTCGAACATTTTGCAAAAAAATCTCCCGTAAAAATAACCTTTTTATATACAGTTGCGTATTTTCTCTTGAAAAGACATTTAAATGACGTTTTCAAAAAAATTTGTTTTTCCAACCGGCTAATGATTTTCGGCAACTAATTTTGTGTTATAGTTTTTTTTGTATGGAGTTTTGCTTTAATGAATAAAAAATTCGCAGTCTTAGCAATTATCATAGTTTTAACCGGAGCTATTGCCGGCGGTTTATTTGGAAAACTTCCGGTTCAGACCTCGGCAGATAATTCTATTACATCCGAAAAAATAGTTAGAGACTACCGCGAGGCATTGGAAGTCATCGAAGAAAACTATGTCGGAAAAACCGACCATGAAAAAATTGCGGAAAGTTCGATACAAGGTATGCTCTGGACGCTCGATCCGCATTCGGCGTTTTTTACACGCGAAGAGTTCCGCAAACTCTACGAAGAACAGCAATCGCAATTTTACGGAATCGGCGTTACGATCTTACAGCACCGCGACGGGGTTTATGTGCAATCGGTCGTGCCGAATACTCCCGCTGATAAAGCCGGCGTCAGATACGGCGACAAATTTATATCGGTTGACGGTAAAAACGCGAAAGATTGGTCAAGTTCGGAAGTTTCGCGCAACGTCCGCGGCGAACGCGGAACACCCGTAAACATTAAATTTGAACGCGCCGGAGAAACCCAGCCGGTCGAAATGACAATCGTCCGCGGCGGCGTTCCACTGCCTTCGATCAGAAATCATTTTATGCTTCCGAATAATGTCGGTTATGTCGGACTAAGCGGCGGGTTTCAGGAAACAACCGCCGAAGAACTTGACAAAGCGGTTTCCGATCTCAGACAAAAAGGAATGAAAAGCCTGATTCTCGATCTGCGCGGAAATCCCGGCGGTTTGCTTCCGCAGGCTATCGAGGTTGTCAGCCGTTTTGTTGACCGCGGTCAGACGGTCGTCTCCGTCAAAGGTCGCTCGCAATATTCCGAATCGCGCGAACTCAAAACGATCGGCGGAAAATATGACGATTTTCCGGTCGTTGTAATGATCAACGGCGGTTCGGCTTCGGCTTCGGAGATCGTCGCGGGCGCGCTGCAGGATTACGGTCGCGGCATCATTGTCGGGTCGGACAGTTTCGGTAAAGGTCTTGTCCAGAGAGTTTTTCGGCTTCCATACAACACGGGCTTGACTCTGACGACGGCGCGTTTTTATACGCCCTACGGTCGCTCCTTGCAGAGAGATTATTCGAGCGGTTCGATCTATGATTATTATACGCAAAACGGCGAAGGCGATTCGACCGACGAAAAACCGAAACCGCAGGGCGTTCCGGTCAAAACCGCGTTTGATCGGATTCTTTACGGCGGACGCGGAATCGAACCAGATGTCAAGGCACCGGCAATTGAATACACACCCGTGCGCGGCAGAGTCTCCGAGGCGGCGTTTTTCTTTGTCCGCCAACTCGTTGCCGGAAAGATCAACGGTTTTGAATCGTATAAAACGACCAAACAAAGCTACAATTTAACGGTTCAAAACGGCGAATTCCAGATCAACGACAAACTGTTTGATGCATTCATCGCGTTTACGGCTAAGAATAAAGAAAACGGGCTGACGGCGGAAAACATTAACGGAGAGAAGGAATTTGCCAGATCGCGCTTACGCGCCGAACTAGCCACCGCAAACAGTTCGAGCGAAGCCGGACAACAAGTTCTGCTCGAATCCGATCCGCAGGTGCTGAAAGCCGTAGACGCTTTGCCGGAAGCAAAAAAATATCTTGAAAGAAATCTGGCAAATAAGTAAACGACAAAAATGTCGTAATAAATTTAATAAATCTGTAATTTAGATTTTTCCGAGTTCCTGGAGTAAAATATTTCACTCTGGGACTCTTTTATTATGTATAAACAAATCGGAATTGTTACGGGCGGCGGCGACGCGCCCGGTCTGAATGCCGTTATCCGCGCGGTCGTCCGAACCGCGATCGGCGAGTTCGATATGAAAGTCATCGGCATCGAAGATAGTTTTGAAGGTCTGCTCGGCGAAACGCGGACGATGAAACTTACAACGAAAAGCGTCAGCGGTCTGCTTCCGCGCGGCGGGACGATCCTCGGAACACGCAATACCGGGAGTTTCTGTAAATTTATTGACGGAAGAATCGTGTATCCGAAGGAAACGATGGATGAAGCTCTCGGAAATCTGAAAAGACTCGAAATCGAAGCCTTGATCGTCGTCGGCGGCGAGGGAACGCTGGCAATCGCCGATCAATTCGACCGGCTCGGTTATCCGGTTATCGGAGTTCCGAAGACGATTGACAATGATCTGGCGGCGACCGAATTGACTTTCGGATTTATGACCGCGATTGATATTGCGACCGAAGCACTCGACCGGCTTCATACGACCGCCGCATCGCACGACCGCGTTTTGATTTTAGAGGTGATGGGCAGAGATACGGGCTGGATCGCGCTTCATTCGGGCGTGGCGGGAAGCGCGGACGTAATTTTGATTCCCGAAATTCCCTTTTCCTATGAATCTTTAGCAAAGAAAATTTACGCCCGTGAAAAAACCGGTTCGCGTTTTACCAATATCGTCGTTGCAGAAGGCGCGACGGAAATGGGAAAATCGGCGATTTATCAGGACGCGGGCGATATTACGACCGCGCCGCGTCTCGGCGGAATCGGCGATCAGGTGAGACAAAAAGTTGAAGAAATGACGAATAAGGAGGCGCGCTGCGTCGTTCTCGGGCATCTCCAGCGCGGCGGAAGCCCGAACGCCTTTGACCGGATGCTGGCGACAAATTTCGGCGCGTGCGCCGTTCGCGCTCTGGCAAACGGGCAATCTGGTAAAATGGTCGCTTTGCAAGCCGGTTCGGTCGTCAATGTGCCGCTCGAAGAAGCGATAGCCAATATCAAAAATGTCCCGATTGACGGTCAGCTTGTCCGTTCAGCCCGCGACATCGGCATTTCATTTGCCGCTCCGCAGGAATCGAAACTTTAAATGAGTTTATGAGTTCAGAGAGTTTTGAGAGTTTTGAGTGTTGAATAAATCAAACTCTTAAACTCTCCAGACTCTCTAAACTCTCTGAACTTAAAAGATATGGAAACTGTAAAAGAAAAATTAAAAAGCGAGTTGGAAGAACTCGACGAAGAGTTAAATCACAAACTCCCGAAGGAAATTCAAAAAGCGCGTGAGTTCGGCGATCTGCGTGAAAATGCCGAATACAAAGCCGCACTGGAAAGACAGTCAATCGTCCAGGCACGAATAATGCAGATTCGCCAGCGGCTGAGCGAGATGGATTCGATTGATGTTTCAAAACTTCCGACCGACCGCATCGCTTACGGCTCGGAAGTTGTTTTATACGATCTCGACCGCGATGAAAAAATTACCTACCGTCTGGTAACTTCCGAAGAAAGCGATCCCGACAAAGGATTGATTTCGACGTCTTCGCCGATCGGGCAGGCTTTGATGGGAAAAGAAGAGGGCGACGAGGTAACGGTCAAGACTCCGAAAGGCATTCGGAATTTTGAAATCAGCAGATTGACGACGATTCACGAACAAGGAGAATAGCGGTCAGATGTCAGATGCTAGATGTTAGATTTCAATAAAGACAAAACTAACATCTGACATCCGACATCCGACATCTTGCAAATGATTGGAGCAAGTATCGGACGAGGAGCGATGAGCATCATCAATGCGATGGTGCGTTGGATTGCTACTGCCGGAATTCACCCGAACATTTTGACGACGATCGGCGTTTGCATCAATGTCGCCTGCGGTCTTCTGTTCGGCTTCGGTGAATTTTTCTGGGCGGGGATCGTTTTGATCGTCGCCAATCTGTTCGATATGCTCGACGGGAACGTCGCCCGTTTAACGGGAACGGTTTCGCGGTTCGGCAGTTTTCTCGATTCTTCGCTCGACCGGATGTCGGATATGGTCGTTTTTCTCGGAATAATGATCTTTTATGCCGGAAATTCGCCCCAGCATTCGGTGTTAAATGTTTTTCTCGCGGGTGTCGGGATGATCTTTTCGGTTCTGGTCAGCTATACAGCGGCGCGTTCGGACAGTCTCGGTGTCAAAGCGAACGTCGGTTTTCTGCAAAGACCGGAACGAGTTGTACTTTTAATTATCGGCGCGCTTTCGACCTGGGATTGGAATTCGGATTTCTATCTGTTTAACCGGATGCCGCAGGTTTTATGGGTTTTGGCGGTCGGTTCGGTTTGGACATTTATACATCGAATGTATTTTACGTGGAAGGAATTTCAGAAACTCGAAAAGGCGGCAGTTGAATAATTTTTTTTGAACAATGGATTGGCTTTCGACATTTTGGGCATCTCTCACGCTTGGACAAATTTTACTTTTTGTCGGTTTATTCTTGGGATCATTGGCTTTCAGTTTCCTGGTTATCGGAATCGTGATGGTTAACATTCCGGCAAATTATTTCAGTTCGCATTACCAGCAGGATTTTCTTCCGAACAGCCGTTGGATCGTGCGCTGGGGCGCGGTCGTCGCAAAAAATTTACTCGGCGTTTTCCTTGTTTTACTCGGAATAGTTTTATCTCTGCCGGGTGTTCCCGGTCAGGGTATTTTAACGATTTTGCTGGGTTTGATAATGCTTGACATTCCGGGCAAACGTCCGCTCGAAGCCCGAATCATCAAACGTCCGGCTGTCCGCGACGCGATCAATAAACTTCGCGCTCGGTTTAACAAACCGCCTTTGGAATTGGATTAATAAATGGGAATTTTTGACTTTTTTCGAAAAAAAAAAGTGCCGCCGAATGAAAACAGCCGCCGCGAATTTCTTTTGAAACACGGCAGAATTACGGAAGGCACGATCATTGACAGCGAGATTCTCGATTCGGGCGAGGAGGTTGTTTATTATTTTTATAATATTCAAGGTGTTGATTTCGAATCGTCGGATATTCTGACCGAAGTGCAAAAGGAAAATTCGATAAAATACGCTCCGGGTGCGAAAGTCAGTATCAGATACGATCCGAAAAATCACGGAAATTGTATTTTGGTTTAGCGACAAAATTTTAATGAAAAGACCCAGAGCCGGAAAGTCGCACTGAGTTAGAATCATAGAAAAATTAACTATGAAAATGTTATTTCCCCTGCGTCTTGGCGACTTTGCAGGCTTGCGTTAAAATTTCCTCTTAAGTTATGTTCAAAAAAATTCTAATCGCCAATCGCGGCGAAATCGCCGTTCGCATAATTCGCGCCTGCCGCGAGATGAAAATCAAAACGGTCGCCGTCTATTCCGATGCCGATAAAAATGCCCTTCACGTCCGCATGGCTGACGAAGCTTTTCATATCGGCGAACCGCCGTCGTCGGAAAGTTATCTGCGGCAGGAAAAAATTTTAGAAGCCGCAAAAATTTCCGGCGCGGAAGCGATTCATCCCGGCTACGGTTTTCTTTCGGAAAATGCAGAATTTGTCCGAAAAGTTAAGTCGGAAGGAGTTGTCTTTATCGGTCCTTCGCCCGAAGCAATGGAAGCGATGGGCGGAAAAATTTCGGCGCGGAAAATTGCGATCGAGGCAAATGTTCCCGTCGTTCCCGGCACGACCGAACCTTTGAAAAATTTTGATGAAGCCAAAGAAATTTCCGCTGAGATGGGGTATCCGGTAATGCTCAAGGCTTCGGCGGGCGGCGGCGGAAAAGGAATGCGTTTGGTCGAAAACGAAAACGATCTGAAAAACGCGCTAGATGCGGCGCAGTCCGAGGCAATGGCGAGTTTCGGCGACGATGCCGTTTACATCGAAAAAGCGATTGTCCGACCGCGCCATATCGAAATACAGGTTTTTTCTGATAAGCACGGCAATCATGTTCATCTCGGCGAGCGCGAATGCTCGATTCAACGCCGTCATCAAAAAGTCATCGAAGAATGTCCTTCGCCGATCAATTCTGCTGAACTTCGCCAAAAAATGGGCAAATGCGCGGTTCAGGTCGCCAAGGCGGTCAACTACGTCGGCGCGGGAACGGTCGAGTTCCTCGTATCCGATCTCGACAAATCATTTTATTTTTTGGAAATGAACACGCGCCTGCAAGTCGAGCATCCCGTAACGGAACTCGTTACCGGAATTGATCTCGTGCGCGAGCAGATAAACGTCGCTTTCGGAAACAAACTTTCATTTTCGCAGGATGAAATTTCCTGGAACGGACACGCGATAGAATGCCGCGTTTATGCCGAAGACCCGGATAATAATTTTCTACCTTCGCCCGGAAAAATCACGCGCCTGCGTCTTCCGCAAGGCAGCGGCGTGCGCGATGACGGGGGTGTTTACGAAGGCGCGGAGGTTTCGATCTATTACGATCCGATGATCTCGAAACTCGCCGCTTACGGCGCAAACCGCGATGAAGCGATTGACCGGATGCGCCGCGCTCTGCAGGAATACGAAGTCGGCGGAATCAAAACCACCCTTCCCTTTTTCCGCGAGATTATGACTGACGAAGAATTTATTTCGGGAAAGCTCGATACCGGTTTTATTTCACGATTCAACAAAAGAAAAACTAAATCAGAAGCTAATGAAAGAACAAAAGATTTGGCAATAATAGCCTCAGTTCTCGCATATTCCGGCAGTAAAAAAACTACTCAGCAAAATGCATCAAACAATCGAAAACCGAGCCGCTGGTCTTTAGCCGGTCGAAAAGCGTCGCTGAATAATCGTCTGTAGGCAATTCGTTTTCTTAATTTCTTTCATTTCCGAATTTAACAAAAAAAAATGTTTGCACAACTTTCGGAAAAATATGTATAATGACCTCAAGATTTCGCTTTGAGCAAAATTTGCAACTTTCCCGAAAACTTTTAGCATCTATCAAGCGGCGTATAACGGTTGCTTCCTGTTTTAAATCAATAACGACAGTCCGAAAATGTTTTCAATCAATTTTTTATCTAACGGAGGAGATATGTTGCCCAAATCAATTTTGTTTCGTATGTTCGCGGTTCTATGTCTGTGTCTTTCGCTGAGCGTTCTGGCTTTCGGCGATACGATCCGTCTCAAGGACGGAAGTATCATTAAAGGCAAGATCGTCAGTTTCGGCGGCGGAAAATTTGTCGTTCTGATCGCCGACGGAACACGCGAACGGCAGTTGACCTTTACCGCCGATGAGGTCGAGTCAATCGAATTTGACCATCAAACGCCCGCCGTTTCGATGGTCAAAACTTCCAACGAAAAAAATTATGAAAAAACTCCGCCGACAGTTACCAAGAGCGGAAACAATACGGTGATCACGGTCGGAAGCAATAATCGAAATACGACTCCGCCGCCGCCTTCGACAGTTGATGAAGAAGAAATTATTGATGACATCGTGGAAGAAGACACGACTGCAACAAGCGTAAAAAACAACAACATCAAACCGATTCAATTAAACGTCAAGGTTTTAGCCGACAATACGGCAAACGGTTGGTCGAATTCCGGCTGGGTCGTGAAAAAAGGGCAAAAGATAAAGATCACGGCAAACGGCAGAGTTTCGTTGGGCAACGGTCGGTACTCATCACCTACCGGAATCGCAACCTTGCCCGATGACGGCAAACTCATCAAAACCCAACCGACCGGCGGTTTGATCGCCGTGATCGGCGACGACAACAATGATTTTATATACATCGGTCAAACGCGCGAATTTGTCGCAACCCGCGACGGCGCGTTGTTTCTCGGTGTCAATGAAGGAAATCTTAACGATAACACGGGCGCGTTTGATGTAACGGTCGAAATAGATCCGACTTTATAAGAATTTGCATTTTTTTTGGAGGATAATAACCTGCTGAAGTTTTTGCGGGTTATTATCTTTTTTATTTTTTTTGATAAAACTTGATAAAATCCAACTAAAAGCGGACAATTTGTATCAAAAGAACTAAACTTTCCGGTAGGTGTATAATTATGAAAATCCGATTTTTTGCTTCCGTGTTATTTATCATTACCCTGTTTTTCGGACTTGCTTTGATTGCCGGGGCACAATCGCGTCCACAGCGTCCCGATAAAACCGGCGACGGGAAAAAAAATAAACGTCCGACTGCCGAGGAGCTGGAAAAACAGCGCAAGGAAGCAGAAGAAGAGAAAAAGCGTCAGGAAGAGGAAGCTAACGCCATCATTGACGATGAGGAATTAAAAATCGAAACCAATATCGTCAATGTTGATGCCGTAGTTTTTAATAAAAAATCGGGACAGATCATAACCGGACTTAAAAAAGAAAATTTCGCTATCTTCGAAGACGGCAAAAAGATGGAAATTTCGCAATTTGCCACGCCCGAACAACCGATCACCGTCACATTGGTTGTCGAATTCAGTAAATGGTCGGAAGTGTTCGGTTATTACGGCAGCGGCGGATGGGAAAGCGGAACTTCCGAGGTAATTCGACCGGTCGCGTATTTTCTTTCGCAATTTATCAAAGCGCCGGACGATTACGCATCTGTAATCGCTTTCGATATGCGCCCGACACCGATCACTGATTTTACAAATGATCCGGCAAGACTTCGCGCGACGATTGACCTTCTGTTAAGAAACCGACCGGCGTTTCGTGAAAACAATCTTTTCGATGCGGTTAAATTCGCGCTTGTCGGCGGCAAAGGCGATGCGGTGGTTTTGGAAAACAGCAAGGAGAGCAGAATTGATTATGCCGGAATGGTTGACGTCAAAGCAAAAAGGCGGGCGATTCTACTTGTCGCGTCGGGTATTGATACATTCAGCAAAACAAATTACGACGAAGCGCGAAAAGTAATACAAAATTCGGGAATCCCGATTTATATTATCAGCACCGGAAATCTATTTTATAAAAGATACGAAAATCAACTTCCGGCAACCGATAGTTTGAGCGGGATGCCGGGCAGACTCACATTTTTACAGGCGAAAAACGCAATGAATACATTTGCCAAAGAATCGGGCGGAATGCATTTTGAAATGACTTTTGAAAGCGAGCTTCCCGCCTATCTTCAATCCATCAACGCGCTTTTACGCAATCAATATTCTCTTGCTTATGACCTGCCCGAAAAGCGCGAACCGGGCAAAAAACATAAACTGGAAGTAAAGGTTGATGTTAACGGCGACGGTGTTTACGACGAGAAACAATACGAAGTTCAGCATCGCCCGTTTTATACGACACCAAAAGAAGTTAAAAAATAGTTCGGCTTAAATAAAAAAAAAGGATTCAAATTTTGAATCCTTTTTTTTATCCGAAGATCATTGCCCAGACAACTTTTGCCGTAATTCCGACAAGTCCGAGAATCAAAACAATCGCCCAAGACGCGCCGGAAGAAATTTTTGCGACTTTTTGGAGACCGATTGCCGCTAAAAACCAGCCGATTATCGCAAACAAATCCAGACCGCTTAAAAGCGCGGCTAAAACAGGTTGGGATTTTCCGTCAATAAAAAAACTCGGATTTGCCTGAATCAATCCTCCCTGCGTGCTGGTAAGATCAATTTCTTCGATCGGCTTTAAAAAAAGCACGATGATATTAGCGATCATAAAAAGCACCGTTGGCGGAAAACTAGAATAAACCCAGACCGACAAACCGTGTAAAAATCTAGCCGAACCGCCCATCGCATTCGCGCCGAGCCAATAGAGCAAACCGCCTAATAAGAAAATGACCGCCAATGCAATCGGAAGAATTCCGTAACCGATGGCTTTAAAGAGCGGACCGCTTTGCTGGCGAACAATTTGATCTTTTTGCTCTTTGGTCATTTGTTCGGTCTGCGGACTGGATTCAATTCGCGCCCGGACGATATTTTCATAACCTGCTTTTTGAATAAACAGCACCTGAAAGATCGAAGAAGCGATGATTATCAATATCCCAGCCATCAAAAAACGCGGTTTGCGCCGCATATCTTCAAAAGTTCTGCCCGGTTCGATAAAAATATTCCCGAGCGTTTCGACCTCCGACATCTGCGGCGGATTTTCAACTTCCTTTACATCTTCGGGCGGCGGCGGTTCCTGCCATTCATTGACGTTATTTTCTTCCATTTTTCCCTCCAAAAAATTGATGATTTAACGATAAACTGTAAAAAGCGAAATTTTCCAGACTATACGCAAAAAATTATTCGGACGTTTCAGTTTTCTCGAAAGGTTTTGCTTCGTCATAACCTTCGACCCGAATGCAAGCCGCGAAGTGTCCGGGCTGTATCTCGCGCAATTCCGGCACTACGCGGGCGCAATCGTCTATCGCCCACGGGCAGCGAGTGCGGAATCGGCAGCCCGACGGCGGGTTGATCGGTGTCGGAACATCGCCCTGCAAAACGATGCGTTCGCGTTTTTGTTTCGGGTCGGGAATCGGAATCGCGGAAAGCAAAGCTTTGGTGTATGGATGAAGCGGATTTTCGTAAAGCGTTCGAGCATCGGCGATCTCGACGATCTTTCCGAGATACATCACCGCCACGCGGTTTGAAATATGCTCGACGACCGCCAAACCGTGCGAGATAAAAAGATATGTCAGACCGAATTCCGACTGCAAATCCTGCAAAAGATTGACGACCTGCGCCTGAACTGAAACATCGAGCGCGGAAACCGGCTCGTCGGCAATGATCAATTTCGGATTAAGCGCGAGCGCGCGGGCAATGCCGATTCTCTGCCGCTGACCGCCGGAAAACTCGTGCGGGTAACGCTTCATATAAGCGGGATCGAGTCCGACTTTTGTTAAAAGATCGGCGACGCGCTCTTTTAGTTCGGTTTTGTTGCCGATACCGTGAATTTTCAGCGGTTCGGAAACGATTGATTGTATGGTCAAACGCGGATTTAAGGAGGCATACGGGTCTTGAAAAATAATCTGCATTTCGCGCCGAAGCTTTTGCAATTCATTATTCGGAAGTCCGACAATATTTTTATTTTCAAAGAAAATTTCTCCGCTTGTCGGTTCATAAAGCCGTAAAATACAGCGACCGACAGTTGATTTGCCGCATCCCGATTCGCCGACAAGTCCGAGAGTTTCGCCCGCCAGAATATCGAACGAAACGTCGTCAACCGCCCGCACGACATCATCGCTTTTTTCGACGGGAAAATGTTTGACGAGATTTTTTACGCTTACAAGTTGGGCTTTTTTTGTTTCGGTTGCGGTCATTTTTTATTCGAACGTTTTATCGTATGTTTTCGCTTTGATTTTTTATAATCCAATATTTGTTTTTCTAACAGTTTGGCTGAGCGGCAAGCCTCATCTTCCAAACCGAACCTGCAGGCTTTGGTCAAAACGGATATTGATTTGTCCAAATCCACTTTAACACCTTTACCATATGCCAGGGTATGCCCCAACATATAGCAACCCCACGGATCATTTTTTTCGCAGGTTTTTTTAAAAGTATTGACAGAACATCGAACTGCATCCGCATTGTCCTGTTCGAGATTAAGTATTGCCGCCGCGCGGTTTGTACAACCGGAGACAATGCCTAACCGACATGCTCTCAAGTGTAACGGTTCCGCCTCATCTTGTTCAATACCCGAATTTTGCTGAAGTAATACGGCAAGCGCGTAACAAGCATTCCCATTTTCATTTTTACATCTCTCGTAACATTCTAAAGGATTCTGCCCGCAACTTTCCTCTGCAAAATCTGCTTCTATTTCGGATTCAGGCATAACCTCCGCAGGACAAACACCTATTGGAAAAAGCCATTTTGGTTTTTGTTTTATATTTTCTTTTACCTGAATGATTTGGAGTTGTATCTGTTCGGTGGTTAAAAATTTCTTTTCCGACGTTTTAGGCGGTGGAACGTTTGAATTCGAACATCCGGCAAAAAAAACTGAGAAAGCAATTGTTATGAATTGTAAATTTCGTAAATTCATTATTCAAAATCAGATGAATTTTTTTCTGGATTTCCAGTCTTCCCTGACAATCGCCCAGCGTTCGTGATCGCGCCATTTACCGCTGACTTTCAAGTATTTCGGCGAATAGCCTTCTTTTGTAAAACCGCATCTTCTGACGACCGCGATTGACGCTTCGTTGTGCGGTTGGATATTGGCTTCGAGGCGATGAAGTTTCAAATTTTTGAAAGCATATTTCAAAATCAGATTTATCGCTTCGGTCATATAGCCATGACCTGTGTATTTTACGCCGAGCGAATAGCCGAGATAGGCGTTTTGAAAGGCTTTGCGGAAAATCTGCGAGAGATTGATTGCGCCGACGATTTTTTCGTCCTCAATACGACAAATCACAAAACATTCGTTCGTTTCGTCATCATTTTTTTCGACGTAACTTTTGAATTCGTCCCAATCATTAATCGGGGTTATTAACCCTTTGTAAAATTTCCGGCTTTCACGAAACAACTGCATTATTTCGTCGTAGTCAGCGTGCGTTACATAACGCAAAAAAACTTTTTTTCCTTTAACTTTAAGCGAATTATCTTTCAAAATTTTAAGTTCCTACTTCCAAATAAGCCACTATTTTATTTGAAAGAGTTTTATCATTCGGATTTAATTTCAAATAAAAAATTCTTGAGTTAAAGCCTTCCAATCCCATCAGCAACTCATACTTGCCTTTATTCAGACCTTTGAAACAAAAATTACCTTCTTTATCGCTTGTTTGCGAACCGATGTAAAGTTTCTTCTCATCTTCAATTTTATAAAGCGCAATTCGCACTCCGAATAATTTCTCTTCATTCTCTCCCAACACTTTTCCGCGAATTCTTCTGACTTCGCCTAGATCAGCTTCGGATCGAATATGTCCCCAGGGTACTTCTCGAAAACCATTTTTGTCATATTTACAATTTTGAGCATAAAGAAAATTTACGAAAATCAAAATTTCCCAAAAGACAAAAAAGCCGATAAAAAATTTTCTTCGTTTATTTAGCAAACGCTGATTTTTCTTGTTTATTTTCATACAAAACGCATCGCACTTCTATTTCCTCGCCGATCTTATAAAGCGGAATCTCGCCGTTCGTGCATCGCTCCATCCGAAATTCACAGCGCGGTGCGAAATGACAGCCTTCGGGAAGATTTGTCGGCGACGGCACAGTTCCTTCAATCGTCTGCAAACGGTTTAATTTTTCCGCCGCCGTTGCGCTCAATTTCGGAACGCTCTTTAGAAGCCCCTGCGTGTATGGATGTTTCGGATTTTCAAAAATTTCTTCGACCGGCGATTCTTCGACGATTTTTCCCGTGTACATCACGCAGACGCGGTCGGCGACTTCGGCGACCACGCCCAGATCGTGCGTGATGAGCAAAACCGCGAGTTTTCTTGTTTGGCGTAAATTATCCAAAAGTTCGAGAATCTGCGCCTGAATCGTAACGTCGAGCGCGGTCGTCGGTTCGTCGGCAATTAAAAGTTCGGGATCGCAGGCGAGAGCCATCGCAATCATCACTCGTTGCCGCATTCCGCCGGAAAGCTGGTGCGGATAGTCGTTTGCGCGGCGCGACGAATCGGGAATAGCGACCTCGTTCATCGCTTCGATTGCCGCTTCCCACGCCTGTTTTTTGTTCAGTTTCCGGTGCAGACGCAAGGCTTCGGCAATCTGTTCGCCGACCGTGTAAACCGGATTGAGCGATGTCATCGGGTCTTGAAAGATCATACCGATGTCGTTGCCGCGAATCTCGCGCATACGTTCGTCGCTCGCATTGATCAATTCTTCGCCCCTAAATTTTATCGAACCGCCGACGATTTTTCCCGGCGGCGCGATCAGACGCATCACCGACAAAGCCGTAATTGATTTTCCGCAACCCGATTCGCCTACCAGTCCCAAAAGTTCGCCTTCGTCTATGTAAAAACTGACATCGTTAACGGCTTTAACTATGCCGGCGCGTGTCGGAAAGTGAGTTTGCAGATTTTTGATCTCCAGCAAATGATTCATTTTTCAGTTAATAAGATGACTATTTATAAACACGGATGCAACTCTTTTTATCGCTTTTTCCTCAAACAGATGTTATCATTTTTTTCGACAAATACGGCACATCGCCTAAAGGAGATTTTTTATAGTGAGAAAAAGATTTACTCTTTCCGGCAGTTTACTGCTCATTGCAATATTCTTTTCCGGCATTTTTGCACAAACCGACTCAGTTTCAAGAATTGATTCCGAAACTTCAACAAAAGTTACCACAACGGCAAAAACTTCCAAAGCCGTAACGATGGAAAAAATCGAATCGGATATTGCCGAAGCTTTGACGATCATCGAAAGCAATCACGTCAAAGGAAAAAAGCTTGATTACAACGAGCTTTTTAAATCTTCTATAGACAGTATGCTGCATACGCTCGACCCGCATTCGAACTATTTCGACGCTAAAGAATTCGAGCAGTTTCGCACAAATCAGAGTTCGCAGTATTTTGGAATCGGAGCGACTATCGGCGATCTGAGCGATGCGAAAGGAAATGTTATCGCAACCTATATTAAGGCGACCTTTGACGGCGCGCCAGCCAACCGCGCGGGTTTGCGCTACGGGGACAAAATCGTCGAGGTCAACGGCGTTTCAATGATCGGCAAGCCGTATTTTGAAGTCCGCGAACACTTGCGCGGACCGCGCGGAACAGCCGCTAAACTGGTTGTCGAAAGATATGCGACCGGAAAACGCGAAAACGTCGAAATCATCCGCGACGCTGTTTCCCAGCCTTCGATCGCCGAATCCTATATGATCAAACCGCGTATTGGCTATATTGCCATGACGGGCGGTTTTAACTATACGACCTATAACGAATTCCGCGAAGCGATGAGAGAACTTAAGGCGCAGGGAATGGAACAGCTCGTTCTCGATCTGCGGAATAACGGCGGCGGCTTGGTCAATCAGGCTTATATGGTCGCCAATACGTTTCTCGGAAAAGGTCAGACTATATTCACGCAAAAAGGACGACTCGACGGTTCGGCTCGAACATTCCAAGCTGAAAACGACGCGCCGGACAATATGCCGATCGTCATTTTAGTTAATCGGAATACTGCTTCGGCTTCGGAAATTCTTGCTGGCGCGCTCCAGGATCACGACCGCGCTTTGATCGTCGGCGAAAACACGTTCGGAAAAGGTCTCGTCCAAAATCCGTTTCAGCTCGAATACGGCTCGATGCTTCTTTTGACAATTGCCAAATATGAAACGCCTTCCGGCAGATTGATCCAGCGCGATTACTCGAACGGGAATCTATATGACTACTACACGAAAGGCGGAACTTTGCGCGACGAAGAACCTCCCGCAGTTCCGAAAGGCGAAGAAAAAAGAACCGGTTCGGGCAGAATTGTTTACAGCGGCGGCGGAATCGCGCCTGATGAAACGGTCAAAGCGCAAACTATTTCGGGCGAAAAAGCGAGATTTCAAGCCAAATTGAATGATCCCATCTTTGCCTACGCGCTCAACCTGGCATACGGAAAACTTCCCGGTTTCGAAACTTTAAAAGTTGATCGTCCGATAGTTTTCGATTACGACATCAAGGCGACGGATTTTAAAATTACAGATACTTTGTTTGATAATTTCAAAAAATTCGCTACCGAGAAATACTCATTCACACCCGCTCAAATCGAACGCGAACGCGAATATATCGAGCGGATTTTGAGAACCGAACTCGTTACCGCCGCCTACGGCGCGACAACCTCGTTTCAGGTTTTCAACGATTACGATAGTCAATTGATCCGCGCGATCGAACTCCTCCCGGAAGCGCGTCAGTTGGCGATCAAAGGCGAACAGGCGAAAATCCAAAAGGAAAAAGCAAACAAAAACAAATAATTTATTCTAAAAAAATAAAGTGAAAAAGCTCGAAAATTATCGGAAATTTCGAGCTTTTTTATTTACGGGATAAAGAAATAGTTAACAGTTTTAATTAATAAAAAAATTACAGATTACAAATCCGAAATAAAGAAGTCTTTTATAGAAAGCCTGGAATGATGATTCGTAAATTCTAATCGGTTATTGATGATGAATAATTGGTGATTTATATTTGGTAATCTGTGATTTATGTTTTGCGACTTACGGTTTGAATTCTATAATCTGAAATCTGAAATTTGTAATTTGTTTTTTACAAATACATTTTCCACTCATAATTTGCCTTTATCAAATTAAAACAATAAGCGGCTGATCAAATGATAAATTCCGTAGCCGACCGCGCCAAGCAATATCAGTAATCCGAAAATTACTAATCCGACGATCAATTTAAATTTCCGGTAACGTTTTTCATCCGGCGGGGAAAGTTGATTTTGCGGAAAATACGGCGGCGGTTTGTTCATAATAATTAAGTTCAATGTTCAATGTTCAAGGTTTAAGGATATTTAAGTAAAATCTACCATCTGAAATAATCCAAAGCAAATATACAAACTTTGAACATTGAACATTGAACCTTAAACTTATCTGGGAAGCGGCTGTTCGAGATTTGCCAGACCGTAAGCCAAAACTGCCATCACCGAAGCGTTTTCAGCCAGTTCACGGGGAATAACTTTGTCAAAAGTATCGGCGGCATTATGGTGATAGTTGAAATAGGTGCGCGTATCGAACCAGGGACCGAATGAAGGAACGCCGAGCGCGGTCAAAGTACTGATATCGGAACTAGCGTTAGGACGGACATCAATTTGGCTTGCTCCCTGACTGCTTAATATTTTCGTAATCGGCTGCAAATACGGAACGGCTTCCGGCTTTCCGGCAAAAATAATTCCGATCGGATGGCTCGCGCCCAGATCGCCTTCGATGGCGGCGAAATGTTTGGCGGCATCGGCTTCTCTGGCATACGTTCTCGCCCCGACAAAACCATTTTCTTCATTCATAAAGGCGACGAATCGGATAGTTCTTTTAGGCTGAAATTTCAGTTGTTTAAAAATAAACGGCACCTGCATCGCCATCGCCACGCCGACCGCGTCATCGAGCGCGCCCGTTCCCAAATCCCACGAATCGAGATGTCCCGAAACGACAATAATTTCGTCCGGTTTTTCGCTTCCCTTCAGATCGGCGATAACGTTGTAACTTGTCGCATCGGGCAAAGTTTTCGGCGTTAAAACGAGACGCATTCTGACTGTTCCCATTTTTGCGAGATACGCGATAAGTTCGGCATCTTCAAATGCGACCGCTGCGCCCGGAATTTTTTTTACATTTTCTTCATAACGCATCGCGCCCGTGTGCGGAAGGCGGTTTTGCGAACCTCCGGCGGAACGAACCAGAGCCGCGACCGCCCCCAAACGCGCCGCCGCAATCGCGCCGCCTCCGCGGTATTGCGCTACTAAACCGTAGGCATTGCCGCCGAATCCGGTTTCAGCCATTTCACGGTCGAATTTATAATTGAATAAAACTATTTTTCCGGCGACTTTTGCGCGTCCCAGTTTTTCCAATTCTTCAAAACTTTCGACGACGACGACTTCGGCAGTCAAACCGTTGGCGGGCGTGGCGACACTTCCGCCGAGCGCAGTTAAGACAATTTTTTGCGTCGTGCCACGCGCCATTCCTTCAAAGGCGATTAGTTCCCCCTTTTCCTCGCCGCGAACCCAATGCGGAACTTTTAATTCCTGAAGCCTGACTTCCAAACCTAGTTTTCGCATTTCTCCGGCGACATACTGCACGGCGCGTTCCGCCTGCGCCGAACCGGAAAGCCGCGGTCCGATATTGTTCGTTAAATAAGCCGTCTGTTTCAATGCGTAATCGCTATTCAAAGCAAAAGTCTGAATCTGCTTCATTTCTTCAAGCGTTTTCGTCGTGTATAAAAGCGGTGTCGGCGTTGTGTGCTGTGAAAAAGCAAAAACGGGCAGAGCGGTTAAAAGGCACAAGGTAAAAACTAATTTTTTCATAAAAATATTCCTAAATTCATTTATTTCTGATTTTATCAGAAAACCGCTTTTTGCTTCCAAAATTATATGTCATAATATTTTTCAAATTCTTTTATGCCGAGATCGAAATCCATCCTTTTAATTTTTTCATTTTTTCTGCTTTTCAATTTTTTCGTTTTCCCGCAAACCGAAGCGCAAAAGTTTAATCGGGAAAGAAAATACGATGTTCAGCATTATAAAATACAGGTAAAATTCGACCGCGAAAAGAAAATGGTATTCGGCGACACGACCGTTACGCTGAAACCGCTGAACGCCGAATTCAAATCTTTCGAACTCGATTCAGCCGGTTTGAATTTCGAATCGGTCAGACTCGAAAAAGATAATAAAAATTTAAATTACAAACTATCGGGTGAAAAGATCTTTATCGAGTTGGAAAAAACTTATAAACCGAAAGATTTAATCACGATCCGGTTTGTTTATTCCTGCAAACCGAAAAAAGGCGTTTATTTTATTCCTGAAAAAAGAGATGGGAAAAAAATTATTCATTCCGAACAAATCTGGTCACAAGGCGAGCCGGACGAAGCACATCATTGGTTTCCTTCATATGATTTTCCCGATGATAAAGCGACCAGCGAATTATTGATCACCGCCGCATCGGATGAAAACGTCATCTCAAACGGCGAGCTTTTAGAAAAAAAAGAAAACGGCGACGGCACGGCGGTTTTTCATTACAAAATGCAGATTCCGCATTCGACATACCTGATCTCGTTCGTCATCGGAAAATATTCGAAAATCGCCGACAAATATAAGAACATTCCGCTCGGCTACTTCGTCTATCCAGGCGAAGAATCAATCGTTCCGCTCGTGTTTTCTGATACGAAAGAAATGATGCGTATTTTTGAAGATGTAACGGGCGAAGATTACCCGTTCAATAAATACGATCAGACGATAGTGGACGAATTTACATTCGGCGGAATGGAAAATATAACGGCGACGACTTATTCCGACAAAGATATTTTTCTGGCTCGTTTTCCGCATCTCAGAGGTTTTGCGATTGATCTGATTTCGCACGAACTCGCTCATTCGTGGTTCGGCAATCTCGTAACCTGCCGCAATTGGGCGGAGCTTTGGCTCAATGAAGGTTTTGCGACCTATATGGAAGCCGTCTATCGCGGTAAAATGTATGGCGAAGGCGCGTATCGGGCAAAAATTCAGGAAGATGCGACTATTTATCTATACAAAGACGCAGTTAATAATACGAAACACGGTTTGTATAATTTGACAGCGAATCAAACAGATAAACTTTTCAAATATTTTTTTATCACTTACAACAAAGGAAGTCTCGTCTTACATCTTTTGCGCGAAACTGTCGGCGAAGAGGCGTTTTGGAAAGCCGTAAATATTTATTTGAACCGCTACAAATTCGCTAATGTCGAAACGACTGATTTAAAAAAAGTTATGGAAGAGGTTTCCCGAAAAAATCTCGATTCATTTTTCAAACAATGGATTTACAGCGCGGGGCATCCGAAACTTGAAATCGAGCCGGTTTATAACTTGCAAGACAATACTTTGCGTCTCGAAATTTCTCAAACTCAAAAAGGCGGAAATATTCCAGACGTTTTTAAATTTCCGTTCGAGATTTTTGTTCAAACCGGATCGGGCGAAGTCGTCGAAAAAGCACTTATTGAACGGAGAACGCAAATCGTTTCTATAAAACTCGATTCGCCGCCGCTCACGATTTTGTTGGATAAAAATGCGAATATGCCTTTGTTTCAGGCGAAAATCAAAAAAATCAGAACCGTCAGATTTTAAAAATAAAAAAGTTCCGTAATCGCTTACGGAACTTTTTCCTCTTTAGAGAAGACAAGAGTTAATTCGTTGAAAAGGCACGAAGCACACACAAAATCGCGCCGAAAGGCTCTTCATTTTCGCAGTTACTTCTTCCTTCGCCTTCGAGGTTAGCTGACGGGCTAGGGATGAAGAAGTTTTCCCCGCATTTTCGGATAAATGCTTCGCCCCGTGTTCAACAAAAAAATTTTGGTGAACGATTGGTTCCCCCGCGCTGTTTCAGTTTTGAAACGACTTCGGCGATAAATTTTCAACGAAATTTAATATATCACACGAAATTGCCTGTTTACAAGACAAAATTAAAATTTATTTTGAAGGAAAAAGATGATAAAGCATCAGGTAAACGGTAACTCCCGTAATCGAAACATAAAGCCAGATCGGGTATGCGAATTTTACGATTTTGCGATGCTCGGCAAACCGTTTCGTAACCGCGTAATACATCGCTCTTAAAACGAGCGGCAGAACGACAAGAGAAAGTGCGATGTGCGAGAGCAGAATAAATAAATAAAAATATCGAACCGTACCTACGCCGCTGAATTTATTGGACGGATTTGTCAGGTGATACGTTACGTAAAAGACCAGAAACAGACCTCCGAGCGCGAACGAAACGGTCATCATCAGTTGATGCAGTTTGATCTTTTTGTATTTTATAAAAACCAGACCGAGAATCAGCGTGAAAGTTGTCAAGCTATTGACCGCGCCGATCAGATGCGAAATGTTTTTTGTCCAGCCGCCAAGATCGAGTTTGTTCGGGAATGCCAGCAAAAAAGCGACGACAACCGGCACGGCGACGGAAATCGTGTTGATAAAAACCTTCGAAGTTTTTTGATTTTCAAACCGGGCGGCGTTTTCCATATTCATTTCCAAAATCCGAGAAGCATTAAAATCACTATCCAGAGCGCGTCCATAAAATGCCAATACCAGCCGACGACATTTGCGAGGTTTTGTCTATATTCGAGTTCGTCTTCGGAAAATGTTTTAAACCAG
The DNA here is from genome assembly GCA_041940425.1 of Pyrinomonadaceae bacterium. Classification (GTDB taxonomy): domain Bacteria; phylum Acidobacteriota; class Blastocatellia; order Pyrinomonadales; family Pyrinomonadaceae; genus DATHTS01. The sequence continues at coordinate 21,598 of JBGTSF010000043.1, forward strand.
GTGCGGATGATAATCGCGCCGAGAGCGCAGACGCCGCCCAGAACGTGAACAGCATGAACCGCCGTCAGGATATAGAAAAATCCGGCATACGGATTTCCCGACCAATAAACGCCGCGCCTGTAAAGCAAAAACCACGCTAGAATCTGCGATGAAATAAAAGCCGCGCCGAGAACCGTCGTGATTAACAGCCATTTTTTTGATTTTTCCTGCTTGTTGTCTAAAAGCAGATTTTTCGAAATGTGATATGTAATACTGCTTGCCAAAATGATCGCCGTCGAAATCCAGACTTGATAGGGCAGATCAAAAGGTCGCCATTCTAACGCGCCGTTGGTCGCCAGAACGATATACGCTCCGATCAGACCGCCGAACGTCATCAGAACGACGACCAGAAGAAACATCGTAAAAATTCGCGCTATGTTTTTATTGGCGGGAGTTTCGGAATCGAAAAAGTTATTATTGGAGTCGCCGCCGTCATTGCCGCCGTTTCCGCCCTTTTCACCAGTTCCGCCTTTCAACGACACCCTGCTTTTGCCTCTGTTTTTTTGTTTGTAATTTTGTTTTAAAGTTCCGACTTCCATAACTGCTAGAAGTTTTTTAGCGATTATTAAACACCATCAGAGCGAAAATTACGGGAAGATATAAGACCGAGACGAGAAGCAGTTTCCGCGCTTTCTCGACCGATTTGGCGCGCGCGGTTTGGATGCTCGATATTAAAAACCAGATTCCGAGAATTGACGCGCCCGCCAGATAAACATATCCGGCAATACCGAGAAAAAACGGCGCGAGACTGATCGGGATGAGCATTAATGTAAATGTAACGATCTGAATCGCCGTGATCTTCCCTTCTTTTTCAACGACCGGAAGCATCAAGATTCCCGCCTTTCGATACTGCTCTTTATACATCCAGGCGATTGCCAGAAAATGCGGAAACTGCCACAAAAACAATAGCGCGAACAAAACCCACGCACCGAGCGTGATCTCATTTGCGGAAGCCGTCCAGCCCATCAAAGGCGGCATCGCGCCCGGAATCGCGCCGATCGCGGTCGAAGCGGAAGTTTTTGTTTTAAGCGGCGTGTAAAGCAGAACATATCCGACGATCACGATCAAACCCAGAACGGCGGTCAGAGCGTTAACCAAAAACGCTAAATAAATTTCCGCCGAAACCGTCAGGATCAAACCGAAAACCACAGCTTCGGCGGGCGTTACTTTCTGCGTCGGAATCGGGCGTCTTGCTGTCCGCTCCATCAAAGCGTCGGTGCGGCGTTCGATAAATTGATTTAATGTTGCCACACCGAAAGCCAGAAGCGTGATTCCGATGATCGAATTTACAAAAAGCAGAAAATCGAAACCGCCTTTCGAGCCGAGATAAAATCCGGCGGCTGATGTCAAAACCAGCATAAACGCGATGCGCGGTTTGGTCAGCTCAAAAAACGCCGCTAATTTTTCCTTCAAGCCGATGGCTTTCGTTTCCTGTATTTCCGCTGTTAAAATGTCCATTGAATAATGATTTTAAAGTAGCTTTAGTCAAAGAATACCCTGTAAACAACCCTTTTTCCAAACCGCGAAATAAAATTCAAACTTTTTTTACTTAAAAGTTATTCTAATTATTTGCAGGATGACAAATAAGTTTGGAAAAGATATGATTTTTACTTAAAAATAATGTCTGCTGCAGAAGAAACTATCAGACCGAAAGAAATATCCAGAACGAAAACCGCGCCGATGATAAATCGAATTTTAGATTTTTTAAGTTCGGTGCGGTTCGGTATCGTTTTGCTGTGCCTTTTAGTCGCGCTTTCGATGATCGGAATGCTGTTAATCCAGCAGAATGTGCAGGGTTTTGACACGCTATACGCTTCGATGACCCCGGCGGAAAAAACCGTCTTCGGCGCGCTCGGATTTTTCGATATTTATCATAGCTGGTATTACAATTTTCTACTACTCGTTTTATCACTCAATATCGTTCTGGCTTCGATTGACCGTTTTCCCTCGGCGTGGAGTTTTATTTCTAAACCGAAACTCGACGCTTCGCGCAGATGGCTTCTCGGACAAAAACAAAACGCTGTGATCGAAAAAGTAGGTTTTGAAAACGACAAACAAACTGCCGAAGCGGTCGCGCAAACTTTTAAGAAAAACGGTTTTAGCGCGACTGTTACTGAAAAAAAAGGAAACCTCTACATTTTTGGCGAAAGCGGAAAATACAACCGGCTTGGCGCGTATATCGTTCATATTTTTTTGCTGATACTTTTTCTTGGTCATTTCATCGCGCTCCAAACCGGGTTTGACGCAGACGTTCGTTTATCGCCCGATCCGAGTCCGTCATTACAGCAGTTGGCGATGGCTCCGCGCGTTACGGATCAAATTCAACTTATTCAATTCAATCTCGACAAACAGGAACGCTATAACGTTCAATTGCCTTTTACGATCACCTGCACGGAAGTAGAGCAAAAACTGATTGATCCGCAAGGTTCGATCGAGATCAACAACACGCTCGACTGGCGGACTCAGATAAAAATTGACGATCCAGAATACGGCGAAACGGTTGCCGATGTCAGTTTAAATAAGCCGTTCGAATATCGCGGCTACCGATTTTTTCAGGCGAGCGCGATCACCATCGGAAGCGCGAGCGAGATGACGCTCGACGTGATTCCGCAAATGGAAGGAGCGCAGCCGCAGACGATTAAATTAAAACGAAACGGAACGGTGGAATTGCCCGACGGAACGTTGATCAAACACGAGGCGTTTTTCCCGGATTTCGTGATGCAGGGCAACGAACTCGGAACGCGGACGCCTGAATACAATAATCCGGTCGCCGTCTTAAATATCACGACGCCGGAAGGTGAAAAGAATAGAGTTTTCGCATTTGCCAACAAACTGCCCGACAACGCGCCGATCAACGCGCCGGTCGCGGGTTATCGCTGGCGATTGCAGTCATTTCAAAAATCGCCCATCGCCCACGTTCTTTCGATCAAATATGATCCGTTCAACGCGGCGTTTATCGCCTGGTATATCGGCGGTTTCGGTTTGATCGGCGCGCTTTGTTTCGTATTTTTTATTTCGCACCGAAGAATCTGGGCGTTGATTGACGAAGTAAACGGCGAGATCGTATTGGGCGGAAATACGAACCGCAACCAATTCGGTTTTGAAGACAAGTTCAAAAAGATCGTAAAAGATTTAGATCCGAATCACGAAATCGCAGAGGAGGAAAAATAGATTTATGCAGGAAGTTCAAAAAATCAGAGACGGCGTGATTATCAAAGACAAGCCGGAAAATGCGACTGACGCAAGTAATTGGAAATCTTATCTGCCGGTGATTCTGGCTATCGGCGGCGCGTTTGTGCTGCTCGGAATGCGTTTGCAGATCGGCGCGGGATTCGTTTCCGACGGCGCGTTGATGATGGTCGCGCTCGCCTGTTATATTTTGTCCTCACTGTTCTATCTGACCAATCTTTACGCTCCGTCGGAGATGGCGCGAAAAATCGGTCTGTGGGGCGCGTCGCTCGGTGTTTTATTTAATCTCGCATCGTGGCTCGTCCGGTGGGTTGCCGCTTACGAACGCGAAATCGGAATGCTTCGCGCCGCCGGAAACGACGAAACGCCGTGGTTTTTCCGCTATATTCCGTTTGCTAATCTTTATGATTTGAGCATTGCTTTCGCGTTCGGCGCGGGTTTTGCGACTTTACTTCTCGCGCACCGAAAAAATTTCCAGATACTGAGCGCGTTCTCGCTACCGATCGCGGCTTTGATATTGACGCTGGCGCGATTTATCGGCGATGAATTTATTGATCTGCCGCCGGTTCTCGATTCCTACTGGCGACCGATTCACGTCGGCGTAGCCGCGCTCAGTTACGGCGTCGCGCTCGTTTGTTTTGCGATTGCAGTGATGTATCTTCTCAAAGACAAAGTAAAAACCGAAGCGATGGCGATCTGGTCGAGTTTGTTCGGAATCGCTGTTTTTGCGACGATCAGCAAATTCTCGGTCTTTACCGAATTCGTCTATCGGATCGGAACTTTTGTGCCGAATTCGACACCCGGCGCAAAACCTTTTTCGTCGCCGTTTCGTCTGGAAATACCATACGTCGGCGCGGTTTTGGCATTCGCCGGAATTCTGCTTTTCGGCGTGATCGTTTCTTTTTTGATCTATCTGTATCAACAAAACGAAGGCGCGAAAAAAGCGGGACATATTCTTTTAAAATTGTCTCTGGTCGTTCAACTCGCCGCCATCGCGTTTTATGTTTCCGGCGTAAGAACCGTAACGGACGTGCCGTCAGAATTAAAAGCGCAGCTTGCCACCAATCCGACACAGTATGTCGTGGCGGGACGCGCCATTGCCGAAAAAGAAAATCTTTCGGCACAGGAATTCGCCGCACTGACTCCGGCGCAATTGGATCAGGCGGCGAAAAATTATCTCGTTCAGCGCGGCGATTCGCTTTTTCTGAGTTTGAAAACAAATCCGGTCGAATTCGTCGGTTTGATAACCGCGCTTGCCGGGACGTTTTTCGTGATACTTTTCAGTTTCAGAACCGAAAAACTGCGCGAGCGTCTGCCGTCTCTGGACGCGCTCGACGGTTTGATGTATAAAACGGCGAGTCTCGCTTTTGCCGGACTGGCGATGCTTCTTATCACAGGCGCGATCTGGGCGAACGAATCGTGGGGCAGACCCTGGGGATTCGACTCGAAAGAAACCGCCGCTTTGATCGCATGGCTGACCTACGCCGCATTTCTGCATACCAGAATTTCGCGCGGCTGGTCGGGTAGAAGTTCGGCATATTTTGCGATTGTCGGATTTATGCTTGTCATCTTTACATATCTCGGCGTAAGCTATCTGCTTCCGGGACTGCACAGCTATGCGTAACCGAATAGTGAGAAGTGAGAACTGAACGGTAAAAACAAATTTACTTCTCAGTTCTCATTTTTCACTTCTCACTTTGAATGATGTCTAAACATATTTTTACAGGAATTACCGGCTTAGTAGTCGGACTCGTTATCGGTTTTGTCGGTGCGAACAGTTTAAATGAAAATCCGAATTACGCGCAAAACTCAACCCTGCAACAAACAAATCCGCAGTTTAACCAACAAATTCACAGCGCGGACATCAAGGAACAAACACCGGGTGGGATGATTCCCGATGTGCAGAAAGTTTTAGATAATGCGAAAAACGAACCTTCAAACGCGGAGGCGCAAATCGAAGCCGGCGATATGTATGCCCGGATCGGCAGATTTGCCGAAGCTGTAACTTTTTACCAAAACGCTCAAAATGCGGAACCGAAAAATTTTCAGACTAATTTAAAACTTGCCAATGCGTATTTTGATTCGCGCCAATTTGAAAAAGCGGCGGAATTTTATGAAAAAGCTCTCGAAATTAATCCGTCCGATGTCGGCGCGAGAACCGATCTCGGTGTTACATTCGTCGAACGCCAAACTCCCGATTTTGACCGCGCGATAAAAGAGTTTGAGACCTCGCTCCAAACCGATCCGAAACACGAGCCGACGCTTTATAATCTGAGTGTCGCTTATTTTAAAAAAGGCGATTTGGTAAAATCCCAAAACGCGCTTAGGCAGTTGGAACAAGCAAATCCGAACAGCAATTTGATCGAACGGTTAAAACAGGTCGTCAAACAGTCATAAAAATCAACGAATCGTTACGCTTTCGACATCGAGAATCGAATAACGCGAGATCGAACCGTCTTTGTGAATGATCGTCAAAACGCCTTTTTCCACGCCGAACTTTATAATTTCGCTCATCGGTCGCTCGATTCTTCCGCCGTCTTTGAGTAAAACGACCAAACGGATGTTTTCCAGAGGATTAGGTTCTTTCTCCTTTTTTGATTTTTCTTTGGCTTTTTTCGATTCTTCTTTTTCTGCGGTGTCGGATTTATCGGCAGATATTTCCGTCCTTTCTCGATTAGTCGGGATTTCGCTTACCTCGGTGATTTCGTCATCTTTTTTTTCAACTTCCGTTTTTGAAACTGTTACTTCCTGTTTAGTTTCAGACTTTTTTTCCAAATCGTCGGTGATGACAACTTGAGGATTTACTCTTTTTTCAGGCTCGGTTTCTTCATCCGACTTTTCCGCAACCGTTTCCTTTTCTTTTTCTTCTTCTATGTTTTCAATTTCCCTTTCGTCCTTTTTTTCGGCAACGGACTCTTTCGGTTCGGGCGTCGGTTTCGGTTTGACTGCGATAATCGTTCCGACCGAATTAACAATCACGCCGCTTTCGTTTTCTTTTTGAACTTCGGGAAGTTTCGGAGCTTCGATTTCGGCGTCGGAACTCGCCATAAAACTTCCGGCGAATTTTATTTGAAACGTCGCCGGATCGTCATTCGGTGATCGTCCCTGAATTCTTAAAATAATTTTTTCGGGTTTGCGAAGATAGATCACGCGCCCGGTTTCATTGTCGGAACTGTCGGCGTAAACCACGATCTTGGTCAACGGTCGCAAACCTTCGGCGGCGAAAACATCTATATCGCCGTTCAGATTTTTTGTAACAACATTGATAAAAACGTCGCCCTGATTACCGTTAAAAGTAAAATAATAAGTCGTCAAACGCGAATCGCCGATGTCGCGCGCGTTGATCGTTCCATTGATCTGGTTTGATGTGATCGGTGTCGGAAAATTTTGATCGTTCGATTGCGCGTAAGAAAAAATTGCCGTGCCGGTTAAAAAACAGACGACGAAAATCGCTTTAAAAATAGTGAAATTTACTTCTTTAAAATAAACCATTCCCTTAACAACTTTTAAAATTAAATCAAATCTTTTCGCAGATGGACGAGTCTCGAAGTTTCTTCGTAGCCGAGACTTTGATGCGCCCGAAGACTTAAATCGTTTCCCATTTCCGAATCCGAAGCCATTTCGGTGCAGCCTTTGCTACGCGCCCAGCTTTCCGCCGCTTCAACTAAATTTCGTCCGATTCCCAACTGTCTAAAATCCGGCTCGACAAACCAGCCTTCGAGATAGCCGACCGAGTCGGTTTCGCAATCTTCGACGAACGGGCGAATGCTTGCTTCCAAAAATGCTACCAGTTGTCCTTCGGAATTTTCAGCCACAATGACAAGCTGTGTTTCAGAATGCTCGAAGATATCCAACATTTCGGCGCGATGCTCTTCGTCCGAAGATTGATCCCAGAGCATTCTGCGCAGACGAAACCAGCTGGGAAAATCTTTTTCTACGAGCTGTCGCACGGAAATTTGGCGGCTATCCATTGAAGTTGATTTTACACTAATATTACTGAATTTAAGATTAAAAATTTAAGATTTAAATTTTTTCTCCCTTTGAATTTTGAATCTTGAATCTTGAATCTTAAATTCACAGACTATGGATTTTTATTTTAAATTCATCGTTGGCAGTGTAAATCTCGACCTTTTTTCCCGAAAACTGTCGAGAGCCGCGCAGAATCATCGGCAGACCGCCGCGCGGGAGATTCGCGCCGTATTCGCGTTTTGAAAAGATCGAGGCGATTTGCGGGTTGATTCTCTGCGTGATGCCGTAGCGGATCGCTTTCGAGGCTGGCGGAACGAACCCGCTCGTCCGGCGCGGGTTAATTATTTCGAGATAATCGTCATAGATCAAAATCCGCGTATTCATTTCACGAAGCGCGAGATCGCGGTGCATCAAAGCATTAGCGACCGCTTCGAGAATCGAATATAGATGATACGCCCCGCGACGGTGAATAGGAGAATTTTTCTGATGCTTCAATTTTTTTGGTTTGAATTTCAAAAGATCGCTGTAGCGTTTTATGAAATTTATCGAAAGTTCATAAAGCGTCAGAAGATTCCCGTGTAATTCAGCCTTTTCGACGATCTGACCGCCCGAATAGCGAATCGCCGTAATCGCCGAACGCGGCACGAGTTCGGCGACCTTTTCGTTTTTTCCGAACAGCAAAATTGCGGCGATGGTCGGCAGAAATTCCTCGCCCGTGCCGACGGCTAACAGCAAATCTTTTTTTAGAAATTCGGCGGTTTGATAATGCGCGCCGCCCATCGTTTCGCCCTCGAAGGAGTTGGCGAAACTCCATAGAAGCCCGTCGTCAAAATCGCTTTCCAAAACACCTGTCAACGGAATATTTTCATAATTTTGCGGACGGTTTTCATCGAGCCAGGCGGAAAGTTCTTCGCGCGTCGCTTCGCGTTTTTCAGAACCGATGCGGAAATAAAATTTGCCGTCGCGCGTGCGGTAGGGTCGTTTTTTTCCTTCGACTTCGAGTTTGATGATTCGTTTCCCGCTATCGAATGAAATAAGGTCAATAAGCGGAATGAGCGGCGGAAAAACATCTTCGCGGCAGATGCGGACGAGTTCTTCCTGGACGGCTTCCGGGTTGTGAACACCCTGCACGCGCAGTTGATCGCTGACGCCGAAGACGACAACTCCGCCGTCGGTGTTCGCCAGGGCGACGATTTCCTGACCGATTCGTTCGGTGTTCGAGAGTTTTAATTTCAGTTCGAGATAAGTGTCTTCGCCGCCGCGTATAAGTCTCAAAAGTTCGGTGCGCGTCGTCTGCGGCGCGGGCTGATTCAATAGATACTCCTGAAACGAACGGTCATTCGAATCGTCGTATCTCGGGCTGTGGCGAAATTTTCTGCGTGCCATTTTTCAAAAATGCGTGTGAATTTTGTCTGGACGGAACACGCCTTAAAAATCCGCCCGAATGTTTTATAAAAAACATTTCTGGAATCAATTTTCTACTATTCTATTGAAACATTTGAAATTAAAATTGTAAATGCTTTTCAGTTTTTAAAAATTTGACATATAATCTTGTATCAATTACAAACTACTTACCAATCGTGGAAGTCGAACACATAACAGCATACATCAGTTTGGGCTCGAATCTGGGCGATAGGGCGGGAAATCTCCTGCTCGCCGTGCGCGGTCTGCTCGAAGCGAGCATGCCCGTTCATCGTCTTTCCGCCGTTTATGAAACAGAGCCGCTTGGTCTCGAAAACTCTGACAATTTTTTGAATATGGTCGCTGAAATCCACGTTACGAATATCACGCCCGCGCAGATGCTGGCGCGAATGATTCGCATCGAATATCTGCTCGGACGGCGCAACAAATTTGAAAACGCGCCGCGCACGGTTGACTTAGATTTATTGTTTTACGGAGACGTCCAAACCGATACTCCGTTTCTGACTCTGCCGCACCCGCGCCTTCATCTGCGGAAATTCGTATTGATCCCGATGTGCGAACTGTCGCCTCATTTTGTTCACCCTGTCTTGAATAAAACTGTTCAGGAATTAGTTTCGGAGGTCAGTGATTTTTCAAAAGTCAAACGCTGGCATCCAAACGGCGAGAAGGAAAAAAAAGATTCTATCAATCAACAAATACATACGAGTTTTTCAGGCTGAATTTTTAAAAATTTATGGCATATTTAAAACCGGACAAACCCGAAAAAGTCTATGTTCCCGCGCTTCGTGCGGCGAAGGAACGCGGCGAAAAATTGGTTTGTTTAACGGCATACGATTATCCCTCGGCGCGGATTGTTGACGAAGCCGGCGTTGACATTATTCTCGTCGGCGACAGCATCGGCAATGTGATTCACGGCTACGGCAACACGATTCCCGTAACGATGGACGAGATTCTTTCGGCGACCCGCGCCGTCAAACGCGGTGCGAGCCGCGCGCTTTTAGTTTCCGATATGCCTTACGGCAGTTATCACGCCGGGGACAACAAAACAGTCCGCAACGCGCTTCGTTTGATGAAAAACGGCGGGGCGGAAGCCGTCAAACTCGAAGGCGGTCGCAATCGCGTCAATCTGGTAAAACGCCTTGTTGACGAAGAAATTCCGGTGATGGCGCATATCGGTTTGACGCCGCAATCGGTTCACAAGCTCGGCGGCTACAGCGTTCAGGGGAAAACGACGGAAGCCGCAAAAATTCTGGTCGAAGACGCGAAAATGCTCGAAGAAGCCGGAGCGTTTGCGATTGTCCTGGAACTCGTCCCGCGTCAGGTCGCCGAAATAATTACCAAAGAATTGACGATCTCGACGGTCGGAATCGGCGCGGGTTTGGAGTGCGACATACAGGTTCTCGTGCTTCACGATCTCGTCGGTCTTTCGTTCGGAAGGCTTCCGCGTTTTGTCCGCCAATACGCGAATATCCGCGAAGTGATGTCTGACGCCATTACAAATTGGATGGAAGATGTCAAAAACCGAAACTATCCGAATGAGCAGGAATCTTACGGACTGCCGAAAGATGTTGATGTAAGCGAACTAAAATAATTTTACAAGATGGAAATTATCAACCGCCGACAAAGAATGGCATCGCTGGCGCGAAAACTGCGGCGCGAAAATAAAACGATCGGATTTGTGCCGACAATGGGCGCATTACACGAAGGTCATCTGTCGCTCATCAAAGAAGCCCGTCAGATGTCCGATATCGTCATCGTTTCGATCTTCGTCAACCCGACGCAGTTTAACGAGCAGTCGGATTACGATAAATACCCGCGCAAACTGACGAATGATGCGGCGATATTAAGCGATTTTCAGGTTGATTATATTTTCGCACCAGACGCGGAAGAGATTTACGGCGAAAATTTTTCGACTTTTGTTTATGTGGAAAATCTGACCGAAACGCTGGAAGGCGCGTCGCGTCCCGGGCATTTTCGGGGAGTGGCGACGGTCGTTACGATTCTCTTCAACACGATTCGACCGGATTTCGCATTTTTCGGTCAAAAAGACGCCCAGCAAATCGCGGTCGTCAAACGTCTGACGCGGGATTTGGGTTTTGACACCGAGATCGTTTCGATGCCGATAGTCCGCGAAGAATCCGGTCTGGCGATGTCTTCGCGCAATGCGAGATTGAGCGATGAGGAAAGGCATAAGGCTTCGATCATTTATCAAGCTCTCGGCGAAGCCAAACAAGCTGTCCGGGACGGCGAACGAAACGCGCTCAAAATAACCGAAATCGTTATTCAGATTATAGAAACCGAGCCGCTCGCAAAAATTGATTATGTTGCGGTGGTGGACACTGAAACACTCGAACCTGTTGAAAAGATTACGGAAAACGAGGTTTTACTGGCAGTTGCCGTTCATTTCGGCGATGTCAGGCTGATTGATAATACGATATTGAATAAAAGGCAGTAAAAGGGCATCGTTTTTGCATCTAAATTAGCGAATTGCCAAAGTTTGGCAATCACAAAATTATGAAAAACTTAAAAATTTTATTAGCGGTTTCCGGTCTTTTTATCGCATTTTCGTTTTCGGCTTTCGGACAGAGCAAAACGCTTGTCTCGCTCGAAGGCGAAAATATCAACATTGAAGGACAAAAAGGAAAAGTTACGGTTCTCGCCATCGGCGCGAGCTGGAATCCTTTATCCAAAAATCAAATCGAAACTGTTAATAAGCTGGCGAAAAAATACGCCAATAAAAACGTCGTGTTTTATTTTATAGCCACCGATTCGGCAAGCGCGAAATCGAAAAATTACGCGAGCGACGAAGATTTGAGAAAGTTTGTTACCAAAAACAAATTAACAGTTGCGACTTTGCGCGATTCCGAAGGTATGCTGACGATCAAAACCTTTAAGATTGATCAGCTTCCATCATTTGTAATTCTCGGAAAAGACGGCTTGATCGCAACCGAACCGATCGGCGGGATTGATCCGATGTCGGATATCTCGATTCCGATCTCGGAAGTTATTGACAGGAATATGTAATTTTTTTTGTAGGGAAAATAAAAAAAGACAGCCGCGAAAATTTAAGGCTGTCTTTTTTTATTATTCAAAAATTATTTTTATAAAGTTCGTACACTAAATTGACCGGCAGACCGACGACGTTCCAGTAATCGCCCTCGATCTTTTCGATAAAAAGCGCGGCTTGCGCCTGCACGGCATACGCGCCCGCTTTGTCGAGCGGCTCGCCTTTTTCGACCAGAAACGCGATTTCCTCGCCGGACAACTCGGCAAATTTTACTTTTGTAGTTTGTAATCCGGCGACTGATTTCCCGTTTTTGACCAACGCCACACCGGTTAAAACTTCGTGCCATCTTCCTGAAAGCATTTCGAGCATCCGCCACGCGTCCTGTAAATCTAACGGTTTTCCGATTATTTGATTTTCGATGACGACCGTCGTATCCGCGCCTAATACGATTTCGCCCGGAAATTTTTCGGCAACCGTTTCGGCTTTTGTTCGGGCAAGCCTCTGGACATAAATTTCCGGCGATTCGCCTTCTCTTTCGCTTTCATCTACATCAGAAACAAACTTTTCAAATTCCCAGCCGACCTGCGTTAAAATTTCCGACCGGCGCGGACTGCCCGACGCGAGAATAATTTTCGGAAGTCTTGTGATTGAACATTTATCTGCTAACATTTATCATAAACCTCTGGTAAATGCTTAATGATAAATGAAAAAGTGTTTTTGACCAATGGAAGATCTAATTCGCGCACTGCCGGCGATCTTAAAAGAATTCGATGACAACGAAACGCTCCGCGAGGCGGTCGTCTTTGCGGCTTGGAAAAAAGCCGCCGGTCGTTCGCTGGCTGAACACACCGTTCCGTTTCGACTTTTTCAAAAGCATCTGATAATTTCGGTCGCCAGCGAAATGTGGAAACGCCATCTCGAAAGCCTGAGCGGTCAGATGATCTTTCAATTAAATTCGATTTTACGCGAAGCTGCCGTGACGTTTATCGAGTTCAGAGTTGACGAAAAAACAGTTGCCGAAGCACGACGAAAAAATTTGACCAATCAAATATCGTCCGCCGAGTTTGAAGAAAATGCTCTGGACGAAGTTTCTATAAAACTGAGAAGTTCGGCGGACGCGATCGAGGACGATGATCTTCGTTATCAATTTCTGCTTGCCGCCGGAAGTTGTCTGGCGCGGAAAAAGCATCTCGCCGGAAAGAAATAAAATTTTTATAAATTATGGATGTTAGAAAAATCGCAAAATTAGCGCATTTGGAAATCACCGAAGAAGAGTTAGAGATTTATACTCCGCAAATGAATGAGATCGTCGCTTATGTCGAGCAGTTGAACGAACTCGATACCGAAGCGGTCGAACCGGCGATCGGCGGTTTAACGCCCGAAGGCGAGCAGACCGAAACGGGGCGCGAAGACAATCCGCACGATTCGCTCGGTCAAAAAGCCGCGCTCGAAGAAGCGCCATCAGCGGTCGAAGGTCATTTTCAAGTTCCGAAAGTTTTATGAATTGCAGATTTCAGATTTCAGACTTTAAATTATTCCGCAACTATTTTTATCAAACAATTTCGATTTTATTTTTTATAAATATGTTTTTCGCGGCGTGCAGTATTCCGAATCTGGAAAAATCGGAATGCATCGAATCGAGAGAAATCGTCAAACAATTTTACTCATATCATTTCGGAAATGATATGAAACCGAAACAAGAAAAGTTAGAAAACAGCAAAACTTTTTTGACCGAAAGATTATTCGAAGAAATAAAAAGCAAAGATGTAACGGCGAAAGATTATTTTACACAGACCGAAGATTATCCGAAAGCGTTCCGGGTTGGCGGCTGTGAAGCCGTTTCCGGCGAAAAAACCGTCTTTGAAGTTTTGCTTTTTTGGAGAGACGAAACGCGAAGCGAGCAGAAAGAGATAAAAGTCGAAACAGTCAAAGAAAATAATAAATGGCTGATTGATAAGGTCGTGAGCAGTCTATAAATTTTACAATTTTTTTTATGAGCGAATTAAAATCGAAGATCGAAAAAATTCTGGATTCCGCCGAAAAACTTAACGAAACGCTAAATAGTTTTCTTTCGATCGAAAGAAAACACGCATTGGAACGGGCGGAATTTATAGAAAATTCTGCCGAAAACGACCAGCCGCTGAAAGGCTTTGCCGTAGCGGTCAAGGACAATATCTGCACAAAAGCAATGCGGACGAGCTGCGGTTCGCGGATTTTGCACAATTACCGGGCGCATTACGATGCGACGGCGGTCGAAAGATTAAACAAAGCCGGAGCGGTAATCATCGGTAAAACGAATCTGGACGAATTTGCGATGGGTTCATCAAATGAAAATTCGGCTTTCGGAAATGTCAAAAACCCCTGGGACACGGAACGGGTTCCCGGCGGAAGTTCGGGCGGTTCGGCGGTCGCGGTCGCGTCGGGCGTTGTCCGCGCCTCGCTCGGTTCGGAAACGGGCGGTTCGGTTCGCCAACCCGCGTCTTTTTGCGGTATTTTCGGTCTTAAACCGACTTACGGCAGAATCTCGCGTTATGGTCTCGTCGCGTTCGCTTCGTCGCTCGATCAGATCGGTATTTTCGGTCAAACGACGAAAGATGTCGCCGATGTTCTGGGCGTTATCGCCGGACGCGATGCGAAAGATGCGACGACCGCCGATGTTCATGTTCCGAATTATTCGGAACTACTTTCCGCCGATATAAAGGGCAGAAAAATCGGCGTTCCGCGCGCTCTTTTCGGCGAAGGTTTGGAAACAGAAGTCCGCGAAGCGGTCGAAAAATCAATCGAAAACTACATCTCACTAGGCGCGGAAATTGTGGACATCGATCTTCCCTATTCGAAATATTCGATCGCCGTATATTACATTATCTGCACGGCTGAGGCTTCTTCAAACCTGGCGCGTTACGACGGCGTGCGTTACGGCTTTCGTGCCGAAGACGCGCACGAACTGCGCGAGATGTATTACAAAACACGCGAGGAAGGCTTCGGCGCGGAAGTCAAACGCCGCATAATGCTCGGAACTTACGTGCTTTCGAGCGGCTATTACGACGCTTATTACGCGAAGGCGCAAAAGGTCAGAACGCTCATCAAACGCGATTTTCAAAACGCCTTTGATAAATGCGACGCGATCTTAACGCCGACTTCGCCGACCGTCGCGTTCAAGCTCGGCGAAAAATCGGACGATCCGCTGGCGATGTATCTGAGCGATATTTATACGGCATCGGCGAATCTCGCCGGAATTCCCGGAATCAACGTGCCGTGCGGCATTTCGTCCGAAGGACTGCCCATCGGTTTGCATCTGCTCGGAAATTACTGGTCGGAAAATACACTTCTAAACTTTTCTCACCAATATGAAAAAAACTTTCCGCTCGATGCAAAGCCGAAAGTTTTTGCCGAAATTGAATAGATCAATCAGATTATGCAAACAATTTCAGGAACTCCAGAATTCATTTCAGGAAATAAAAAAACGATAAAATATTAATTTTAGATTGGTTTAGCCGATTTTTGCAGAAAATTTTGAAAAAGTCGTCCGCGAAAACTTTAGGTTTCCGTTCGCAAATTCAATCCGCTCTAAATTTTCTTTCTTATTGAATAATTTCGTGCGCTTTCGGTAAAACCTCATCGAGTTCCAATAGCGAAAAATCGTTTTCGTGCTGGATAATTCCCGACCGATGCCGCGGCAGAATTGACTGCCAGCGATGACTGTCGGACAGGAGTCGTTCGGCTTCTTCTTCCGGCACGGGACGTGAAAAAAGGTAGCCCTGACCGTATTCGCAGCCTAAAACACGAAGTTGATGA
The DNA here is from genome assembly GCA_041940425.1 of Pyrinomonadaceae bacterium. Lineage (GTDB taxonomy): Bacteria > Acidobacteriota > Blastocatellia > Pyrinomonadales > Pyrinomonadaceae > DATHTS01. The sequence continues at coordinate 37,019 of JBGTSF010000043.1, forward strand.
AGTTGATGAATTGATTCGATTCCCTCGGCAATTACGCTTAATTTAAGCGATTTAGCGAGAGCGATGATCGTTCTGACGATCTCTCCGTTCTCAGAACCGGCTTCCATTGTCCTGACAAATGAGCGGTCAATTTTTAGCGTATTGATCGGAAATCGGTGCAGGTAACTCAATGACGAATAGCCGGTTCCGAAATCGTCAATCGAAAGCTTAATTCCGAGTTTACGAAGCTGTTTCAGCATCCGAATCGCGCTTTCCGCGTTTTCCATCACCGCGCTTTCCGTAATTTCCAGTTTCAGGCATTTTACATCAATTCCGGTTTCATCAATTATTTTTTGAACCTGTTCGACCAATCCGGGATGCGCAAAATGTTTGCCCGAAAGATTGACGCTAACTATCAGTTTCTTTTTAAATTCGTATTTTTTTTCCCATTCGACAATTTTTTCACACGATTCGCGCAAAATCCAGAGCGACAATGGCACGATCAATCCGGTAGTTTCGCTGACCGGAATAAATTCGTTTGGCGGAACAAGCCCGCGCTGCGGATGCCGCCAGCGCATCAATGCCTCAAAACCCATCAGTTCGATTGAATTCAAATCAAGTATCGGCTGGTAATACACCAGTAATTCATTTCTTTCGATGGCGTATCGTAAATCCGTTTCAAGCTGAAGGCGCGTTACCGCCTGAATATGCATATTCTGGTCGAAAACGGCATAGGCAAGTTCCGCTTCTTTCGCGTGATACATCGCAATATTCGCATCCCTCAGAAGATTTTCTGCGTTCTCGTAATGCGATGCGTTCATCGCTATCCCGAAACTCACGCTCGTAAACACCTGTCTGTTTTCTATTGTATAAGGCTCTGAAATTATTTTATTCAGCTTTTCCGCAAACTGTATCGCCTCGTCGAGTTTATCAACATTATTCAAGATAACCGCGAATTCGTCGCTTCCGAAACGCGCCGCCAAATCATCGTTTTTGACTAATTTTTTTAATCTTTTGGCTACATTTTGAAGCAGTAAATTTCCGATCGAATGTCCTAAGCTGTCGTTTATCGTTTTAAATCTATTTAAATTAAGATGTAAAACCGCAAACCTTACATCGTTTTTGTATTTCGATTTTTCGATCAAAAACTGCAGCCGGTCCAAAAATTTATTTCTGTTCGGAAGATCGGTCAATGTATCGTAAAATGCCGTATATCGGAGTCTTTTTTCGCTTTCCTTCAAAGCCGTCGTACTCGATTCCAATTCGGAAATATAATGCTGAAGTTCGAGAACGTGATTTTCGGCTTGTTCGGCGCGTTTGCGTTCCGCCAGCTCGGCTTTTGCCGAGGTTTCTTTAATGTCATTAACAAACCGGCGATAAGTGATGTAGGCTACGGATGCGACTAAAATCGTCAAAAAAAGTAACACGGTGCTGATATTCTCAACTGCCGTAATAACTAAACCGGCAGTTCCGGCTGCCGCCGCATACATGATCAATGCGGTAAAACAATTTTCATACAAAACCTGCCAAAATGATTTTTCGGACTTTAAAGAACTAAATATCGAAACCAAAATCGAATTGACCGAAAACTGTATCAAACAAACAATAGTCAGGGTTAAAGCCAGAACCGATGTATTTTCAAAATTACTTTTAACCGTATTGCTTGGAAAAATTTGAAACGCGGTCCAACCTGCGGCAAAAGTAGAAATTATTGTCATTGCCGCGTTAAGAAATATGGTCTGCGTTTTTATCGGAATTCCCTTTCGACGTAGTGAAAAGGCTGAAAAAATCGTTTCCAACGCCCCCAACAAAACCGCCGCGCCAGTTCCATACATCAGAATTGTGTAAAAAATCGCGGCTTCGGCAAAAGAAAGGTGAATTTTGGTTCGCGGTAGCTGAATGTTTATGAAAACCGCCGCGAGTATCGTTACGGTAAGCAGTCCGAAATAAAATACATCCAATATGTTTTTCTCAAAAAAATAAAAAGTATGAGCGCAGATCAATACCGCCGTTACGATACTTAATGCAGAATAAACCTGTAAAATTATCTTTTTATTTTCCACGTTAATTTATATTGATAAAGGGGATTGGAGTGAATCTAACATTAATTTATTCGACTTGAACAAATGGAAGAAACCTAACTCGCTTTAAATTATAGTAGTAATAATACAGAATGTCCATAATTTTTTATAATTGTTTAAATTTTTTTTACGGTGAAAAGTATCACAGAAGTAAGTTTACTTCTGTGATACTTTTCAGGAAATCAATTTCTTTACATTTATCTCATATATGCGGTGGAGTCACCCCTGATCAACGGGCTGTTACTTCTATATAAGGTATCACTAACCAGCATTCCGTCACTGACCAGCATCCCGTCGCTGACCAGCATCCCGTCGCTGATTAGCATCCCGTCGCTGACCAGCATTCCGCTTCCGAACAATGAACTCCAATCCAGAAACGGCGTGCCGTCGCTAATCAGCATTCCGTCGCTCACCAGCATTCCGTCGCTGATCAGCATTCCGTCGCTGACCAGCATCCCGTCGCTGACCAGCATCCCGTCGCTGATCACGAAACCGTCGCTGATCAGCATTCCGAGATCATAGATTTTCTGATACTTTGTAATAAGCTGATTGCTCTTTACATATCCCTGTCCAACGATCATCCCCTGCGACCACCGAACGGTTTGCCCGGCAATTACCGAGTTTGGAGCGGGTAAGTTTGTGGTAGTCAGCATCGGCGTGCCGAGCGGAGTATTATTATTTAAATCCAGTCTGACGAGTTTGGCGAGGCGAACCGCGCCTTCGACATTGAGCTGACCCGCGCCCTGTTCGAGATGATTGAAACCGGCAAGCGGCTGTGCGGTATACATAAGAATCATTTTGACCAAATTTGGTGTCAGTTTCGGATTTATTTGAAGCATTAATGCCGCCGCGCCTGAAACTATCGGTGCCGCCATCGAAGTCCCCGACAAATACATCATTTTGCGTTTGTCGTCCGCCAAGCCCGATGAAGCATTTAATTCACTGTTGTTCCCTACGAGCAAATTTTCTTTCGATTGAGCTCCGATGATCAGATTACCGGGAGCGACAATTTCCGGTTTTATCAGATGATCATATTGTTTTACTCCATTCGAATCAGTCCAATATGAGCGGGTCGGTCCGCGCGAACTGTAGGTCGTAATACCGTCATCATTCCTGACGTCCGTTCCGAACGTATTGGACGCACCGACGGTGATCACCGACGGGTCATTACCGGGTGAATGAACCGCTCCGTAAATTTTTTGCCCGGTGGGCAATTTTCCGTTATTTCCGGCGGCGGCGACTACCACAATCCCGGCAGAAGTCAATTTTCGAACAGCGCGGCACAACGGATCGTTTTTCCATGATTCGATTGCCGGAGTTCCCAGACTTAGATTTAC